>NZ_JAFNNJ010000001.1:0-1655 GCF_026536825.1 Gilliamella sp. B3367
AAAAATTAAGTCTTGATAAGTGACACTGAAGATTCATTTGAATTATGTCAGAGACAGTTATTGAGCATCAAACTTTAAATTGAAGAGTTTGATCATGGCTCAGATTGAACGCTGGCGGCAGGCTTAACACATGCAAGTCGAACGGTAACATGAGTGCTTGCACTTGATGACGAGTGGCGGACGGGTGAGTAAAGTATGGGGATCTGCCGAATGGAGGGGGACAACAGTTGGAAACGACTGCTAATACCGCATAATGTTGAGAAACCAAAGCATGGGACCTTCGGGCCATGCGCCATTTGATGAACCCATATGGGATTAGCTAGTTGGTGAGGTAAAGGCTTACCAAGGCGACGATCTCTAGCTGGTCTGAGAGGATGACCAGCCACACTGGAACTGAGACACGGTCCAGACTCCTACGGGAGGCAGCAGTGGGGAATATTGCACAATGGGGGAAACCCTGATGCAGCCATGCCGCGTGTATGAAGAAGGCCTTCGGGTTGTAAAGTACTTTCGGTAATGAGGAAGGTGGTGTATCTAATAGGTGCATCAATTGACGTTAATTACAGAAGAAGCACCGGCTAACTCCGTGCCAGCAGCCGCGGTAATACGGAGGGTGCGAGCGTTAATCGGAATGACTGGGCGTAAAGGGCATGTAGGCGGATAATTAAGTTAGGTGTGAAAGCCCTGGGCTCAACCTAGGAATTGCACTTAAAACTGGTTAACTAGAGTATTGTAGAGGAAGGTAGAATTCCACGTGTAGCGGTGAAATGCGTAGAGATGTGGAGGAATACCGGTGGCGAAGGCGGCCTTCTGGACAGATACTGACGCTGAGATGCGAAAGCGTGGGGAGCAAACAGGATTAGATACCCTGGTAGTCCACGCTGTAAACGATGTCGATTTGGAGTTTGTTGCCCTGAGTGATGGGCTCCGAAGCTAACGCGATAAATCGACCGCCTGGGGAGTACGGCCGCAAGGTTAAAACTCAAATGAATTGACGGGGGCCCGCACAAGCGGTGGAGCATGTGGTTTAATTCGATGCAACGCGAAGAACCTTACCTGGTCTTGACATCCACAGAATCTTGCAGAGATGCGAGAGTGCCTTCGGGAACTGTGAGACAGGTGCTGCATGGCTGTCGTCAGCTCGTGTTGTGAAATGTTGGGTTAAGTCCCGCAACGAGCGCAACCCTTATCCTTTGTTGCCAGCGATTCGGTCGGGAACTCAAAGGAGACTGCCGTTGATAAAGCGGAGGAAGGTGGGGACGACGTCAAGTCATCATGGCCCTTACGACCAGGGCTACACACGTGCTACAATGGCGTATACAAAGGGAGGCGACCTCGCGAGAGCAAGCGGACCTCATAAAGTACGTCTAAGTCCGGATTGGAGTCTGCAACTCGACTCCATGAAGTCGGAATCGCTAGTAATCGTGAATCAGAATGTCACGGTGAATACGTTCCCGGGCCTTGTACACACCGCCCGTCACACCATGGGAGTGGGTTGCACCAGAAGTAGATAGCTTAACCTTCGGGAGGGCGTTTACCACGGTGTGATTCATGACTGGGGTGAAGTCGTAACAAGGTAACCGTAGGGGAACCTGCGGTTGGATCACCTCCTTACGAAGAGCTCGTAAGTGTTCACACAGATTGTTTGTTTAGGG
>NZ_JAFNNJ010000001.1:1748-660057 GCF_026536825.1 Gilliamella sp. B3367
AGTCGTAACAAGGTAACCGTAGGGGAACCTGCGGTTGGATCACCTCCTTACGAAGAGCTCGTAAGTGTTCACACAGATTGTTTGTTTAGAAAGAGTCACTTTATTGGGTCTGTAGCTCAGGTGGTTAGAGCGCACCCCTGATAAGGGTGAGGTCGGTGGTTCAAGTCCACTCAGACCCACCAATTCGACAATTAAGCTGATGGCTTGATTAGTTGATGAAGTGAAACAATGGGGCTATAGCTCAGCTGGGAGAGCGCCTGCCTTGCACGCAGGAGGCCAGCGGTTCGATCCCGCTTAGCTCCACCATTAAAGATACCTCTTTTAAAAATCAAAAATTATTTTTGTATTTATTTGATATTCGAATGAATAGAAAGATAAAGCTCTTTAACAATTAGGAACAAGCTGAAAGAAACGAGTTCTCGTTTTTACGAAAAGCATTGATATGAAAATATGGATGTGATGAAGTAAAAAAGAGAAAAAAGCGTAATTGAAACCAAGACAACTGTGAGTTGTAAGGTTAAGAAATTAAGCGTACACGGTGGATGCCTAGGCAATCAGAGGCGATGAAGGACGTGTTAATCTGCGAAAAGCGACGGTGAGCCGATAAAAGGCGCTATAGCCGTTGATGTCCGAATGGGGAAACCCAGTGCAGGCGACTGCACTATCATCTGATGAATACATAGTCAGATGAGGCGAACCGGGAGAACTGAAACATCTAAGTACCCCGAGGAAAAGAAATCAACCGAGATTCCCAAAGTAGCGGCGAGCGAAATGGGAGTAGCCCAAGCGGGTAGCATAATGTATTAGTGGAAGCGTCTGGAAAGTCGCACGATAGAGGGTGAAAGTCCCGTACATGAAAGTGCATTATGTGGAAGCTTATAGAGTAGGGCGGGACACGTGATATCCTGTCTGAAGATGGGGGGACCATCCTCCAAGGCTAAATACTCCTGATTGACCGATAGTGAACCAGTACCGTGAGGGAAAGGCGAAAAGAACCCCGGGAGGGGAGTGAAATAGACCCTGAAACCGTGTACGTACAATCAGTGGGAGCATGTACCGTTGGGTATGTGTGACTGCGTACCTTTTGTATAATGGGTCAGCGACTTATATTCTGTAGCAAGGTTAACCGAATAGGGGAGCCGAAGGGAAACCGAGTATTAACTGTGCGTTAAGTTGCAGGGTATAGACCCGAAACCCGGTGATCTAGCCATGGGCAGGTTGAAGGTTGGTTAACACTAACTGGAGGACCGAACCGACTAATGTTGAAAAATTAGCGGATGACCTGTGGCTGGGGGTGAAAGGCCAATCAAACCGGGAGATAGCTGGTTCTCCCCGAAAGCTATTTAGGTAGCGCCTCATGTATAACTGTTGGGGGTAGAGCACTGTTTCGGCTAGGGGGCCATCCCGGCTTACCAACCCGATGCAAACTCCGAATACTGACAAGTTTAATCATGGGAGACACACGGCGGGTGCTAACGTTCGTCGTGAAGAGGGAAACAACCCAGACCGCCAGCTAAGGTCCCCAAGTCATAGTTAAGTGGGAAACGAAGTGGGAAGGCTTAGACAGCTAGGATGTTGGCTTAGAAGCAGCCATCATTTAAAGAAAGCGTAATAGCTCACTAGTCGAGTCGGCCTGCGCGGAAGATGTAACGGGGCTAAAACTATGCACCGAAGCTGCGGCAGTGCACGTAAGTGTATTGGGTAGGGGAGCGTTCTGTAAGCCGTCGAAGGTGTGTTGTGAGGCATGCTGGAGGTATCAGAAGTGCGAATGCTGACATAAGTAACGATAAAGCGGGTGAAAAGCCCGCTCGCCGGAAGACCAAGGGTTCCTGTCCAACGTTAATCGGGGCAGGGTGAGTCGACCCCTAAGGAGAGGCCGAAGGGCGTATCTGATGGGAAACGGGTTAATATTCCCGTACTGGCTATAACTGCGATGGGGGGACGAAGAAGGCTAGGTTTACCACCTATTGGATGGTGGGTTAAGCGTGTAGGGGTGTGATTAGGCAAATCCGGTCACTGAGACCCTGAGGCGTGATGACGAGCTACTAAGGTAGTGAAGTAATTGATGCCCTGCTTCCAGGAAAATCCTCTAAGCTTCAGGTTATAGTTAATCGTACCCGAAACCGACACAGGTGGTCAGGTAGAGAATACTCAGGCGCTTGAGAGAACTCGGGTGAAGGAACTAGGCAAAATGGTGCCGTAACTTCGGGAGAAGGCACGCTGACGGTAATTGAAGTCCCACGCGGATGGAGGTGAAATCAGTCGAAGATACCAGCTGGCTGCAACTGTTTAATAAAAACACAGCACTGTGCAAACACGAAAGTGGACGTATACGGTGTGACGCCTGCCCGGTGCTGGAAGGTTAATTGATGGGGTTATGCGTAAGCAGAAGCTCTTGATCGAAGCCCCAGTAAACGGCGGCCGTAACTATAACGGTCCTAAGGTAGCGAAATTCCTTGTCGGGTAAGTTCCGACCTGCACGAATGGCGTAATGATGGCCAGGCTGTCTCCACCCGAGACTCAGTGAAATTGAAATTGCCGTGAAGATGCGGTGTACCCGTGGCAAGACGGAAAGACCCCGTGAACCTTTACTATAGCTTGACAGTGAACATTGAGCCTTAATGTGTAGGATAGGTGGGAGACTATGAAGTGTGTACGCCAGTATGCATGGAGTCAACCTTGAAATACCACCCTTTAATGTTTGATGTTCTAACCTATACTTCTGAATCGAGGTAAGGGACACTGTCTGGTGGGTAGTTTGACTGGGGCGGTCTCCTCCCAAAGAGTAACGGAGGAGCACGAAGGTTAGCTAATCCTGGTCGGACATCAGGAGGTTAGTGCAATGGCAAAAGCTAGCTTGACTGCGAGAGTGACGGCTCGAGCAGGTACGAAAGTAGGTCATAGTGATCCGGTGGTTCTGAATGGAAGGGCCATCGCTCAACGGATAAAAGGTACTCCGGGGATAACAGGCTGATACCGCCCAAGAGTTCATATCGACGGCGGTGTTTGGCACCTCGATGTCGGCTCATCACATCCTGGGGCTGAAGTAGGTCCCAAGGGTACGGCTGTTCGCCGTTTAAAGTGGTACGCGAGCTGGGTTTAGAACGTCGTGAGACAGTTCGGTCCCTATCTGCCATGGGCGTAGGAAAATTGAGAGGGTTTGCTTCTAGTACGAGAGGACCGAAGTGAACGCACCGCTGGTGTTCGGGTTGTGATGCCAATTGCATTGCCCGGTAGCTACGTGCGGAATAGATAAGTGCTGAAAGCATCTAAGCACGAAACTAGCCTCGAGATGAGTTTTCCCTGAAGAGATTCAGTAAGGTCCGTTTGAGACTAAGACGTAGATAGGTCAGGTGTGTAAGTGTAGTGATACATTGAGCTAACTGATACTAATGAACCGAGAGTCTTAACCTTACAACTCGGAGTTGTTTTGGGTTACGCGAAGTTGAGATTAAGAAATCATCGAAAGATGGTTAAAGATTAATAAAACAGTTTGTTCCGGATTGAGCGATTGGTGAAGATATGTGATAATCATCATCAATAGAAAAAGAGAAGACAGAATATGTCTGGCGGTAATAGCGCGGTGGTCCCACCTGACCCCATGCCGAACTCAGAAGTGAAACGCCGTAGTGCCGATGGTAGTGTGGGTATTACCCATGTGAGAGTAGGGTGCCGCCAGACTTTTAATTTATAAACACACCAAAAAATACGGTGGAGCGGTAGTTCAGTTGGTTAGAATACCTGCCTGTCACGCAGGGGGTCGCGGGTTCGAGCCCCGTCCGTTCCGCCACCTTATCTAGGGGCGTAGTTCAATTGGTAGAGCACCGGTCTCCAAAACCGGGTGTTGGGAGTTCGAGACTCTCCGCCCCTGCCATAAAAATAATAGATTTGTTCTAATTTTAGTCATTTATTCAATTTTATTTATATAAATAAAAAAATTTTGTTTACAGATTAACTTTGTCAATTATAATTCCCGCCCAACAACTTTTATAATCTAGAGGATATAACATGGCTGAAAGTTTTGTAAGTCAACAACGTTTTTTTGATAATAAGAATTATCCAAGAGGATTTTCTCGTCATGGCGATTTTACTATCAAAGAAGCACAGATCTTAGAAAAATATGGTTGTGCTTTTAGAGATCTCGATGCAGAAACTAAAAAGCCAACTACATCAGAAGAGAAATCTTTTGTTGCAGTTTGTAAAGGGAAAAAGGAACCAGTTACAGATTATGAAAAAACATGGATAAAGTACCTTTCTAAAATTAACAAACCAAAACGTTTTCACACGTTATCAGGTGGAAAACCTCAAGTTGACGTGAGTGATGACTTTGTCGATAGTGATGATTAATTTATTAGCCAATATTTTTGTGCATTTGAATTAATAATCTATCCATAGAACGATAACTCAGTGCTTCTGAAATATGTTTTCGTTCTATGTTCTTTGAACAATCTAAGTCGGCGATAGTCCGAGATACCTTTAATATTCTATGCCATGCTCGAGCAGAAAGCCCTAATTTAATTAAAGCCTGTTCTAAGTACTCATTATCTTCATCAGTTAATAAGCAATGAATTTGAATTTCTTTTGGTGATAATTGACTATTTAACTTTTTATTTCTTATCATTTGAATTTTTCTAGCATCCATAACTCTTTTTTTCACTTTATCAGTTGGTTCAGTTACACTAACTTTTTGACTTAGTGTACCTTTAGGTAGTAATGGTACTTCAATTGATATATCAAAACGATCTAAAAATGGACCAGAAAGTCGATTTAAGTAACGTATAATTTGTTGTGGTGTTGTCCTATTATGAGTTCCATGATAATGACCCGTAGGGCTAGGGTTCATAGCGGCAATGAGTTGAAACTTTGCTGGAAATTTTATTTTTGCATTTGCCCTAGATATAACAATTTCTCCCGACTCAATGGGTTCTCTTAAGGCATCTAATACTTTACGGTTAAATTCTGGTAATTCATCTAAAAATAACACTCCATTATGGGCTAATGAAATTTCTCCTGGTTTAGGAATTGAGCCGCCACCAACTAAAGCTGCTGCAGATGCACTATGATGCGGGGCTCTAAATGGCCTTTTACGCCAATTTTGAATCGAACCATTAGCGCTAACAAGACTGGTGATTGCTGCACTTTCAAGTGCTTCATCATCTGATAATGATGGTAATAATGAAGTTAACCGAGTGGCTAGCATAGTTTTCCCCGTCCCTGGTGGACCAATTAACAATAGATTATGTCCACCTGCAGCGGCAATTTCTAAGGCTCTTTTAGCATGTTCTTGACCAATTATATCTTGTAGGTTAATTATTTGCTCATCATCATCTTTGTATTCTCTGTATTCAACAGTAGGTAAATTAATTTCATTGTATAGATATTGGCATAGTTCTAATAAATTATGGGTAATTAACGTATTATTATGATGGATTAATGATATTTCAGATTGATTTTCTCTAGAAATAATCAATGTACGATTATTTTTTTTAGATGATATAGCAGCAGGAATAGCACCTTTTACTGCTTTAATCTCCCCAGATAAGGCTAATTCACCTAAAAATTCATATTTAGCTAGATTATCGTTAGGTATTTGTTCGGTTGCTGCAAGAATAGCGATAGCTATAGGCAAATCAAAGCGACTACCTTCTTTAGGAAGATCTGCTGGAGATAAATTAACAGTTATCTTTTTTGCTGGAAATGTAAAGCCACTATTAATAATAGCGCTTCTAACTCGGTCTTTAGATTCTTTAACTGTTGCTTCTGGAAGACCAACCAGAACAAAACCTGGTAATCCATTACTAATATGTACTTCAACATTAATTTGAGGTGCTTGTATTCCAATAGAGGCTCTTGTGTAAATAATTGCGAGAGACATAGTTTTGTCTTCATTAGTTTCTGATTTTTAGCACTTTATTAGTAATTAAATAATGTGAACAAACAAATAACTAAAAATGCGTGTTCCCTCGCAATAAATTTTCTAATTTTACTGATATTTTAATTTTTAGTTCTTAAAAAGAATTTAGAAATAAATAATGATATAAAAAATAAACAAGTATTACTTAATACAACAGAAGGACCTGTTGGAGTATCATAAATTAATGAAAACAGAATTCCACCCAAAATAGATAGCATCCCAATTAATATTGCAAAAAATGCCATTGATTCTGGGTTTTTAGCATAATATTTTGCTGTAGCAGCAGGAATGATTAATAATGCAGTAATAATTAAAGCTCCAACAAATTTCATAGCAATACCAATTGTTAATGCTAAAAGTATTGTAAGCATAAATTTCGTTAGTGGTACATTAATGCCATGGCTAAATGCTAGTTCCTCACTAACAGTGATAAATAAAAATTGATTCCAACGCCATATCAACAGAATTCCAATTATTACTACACAAATTAAAATCTGATAAACATCAAACATTGTTATAGATAAAAGATCACCAAATAGATAACCCATCAAATCAATGCGTATACTATTCATTAAACTTATCACAACTAAACCAAGTGAAAGAGCGCTATGAGCTAAAATACCCAGTAATGTATCAACAGGTAGTTGTTTTTGAGATTCTAACCATAACAGCCCGATAGCTAATATCAGTGTCACTAAAACGATGGCATAGAATAGATTGATATCAAAAAGGAAGCCAAAGGCAACCCCTAATAATGCTGCATGGGATAACGTATCTCCAAAATAAGACATTCTTCGCCAAACAACAAATGTACCCAATGGACCTGTTAAACACGATAAGCATAAACCTGCAAGTAAAGAGGGTAAGAGTAACTCAATCATTATTTTGTTCCTCTTGAATCAGGTAATATAATTTTCCGATTATGATAATTGTGATGCTGGCAACAATCATTATTGTGATGGTGCTTATATAAAGCGATTTGTGATGCGCCGTGAGGTCCAAATAAAGAAACAAATTCTGGATCGTTTGAGACACTAGCTGGTGTTCCTGAACAACAGATATGATGGTTTAAACAAATTACTTCATCTGTTTTTGCCATAACTAAATGTAAATCATGTGAAACCATTACAACACCACAACTAAACTTCGTTTTAGCATCAATAATTAAATCATACAATAGCACTTGCCCATTTACATCTACACCTTGTGTAGGCTCATCTAAAATAAGTAGTTTTGGGCGTTTTGCTAATGCTTGAGCAAGTAGCACTCGCTGTAACTCCCCGCCTGATAATTGATGCATAGATCGATCAATCAGATATTGAGCTTTTACTAAAGATAATGTTTGGATGATATCATCATAACTTAATTGTTTATTTAGCTGCATAAACCGTTTGACGGTTATAGGTAAAGTAGGATTCAAATTTATTGATTGAGGGACATAACCGATAGTCAAATCAGAAGCACGTTCAATGGTGCCTGTTGTAGGTGAAATTAATCCTAAAATAACTTTGACGAGTGTTGATTTTCCTGCACCATTTGGACCTAGAATCGTAATAATTTGGCTTAAGTTAATCGTCAATGAAACATCATATAATATTTTTTGTTGATTTATTTTAACCGAAATATTATTTAGAGCCATTAATTGTGTCATGATATCGATAGTCCTTGCCGATCAATATGTTATGTTATATTATAACAATAATGTGGTTTTATTCCATCATATTTTATAAATATTGGATGACAAAGTGAAAAATTTAACTAAAAACATCAGACAAGTTCTACGTTTTCTTACACAACTTACGCTAATCGTTATTGGATTAACAAATAATGTTAATGCCAATGTAATTTCCTCAGTAAGGCCGATAGGTTTTATTACTGAAGCAATTGCATCAGGCGTAACAAATACAGATATACTATTGCCGGATGGCGCATCTCCTCATACTTATTCATTGAAACCCTCCGATTTGGCTAAAATTAAGAATGCTGATTTAATAATTTGGGTTGGTGAAGATATGGAAGTTTTTATGCCAACTGTTTTAAAAAATGTTGATGAACAAAAGCAGATAGAATTAATGGATGTTCCCGAAATTAAGAGTTTGCTTAGAATCAATCATCACGATGAAGAAATACCTCATGATGATAATGACCATCATCATGGTGAATATGATGAACATATATGGCTTTCGCCAAAAATTGCTAAAATTATTGCAAAATCAATCCATGATAAGCTTATAGAACTGTATCCTAATAAAGTGCAGTTGCTTGATGCAAATCTGAACGAATTCATTACAAATCTATCAGAAACAGAACAAAACATTGCAAAAAAACTAATTAGCGTACAAAATAGAGGGTATTTTGTGTTTCATGATGCATATGGGTACTTTGAATCACAGTTCGGATTAAAAAATCTAGGAAGTTTTACCATAAACCCAGCAGTACAGCCTGGCGTTCAAACTGTCTATGCAATTCAAAAAAAGCTAGCGGAACATCAAGCAGTCTGTGTTTTTAGAGAGCCACAGTTTAGCCCTGCAGTTATAAAGAAGTTAGTAAATGGTACAAATGTTAAAATTGGTGAATTAAATCCATTAGGGACAGGTATCATTGTCGAAAAAGGTGCCTATTCACACTTTTTATTAACATTAACTCAGGAGCTGTTGGATTGTTTAGATAAAAAATAGTTTAGATTATAAGATAGTTAAGGTTAATTTTGGCACAGCAGATTAAATCCCCTAATATTGCAAAAAATAAATTCAAAATTCCCTATTTTTCAGTATTAGGAGCCCTTGTTGTTGTTATTTTTGTAACTATATTGTGGCGACCTTTAAATTTAGATCGCACAGTGTACGTCCCTCTAAATTCTCAAGCTCAAACTACAGTTACAGATACGCCTTCGTCTTCAGTTGTTATTGGCGATGGGCGAATTGATATGCTTAGTGATAAATCTAAAACTGACAATGTTACAGAGTCGTCTGATGTTCCTGAAGATGATATAGCTAAAGACGAATTAGATGATCTTGCTGAAGAAAAAGATAACACAGTGCAATATACCATATCACGTGGTGATACATTACACGATATTTTGAATCGTTATAATGTAAATAAAAATGATATTGCACAGTTAACAGGTAAGTATAAACAACTAGCCAATTTGAGAATTGGACAGCAGGTTAGTTGGACGACCGATGATAATCACAATTTGCTCACTTTTAACTGGACAATATCAACTAATAATGTTCGAATTTTTGAAAAGTCAGGCAATCAATTTATAGAAAGTACTGAAACAGTAGAAGGTGTCTCACAAAATAATGTTATTAAAGGTGAGCTGAAAACCAGTTTTGTTTCAGATGCTCGTAAAGCTGGTTTAACGAGTAATGAGATTGGAATTATTACACGTGCATTGCAGTGGCGTTTGGATTTTCGACGTTTAAAAGTAGGCGATAAATTCGTGGTATACTTATCTCGTGAAATGCATGGAAATCGTTTATCAAATAGTAAATTACTTGGTGTTCGCATTAAAAATGGGTCTAAAGATTATTATGCGATTCTAGCTGATGATGGTAAATACTATGATATTAATGCAGGTAGTTTATCTCAAAGTTTTTTCCGATATCCTTTAGCTAAAAAAGCTCGCGTATCATCAGGTTTTAATCCGCGTCGGTTACATCCAGTTACAGGCGTTGTTACACCACATAATGGTGTTGATTTTGCAGTATCTAGAGGAACGCCAGTATTATCTGTAGGAAATGGAGAAGTTGTTATTGCGAAATACAGCGGCTCAGCAGGTAACTATGTCGCTATACGCCATGGTAGGCAATATATGACGGCATACATGCATTTAGACAAAATTTTAGTGAAACCAGGCCAACAAGTTAAACAGGGTGACAAAATTGGTTTATCTGGTAATACTGGGCGTTCTACTGGACCACATTTGCATTTTGAATTACATATCAATAATAAACCTGTTAATCCATTAACAGCAAGTTTACCGATTAATGAAGGTTTAACCGGTAAGTCTAAAAAAGCATTTATAGAAAAAGTTAAAAATATTCAGCCACAACTTAGTTTTTAATTGATTTTATATATTCAACTATATTATTTAAACTAAAATATCTTATTGATAAGAAGCTCAATGCTTCATTAAAAAGTTATGTTATTATAAGTTAATTTTATTTAATCTTAATATTGGGTGCAGTTTGAACAGACCAACTAAAAAGAAATCGACTAAAAAGGCTTCAAAAAAAAATAAGAAATCATTGTGGCGTCGACTTTGGTCGTTGCTTTTCAAATTATGTCTTATCTTTGTTGCTGTAACTGTCGTTTATGGGATTTATTTAGATCAACAAATTAAAGAACGTATAGATGGTAATGTTTGGGAATTACCTGCGGCTGTCTATGGACAGATAGTCGACCTTGAACCAGATAGTGATTATAGTCTTAGTGATGTTGTTACTTTGCTAAAAGGTGCACAATATCGTCAGCAAGATAGTAAAGCTACTCGACCAGGTGAATTTATTGTTCAAAATGGTGCTGTTGAAATTTACCGTCGTCCATTTACATTTCCTGATGGTGAAGAAAAAGCTTTTCGTGTCAAAATTACTTTCTATGAAAACAGGATAGATCGCATATCTAATTTAGACACAGGTCGTGATTTTGGCTTACTTAAGATTGATCCTAAATTAATAACGATGATGCATTCCCCAAATGGTGAACAACGGCTTTTTGTGCCTTTAAGAGAATTTTCTGACTCGTTAATAAAAACCTTAGTTGCAACTGAAGATAAACGTTTTTATGACCACCATGGTGTAAGTTTATATTCTATTGGTCGAGCCATATATGTTAATTTAACAACAGGTCGTACTGAAGGTGGAAGCACACTAACACAACAAACGGTTAAAAACCTCTTTTTAACGAATGAGAGAAGTCTCAGTCGTAAAATACGTGAAGCCTATATGGCTATCATTTTAGATGCTCGATATAGTAAAGAACGTATTTTAGAACTTTACTTAAATGAAGTTTATTTAGGTCAAGCTGGTAGTGAAGAAATTCATGGCTTCCCATTAGCAAGCCTTTACTATTTTGGTCGACCAGTTAATGAATTGACATTAGATCAGCAAGCTGTATTAGTAGGTATGGTAAAAGGTGCTTCGTACTATAATCCTTGGACTCAACCACAACAAGTGATTGAACGTCGTAATGTTGTATTAAAACTTGCTGAGCAACAAGGAATTATTGATGAGGAATTATATAATTTACTCAGCCAACGCCCACTTTCAGTCTTACCAAAAGGTGGTGTGATATCACCGCAACCAGCATTTATGCAAGTTGTCCGTAGTGAGCTGAGAAAACAGTTGGGTGATAAAGCAGACCACCTGTCAGGAATGAAAATTTTCACCACATTCGACCCAGTTGCTCAGGCTGCAGCAGAACAATCGGTTACGGATGAAATAGAAACATTACGTAAATCGACTAATAAAGAATTACAAACAGCAATGGTTATTGTTAGCCGTGAGACAGGTGAAATCCGTTCTATTATTGGTAGCGCTGAGCCACGTTACCCTGGTTATAACAGAGCGTGGTTAACTAGACGAGCAATTGGTTCACTGGCAAAACCGTCAACCTACTTAACTGCATTAGGTCAGCCAGAACGTTATCAGCTTAATACTTGGTTAAACGACAACCCACTATCAATCAAACTTGATAACGGCGGTTATTGGCAACCGAAGAATTTTGATCGGAAATTTCGCGATAAAGTGATGTTAATTGATGCATTAGCCCTTTCACTTAACGTACCTACAGTTAACTTAGGTATGTCATTAGGTTTAGACGCAACTAAAACGACTTTACAAGCATTGGGGGTACCTGAAGATCGTATCCCTAATTTGCCTTCTCGCTTATTAGGTGCTCTAGAGTTAACACCATTAGAAACAGCACAAATGTTCCAAACTATTTCCAATAATGGCCAACGTGCACCGCTCACAATACTACGGTATGTATTAACTGATAAAGGTGAACTTGTTTATCAAAATTACCCGCAACAAATTCAAGCGGTTTCTCAGCAATCGGCTTATTTAACCACTTACGCTATGCAACAAGTCGTTGAATCAGGAACATCACGTTCATTGAAAGCTAAATATGGATCTTTCAATTTAGCTGCCAAGACTGGAACAAGTAATGATTCGCGTGATAGTTGGTTTACTGGTATTGATGGAAAAAATGTTGCAGTCATTTGGATAGGGCTTGATGATCATTCACCTATGAAATTAACAGGGGCTACAGGTGCATTAAAAATATATAGTGAATACTTACAAAATAATCCACCGAAAAAATTACAACTTTCAGTACCACAAAATATCTTTATGGTACCTATTGATAGTAGTGGCCAATGGCAGTGCGATGGAGGAGGAGTAAGGACTTTACCTGCATGGACGGTCAATCCGCAAAGTTTATGTGCTGTTAGTTCTCAAACTGAGACAAATCAATCGGCTCCTAGCTGGGTTACTGACATGTTCAATAATTAAATGAGATTATTAAATGCCTGAATTACCAGAAGTAGAAACTAGTCGGCGTGGTATTTTACCTTATTTAAAAGGCCAAATTATCAAACAAGTTGTTGTTCGACAACCCAAGCTTCGTTGGCCTATTGATGTGGCTATCTCCGATGCTCAAGGCCAAATAATCATAGATATTAAAAGACGTGCTAAATATTTATTATTACAGTTGACGCAAAATTGGATTGTTATTCATTTAGGTATGTCTGGTAGCTTACGCATAGTAAAATCAAACCAAAAACCAGATAAACATGATCATGTTGATTTGGTATTAGAAAATGGTGTGACATTACGTTATACCGACCCAAGGCGTTTTGGGTCATGGCTTTGGACTAATTCTATTGATGATCTTAAACAATTGAAGCATTTAGGATTAGAACCTCTAAGCGAGGAGTTTTCAGCAAACTATCTTTTCGAAAAAGCGACTAATCGAAATATTCCTATAAAAAGCTGGATTATGGACAACCATATTGTGGTTGGTGTTGGTAATATTTATGCTTCAGAATCATTGTTTATGGCAAAAATTAATCCGCACCGGAAAGTAAATAGTTTAACTTTAGAAGAATTTGAACGATTAGTCACAGCAATTAAACAAGTGCTCACCAAATCTATAGAACAAGGTGGTACTACACTTAAAGACTTTGTTCAATCTGATGGTAAACCTGGTTATTTTGTACAAAAGCTCCAAGTATATGGTAGAGAAGGTGAAAAGTGTTTAATTTGTAAATCTGACATAAAGTCTCATCGAATAGGCCAACGCAATACATTCTATTGTGAAAAATGCCAAAAATAGCAAATTTGGAAATATATTCTTATTGATCATTCTTTAATATCTTTAGCCTGATTATATTTAATTTAAATAAAAATCTTTGACGACTACTTTTAACTCCACCCAAATCAGAATAGTATAGTAAATAAGCGACAGTAATTGCGAATATAAGAATAATAAATAATTTATATAGAAAAATCTTTTTTACTCAAATAGCTATGGACTTGTTACGCAATTTCGGCTATCTTTCACGCTGATATTTATATTTTGTAAAGAGTGATACCATTTAATAACATTTTATTAATTGTTAAAAGGTTTTATCTTTTTGTATTTAAATACGGTTGTTATACTTATTTTAACTTAAATATATTTCTTTTTGATTAAGGAATTTAAGATGATCAAATTTGCTTCTCGCTTTTTGATAGCTTGTTTTGTTTTTTTATATACAATGATAGCTACTGCTGAAGTTAGAATTATAATCACTGATGGCGTAAGTTCTGCTAAACCAATTGCGGTCATACCATTTAAATGGACAGGTAGTGGTGAACCTCCACAAGTTGTGGATAATATTATTGCTTCTGATTTACGCAATAGTGGTAAATTTAATCCAATTGATGTGGCAGCAATGCCGCAAAAACCAACTACCGCTTCTGAAGTCAATCCTAGTGTTTGGAGCAATATTGGTATTTCTGCCGTTGTCGTCGGAACAATCCAACCTGATGCATCAGGAAAATATCTTATCACCTATCAATTAGTTGATACAGTTGAACGTCCTGGCGCTGTCTTAGTTGAAAATCAATTTCCTATTGAACAACGTTGGTTACGTTATGCAGCCCATACTGCAAGTGATGAAATCTTTGAAGCGTTAACTGGTATCAAGGGTGCTTTTAGAACACGTATTGCCTACGTCGTTAAAAATAGTAAGGGTCCTTACACACATGAATTACGTGTATCTGACTATGACGGATTTGATCAAGTCACCGTACACCGTTCAAAAGAACCATTAATGTCACCAACATGGTCACCTGATGGCAAAAAAATAGCCTATGTAACTTTTGAAAGTGGTCGTTCTGCATTAGTGTTAAAAACATTAGAAAGTGGTGCAGTTGAAACTATTGCTTCTTTTCCACAGCATAATGGTGCACCAGCATTTTCACCAGATGGTAGCAAATTAGCTTTTGCCTTATCAAAAGGGGGTAGCTTAAATTTATATATGATGAATTTAAGAACTAAGAAAATTACTCAAATTACCTCTAGCCGCAGTAATGACACTGAACCTTCATGGATGCCTGATAATGAAACTATAGTTTATACATCTGATCAGGCGGGACGTCCTCAACTATATTCAATTAACATTAATAGTGGAGCATCACAACGTATAACTTGGGATAATACGCAGAATCAAAATGCTCGCGTATCTCCAGATGGTAAGTTTATTGCTGTGATTTCTACTAATAATGGTGAGCAACATATTACTCGATATGATCTAGAAACGAATACTTATCAACGATTAACTGATACGTTTTTAGATGAAACACCGAGTATTGCTCCAAATGGCACTATGATTATCTACAGTTCATCGCAAGGTTTAGGTACAATTTTAAATCTTGTTTCAACTGATGGTAATTTTAAAGCAAGGTTACCAGCGACTGATGGACAAGTAAAATTCCCATCGTGGTCACCTTATTTATGAGGAACGACTAAATTTTAAGCAATAATATAATTATTAAAATTGTGTAAATGTGAAGGTCGTTATAATATATACTTCTAATCTTTCTAGTTGGTAACAGGTGTTACTTTGAAGTTGGTTAGAAGTATACAAAATATAAATAATAATTTATTTAAACACAAAGGAGTTAATTCAATGCAATTTTCTAAATTTCTTAAGGTAGCTGCAGTTGCTTTACCATTAATTGCTGTGACAGCATGTTCTTCAAACAGCAGCAGCAAAGCAGGTAACGGTTCTTTATCTAAAGAAGCTCTAGCTCAATTACAAAAATTACAACAAATCAATACAGTTTATTTTGATTATGATAAATACAATGTTAAATCAGAATATTCAACATTATTAAATGCACATTCAATCTTTATGCGTGCAAATTCATTCTTAAATGTTGTTATTGAAGGTCATGCCGATGAACGTGGTACTCCAGAATACAATATCGCGTTAGGTGAACGTCGTGCAGCAGCAGTTAAATCTTACTTACAAAGTAACGGTGTTTCTGGTGAACAACTTTCAATCGTTTCTTATGGTAAAGAAAAACCAGCAGTATTAGGTCACAACGAAGCAGCTTATGCTAAAAACCGTCGTGCAGTAATTACTTACGCTGGATATTAATCCCATCTTATGACGGCTGATTTATCAGCCGTTTTTTATGTTTAAGTTCACGTCGAGTTTATATAATATGTATAAAAAAATACTCACATTGTCCTTATTTTTATTATTTGCTGGATATGGTTGTGCTGCTGGTAGTTCTGATGTGGATAGAACAATACAAGCACAAGGACAGTTGATAATCCAGAATCAACAAAAAATTAATGATCTACAATCTGATGTAGATACACTTCGTGGTCAATTGGAAGAAACTAAGCATCAACTTAACCAAACAATTGAACGCCAAAAAATGATATTACAGCAAATGACTAATGGGACAGGATTTTCATCAAATCCAAATGATGAAACCCAAGGTGACAGTTCTGATTCAACATCAAGCACTGATGCTGGGGCATCGCCATCATCATCTTCAGGTTTATCTGGATGGTCTACTTCAGGTGATGATAAAGCGGATTATAATTACGTCATGCAATATATTAATGATGACAAACAGAGTGATGACGTAATTATAGCCTTTCAAAATTATCTAAAAGCCTACCCAAAGACAAGTTACCGTGCAAATGTAAATTATTGGCTTGGTCAACTTTGTTATAAAAAAGGAAAAAAAGATAATGCATCATTTTATTATGCAACAGTAGTAAAAGATTTTCCATCTTCTCCAAAAGCAGCAGATAGCCTTTACAAAGTGGGTTTAATTTTACTTGATAAAGGTGATAAAAAGAATGCCAAAACTGTATTTCAACAAGTCGTAAATAAATACCCTAAAGATAAAAAGACAGTTGATCTAGCAAATAAAAAAATAGCATCGTTATAATAAAGTGTATAAATAACCAGCTATTGAATAAAAATAGCAATAAAAGGGTTGCACCGCCTTATAATTATAAGTATTATAGCAACCCGAAATTGCTTGAAGCGATAAGTAATAAAGCAGAAAGTAATTCTATCAAAATGGGTTGTTAGCTCAGTCGGTAGAGCAGCGGACTTTTAATCCGTTTGTCGAGCGTTCGAATCGCTCACGACCCACCACTTCCTCTTACATAATGAATTTATCTTCCAAACAAACTAGACATACTAAACTTGTCGGTTTGGTGATCTGATTAAAAATCTATTTTAATAAAATCCACTGTTAGTTATTAGAAGATAATTCAAAAAAAATCAAATAATCAAAATATTACCATATCATTCACTAACTAACTTAGAGACTTTCAAATCAAATTTATATTTTTATAAAAATATGATTTAAGGTTTATATTGAAAGCTGCCAAGATAGAAAAAAGTTGTAATCGCAAATAACAATCATTATCATTAACAACTGTTGTTTTAAAATTAATCAAACAATAGGAAAAATAATGAAATTAGTTAATCAATTAGTCTTCCCATGTACTCTGGGCTTATTTACTTTTATAGTTTACGCCCAAGATAAAGTTAATGATGATATTGAAACTATGAAGGTAGTCGCTAAGGATAATAATGATCAGCGCATAAAACTATCATCAACTGCAACTAAACAAACCTTTGAAATAAAGGATATTCCTCAAACCATTAATTCGATTAACCTTGAACAACAAAAAATTTATGGACAAAATGATCTCAGTGTCATTGTCAATAAATTACCCGGAGTCGATGCAACTTATGATATGCGAGATGAAGGTATCAAAATTAGAGGGTTTTCTGCTAGTTCCGGCGATATTTACCGAGATGGTGTCCGTGCTAGCGGACAAGTTAGACAAAGTACAGCTAATATAGAGCGAATTGAAATTTTAAAGGGACCTGCTTCGGTACTTTATGGTCGAGGTTCAGGTGGTGGAATCATAAATATGATCAGTAAGCAGGCAAATTTTGATTCACCGTCTACCTTGAGTTTACGAGGTGGATCTTGGGATAAATATGGTGGAATGATAGATGTTAACCATGTTTTAAGTGATGAATTTGCCGTACGAATGACTATAGATCACCAATCAGATAAAGGTTTTCGTAAAGGCATTAAACAACGAGATACAATGGTTTCGCCAAGCGTTTTGTATGATAATCTAAACGGATTTAATTGGTTAGTACAATATACAAATGATAAATTATGGCGTAAACCAGATAGGGCGCCGGCTTATTATGATTTACCAAGAGGTGTTTCAATCAAAACGGCCTATGCTCACCCAGATGATTATGTAAAAGATAATTTTAATTCGTTACGTTCGGTGATGGGATATGAATTTGATCATCATTGGTCTATTAAATTAACAAATATGTATCGTAAAGCTGACCAAAATTTCGATCATCTTTATGCTGGTAATTATTGTGATTGGAATGGGAAATTAAACAATGGTAAGCCGTGTAATTACAAAGGTAAATTAAAATTCCGTCGAGCTTGGCAAGAAACTTCGAACAAAACCTACAGTAATACCCTTGATTTAGCCGGTAAATTTAATACTGCAAGTATTGCCCATGATATGTTAATCGGAGTTGAATATAACATTGAAAAAAGGGAACCACGATTAGCTTTAGCTAGCCAATATCCTGAAGCTGTGGATCCTTATCATCCTCATTGGCGCTCTAAAAAGCCTCACTTCACAACATTGAATACCAAAACTAATCATAAAGCTACTTCTAGAGGGTTATATTGGCAGGATCTCATCAGCTTTACAGAACAATGGAAATTACTTGCAGGATTACGTTATGATAATTATGAATTTGCTTCAGATAACAAATTGAATCATCAAAATCGGTCATATGATGGTCACACTTTAAGTCCACGTATTGGTTTAATTTGGCAACCGATTGCGTCTCAAAGTTTTTATGCTTCGTATAGTAAAAACTTTGCACCTTATGGTGGTAGAGGTTTAATAACCATAGCTACAGATTCTAAAACTGTTTATGATGATAAGCCTCAGTATTCACGTCAGTATGAAATCGGTGTCAAAAGTGATTGGTTTAATGATAAGCTCTCTACTCAAATCGCACTCTATGATCTTGAACTTTATAATGTTAGGTATCAACCTGACTCGGTCAATGATCCTTATAATTGGCAAGTTAGAGGCAGTGATCGCAGTCAGGGAATAGAGTTGAGTGCTATTGGACAATTAAGTAAAAATTGGTATATCAATAGCGGTATTGGTTATCAACAAGCTAAAGTGCATAAAGATAAAAAAACACCAGCTAACCAAGGAAAATACCTATCTAATACAGCTAAACATAGTGGCTATCTAAGTGTTCGCTACCTTCCACATGAAGATTGGTTCACGGAAGTGGGATTTGATTATAAAGGTTCAATGTATAATGATGATAAAAACCTCGTTAAACGTCCTGGATATGGAACATGGAATGCCGCAATCGGTTATCAAACACGATCTGTTGATCTAACCTTAGCATTAACCAATTTATTGGGTAAAAAATATTGGCGCTCAAGTAGTATGCCAGGCACTCCTCGCGCATTTTTATTAACTGCAAGTTATAAATTATAATATTCGATAAGTATTTTTAAGAGGGAATGGTATTCCCTCTTGTTGATTATTTTTAAACTTTCGCCGCTAGTTCAATAATTTTCATCGTGACTTCGAATGATTTCAAGAATGATGATAATGGTAAAAACTCAAAACAAGAATGGAAGTTATGTGCGCCAGTAAAATAGTTTGGCGTGGTGAGTCCTCTTGCTGATAGTGCTGAACCATCTGTTCCTCCACGCATGGCGATAGTATTTGGTTTAATACCCAATAATTCAAATGATTGGTAAATCAAATCAATACAACGACGATCATCACCTAAATAATTAGCAATATTGCTATAGATATCAGTAAGTTGACATTCAATTTTTGCTTTAGGATATTTACGACTGATAAAACTAACCACATCTTGAATGTAAGTTTTACGAGCTTCATATCGAGTTAAATCAAAATCACGAATGCTCATTTTTAATGTAGTTGTGCTTTGGTTACCAATAATATCATTAAACCAAAAATATCCTTCTTTACCTTCGGTATGTTCAGGTGTTTCAAAGCTATCAAAACAGTTAATAATATCATTCGCTATGCGAATTGGATTGATTAAGACATTTTTTGCTGACATAGGATGAGCAGATACACCCTCAATTTCAAACGTAACCGAGCCAGCATTGAATGTTTCATAAACGACTTCACCCAATTCACAGCAGTCAATGGTATAAGCAAAATCAGGTTTAAAACGTTGCAGATCCAGTTTTTTGGCGCCATTTAACCCAACTTCTTCATCTGGCACGAAAGCAACATAAATATCACCATGTGGGCAATTTTGCTGTTGCAACTGATCTAACATGGTCATGACAACTGCAATTGCTGCTTTATTATCAGCGCCTAGAACACTGGTACCATCTGTAACGAGCAGCTCTTCATTGAGATACTTCTTCAACTCTGGATGTTCTGCCACCTTAAACCAAATATCTTTGTCTTTATTTAATAAGATATCTTCACCAGTAAAAGTCACCCTTTGTGGATTAATCTTCTCTGACAGTGCGACATCTACAGTATCAAGATGCGCAACAAAGCCAATTTTTGGCGCATTAGGTTGGTTACCGGTTAATTTGGCTGTCACAATACTATGTTCATCAAGGTGAACATCTTGTAACTTCAAATCAATTAACTCTTGTTCAAGTTGTTTTGCTAAATTAGTTTGTCCTGGAGTAGAGGGCACAACTGCCGAGCCAGCTTTGCTTTGGCTTGGAATACTTACATAACGTAAAAATCGTTTAACTAATTGTTCGGTAATATTCATGAGTAAAATCCTTATCTGCGATTAACTAGTTATTGGAGGATAGACATAACCACTATCAAAACCGATAGGAAGACCTAAAAACCAAAACAGTAATAAATTTATTGTCAAAGCAATTAAGAGAGCAGCCGTATATGGGATCATCATCGAACTCAAAGTACCCACACCAGTGTTTTTACAATACTGCTGACAATAAGCAATGATCAAAGGATAAAAAGCAAACATAGGCGTGCTAACATTAACTGCTGAACTGATACGATAAGCTGCTTGGGTTAATTCTGGCGAGATCCCCACAGACATAAGCATCGGAACAAAAATCGGCGCTAAAATAGCCCATTTGGAAGAGGCTGAAGTGATTAACACATTAAGCAGACTAGTTAGAATTATTACGCCAAAAATAGTAACAACTGATGGCAAATGTAATGCTTTTAAAAACTCAGCTCCACCAATAGCAATTAAGGTACCAATTTGTGAGTTTGAAAATACATATAAAAATTGCGCACAAAAGAAAGCAAAAACAATAAATGGAATAAGTGACTTAGTAATATTTTCCATTGATTTGACGATATCTCGAGATGATTTAAATGCGCCAGTGATAAAGCCATGAATTAAGCCTGGTATTGCAAAAAATACAAATAACAACGGCACAATAATTTGCATGATTGGTGCTTTGTTACTCGTCATACTACCGTCGGGTGCGCGTAATAAAGAATCTTCTGGTAATAAAACCAATACTAAGCCGACAGCAATAATTAAAAAAACAGTTGATGCAATTTTAAATGCTTTATTTTCAATTGGTGAAATCTCAGGGGAATCAGCAATGTTATCTAATTGAATATCATTGTTTAAAGGCATCGTGGCATTTAAGCGAGGCTCAACAATCTTATCTGTAACAAACCAGCAGGCTATCAATACAAAGAAAGTACCACCAAAACTTAAAAAGTAATTACAAAGAACATTGACTTGATATGTTGGGTCAATAATTTGAGCGGCGCTTTGTGTAAAGCCTTGCATTATTGGATCAATAATTGACGGGGTATAGCTTGAACTAAAACCTCCAGCTAATCCTGCAAATGCAGCAGCAATCCCCGCTAATGGGTGACGCCCTGTCGCATAAAACATCATTGCTGACACAGGCATTAAAATTACATAAGCAGAGTCTGACGCGATATGACAAACCATACTGACAAAAATAACTGATGGAGTAACCAGTTTTTTAGGTGTGATAGCTAATAATTTTTTGAGCAGAACATGAATATAGCCACTGCTTTCAGCAATACCAATACCCAATGTAGCTACAATGGTAATTCCAAGAGGTGGAAATGAGACAAAATTTGATACAAGTTTTGTAAAAAAGGTAACTAATTGGTTGGGTGCTAACATATTCACTACTGCCAGTTTTTCTTGCGTTACTGGATTAATATAATTAAAGCTGACAAAAGAAAGTAATAATGAAGCAACCAGACAAATTATTAATGCATAAAAGAAAAGAGTTGTAACATCAGGAATTTTGTTTCCAATTCGTTCTATTGTATTTAAAAATCCACCAGTTTTTAATGGTGACGTATTTTTTATTTGATTCATGAAAAAAAGTGTAAATATTATTCGGGAAAACAATGTAACATAGTTTAATAATGTAAGTAAACAATGCGTTGGCGCGATTTTAATGACTTAAAAAACCCCGTTCCTCAACTTTTTTTACATTATTTTTACTTATGGGATTTACTAATTTTGAATTTTCTTTAATGTGCATAATATTTAATATTTCGCTAGTATAGAATTCCTGTTAACGATGACATCTAAATTTATTGTTTTTAATCAAAGTTAACAATAAGTATTGCTGCAAGATTGCATAAAACAAAAATAATGCTATATTGTCTGAATATTTAATCATAAAAAAAGAATAAATATTCAATCATCCTGATTGTGAGTAAGGCTCTAAAGGATATTATAATATAAGCAATGGGAGCTTAATTATGGTTTTCGATATTGATTTAATAAAAGATATTTATCAACATTACCCGCAAAAAATTGATCTTATTCGCCAGAAAATTGGAAAACCATTAACCTTGACGGAAAAAATCCTTTATGCCCATCTTGCTGAAGGTGAAGAGCTTAAAGCTTATAAAAGAGGGGAAGATTATGTAAATTTTTCCCCAGATCGTGTCGCTATGCAAGATGCAACGGCACAAATGGCACTATTACAATTAATGAATTCTGGTCGTAAACGAGTTGCGGTACCTTCAACAGTCCATTGTGATCACCTTATTCAAGCTTATAAAAATGCCCATGATGATCTCATCATTGCTGAAAGTAATAACCATGAAGTTTATCAATTTTTACGTGATGTTTCGAACAAATATGGCATCGGGTTTTGGAAGCCTGATGCAGGAATCATTCACCAAGTAGTGCTTGAAAATTATGCCTTTCCTGGTGGGATGATGATCGGTACCGATTCGCATACCCCTAATGCAGGTGGCCTATCCATGATTGCCATTGGTGTTGGTGGCGCTGATGCTGTTGACGTGATGGCGGGTATGCCATGGGAACTAAAAATGCCAAAAATTATTGGTGTAAAGCTAATTGGAAAATTATCTGGCTGGTCATCACCAAAAGATGTCATTTTAAAACTAGCTGGTATTTTAACCGTTAAAGGTGGTACTAATTCAATTATTGAATATTTTGGAGAAGGTACTGAGTCGTTATCAGCTACTGGTAAAGCAACAATTTGTAATATGGGAGCTGAAGTTGGCGCAACAACCTCAATCTTCCCTTACAGTAAAAAATCTGCTGATTATCTTGCCATGACTGGTCGTCAAGAAGTAGTGGATTTAGCTAATACATTGGCAGATTGTTTCAATCCTGATAAAGAAATTTTAAAGCAACCTGAAAATTATTATGACCAAGTTATTGAAATTAATTTATCGACCTTAGAACCTTATGTGAATGGTCCATTCACACCTGACTTAGCTTATCCTATTTCAGAGCTTGCTTCTGCCGTTAAAGAACACGATTATCCAGACAATATGGAAGTTGGACTTATTGGATCATGTACTAATTCTTCTTATGAAGATATGATGCGCGCAGCTTCAGTTATTGATAGTGCTAATAAATTAGGCTTAAAAGTAAATGCAAAATTAATTATCAATCCTGGCTCAGAGCAAGTTAAATATACTTCTAAACGTGATGGCATTTTAAGTCGTTTTGAACAAGCAGGTGCTGCTATTATGGCTAACGCATGTGGCCCTTGCATTGGGCAATGGCGTCGTGATGAAGTTGCCGATGAACACAAAAATTCGATTGTCACCTCGTTCAATCGTAATTTTGCTAAACGTAATGATGGTAGCCCAAACACTTATGCGTTTGTTTGTTCCCCAGAAATTGTAGTGGCATTATCAATTGCAGGTAAATTAAGCTTTAACCCACTTACTGACCATCTCATTAATGTTAAAGGTGAAAAAGTGAAACTTCCTGAGCCACTCGGTGATGAGTTGCCAAAACAAGGATTTGCGGTTGATGATGCTGGGTATATTGGGCCAATAGCTGATGGTAGTGCAGTTGAAGTTCGTATCGATCCTCATTCAGATCGACTACAACAGCTTTTACCTTTCACTCCTTGGGATGGCAAAGATATTATTTCGCAACCACTATTGATTAAAGCAACTGGTAAATGTACCACAGACCATATTTCAATGGCTGGAAAGTGGCTAAAATTTCGTGGTCATCTAGATAATATTTCAAATAATATGCTAATAGGTGCGGTTAATGCCTTTAATCAAAAAACGAATTGTGTGTTGGATGCACAAACGGAAGATTATGTTGAAGTACCAGCATTAGCGCGTAAATTAAAATCACAAGGAATCGGGTCAATAGTTGTTGCTGAAGAGAATTATGGTGAAGGTTCATCAAGAGAACATGCTGCAATGGAACCACGTTTTTTAAATGTTAAAGCCATCGTAGTTAAATCGTTTGCTCGTATTCATGAAACCAATCTAAAAAAACAAGGTATGCTTGCTTTAACCTTTGTCAATAAAGATGACTATGACAAAATTCGTGAAGATGATCAAATTAGCATTACTGGACTCAGTAATTTTGCTCCTGGAAAAAATCTAACATTAACCCTTCATCATCGTGATGGTAGTAAAGAGTCTTTCGCCGTTTCGCACACTTACAATCAAGCACAAATTGAATGGTTCAAGGCAGGTAGTGCATTGAATAAGTTAAAAGAAGAAGTTAAGTAAAATAAGAGGAATAGACAATATGAATCAGCAAGTTTCAATTGAAAATGGACAATTAGTTGTCCCAAATCATCCAACGATTCCTTTTATTGAAGGTGATGGTGTGGGTAAAGAGATTTGGCACGCTGCTCGAGCTATTTTTGATAAAGCAGTTGAAAAAGCTTATCAAGGTAAGCGTAGTATTCAATGGAAAGAAGTACTTGCTGGTGAGAAGTCGTTTAATTTAAATGGATCATGGCTACCTGAAGAGACCATGAGTGCCTTCAAAAATTATCTTATCGGTATCAAAGGACCATTAATGACACCTGTTGGCGGAGGGATTCGCTCACTAAATGTTGCATTGCGACAAGAATTAGATCTTTATGTTTGTTTGCGCCCTGTCCGTTGGTTCAAAGGTGTTGAATCACCAATAAAGCATCCTGAAAAAGTAAACATGACCATTTTTCGTGAAAATACCGAAGATATATACGCCGGTATTGAATGGCAACAAGGTTCTGATGATGCTGAAAAGTTTTATCATTTTTTATCTGAACAAATGAAAGTAACTAAAGTTAGGTTCCCTAAAACCTCAGCTTTTGGAGTGAAACCTGTCTCAATTGAGGGATCTGAACGCCTAATACGCTCAGCAATCAAGTATGCGTTACAACATAAATTACCGTCTGTGACCCTAGTTCATAAAGGTAATATTATGAAATTTACCGAAGGTGGATTTAAGCAATGGGGTTATGAACTTGCGGAAAGAGAATTTGCTGACGCAGTTTTCACCATGAATCAATATGCAAAAATTCAGAAGGCCCAAAGTAAAGCAGCAGCAGAACAAGCATTACAAACCGCTAAAGCAAACTCTAAATTAATTATTAAAGATGTTATTTGTGATGCATTTTTACAAAATACATTATTAAAACCTGAGGACTATTCTGTTGTTGCAACATTAAATCTCAATGGTGATTATGTATCGGATCAGCTGGCTGCCATGGTTGGTGGTATTGGTATTGCGCCAGGTGCTAATATTAATTATTTAACCGGACATGCTATATTTGAAGCAACACATGGTACTGCACCTGATATAGCAGGTCAAAATCAAGCCAATCCATCATCACTTATATTGTCAGGAGTGATGATGTTTGAATACTTAGGTTGGCATGAAGTAGGACAATTAATCACTAATGCGATGGAAAGTTTGTTTCAATTAGGTAAAGCAACAACTGATTTAGCACGCTTTATGCAAAATGGACAATCATTATCAACAACTGAATTTACTCAAGCAGTTATCGATAATTTATAATTCAAAGGGGATGGTTAATGAAAGAAAAGTTCTTGGTTTATAAATTATCGGAAACCATTAAAAATACTAGTAAAATTGAATCGCAGTTATTCGAACAATTTAATGTAAAACGTGGATTACGTAATGCAGATCATACTGGTGTATTAGTTGGATTAACCAAAATTGGTGATGTATTAGGCTATGAACGCTTAGAAGATGGTTCTCTAAAACCAATTGCCGGTAAATTATTATACCGAGGAATTGATATTGAAGAGCTGGTTCATAATGCTCAACAAGAGCGACGAACAGGGTTTGAAGAAACTATCTATTTATTATTATCTGGTTACTTACCCGATAAAGAAGAATTACGAGATTTTTCACGTTTACTCTGTGAGTCGATGGCGTTAGAAAAACAAACTAAGATTGCCATAATGGAACTTGAAGGCCATGATGTGATGAACATTTTGGCTAGAACTGTTCTTGAAATGTATACTTATGATCCTGAACCTGATGATACCTCACGTGATAATTTAATGCGTCAATCCATCGATTTAATTGCTAAATTCCCAGCAATTATTGCTTATGCTTACAATATGTTAAGTCATAGTGCTAAAGGTAAATCACTGCATATCCGCCATCCACACGAAGATTTTTCAATTGCAGAAAATTTTCTCTATATGATGAAAGGATCCGGTCGATACACAGAACTTGATGTAAGAGTACTTGATTTAGCCATGATTATTCATGCTGAACATGGTGGCGGGAATAATTCAACTTTTACCGTTCGCGTAACGAGTTCTACGGGTACCGATACTTACTCATCTATTGCTGCAGGTATAGGATCATTGAAAGGTCCATTGCATGGTGGGGCTAATTTGCAAGTAGGAAAAATGCTTAAACATCTTGCCGAAGAGATTAAAAATTGGACTGATGCAAATGAAATTGATGCATATCTACAACGTATTTTAAATAAAGAAGTGTTTGATCGAAAAGGGTTAATTTATGGTATTGGTCATGCGGTTTATACCGTATCAGACCCAAGAGCCATGTTGCTAAAAGAGATGGCCCATAAACTTGCTCAAGAAAAAGGCCGAGAAAAAGAATTTAACTTTCTAAACTTACTTGAGGAACGTGCGATTCATGCAATAGTTAATCGTAAAAATGCCAGAACTAAAAAACAAGTCTGTGCTAATGTCGATTTTTATTCAGGTTTTGTTTATGACATGATTGGGTTACCAAAAGAAGTTTACACGCCATTATTTGCTATGTCGCGAATCGTTGGTTGGTGTGCTCATCGCATTGAAGAACTTAATTTTGATGATCGTCGAATTATACGTCCTGCCTATAAAAACATTGGCGAACTTATGCCTTTTATTCCATTGAAAGATCGTTGATACATATACCGTCAGTATCATTCTGACGGTGATATTAAAATGGCTGTTTATTAAAAAATCATGGTGATTTAGAACAATAGTTTGTAGACTATGCTTCATTAATCGTTTTTGACTATGTACTTGGTACATAAATCGTATATGAATCTTTTAAAATCTTTAGCAACAGTTAGCTCAATGACAATGGTTTCACGCGTTTTGGGGTTTGTTCGTGATGCTATTATTGCCCGTTTTTTTGGAGCAGGAATGGCTACGGATGCATTTTTTGTTGCTTTTAAACTGCCCAATTTACTTCGACGAATTTTTGCTGAAGGGGCTTTTTCCCAAGCTTTTGTACCGATTTTAGCTGAATATAAAAATCAGCAAGGCATTGAGGCTTCACGTACTTTTGTGGCTTATATCGCAGGTTTATTAACACTGGTATTAGCTATCGTTACTTTAATTGGTGTTGTAACTGCACCATTTATTATAATGATAACTGCACCAGGTTTTATGCAAGAATCATCAGATAAATTTGAACTTGCAACAATTATGCTACGAATTACTTTTCCTTATATCTTTTTTATCTCACTTGCATCATTAGTGGGCGCTATACTTAATACTTGGAATCGTTTTTCTGTACCTGCATTTGTGCCAACATTGTTAAATATTAGCATGATTGCTTTTACCTTATTCTTAACCCCTTATTTTAATCCACCAGTGCTTGCGTTAGCTGTTTCTGTTGTGGTGGGGGGAGTTTTACAATTGCTATATCAGCTACCTTATTTGAAAAAGATTGGTATGTTGGTTTTGCCTCGTATTAGTTTTAAAGATAGTGGTGTTTGGCGAGTGTTAAAGCAGATGGGGCCCGCTATCTTAGGTGTATCAGTCGGTCAAATATCGTTAATTATTAATACAATATTTGCATCATTTTTGATTTCAGGTTCTGTTTCATGGATGTATTATGCTGATAGATTAATGGAATTTCCTGCAGGTGTACTAGGTGTTGCATTAGGAACTATTTTGTTACCCTCTTTAGCCAAAAGTTTTGCCAAAGGTGACCACAAACAATATTCAGAGTTGTTAGATTGGGGACTTCGCCTCTGTTTTTTATTAGCTTTGCCAAGTACTGTGGCATTAGGTGTTATTTCTAAACCATTAATATCAACCCTTTTCGAGTATGGTCAATTTACTTTAAATGATACTTTGATGACTCAACGCGCATTAGTCGCTTATTCAATTGGTTTGCTTGGATTAATTTTGATTAAAGTATTAGCCCCCGCATTTTATTCCAGACAAGATATTAAAACACCGGTGAAAATTGCAATAATAACCCTTATTTTAACGCAATTGATGAATCTGGCTTTTATTGGACCTTTACAACATGCAGGCCTTTCATTATCAATTGGACTTGCAGCATGTTTTAATGCTGGTTTATTGTTTTGGCAACTTCGTAAGAAGAAACTCTACCAACCACAACCAGGTTGGTATCGATTTTTACTCAAGGTTATTATTGCTGTTTTATTGATGTCAGTAGCGTTGTGGTTTGGAGCTCAATTATTACCCGATTGGTCTACAGGCTCAATGCTAACTAGAATTGGATATTTATTCTTGCTAGTTATTGTTGGTATTTGTATCTATTTTGGCTCGCTGGCCTTGATGGGCTTTAAAATAAAACATTTTATTAAAAGAATTGAATAAGTTGTGGTATTGATAACAAGGAAGTTAAATGCAAAAAGTATCTTTTTTTAAATTGCCGTTAACAGGATGTTTAGTTTATTTTTTATTTAGCACATTTTTGAATACATCTTTTTTATATTTGCAACACAATGCTTCAATTCCAGATAATATGTTTTGGTATTTCTTTTTTGAATCAGATTTTTTATTTCGGTTTTTATTTGAAAAAAGTTTTATAGAAGCATTATGGGTTTTTGGTCTTTTAGCGGTCTTCTTTTATTCTTTCCATATTCATATTGTTAATAAAGCTAATATAATTTCACTAATCATTTTAATGTTGATTTATTCAATTATTGCATCTTTCATTGCAATTAATACAAACGTTAAACCCCAAAATTATCACCTTTATTCAATATTATTTAGTTTAGCATTTGCTATTATTCGTTATTCACTCGAAGTTTTGCTTTTGTATTATTTAATTGACTTTTCTAAAATTTATTTTGTTAAAGATCAAAATGAATTTATTTTGACTAAAAAAAATTCCTCTGAAATTCACTTTATTCTTTTTTCTATTTTTAGTGGCTTTATATTGATTAAAGGTTTTAACCTTCTTTATGAACCTCTTTCAAAAAAATTTGATATTTCTAATTTTTTTACTGCTATTTATCTGGGTGCTTTATTATTGGGTCTTGTATTGAGCAAACGATGGTTTCATATTTTTTCTAATAAAGTTATCTATATAAAACTTTTTAAAAGTGTATCAATATCAAATATTTTAATTTTAGCCGTTGTTTATATTATCTTTACCATTATTTATGACAATCCAACCAAATACTATATTGATTTGTTTGATATATTATTTAAGTATATTCGTATATTATTTTTATTGATATTTCTTATTTTATGGATTTGCCTAGTACTTAATAAAATAACTAAATATTATTTTGGTAAGACAAATTTTAAGAGTGCCAAAACCAGTTAGATTAATTATTTAATTTAGTTTTCAAAAAATCACAGATTTCAATTTGTGATTTTAATTGTCTTATTTCAGGCAGTAATACCGATGCTTCTGGATAATGCTGTTTTAAATAAGCTAACCATTGTTTAATTCGAGCAGAATGATAAAGTGGCTTTACATCGTCAATAGCCGTCATCGCATAACTAAGTAGTATTTTTATGACTTCTTGCCAGATTAATGATGAATGTTTATAACGAATTATATTAGCTAAATTAGGAATATTTAGTATCCCACGGCCAAGCATGATGTCATTTGTTTGGCTATGTTTTATGCAGTTGTAGGCATCTTCAATAGAAAAAATTTCGCCATTAGCAATAACTGGAATGGTTAGTTTTTGTTTTATCTTTCCAATTGTTGACCAATCAATTTTATCAGCTTTATATCCATCTATTTTTGTTCTACCATGAATGACAATTTCATTTGCTCCTGCATTTTCAATTGCTTTTGCAATTTCGTAACAGCGGGATTTATCTTCCCATCCTAATCGAATTTTAACTGATAATACGGGATTAGAACCTATTGCTGTTCTAACTTGATTCACAATGTTATATATCTGATTCGGATATTGTAATAAATAAGCACCACCATGGTTGCCTACTACTGTTTTAGCCGGACAGCCAAAATTAATATCTACACCATAAGAGCCTAACTCGATAGCTTTAACGGCATTTTCTGCTATCCATTCTGGTGATTGTCCCAGTAGCTGAATACGTACAGGCGTTCCTGATATTGTTTTGCCATCATTATGAAGTTCTGGGCATAGTCGGAAGAAAGTTCGATTAGATAATTTATGGTTGGTCACTCTTACAAATTCAGTTACACAATAATCAAACTTATTAATTTCAGTTAATATTTCTCGAACATGATAATCAAGCACTCCCTCCATTGGTGCTAAAATAATTCGATTTATTTGCATTTTATGGCCTGTGTAGTATGTTGATTTCCACAAATAATACAATTACTTTGTTTAGCAAATGTAACTTGGTTAAACTCCATCGTCATACCATCAACCATCAATACTCTCCCAACTAGAGGTTTCCCATACTTGGTAAGTACTTTGATGGACTCTAGTGCTTGAATTGAACCAAACATACCGACTAATGGCGCCATTATGCCTGCTTCAATACAAGTAAGCTGGTTTTGACCAAATAATTGACTTAAGCAATGATAACATGGTTGATCATCTTCATAATTAAATACAGTCAGTAAACCTTCCATTCGAATTGCAGCGCCTGAAACTAAAGGTTTTTTTTCTTGAAAACAGCAACGATTAATTTGTTCACGACTCGTTAAATTATCAGTGCAATCAATGACGATATCATGCTGTTTGATTACTGTCATTAATTCACTATCAACCAGCTTCTGATTAATGGTGTCAATAATCATATTTGGATTGATTTGGCTTAATTTTTGCTTAGCTATATCAACCTTATATTGATTTATGGATTTTGGCGTGTATAAAATTTGTCGATTCAAATTTGATTCGGATATGGTATCAAAATCAATTAAAGTCACTTTGCCTATGCCAGATGCAGCTAAATAGAGGGATGCAGCACAACCTAACCCGCCTAATCCAATAATTAAAACTGTGCTGTTTTTTAAAACTTGCTGCCTATCAATATCAAAACCATGCAAAGCTATTTGCCTGTCATAACGAAACAATTCTTGGTCGGTAAGCGTTAACATATGAAGTTATAAAGGTTGATGATGAAGTGGATAGTATAACAAAAACTTGGCACAAGATTGTGCCAAGTTTCTAACTTTATTTGTCAAAACCCGATAGGAATTTTAAATATTCTTCCTTAGACATTAACGGTTTGTAATTCGCCATTAATGTTTCGGCTGGTTTCGCATCATCATAGAGCAAGTCAATAATGGTACAAGCCATCATTTGAGCCGGGCGAATATAGGCCATATCTTCATCAAATACGGTATAGTCTTTTCCATGTAAAATACCTCTAACCGAACCAATCCAAGGGTGACTTACTGGCATAATATGAGATAGGTCGCCAGTATCTGTACTTCCAGTCATATGTGGTGCGATTGAAACGTTTTCTTCACCAATTAAATTTTCAGCATTTTGCTTTAAAAGGTCATTAAGTGTTGGGTTATTATGTAATGGTAGGTAGCCTGGTAAATCTTTAATTTCACAAGTTGCACCAACAGCCATTGCACCAGCTTTTAATGCTTGATTGATTCTTTCATTCGCATCAATCATTGCAGGAACATTACCTGCTCGTACATAGCTTTCCATTCTTACATCGCTTGGTACAACATTTACTAAGTCACCACCTTGGGTAATAATTGGATGGAAGCGAATATAATCTTTTTCTTGAAAGGTTTCGCGAATAGCATGAACACCCATCATCCCCATCATAGCTGCATTTAAAGCATTTACGCCAGCATGAGGGGCTGCTGCCGCATGAGCTGCCTCTCCCTTATACTTAATTAATTTTCCGATAAAACCATTACTTGTGGTTGAGATTTCAATAAAACCATCCTGACGTTCATTTGGGACGCTTGTTAAATGTATTTGTAATGCCATATCAACATCATCAAAATCACCTCGTGAAATCAATTCTGGTTTTCCGCCAATGTATTTGATTTTGCCTTCTTCAATTAATCGGTTTCGATAGGTAATTTCAACATATTCTTCTGCAGGGACAGCAAATGGTACCACATCCCCGGCTAAAAATTGCATTGCACCTGAGTCAATTAGCCCCATAGTGACAGCCATCATATTAGCGATTTGCGCATTATGTCCACAACAGTGAGCCGCTCCTGAAGTTTCGTCTGCGGCAGGGTGGTCGGCACAAATAATTGCATCGAGCTCGCCAATAATGGCAATGCTATATTTACTTCCTTTCCCACCTTTTAATCGACCTTTAACACCAGTTAAGGCTAATTTATTTTTAAATGGAACACCTAATTTCTCTAAAGCGTCTTCTACTTTTTTAGCTGTTTTATGTTCTTTGTAACCAAGTTCTGGCTCTGACCAAATTGCTTCAGCAATCGACTTGATATCTGCTTTTCGATTTGCAATTGCATCGCAGACTTTTTTCTTTAGTTCTTCTTTAGTCATAAATAAAATCCTTATCCAAATTAGATAACGCCTTCCCAATGTAAAGTAATTTGAGCAATTAGGGCAGCAAAAATAAACGTACCAGAAAAAACAGCTAAAGATACGGGAATGATACGCCAAGATATATTTTTAAATAGCGCAAGATCTTTACCAATCGCTAGTCCCGCATAAGCAAGTACTGGTGTACAAACAGCAAGTAATGAGACTTGATCTGTAATTGCAACCACTTCTTGATGATATGGGAATATCGGTGCTGATACAATAGCAGCAACAACGGATACCCATAGAATTACAGGAAGTTTATTTAATACAGGTAATTTACTTATTAATAATCCTGCAATAGATATGACAACTAACACAGCTAATGCTTGAAGCGATAGCATAAAATCAATTTTATATCCTACAGTGTTACCTGCTGCCATGATAACGGCTACTAAAATAAGTACAAAAATTGTTTCTAAAATTTTCATATTCGATTCCTTATTTATTGCGACGAAGGCGAGCTAAAGTGTTATACATGAAAGAAGCGAAAGGCAAAGAAAATAGTGTATAAATATATATGCCTACAATACCAGACATTAAGTTCGCTGTTGTTGCATAAGCATTGATATTTTCTGATAAGTCAGGATATAAATCACTTATCGGTGCCAATGAAGCAGCCATCATGCTCCCACTACCTACTCCAGCTCCCATTGCTAAAGCATAAGGGTGAAGAATATTCAATTGTGCTATTATGCTTGCAAGGATACTCATCCAAATTGCACCATAAAGAGTCCCACATACATACATAGCCATAACACCTCGTCCTTCAGGTGAATCTAGCCCATATTTATCTGCAACAATAGCTATATTAGGTTCGCGAGCAACAGAGTAGGTTGCACCAACTGCCTCTCTTTTCATACCTAATAACATAGCTAATGGTAATCCTAGTAAAATTGTTCCTGCGAAATGGCCTAATTCTTGAAAAATTAGGGCTAACTTGGCATCGTTTAAAATCATGTCAATTTTAGGACCTACAGCCACACCAAGCTTTGCAATAAGTAATATTAATGTAACCATCATCACTAAACTGGCATGCTGCATATTTTTATTAGTTAATATTTTTAGCTTTGGTAGGCTGATTACACCGCCGAAGATCATTGCATATAACATTGGATAAACGGCGATAATCCATATTGATTGTTTACCGATTAGTTCGCAAATAATTACTACTAACAGTGCAATTATATGCAATTTATAGTCTCGTAAAACTTCCATTCCTGCTCCTTATTTTAATTTTTATCTATATTTTATATTACGGTTGCCCCTAAAGTGTTTTGAAAGTGTTTTAAAGCCCATTGATGTCCGATTGGATCAAAGCTAGCAACTGCATTTTGATGAATAATCAATTTGTAGCCTAAATTATAGGCATCAATCGCTGTGTGTAATATGCAAATATCTGTGCAGACACCAACTAAATGGATTTCAGTAATATGTCTTTCGCGTAAGCGTAGATCGAGATCCGTACCACAAAATGCCGAGTAGTGTCGTTTATTCATCCAATAAATATTATCTGAATTCTGATGTTTTTGATAAAGAGGATGTAAATTACCAAATAACTGTTGCCCAAAAGTTCCAATAATATTGTGAGGGGGAAAGAGTTTATTTTCTGGATGATATTTATCCGAAGGGTCATGAGAATCAATTGCAAAAACGATAAATTGATTATTTTGGATGAATGATTTAGTTAAATTTAATATTTCTGACTCAATTTGTTGCCCAGCAGAACCTGTAGTCAAAGCGCCATCGTCAGCGATGAAATCATTAGTATAGTCAATTGAAATTAAAGCTTTCATATCATATGAGTAATATCCAAATAATACTAAAGCTTAGTAATAAATATCTGATAAGACAAGCTCTTAAATAAATCATTTTAAAAGCTTATCAAGATAAAACGATTTTATATTTATTATCTAATTGAATTTAAAATAGTTTGTAAAAAAATGTATAAAGTAAAATTATTATAATAAATCGAGTATAAATAAATTAAATAGTGATTATTTTCAAACATAGTCTTTATACCCTGATAAATTGCTCTATAATAATTATTATTTTTGATAACTGTACACAGGATATTTTTAATGAGAACAATTTATTGCGGACAGCTAAACGCAAGTTATATTAATCAAGAAGTCACACTATGTGGATGGGTCAATAAACGCCGAGATTTAGGTGGGATGATTTTTATTGATATGCGTGATCGTGAAGGAATTGTGCAAGTTTTTTTTGATCCTGATTATCAACAAGCATATCAATTAGCTGGCGAATTACGTAATGAATTTTGTATTCAAATTAAAGGAAAAGTAAGAGCACGACCAGAGGGCCAAATTAATAAAGATATGGTAACTGGTGAGGTTGAAATACTGGCGACTGAGCTTGTGATTTTTAATCGTAGTGATGTTTTACCACTTGATTTCAACCAAAATAATAGTGAAGAACAGCGTTTAAAATACCGCTATATAGATTTACGCCGTCCAGAAATGGCGACTATATTTAAAACTCGCGCAAAAATTACGGCATTTGTCCGTTCATTTATGAATGAGCATGGTTTTTTAGATATCGAAACACCAATGTTAACCAAAGCAACACCAGAAGGTGCTCGAGATTACCTTGTTCCAAGTCGAGTTCATAATGGTGAGTTTTATGCGCTTCCTCAATCTCCACAACTGTTTAAACAGTTACTGATGATGTCTGGGTTTGATCGTTATTATCAAATTGTTAAATGTTTTCGTGATGAAGATTTACGAGCCGATCGCCAACCAGAATTTACACAAATAGATGTTGAAACCTCGTTTATGACAGCTGAACAAGTGCGCGAAATCATGGAAAAAATGATACGCGAACTTTGGTTGCATGTTAAAAATATTGATTTAGGCAAATTCCCAATTATGACTTTTGCTGAGGCAATGCGTCGTTATGGGAGTGATAAACCTGATTTACGTAATCCGCTTGAAATTATTGATGTGGCGGATTTGGTTAAAGATATCGATTTTAAAGTATTTTCAACACCAGCAAATGATCCTAAAGGAAGAGTGGCTTTATTATGCGTTCCAAATGGAGCCCAACTAACACGTAAACAATTGGATGATTATACGCAATTTATCTCAGTTTATGGTGCTAAAGGTATGGCTTGGATCAAAGTTAATGATCGTAGTAAAGGCCTTGAAGGTGTGCAAAGCCCAGTAGCTAAATTTTTTAATGAACCTCAAATGGAAGCATTACTTAATCGTGCCAATGCTAAAGATGGTGATATTTTATTATTTGGTGCGGATAGTTATAAAGTAGTGAGTGATGCATTAGGTGCATTGCGTTTGAAAGTTGGTAAAGATTTAGGTATTACCGATGAGAGTAAGTGGGCGGTACTTTGGGTTGTTGATTTCCCTATGTTTGAGGAAACTGACGAAGGCTTAAGTGCAATGCATCATCCATTTACATCACCAAAAGATTTTACCCCAGAGCAATTAATTAGCAATCCTGAAAATGCAGTAGCTAATGCATATGATATGGTAATCAATGGTTATGAAGTTGGCGGTGGTTCTGTACGTATTCATCGCAGTGAAATGCAGCAGGCTGTCTTTTCTATTTTAGGAATTGATGAACATGATCAGCGTGAAAAGTTCGGCTTTTTACTTGATGCATTAAAATATGGTACGCCACCTCATGCGGGTTTAGCATTTGGCCTAGATAGATTAACTATGCTGTTAACTGGAACAGATAATATTCGAGATGTTATTGCCTTCCCGAAAACGACTGCAGCAACATGTTTATTAACTGATGCGCCTAGTCCTGCAAATCCTACAGCTTTAATGGAATTAGGTATAGAAGTGAGCAAAAAATAGCGATATTTATATGCAAAAATATAAGAACCCTGAGTCAGTATTAGTCGTTATTTATTGTAAACGGACTTTGCGTGTTCTTATGTTGCAACGTAAGGATGATCCTAATTTTTGGCAATCAGTTACAGGTAGTATGGAAGATAAGGAATTACCTAGAGATACGGCAATTCGTGAAGTTTTTGAAGAAACCGGTATAGATATTAACGGAGAAAATCTTAAATTAATTGATGCAAAACATACGGTTGAGTTTGAAATTTTTCCTCAGTTTAGATATCGGTACGCACCAGAAGTAAAGATAAATAAAGAACATTGGTTTTATTTAGCTCTTAATGATGAAATAACGCCATTGCTTACTGAACATTTATCTTATCAATGGTTAACTATAAATAGTGCAGCCAATCTTACTATATCGCCAAATAATTGTGAGGCTATTAGTAAAATTGGCTCAATTGATAAAAATTAATACAAGAGATCCAAAATGAAACTTAGCCATTATGTTATTTCGTTATTCAGCTTGTTTTTTGTAATATCTATCAGTCATGCAGAAATGAATATAAAAAAATGCAAAGTAACTAAAGAAGAAGCTTTAATTTTTGATGAATATGATTCACAAATTGCTGAAAAAATTATTGATTACAAGTTACATAATCAACCTGAAAAAAGAGAAAATAGCATTATTAAAATTTTTACAAATGAAAATAGTGAAGATCGTAATTATTGGTTAGCATCGATACAAACTGATGACAAATCAGAATTTTATCTATTTTATCAAGTTGATAAAAACGAAATTATTGAAGTTGACCAAAAACAATTTGAAGCATTATTACCTAAAATCGTTGAATGTAATCAAACAAAACAACTTCCCATATATAGTGAGAACTTTGATGAAGATTAGTTAATCTTCATCAATTAGTATTTCAATAGCGAGAGTTAAAAGGAGTAATAATGTCGTTGTCTAATTTTCGTGATTTTTTAGATTACCTTGAGCAGCAAGGTGAATTAAAACGCATTACTTATCCAATTAACCCTCATCTTGAAATGACCGAGATTGCTGATAGAGTTTTACGCTCTCAGGGACCAGCTCTATTATTTGAAAACCCAATTGGCTATGACATTCCTGTACTTTGCAATCTTTTTGGTACAGCTAAACGAGTTGCTATGGGGATGGGGCGAGAAAAGACTACAGAATTAAGAGAAATTGGTGAATTACTAGCTTTTTTGCGAGAACCAGAGCCACCCAAAGGTATTCGACAATTTTTTAATATATTACCTAAATATAAACAAGTTCTAAATATGCCGGTAAAACGGCGTTCTTCAGCGCCTTGTCAGGAATTAATATTTAAAAATGATGAGGTCGATTTAACTCAATTGCCTATTATGCATTGTTGGCCAGATGATGTAGCTCCACTTGTAACTTGGGGACTAACTATAACTAAAGGACCACATAAAGATCGTCAAAATGTAGGTGTTTACCGATTACAGCTACTAGGTAAAAATAAATTAATCATGCGTTGGTTGTCCCATCGAGGTGGGGCACTTGATTTTGCTGAATGGCAACAATCTTATCCAAATGAAAAATTTCCTATTAGTGTAGCTATTGGGGCTGATCCTGCAACAATATTAAGTGCAGTAACACCAGTACCTGATACCTTATCTGAATATGCTTTTGCTGGATTATTGCGTAATAGCCGAACAGAAGTGGTCAAATCATTATCAAATGAGTTAGAAGTTCCTGCAACCGCCGAAATTATTTTAGAAGGTTATATTGATCCCCATGAGCAAGCTGTTGAAGGGCCTTATGGTGACCATACTGGTTATTACAATGAAGTAGAAAAATTTGCTGTCTTCACAGTTACACATTTAACCAGACGTAAAGATGCAATTTATCATTCTACATATACAGGTAGACCTCCAGATGAGCCGGCTGTAATGGGATTAGCATTAAATGAAGTATTTATCCCGATATTACAGAAACAATTTCCTGAAATTGTTGATTTTTATCTACCTCCTGAAGGTTGCTCTTATCGTATTGCCATTGTGACAATCAAAAAACAATACCCGGGACATGCTAAAAGAGTGATGATGGGGGTATGGTCTTATTTAAGACAATTTATGTATACTAAATTTATTATTGTTTGTGATGACGATATTAATGCTAGAGATTGGAAAGATGTTATGTGGGCTATTTCGACAAGAATGGATCCACATCGAGATACAACATTTGTTGATAATACGCCAATTGATTACCTGGATTTTGCTTCACCTATTTCCGGTTTAGGCTCTAAAATGGGACTTGATGCAACTAACAAGTGGCCGGGTGAAACTAATCGTGAGTGGGGTAAAATTATTACTAAAGATGCTAAAGTAGTCGCTCATATTGATGAAATTTGGGACGAACTTGGATTGTGATAGCTTTTGTTAAATAATTAATTATATTTTTTTATAATGAGTCCGATTAAGCGATTTAATAATATTTACAATATTAGAATAACTTTAACTTTCAATTAAATAATAAAAAAAAGTATATTTAAAAAAACAAAACTATTCCCCTTTTAATCAATTATGTATAATTATTGCTAATATTATGACATTTAAAAAATTATGAAAAAACTTCAAATTATATTGGCTTTGGTGTTATCTATCTCTTGTGGAGCAGTTGCAAGCGAAGCTAAAACACAATCGGATACTGAGTTAAAAGTAAGTGACCCTAGTTCATTAATTCCTTCGTTGTTAATTGCTGCTGAAAAGGGTGATATGCAATCACAATATATGCTAGGAACAATTTATAAGCAGGGTTTAGGGGTTGAGGTTAATGATCTAAAGGCTTTTTTCTGGTTTAAGAAAGCCGCTGATCAAGGTTTAGCTAAAGCTCAAAATAATTTAGCTTATATGTACCAAAATGGTTTAGGGACTAAAGCTAATTTATCTGAGGCATTCAAATTGTTTAAATTGGCTGCCGATCAAAATTATGCTTTAGCTAAATATAATTTAGCTTTGATGTATAAAAATGGTGAAGGCGTAGAAAAAAAAACGTCTACCGCAATTGATTATTTTACCCAAGCTGGCGATCAAGGTATTTATGATGCTTATTTAAATTTAGGCATTATGTACTTTGCGGGTGATGGCGTTGATAAAGATCGCCTGGTAGCGGCCGATTGGTTTAGTAAAGCCGCAAAAGATAACAATCCAGAAGCACAATACTATTTAGGATTAATGTCCCAAACTGGTGACGGTTTAACCCAGGATAATGTTGCTGCCCTTTATTTTTATACTCAAGCGGCCGAACGCGGTTATGTACTAGCAATGTACAATTTAGGCATTATGTATGCAACCGGAACAGGAACAAGACCAGATAACACTCAAGCCGCATATTGGTTTACTCAAGCCGCTGAAGGTGGTAACGCTGATGCACAATATAATATAGCGGTTATGTATGATGTTGGCGGGGGAGTTCCTAAAGATGAACAAAAAGCAATCGATTGGTATACCAAAGCAGCCAAGCAAGGAAGTGTTGATGCGCAATATAATTTAGGTATTAAATATTTAGAAGGTGAAGGCGTTAAAAAAAATGATAACCTAGCAGTTTATTGGTTTACTAAAGCTAGTGAGCAAGGGGATACCGACGCTAAAGCTTATTTAGAAGAGATAGCTAAAAAAAATAAAAAGGGCGAATAAGCCCTTTTTTCTTATCCTGAATTTCGCATTCCTGCCGCAATACCAGAAATGGTAATCATTAATCCCTGTTCAACTATAGTATTTTCGTTATCATTTTTACGAGAACGACTTAATAATTCTGCTTGTAATAAATTAAGTGGTTCAATATATGTATTACGTAATGCAACAGACTCCGCAATCCAAGGTAAGTCTGCCATCAAGCTAATATCATCAGTAATCGTTAATACGGTATTAATATCTTCGGTTAATAAATTTCTTAACTCCTCTCCTAATGGCCATAATGTAGGAGAAACTAGCCTTTGTTCATAGTACTCATGAATATTCGGCGCCGCTTTAGCGTAAACCATTTCCAACATACCTAATCGGGCATTAAAAAATGGCCAATTATGATACATATCTTTAAGTTGTTCTTTTTTGCCCTCATTGATAACTTGCCTAAGTGCGCTTCCTGCACCTAGCCATGATGGAACCATTAGGCGATTTTGAGTCCAAGCAAAAATCCACGGAATTGCTCGTAAACTTTCTATTCCTCCACCGGTACGACGTTTTTGTGGTCGAGAGCCTAGAGGTAATCTTCCAAGTTCGGTTTCTGGTGTAACTGATCTAAAATAATCAACAAATTCAGCTTTTTCTCTTATGTAGCTACGATAACATTGGCATGAATAATCAGACATTTCATCCATAATATCACGCCAGACTTGCTTCGGTTCAGGTGGTGGTAATAAATTAGCTTGTAATATAGCTGATGCATAAAGCATTAAGCTACTAAGTGCAACTTCAGGTAAACCAAGTTTGAACCGAATCATCTCACCTTGTTCTGTAACACGTAAGCCACCTTTTAATGATCCTGGTGGTTGTGACAGTAAAGCTGCATGAGCAGGAGCGCCTCCCCGTCCGATTGAACCTCCACGACCATGAAATAACACCAAGTTAACATTATATTGTTCAAATAAATTAACTAATTCTTCTTGTGAACGATACTGTGCCCATGATGCTGCGAGAGTTCCTGCATCTTTTGCTGAATCAGAATAGCCAATCATAACCATCTGCTTGCCATTGATTTTTTCACGATACCAAGGAATATCTAAAAGCTTTTGCATAACAGATTTTGCATTATTTAAATCTTCTAAGGTTTCAAACAAAGGCGCAACAGGAATATTTTTTTGGCAATCAACAATTTTTAAAAGTAAGTAAACAGCTAGGACATCAGAAGGTGCTTTTGCCATCGAAATGACATAAGACGCAATCGATTCTTCACCTGCTTTTTTGATAACACGGCAAGTGTCTAATACTTCTTTAACCATTTCATCTGGTTGCCAATTATAGGGTAGTAATGGTCGATTAGATTGTAATTCGGTTAATAAAAATTCTTGTTTTTCTTCTTCTGACCATGAAGCATAGCTGCCTAAGTTTAACTCTTTAGTTAAGGCGTCTAACGCTTCAGTATGCACTGAACTATCTTGACGTATATCTAATCTAACTAATTGCAATCCAAAACTTTTAATACGTCTTAATGTATCTAATAGTGGGCCATGAGCAATAGTTGACATTCCGTTTTCAATTAATGATTCATAACATGTATAAAGTGGTGTCCATAATTGTTCATTCTTTATTAAAAGATCATTAGGTGCTAAAACTTGTTCATTATTTAATAATGCAACTATGTAGCTATGGGTTTTAGTTAAACGTGAACGCAACTGTTTCATTACAGCCCGATAAGGCTCTGATGCTGTTTTATTTTGTTCATCTAATAAGTCAATGACTGATTGGCTACATTCAGTCATTGATAATTCACGAACTAAAATTTGAATATCAGCTAAAAATAGTTCAATTGCTTTTAATCTAGCTTGCAACATCACCCTTCCTGTAACTTTAGCTGTTACATTTGGGTTGCCGTCTCGATCTCCCCCCATCCAAGAGGTAAATTTCACTGGAACATGTTCAACAGATAGTTCAGCATTGAATGCATCAACTAATTGGTCATTAAACTCACGTAAGAATAACGGGACGCCTTCCCATAAACTATCTTCAATTACAGAGAATCCCCATTTAGCTTCATCAAGAGGAGTAGGGCGTTTTTTACGAATTTCGTCGGTGTACCATGCTTGGCAAACAAGTTGTTTAAGGCGACGCATGATACGTTCTCTTTCATAATCCGCTAAATCGTTATGATCAAGTTGTGACAAACAATTATTAATAGCGGTATAAGTATTAATCATTGTTCGGCGATTGATTTCAGTTGGATGTGCAGTAAGCACTAACTCAATAGATAAATTATCAATAGCTTGTTCAATTGTTTTAGGCGCGAAATTTAAATTTTTAAGTGTTTTAAATAATTCGGTCATTTTTTTAGGGCTGCTCGATGCTTCCCCATGTGGTGAAATTCCATAATACTCAGCAGCAGTATTAACCAAGTTTAAAAATTGATTAAACGCACGTGCAACATGGAGTAAATCTTGATCATTAAGATTTTCAATCAATTTTAGTAATTCATTATGTGCTTGTTTGTTACCTTGTTGAGCTGATTTTGATAACTGCCTTATTTTTTCGACCAAATCGAAAGTTTCATTCCCTGTTGCTCGTTTAATTGCATCGCCCAATAATGTACCTAGCATATTGACGTTGCTTCGCATTGATGAGTATTGGCTATTCATTCTATTCTCTACTTTGTTTATATTTTGCCTAAGAGCCTTTAAGCTGTATGACCAAAAATTAAAGAAAAAGGTATAAATATAAGTTAATTGCTCAGGATATATACTTTATAACAATGTTGTATTGAATTTAAATAATAAAATCTTATAGTTTTTATTATTTCCATCGTTTTTATTATATTTGGTAAAAATAACATTCTGTTGACTATATAAAGATAATAAATTCTTTAGAAAGAATTTTTTGTATTAACGAAACGTTAGTAAACTGTATATTGTCGTCGATTGGGTATATACTAATATCATTATGAATAAGTATTGGATTATCTAATGATCGTTGTTTTTTATATTGCATCGATAATAGCTATTATTGCTAGTTTAAAAGTGATTTTTTGTAGAAGGGTAGAGAAGGCAATTTTATATCTCGCTATTTCACTTTTTGCATCAGCATTAATATTTATTCTGTTACAAACATATATTTCAGCTGCTTTATATATCCTCTTTTTTATTTGCGGTGGCATAATTCTTTTTTGGGGTGTTTCTTTAAAGCTTAAAATTCGTAATGATAATGTTGAAAATAATAAACATGGTATAAGTCCTAAGATTTGGTTGGGGCCATTAGTTTTGGCATTCATATTGTTAGTTATTCTTATATATGGTGTAGTAAGCACTGACTATTCACAACTTAAAGAAACACATGAATTAATGCATCAAATGTCTATCTATGCTTATATTTTGATGACGGAATTAGCTGCATTTTTGTTATTAGGTGCAGTAGTTATATCTTATCATTTTATGCATCGAATGTTTTCGGAGAAATAACGTGATACCACTTATGCATGGGCTAATTTTTGCTTCTATCTTGTTTGTAATCGGGCTGTTAGGTGTAATGATTAGACGAAATCTCTATTTTTTATTATTAAGCCTTATTATCATGAATAATGGAGCAATAGCAGCTTTGTTTGTCGCGAGTAGTTATTGGCAGCAATCAGATGGTGGCGTTTTAGCTATCTTAGCTGTAATTACTGTCTTAACTCAAATATGTGTCGGGCTTGCTTTACTTGTTAAATTAATTTATCGACGTAAAAACTTTAATATTGATTCATTGAGCGAAATGAAAGGATGAATTTACTTTATTTAACTATCATTGTTCCATTACTATCTTTTCTAATACAGGTTTGTTTTGGGCGACAAATACAATCCATTAATGTTAAGTTAATCGGAATTAGTACTATATTTATTGTTGGTTTAATAACAATATTTTCATGTATTGATTTTTCTACCAATACCGTCCCAGATATGACACTCGTTTATACAAGAAATCTATGGACTTGGTTTTCTGTCGGTGATTTTGAAGTTCCGATTTCCTTAACTTTGGATGGGTTATCGCTAACTTTTTTAGTGCTAATTTCTTTCTTTGGTTTATTGATCTCTATCTTTGCTGCCTGTTATCTAAAATCACGAGAAGATATTTATACTTTCTATGCATATAGTAATTTACTCATAACTAGCATGTTAACAGTTGTGCTTGTTGATAATTTGTTTGTGATGCTACTCGGTTGGGAAGGTGTGAGTATAAGCACTTACTTACTTATTGGTATTTATTACAAACAGGCTCGTAATGGTTATGCTGCAGTTAAAGCTTTTGTTATGATGCATTTAACCGACATATTTCTAATTATTGGTATATTTTTACTTTATCAAACAGTAGAAACATTAAAAATCAGCGAGATTTTATTTAAAGCACATAACGATTTAGCTATCGATTCAGATATTATCTTTTGGATCACCATTATGTTGTTCCTTGGCGCTATGAGTAAATCGGCTCTTTTTCCAATGCATACATGGTTCACAGAAACCACATTAGCACCAATGCCAGCTGTTGCTCTATTACAGTCTTCAACTGTCATATTGGCCGGAGTTTATCTTGTTTTAAGATTAAGCAATTTGTTTATGATGTCTAGTGATACACTTTATATAATGCTTTTATTTGCATCTTTAACTATTATATTTGCTAGTAGTATTGCTTTGGTTCAAAATGATATAAAACGAATTATAACCTATATTAATTTAGCTCAAATTAGTTACCTATTTTTTGCCTTTTCAACTCAAAGTTGGAATTTATCATTAAATTGTTTGATAAATTATTCTGTAACCAGTACATTATTAATACTAGCTTCAGCAATTTTATTAAAACAATGCCAAGGTGAAAGAGACATTAGCAAAATTGGTGGTTTATTAAAATCTAACCCAATATTATATGCTATTTTTCTAATTATTATGCTTTCACTTAGTGCATTCCCTTATATTTCTGCATCTTTTTATATTAAAGGCGATATTATTTGGAGATTAATGGCACAAGATAGCTTGATGGCTGGCACCATAGGTTTATTAGGTGTTTTATTATCAAGTTTGGGCATTTGGCGCATAATCTTTTTAGTTTTCCATCATACCCATAAAATGGATCATATTATAAAAATTAAAACGATAAATTATTTTCCAATTTTTATATTGTTAATATTTACTACTGCATTATTTATTTATTTCCCATTGCCGATACAAGGAATAATTCCAATAGCCCATCTTGATACTCAGGAACAGTTACCATTTCGGATATTATTAAGTGCAGTGACTATATTGAGTTTAGTTATTGCTTATATTCTTTATGGGCATCTTAATAGTGAGGTTCATGAAATACTTAATACTCCGATGGTCAAATTTTTAGGAAGATTATGTAAAAGCAATTGGCGATTTGATTTTGTCTTGAACAATATCTTCGTAAAACCTTATATCTATTTAGCGGATTTCCTGAAAAAAGATCCGTTAGCGATATGGGACAACTGGATAATGTGGGGAATTAAAAAAATAAACTCATATATTGTTAGCCTAGAAAATGGACAGATACGATGGTATATGGTTTCAATGGTCATAGGTAGCATTATTATATTAATGTTATTGATTTTTATTTAATAAAGGTGTGAACTTTCATGTTGTTATGGCTTGTCTTCTTACCTGTAATTGGCGGATTCATTGGTTGGTTATGTCAAGTATTCTTACAAAGAATCGTAGTATCAACTGATGTACAATTGCGTTGGCAACGTTTACCAATTATGGTTGCTTTCACGACTATATTAATCACATTAATATTAGCCATAATTTTATGGGCGAATGCAATAAATGTAGAACCAGATACAAGTTGGAGTAAAGAGGTTAATTATGACTGGATCCCATTACTTGGTATCCATTTTCATCTTCTATTGGATGGTCTATCGTTGGTAGTAATTACTTCGACACTTTTCATTGTACTACTAGTTATTATTTATTCTAGCAAAGAAAACCTAAATAACCTTGGGTTGTTTTACTTATGTGTATTATTTATGACATCAGCCATTATGATGTTATTTGTCATTACTGATCTGTTTTTGATGTTTTTCTTCTGGGAAGCGGTAGCTATTCCGATTTATTTCTTAATTTCATTGTGGGGAAGGAGAGATTTAAATTCACAACGCTTCAATGGTGCTAATAAATTTTTAATCTACACACAAATAAGTAGTTTATTAATGCTAATATCTATTGTTTCATTAGCACTAATTAATTGGAATTTAACCGGTCAATGGACTTTTGACTATCAAATTTTAACTAAAACACCAATTTCAAGTAATACTGAATTTTTATTAATGTTAGGATTTCTAGCTGCTTTCCTTATACGCATTCCTTTAGTTCCTTTTCACAATTGGTTTATTGAAGCACATATTGAATCTTCAACAAGTGGTTCAATGATGATAAGTGGTTTATTACTTAATACGGCAACATTTGGTTTATTACGTTTTGTAATCCCCCTTTTTCCAAACGCGTCTTTGGCCATTATGCCTGTTATTTCAATACTAGCTATGTTTACTGTTTTTTATGCTGCTTTACTAGCATTTAACCAAACAGATATAAAAAAATTAATTGCTTATATCCATATCGCGTTAATGGGATTTGTTACTACAATTATTTATAGTGGATCTGTAATAGCATTTCAAGGCGTTGTTATTCAAATGATAGCCATAAATCTAGCTATCGTTGGCATGTTTATGATTAGCGGATTATTGGCTGAATGCTATTTAACTCGGAATATAAACCAATTTATTGGATTAAAAGAGCAAGTGAGATATCTGTCCTCTTTTACTTTATTTTTTATGTTAGCTGTATTAGGCATACCAGGTACAGCTAATTTTGTTGGTAATTATATGATGTTATTAGGTAGTTATACCTCTTATTCATATTATACAATTTTGTTGGTAATTGGGTTGCTGTTACTGTCAATTTCCTTAATTATTCGTATGCAACCTATTTTTTATGGAGTAGTTGATAAAGTAGATGTAACCAAACACTTTTTAAGTAAAAAAGATATTTTATTATTATCTAGTGTGTTGATTGTTCTAATTTTTATCGGGTTGTACCCTAAGATAGTGTTAGATATATCTTATTCTACTGTCAACCAAACACAGCAGTATATAACAGCAGAACGAGTGGGAGAGTAAAAATTTATGATAGCTTTATTGCCAATATTCATATTGAGCTTTGCCATAATTGTTTTGCTCATAGCGCTTTTTGTTTTTAAAGTAGGAACTAAAAAATGTGCTATTTTAGCTATATCAGGGTTGATATGCGCTTTAATTTGTTCATCAATTCTAGGCTTTAAAATTTCTCATAACACACCCGCAATAACTGATATTAGTAGTGACAATATGCAAATATCTGTACCTACTTCACAAGGTTCAACTGATACTGATTTATCAAGTGAGCAAACTATAGCCGTTGATGAAGTTCCAACGGAAACATCATCCCCTCAAAATGACCAGAACTCTGAACCTATGGTTCAACAAGATTTTGTAGGCCCACCTCAGAATGTTATTGATACTACACAAGCTGATGATAATACTGATAATAAATGGCGTGCTCATCAAGTTACAGCGTTATTTACCTGTGATGGCTATGGATTACTTTATACCAGTTTGATTTTGATTATTTCTATTGTAGTTGCTTCACTCGCTTATCAATGGTTTGTACAAGAACTGGTCGTACATGGTTTATTCTATGTAATTTTATTACTTATGGCATTAGGCGGCGTAACTTTAGTTTATGCAAGTCATTTAATGTCATTCTTCCTAGGCTTAGAATTACTTTCGATACCATTTATTGGATTGATCGGTTATCAATATATACAAACACATGCGTTAGAAGCTGCGATCAAATATATGATTCTATCTGCAATAGCTAGTTCATTTTTGTTAATGGGAATAGCCTTCTACTATGCAACAACTGGAGAGCTTACATTTAGTGGTTTAAGTTACCAGCTTTCAACCATGAATTATCAAAGTACATTATTATTAATTGGCATTTGTTTAATATTAGTGGGAATTGGTTTTAAGCTTTCATTGGTACCTTTTCAACTTTGGTTGCCTGACGTTTATCAAGGTGCGCCGACTGTAGTAGCATTATTATTATCAACAGTAGGAAAAGTGGCAGTATTTTGTGCTATTGCCAGATTATTTTTACTTGCGCCAATTGTTAATAATGAAACAATTCGTATTATTTTGGTGATTATGGCTTTTTGTTCAATACTATGGGGTAATTTATCTGCTTTAATGCAAAGTAGCTTAAAGCGTTTATTAGCTTATTCATCCGTAGCTCACTTTGGTTATTTATTACTTGCTTTAATTGCGGTGCAATATCAAGTATTGGCCTTAGAAACCATTGGTGTATATTTGATTGGTTACATTCTTGCCAATATCTGTATTTTGGGCGTGATCAGTTTAGAATCACATTCCAACGAGTTACAGGATCATGAAAACGAAGTCGATCTTTCAGGATTATTCTGGCGTCGTCCTGTTTTAGCATTAGCAATGGGTATAGGTTTACTCTCTTTAGCCGGTGCTCCACTGACAGCTGGTTTTGTTGGGCGTTTCCTTCTAATATTGTTGGGTGTAACGGCTGAATTATGGTGGTTAATTGCGGCAGTGGTTATTGGTAGCACACTAGGACTTTATTTTTATGCAAGACTTATTCTCAACCTTTATATCAAACCATCCAATGATGAACAGCTGAATTCGAACATCAGATTAAAATGGCAGGATATAAAAATGAGCGAATTGCTAATTGTTCTTGCAGCAGTTTTAACGATTGTATGTGGTGTCTATCCAAAATGGTTAGTTAACTTAGTTAGTATGGCTCAATATTTAACGACTTAATTATTTTTGTCACTTTCTTGAGATTGATTAAAAAGACATTGACAAGAAATAGTTAATTATCGACATATTTATTGTGTTATAATTCTGAACTTTAATATTTTTGTAATAATTAAGAGGACCGATATGGACTTTTTTATTTCTAATGCATATGCAGCCGATGGCGCTCAGCCTGGTGCTGATTATTTAATGCCAATTATGTTAGTGGTATTCGGGTTATTTTTCTATTTTATGATTATGCGCCCACAACAAAAACGCGCTAAAGCGCATCGTGAGTTAATGGCATCAATTTCTAAAGGTGATGAAGTATTAACTAATGGTGGACTTATTGGTCGAGTTTCAAAAGTTAACGACAATGGTTATATTGCGTTAGAGTTAAATGATACAACAGAAGTTGTTATCAAACGTGACTTTATCACATCTGTTTTACCAAAAGGAACAATGAAATCATTATAATAAATTTCATTGTATTAATTATCTAATTCCACAAGAGAAAATGTCGTGCTAAATCGCTATCCTTTGTGGAAGTACATTATGTTGGTCGTCGTAATTTGCGTCGGCCTGCTTTATGCGCTTCCAAATATTTATGGTGAAGATCCTGCTATACAAATTTCAGGTTCAAACGGTACCGAAATTAATGTTGCTATGCAAGATAAAGTTAAGCAACTTTTGGTGAAAAACAAAATTGAACCTAAATCACTCGTATATGAAAATAAATCTATTTTAATTCGATTAAGTGATAATGATACTCAGCTTAAAGCTAAAGAATTAATATCACAAGAATTAGGTGAAGATTATACTGTTGCGCTAAATCTAGCACCAGCAACACCATCGTGGTTAGCTGTGATTGGCGCCGAGCCAATGAAATTAGGCCTCGATTTGCGCGGCGGTGTTCATTTCTTAATGGAAGTAGATATGACTACTGCATTAAGTAAATTGACAGACCAGTCGATTGAAAATTTAAAAACAGAGTTTAATAAAAACAATCTTGTATATAAAACAATCAGCAAAAATCCTAATCAACAAATAACAATGCAATTTGATAATGTTGAAGATCGAAATAAAGCTATTACTAAGATCAATGGATTACAAGATTATGAGTTAACTTCACAAGATGAAAATAGCATTGTCATTAGTGTTAGTCAACAGAGACTGCAACAAGCGAAAAATGATGCAGTTCAACAAAATACTACCATTTTACGTAATCGAGTTAATCAGTTAGGTGTGGCTGAACCAATTGTTCAACGCCAAGGCTCAGATCGTATTGTGGTTGAATTACCAGGTATCCAAGATACTGCATTGGCTAAACGCATTTTAGGTGCGACAGCTACCCTTGAATTTAGGCAAGTAAATGATGATAGCTCAATTGACTTAGCTGCAATTTTAAACGGCAATATGCGTGTTCCATATGGTTCTGAAATAAAATATATGGAAAACGGCCGACCAGTTTTACTTTATAAACGTGTAGTATTAACAGGTGATCATATTACCGATTCTTCATTTAGAGTAAACGAATATAGCCAACCAGAGGTTTCTATCACTCTTGATAGTACTGGTGGTAAAACCATGCTTGGTTTCACGCAAAAAAATCTGAAAAAAGCAATGGCAACACTTTTTGTCGAGTATAAAGATACTGGAAAACGTGATGAAAATGATAAACCTATTCTTGAAAAACAAGAGAGAGTCATCAATGTCGCAACTATCCAAGGTATTTTTAGTGACCGATTCCAAGTAACAGGCATAAGTAGTATTGATGAAGCTAAGAATTTATCATTATTACTTAGAGCTGGTGCGTTGATTGCTCCGATTCAAATAATTGAAGAACGAACAGTAGGTCCTTCAATGGGGCAAGAAAATATCACACAAGGCTTAGAATCTTGTGTTTGGGGATTATTAATTTCTGTCGTATTTATGTTGGTGGTTTATCGCTTATTTGGAGTATTTGCAAGTCTTGCACTGGTAGCGAACTTAATTTTGATTGTTGGTACCATGTCATTATTACCAGGTGCGACATTGAGTATGCCAGGTATTGCCGGTATAGTTTTAACCGTAGGTATGGCAGTCGATGCTAATGTGTTGATTAACGAGCGAATAAAAGAAGAACTAAGTAACGGACGAGGTGTTCAACACGCAATTAGCGAAGGTTATGCGGGTGCTTGGAGTAGTATTTTTGATGCCAACATCACCACACTGATTACTGCGGTTATTCTTTATGCGCTTGGTACTGGCTCAATTAAAGGCTTCGCTATTACATTAGGTATCGGTATTGTAACATCGATGTTTACCTCGATCGTAGGGACTCGAGCATTGGCCAATCTTATTTATGGTGGTCGTCGTGTTGATAAGTTATCAATTTAGAGGTTTATTGTGATTGTTGATAAAAAAGAAAATCATGATGTTAGGGAGCTAAATCATGGCCGCAGAGTCCTCGACTTTTTAAAATTTGGTTTTATTGCTTTTGCCATCTCAATGATATTAGTTGTGGCGTCATTTGTAATAATTTTTGTTAAAGGATTTAATCTTGGACAAGATTTTACTGGTGGGACAACTGTTGAGTTAACCGTTACTAAAGCTATAAACCTTGATGACCTACGTAACAGTTTACGTGATGAGGGCTATCATGAACCAATCGTTCAATATTATGGTAGCAGTAAAGATATCATTATTCGACTACCAACTGCCAACCAAAGTGAAGGTAGTGTATCATCAACGATTGATAATGCATTAGGTATGAAAATTTCAAATTTAGTGCATAAAAATATTGATAGTAATGCGGAAATTAAACGAATTGAATTCGTTGGCCCAACAGTTGGTACTGAATTAGCTCAAGATGGAATATTAGCGATTTGTGCTGCTTTAATCTGTATTTTAATCTACATTGCGTTTCGATTTGAATGGCGATTTGGTACTGGTGCTGTTGTCGCATTAGCGCATGACGTTGTAATAACCGCAGGATATTTATCGTTATTTAATCGAGAGTTAGATTTGACTATTATCGCAGCGATGTTATCTATCATTGGTTATTCGCTCAATGATACCATCGTTGTATTTGACCGAATTCGTGAGAATTTTAGAAAAATTCGACGTGCGTCGCCATACGATGTGATCAACATCTCATTAACTCAAACATTACATCGAACCTTAATGACATCAGGTACAACCTTAGCTGTTGTTATTATTTTGTATATATTTGGCGGTTCAATGTTAAAAGGTTTTTCTGAAACATTAGGCGTAGGGATTGTGTTAGGCACGATATCATCAATCTATGTGGCTGCATATATGTCACTTAAGTTGGGTGTTAAACGTGAGCACTTTATGCCACCAAAAGTTGAAGTTGAAGGTGCAGATCAAAACGCAATTATTCGTTAATTATTTATGCTCTGTCATGGTTTGGCAGAGCTTTATTAGACTGTTTTTTAAGCGAATAATACCAAACTATTTGACACCCTCTAACTAGTTGCATATTATTAGCCAAAGTTTTACCTATTTGGGGCCATAGCTCAGCTGGGAGAGCGCAACGCTGGCAGCGTTGAGGTCAGGGGTTCGATCCCCCTTGGCTCCACCAATTCCCCATTTCTTAAATCAAATTCTTTCAAATACATATATCTAGTGCTAAGATAGCAAAACTATTAACTATTGAGTACTCTATATGATTCAATATCATTCAAAAATATTAGCTAATGAATGTCGTGATATGAATGATATTCGAGCTGAAATCGACAGAATAGATCATTTGGTAATTCAATTATTAGCCGCTCGGTTTGAGTATGTTAAAGCTGCAAGCCAATTCAAAAAAAATGTCACTGATGTGCAGGCTCAAGCTCGTTTTAACAGTATGTTAGAGCAACGTATGCTTTGGGCTAATGAGTTGGGACTTGATGGTGAAGTGATTAAACAATTGTATGCTAACTTAGTTAAATATTTTATTAATGAAGAAATGAAACATTTTAATAAGGCAGATAAATAAGATGAATTATGAAAACAAACAGCATCTATTGGATGAGATAAATAAAACTGCTAAGCTATTTATTGATGAATTCAGCGAATTATCCGAACTAGATAAAGATAAGTTAATAGATGGAGTAGATCGAACTCCAAGTCAAATGATTGCTTATCAGTTAGGATGGTTGGATCTTGTTAAGTCTTGGGATGATCTTGAACTTGCTGGACAAACCCCAACATTACCAGCAGAAGGCTACAAATGGAATCAGTTAGGCACATTATATCAACACTTTTATAAGATTTATCAGGATTATTCATTACAAGAACTGATTAAATTATTTAATGAGAAAATTGTTATCTGGAATAATTGGATTAACTCATTAGATGATAGTACACTTTTCATAAAAGACACGCGTAATTGGACTAAACCTTTTCCTCCAGCATGGACTGTTGCACGATTTATCCATATTAATTCTGTTGCACCATTTAAATCCTTTAGAGCTAAAATTAGAAAATGGAAAAAATTAAATTCAAATCAGTAAAATCATAACATTTATTCCCAAAAAGATAAGGAACTGTATGGCTTTTTCAGAACAAGAAAAGAAACACCTTTTAGAACTAAAATACGTTGGCGATAAAATCATAGAAAGATTACAACAGATGGAATTCGATTCATTTGAAAAGTTGCGTAATACTACTTTAGTTGAAATACTGAATAAAGGTGCCTTATTAACCGGATCATCATGTTGGAAAAACAGCCATCAGGCAAAAACCGCAATCCAAAATATTTTGGCTTTGGTCAATCAATGTGATTAATTTGCGGTCACTAATATGTGGCTATTTTATTTATCCCTATGTATATAGGGAACACTAAACGCTGATCTGGCTAGACTTCGTTTACCGCGGTTTATCCCTATGTATATAGGGAACACTGAGTCAAACATACTATACAATTCCAACAAAACGGTTTATCCCTATGTATATAGAGAACACTAAAGACAGTCTTTAATTTCCAGCCCCATTGCGGTTCATCTCTATGTATAAAGAAATAAGTTAATTTTATAACAAATTGATTTAAATTTTTAATTTTTGATAAATTTTATTCAATACATTCCAATTTAAAAGTGTTAACTTTTAAATTAAATCAAACTAATTCAATTCAAATAAAAACCCAATTCTTTAGAATAAAAAGAAGATTCTTTTTCTGTATCAATTAAAACAATAATAGCGTTCGGTCTATGTATTTGTTGTCGGAGTTTTTCTAAACTTGTTTGATCAAGTTGAGGGATCTGATTTTTGATTTTTTCCCATTTTGCACGTCTTAGCGAAATTCGACTTTGCTCCCAGGCATATTCGGCATTACCACAGTAAGGAATAATTTTTCCATTTTGTTGATAAGCTAAATAGATATCAACGCTATCTTCTGATAAACGAGTTGCTACTTCGACTTCGTTATCCCATCCATTTGTTGAATCACGCTTATAACCTGCATTCAAATTTAATACGCTTTGATTGGCGATTGATGATTTACTTAAATTAGCTCCTTGAGCACCATAATAACCTTTTTGTAATCCTGCTGGTGGTTCAAGATCTTGTTCATAAACGGATTCAATTAATTGCCTTGCATCATCCGGCATTTTAATGCAACCTTGCTCGGATAGTATTTTTTGGGTATACCATAAATGAGCCGGATTAGCGTAAACATAACTGGTATTTCGAAAGGCTGGTTCGTCAAGCCAATTCTCGTTAGGTTCAGCTTGCCAGTCTGGGGCAAGCACGGTTAGGGTAGGGGGATGGCGTTCATCTAACGATTGATTTTTTTCATCATATGGCTTGATATTACCCTGTTTATCGCGAACATGTCGCTGTAAACGTCCAGCTCGTTGTATCAATAAATCTATCGGGGCAATATCGCTGATCATTTCATCAAAATCAAGATCCAAGGATTGTTCAATCACTTGTGTTGCTATAATGACCTTTCCCGCACGGATTTCATGATTCGATGTTTTTCCTGCCCATTGTAATGTTTTTTCTTCAATTTCCAAACGGTCACAATACGCAAAACGGCTATGAAAAAGTAGGATTTGCGTATGATCCAGTTGTAAATTGAGTTGAACTTGTTGATATAGACTAATCGCATCTTGTACACTGTTTTTGATCCAACAAATAATTTTACCTTGTTGCATAGCTTTGCTGATTTTGTCTATACCTGCTTCAATATGGTTAATCCATTCGATATTTACTTGGCGTTTAACTTCTTGTCGGGTTTCAATCGCTTGTTCAACTAAGCCGTTATGATTAAGCTGTGTCATGAGTGGAAAAGGTAATGACTGTTCTAATTCTAAAGCTTGTTTATTGCCACTTAAGCCTTTATAAAAGGCATTGAGCAGTTTTTGACGCAGAAAAAAAGGTAATGTTGCTGTCAAAATAATAGCACTGCCACCTTGTAACGCATGGTAATGTAATAAGTTTTCGAGTAATTTTACCATGTAACTGTCATAAGCATGAACTTCGTCTAATATCAGTAATTTATGTCGTAATCCTAATAAACGTAACGATTGATGTTTGAAAGGCATAATTGCCATTAACGCTTGATCTAACGTGCCAACCCCAACTTCAGCTAATAACGATTTTTTTCGAGTATCAACAAACCATTCATTACATTCTCCACTCACTGATTGTTCACCCTTGGGATATTTTTGCTGGCTAATATCATCCTGATTTAAAATTGTTTGAGTAAAATGCGGATTCATATAGCTAGAGCCATGAGCCAGTACCAGCGAAGGATGGCTATCAGCTTGATATAATTGTTCGTATACTTGAGCGGTACGCTGATAAATAGCATTAGCTGTTGCTTGCGTTGGTAAGCCGATATAGATACCCTGTGCTTTTTTAGCTGTCATAAGCCGATGTGCTAAAATCATTGACGCTTCCGTTTTTCCTGCCCCCGTCACATCCTCCATAATAAAAAGCTCTGCGCCATTATTAGAAAGTTGACAGGTTAACGCTTGGTGCTGTAGTGGTGTTGGTTTTTCAATGAAAGGAAACAAATTTTTAATATCACTAAAAGAAGTGATTGGCGAGGCTGTTGGTAAAGTGGCAATGGCTTTTTTGGCTTTCAACATCGCATGATTGTGCCAATATTCGTCAAGTGGCATGGGCTGTGAACAAAACGGAAAAAATTGTTCATTTGAGCCCAGCCAATCACTGATTACGGTTAAACCCGCAATTAACCAACTGATTTGTTTTAATTTCTTATGATAATTCATATCAAAAAAATGAAAAGGATAGTGTGCTAGATTGTTATCGACAATAAACAATTGATTCAGTGCGATAATATAATCTAAAGCCGCTTGTTTATCTTGTTCATTAAATGATAAATTGCCATCTGCCCCTCGTTCTGGTGGCTTGCCATGATGTCCAGTCATAATAAGCAGCCATGTGTCAAATAAATCATCAATATCTTCACTATGTTGTTCAAGCTTAATATTTGGTTGGTGTTTAAGTGATTCATTCCATAACCAAAAACCAAGTGAATCATGTCTGGAATAATAGCTTTTAGATGGATCGACGCTGACAAGCTGTGGATGATTGTGCTTAAATAATGCTTGGAATCCATTCGCAAATTTACCAATATCATGCCAAGCTAAAAAATAAGCAAACCAAAGCGCTGCTTGATCGACATCCTTTGCAGAAAAGCCAATTTGTTCAAATAATTGTGATGAATTAAATAAATTTTGTTTAACTATTTGATAACCACACGCGGCTACATCTAAATTGTGGTAAGGTAAAAGATGATAATCACTTGATTGATCGACTGGTTGGCACTTTCCCCAATATTGATAAAATGATTCGCACATTAAAAAGAATATCCCTATTTTTATCAGCCAATTGTTTGAAATGTGAAGCTGTGTATTACCATTAATTTTAGAATAATAAAAGAATATTGACTAAATTGCTAAATTTTTATACTCAAAAACCCCGTTCCTCAACTTTTTTTAATTGGCTATCACATTTGCCTACTAAAAATATTCGGTTAACGATAAGAGGATATATCTTAAACAAATATCGATAAATATTAATGGGGTAATTAAGATTAGCTATTAAGTTTATTAATTAGGTTTTGCTCATTTGATTGAAGTTTGGCAAAATAGCTAACTTACTATGTATTATTTTAAGTACTTTAGATAATTTAAAATTTTCAATTAAAGTAAAATCTCATATTGATAGGTTGAAGATAAAACAGGAACTAAATTAGGATGATTAGTCAAAGAAAAAAAATTATTAAGAGGTTATTCATCTCAAGCTGTTTGAGTGGATTATTCCTTTGTTCAATGACTGCTTATGCCGAAGACTCAAATCTCACGTTGCAAACCGAGACGGTAGAAGAGGTTAATTCCTCAACTGAGACTATAGAATCAATTGATAATGTTGAGCCTTCTCAACCTAATGAACATATTTATCACAAAACTATATTTTCATTGTTAGGTGAACCTAAATACCCTGAAAATTTTGAACATCTTAACTATGTCAATCCCAATGCTCCTAAAGGTGGAATTATTAAATTGTATGAAATAGGGACTTTTGATAATTTTAATCGTTTCGCAAGTCGTGGCGCACCTGAACATTATTCAGGCTCCTTATATGATTCTCTATTTACCACAACAGCTGATGATATTTCGAGTTTTTATCCACTAATTGCTACCTCAATCACTTATTCAGATAGTTATCGTTGGGCAGAGGTAGAAATTAATCCTAATGCGCGTTTTCAAGATGGTAAGCCAATAACCGCACATGATGTGGAATTTACTTTTCAAAAATTTATGACTGAAGGTGTTTCACAATATCGGGTTTACAACAAAGGGATAAATGTTAAAGCCATAGACGATTATCGCGTTCGTGTCGACTTACCTGAAGCCGACCGTGAAAAATTACTATCCTTTGTTGGTAATATGCATATTATTCCTGAACATTATTGGAAAGATCGTAATTTTTCCGAGCCAGTAAGTACGCCTCCGATTGGTAGCGGACCTTATTATATTAGCGATTATAAAATGGGACAGTATGTCATTTATAAGCGAAATCCTGATTATTGGGCAAAAGATTTACCGGTTAATAAAGGTCTTAATAATTTTGATGAAAAACGTATCGATTATTATATGGATACGAGCATTGCTTTAGAGGCTTTTAAAGCTGGGGAGTATGATTTTCGAGGTGAAGGGCAACCGAAAAATTGGTTTACTCAATATCAAGGAAAATACTTTGATTCAAAAGATATCATTAAAAAAGAAAAAATCGTTGAAACAGCAGTAGATACTAAATGGTTAGCGTTTAATTTGCAGAAAGATTTTTTTAAAGATATAAAAGTTCGAAAAGCGATTACCTTAGCTTTTGATTTTGAATGGTTAAATCATGCATTTTATTATGATAGTTATAAAAGACCATCAAGCTTTTTTGAAAATACTATTTATGCCGCTAAAGGTAAACCGAGTGAACTTGAGCTTAAATGGTTAACTCCTTATAAAAATATTATTCCTGAACAAGCGTTTGATGAAGCTTTTACTATTCCTAAAAGTGATGGGCGAGGTTTTAATCGCAATAACTTATTAACAGCTGCTAAATTATTGGAAGAAGCAGGTTGGATCATTAAAGACGGTAAATTAATTAATCCTAAAACCCAACAACCTTTAGAATTTGAATTGTTAACTTACCTTGGTGACGACATCAAATATGCGATCCCTTTCCAGCAAAATTTAGCTCGTTTAGGTATTAAAATGAATATAATCTCACTTGATTACGCGCAGATCAATCGCAGAATGCGTGAACGTGATTATGATATGATGCCACGTAATTATAGTTCGATAGATTATCCATCCTCAAGTTTAATGATTTTTTGGGGAACCGAATATTTAAACTCTACATATAATGGCTCAGGCTTACATAATCAGGCAATTGATTCAATTATTAATGAAATAATTAAAAATGTTGGAAACCAAGAGGAATTAATTCCTCTTGGGCGAGCGTTAGATCGAATTTTGACTCAAGAATATCCGATGATTCCAATGTGGTATAACAGTAAAACTTTTTATGCATATTGGAATAAATTTGGCCAGCCAACCCAACAACCAACTTATGCAATAGGAATTGATAGCTGGTGGTATGATGAAGATAAAGCAGCTAGCTTATCAAAGAATAGAGAACACTAATATGCTGAATTATTTTATCCGTCGATTATTGCTAATTATTCCAACATTGCTAATCATTTTGACGATCAACTTTTTTATTGTACAAATTGCACCCGGCGGTCCTGTTGATCAAGCATTGTCTATGATTGAAAATGGACCAGAAGCAGGACAAACCTTGTTACCAGGCAGTGAAACTAGCCCAACAATATTAAAAGAAGAAAAAAAACAATCAAATTATCAGGGCGGGCGAGGTCTTGATCCTGAAATTGTGGCAATGATTGAAAAGCAATATGGTTTTGATAAACCGATCTGGGAACGCTACATTAATACATTGAAACAATTTATTCAGTTTGATTTTGGTAACAGCTTTTTCAAAAGTGAATCAGTGCTAAGTTTAATTGCAAAAAGTTTACCTGTTTCTATTTCATTGGGGTTATGGAGTACATTAATCATTTATTTAATCTCAATTCCATTAGGGATTCGTAAAGCAGTTAAAGATGGTTCAATATTTGATTTTTGGACAAGTACTTTAATCATTATTGGTTATGCAATACCCGCTTTTTTATTAGCCGTGTTGCTAATAGTCCTTTTTGCTGGGGGAAGTTATTGGGATATTTTCCCGCTTCGAGGATTAATCTCAAATAATTTTGAACAATTAGATTTTTGGGGCAAAGTCAAAGATTATTGTTGGCATATTTGCTTACCAACTATTGCTATGGTGGTTAGTGGTTTTGCAACATTAACTATGCTAACTAAGAACTCATTCTTAGATGAAATTCGCAAACAATATGTTGTGACTGCCAGAGCTAAAGGTTTGAGTGAAAGGCAAATTATGTATAAACATGTTTTCCGCAATGCAACCTTACTTATTGTATCGGGTTTTCCAACCTCATTTGTCGGAATTTTATTTACTAGCTCTGTACTTATTGAAGCGATATTTTCACTTAAAGGATTAGGTTTATTAGGGTATGAGGCAATTATTCAACGAGATTATCCTGTTATTTTTGGCTCATTATATATATTTACATTAATTGGCCTACTCACTAAACTTTTATCAGATTTAACTTATATGTTAATTGATCCACGTATTGACTTTGAGGCTCGCAACTGATGACTATGCACTATTCAATTAATCAGCTACGTTGGCAACGATTTAAACGCAATCGACGTGGGTATTATTCGTTATGGCTATTTTCAATATTATTTATAATAAGTCTATTTTCTGATTTTATATTTAATGATCGCCCCATTTTCATAAAGTATCAAAATAACTATTACTCGCCAATATTTCATTTTTATCCGGAAACAGAGTTTGGTGGGCAGTTTCAAACGCAAACTAATTATTTAGATCCCGCAGTACAAAATAAGATTGAATCAGATGGTTGGATATTTTGGCCTCCATTCCGATATACCTATAATACTGTAATTCATGATACAGCTAGCACATTTCCAACACCACCATCTAAAACGCATTTGCTTGGCACAACTGATGCTGGATTTGATGTATTAGCCAATATTTTATACGGATTTAGAATATCGATGTTTTTTGCAGTATTTTTAACTTTCTTCACTTCCATTATTGGTGTACTTATCGGTGCAATCCAAGGTTATTATGGCGGAAAAGTCGACCTATTGGGACAACGATTCATTGAAATTTGGAGCGGATTACCAGAATTATTTGTAATTATTCTACTTGCAAGTATCTTACCACTCAATTTTTGGTGGTTATTAGCTATTACAGTATTATTTGGATGGATGGCTTTAGTTGGTATTGTGCGAGCCGAGTTTTTACGTACTCGTAACTTTGATTATATTCGAGCTGCCAAAGCAATGGGAGTGAGTGATAGTAAAATTATGTTTCGACATATGTTGCCCAACGCGATGGTTGCGACATTAACATATTTACCATTTATTCTTTGTGGTTCAATTTCAACTTTAACTGCATTGGATTTTTTAGGTTTTGGTTTGCCCATTGATTCACCATCCTTAGGTCGATTACTTTTACAAGGTAAAAACAATTTACAAGCACCTTGGCTCGGTATTAGTTCTTTTTTAGTTATTTCTATATTATTGTCACTTTTAATTTTTATTGGTGAAGGAATTAGAGATGCATTTGATCCAAACAAAGGAGTATATAAATGAGTTCTCCTTTATTATCGATTGTTGATTTAAGTATTGCGTTTAAAACTGGTCAAGACTTGCAAAGTCAAATTGTCGAAAATATTAGCTTTGATATCGGCGAACAAGAAACGGTTGCATTAGTTGGTGAATCTGGTTCTGGTAAAAGTGTGACTGCACTATCGATCTTAAAATTGTTACCCAAAGAGCAGGTGATCTATCCATCTGGCGATATTATTTTTGAGGATAAATCGTTATTACATGCGCCTGAAAAAGAGTTACGCAAAATTCGTGGTAATGAAATAAGTATGATATTCCAAGAACCAATGGTATCACTTAATCCATTACATACAGTGGAAAAACAACTTTACGAAGTATTATCATTACATCGTGGTATGCGACGTAATGTTGCTCGGGGGGAGATTTTACAATATTTAGATCGTGTTGGAATCAAAGAGCCTAAAACTAAACTTTCTGCTTATCCTCATCAATTGTCTGGCGGCGAAAGACAACGGGTCATGATTGCAATGGCAATTTTAACGCATCCTAAATTATTAATAGCCGATGAACCAACTACAGCCTTAGATGTTTCAGTTCAAGCACAAATTATTGATTTACTCAAAGAACTTAAAAAAGAACTTAATATGAGTATGCTATTTATTTCACATAATTTGGGGATTGTAAAAAAACTGGCAGATAAAGTGGCAGTAATGCAAAATGGGCAAATTGTTGAATTCAATAATAAACAACGCATCTTTTTGCGCCCTCAACAAGAATATACCCAAACATTATTAAATTCACAACCTAGTGGTGAACCCGTTCCTTTACCTGATACACCGGGTATATTGCTCAGTGTTAATCATCTGAATGTTGAAGTTATCGCGCAAAAACGATTATTTAGTAGTAAAAAGAAGAAAATTGTTGATAATATTGGCTTCACGGTGCACCAAGGTGAAACTGTGGGTATAGTTGGCGAGTCAGGATCAGGTAAAAGTACTACTGCACTAGCTATTTTGCGTTTAATTCAATCACAAGGTGATATTTTATTCGATAGCCATCCTATACAGAATTTATCCGCTAAAAAATTATTACCGTTTCGCAGCCGAATCCAAGTGGTATTTCAAGACCCATACTCTTCACTTAATCCGCGCTTAAACGTTGAACAAATTATTAGTGAAGGCTTAATTACTCATAAGAAATTGAGTAAAACAGAGCGTGAACAAGCCGTGATTGATATTATGCAAGAAGTTGGATTAGAGCCTGAAATGCGTTTTCGTTACCCTAATGAATTTTCTGGCGGACAACGACAACGAATTGCCATTGCTAGAGCTTTAATCTTACAACCAGAATTATTGATTTTAGATGAGCCAACTTCTTCATTAGATCATACTATTCAAAAGCAAATAATTAATTTGCTTAAATCATTGCAAGAAAAACACCATCTTAGCTATCTATTTATTAGTCATGATCTTGCCTTAGTTTATTCTTTCTGTCACCAAATTGTTGTGATGAAAGATGGAAAAATTATTGAACAAGGCTCTCGTGAACAAATCTTCTATACGCCTGAAACTGACTATACAAAAGATTTGCTTTCATTTTTAGATAAACCACCTAGAAAAGCGACTAAAACCCTAATTCATGCTGATATTCTTGAAAAAACGCAGAAAGCTGAAACAGAAGAAAATATAGAAAAGGTTGAAAAGCATGATGGTGAAGAAGAAAAAAAGGTCAATTGGGAAGATGCATTGTTAATGCGCAAAAAATAAATTTATACGGCTTAGGTATAGGCCATAATTAAAAATTTAATTTAGTAAAAAAGATTAAACAGGTTAATTATGCAAAAACGAGTATTCCGATTTTTAACTGCTTCATGTTTATCATTTGTCTCAATAAATGTCATGGCATTAACGTGTTCTGATGATGTTGAGCAAAATAAAGTTGAGGCAAATAATTATATCTTCAAAATATTAGATTTTATTGATTCTAAAGCTAAAGGTATAAAACAAGAAGTTAGAACTTCAACAATCACATCAGATACAGGTGCGATCCGTTCAATTGCGAAACATAGTTTAAATTATGATTCCAATGGCTTAATTACTGAAAGTCATTACGACCTTTATTCTGATAAAAATGAAAAACTTTATTCTGAGCATCTACAAAAAACAGAATTTGGTTGGCAAAATGTTATTCAAGATATTGAAGATAAAACTAACAGTACGATTCAATTCAAAACAGATGAAAAAGGCCGTATTATTGCGTCGGAACAAATAAAGAAGGCTCCTGATTTTACATTTATTGAGAATGACAATTATCAGTTTGATAATAACAATTGTTTAGTTAATAAAAATGTTCAATGGCAGCTAAAAGAGTTGAATGCTAATGGAGATGTAGTTGGAACTGTTCAAAAAGGTGCTTCGGTATATTCATTTACTTACCAAAATCATCAATTAGCAAAAGTGTCAGCGCAATATAGCAATAAAACCCAAAATGAAAGTAATTTTTCTTACCAATTTGATGAAATTAACCGATTAATGGCCATTCATTCAGCTTATTCAATGGTGGGTAAAGATACAACAAATTATATAACCGATTTCTTAACTTTTAATGAAAAAAATGATTGGCTTAGTGCAAGTCAGTCTAAACAAAATAGAAAAAACAAACAGACTAATATTGTTCGACAAATTACCTATTATTAATCAAATTTAAATGGCGTTATCAAAAGTAATCGATAGCGCCAATAAATTAATATCAAAGTAGCTTTAGACTCTGACAAATAAAATATAAATTGCATGAGCAGTCCATGCGAATGCTAAACAGAAAGTTAGTAGCTTTTCTCGTTTTGGATGTATGTTGAAATGATGCAGCAAAGTTAGAATCTGTTGTAATCCACACCAAATTGGTAGCGAAATCATTAAGCATAAAAATAGTTTGCCTAATTCAGTGTTGGCTAATTTAAGAATTGATGAACGCGTTATTGCATCACCAAAAGGGATAATAAATGCAATGATACCCAATACCACGGGAGCAAAAATAGCTGCCCAAAGTCCACCTAAAGCAAATAGTCCTTTTGCCACTGTTGAATCAGAGCGTATTGGTTGATTTTCTTGTTTTTTCATTAATCAAACACCACTTATTTAATAATCAATAATAGTAAGTAATATGAAAGTAAAAGTGTTACACACCAAAAGCCAATAATAAGTAAATATACTTTACCCTTTTTATGCGAATCTTGCTTAAAAATAACTTTCGGTATTAATCTAAACCAATTAATTGAATGAAATAAAGCAAGTAATAAAGCAATAGAATTGATGACAACAACTAAAGGCTTTTGCAAGAAAAAGATAAAACGATAAAACTCGTCTTGCCCCATTGCGTTTGTGTACATACAAATAACCCCATACATCAATATTATACTTACCCAAATCATGGAAAAAGGGGTAATTTTACTAATGACCGAAAGAATCAAAAACATCTTTGATTTTACTAGTCCATTGTCAAGTTGATGAGGATTATCTATTAGATTTTTATGATTATTTAGTGGATATTTAGTGTTATTTGGGGGATTCATAACTCTCTCAATATTAAATTTATCTATCTACTATTAAATTTTTATCTTTTCTATATTGGCTTTTAGCTAGCAATTATATTAGCAAACCAACTTGATGTCGCTAATTTAATAAAAATTGAATAATAATGGATTTATTATTTTGAAGTTACTCATAATGTGCGAGATTTTAATTTTTTAACATATATCTATGTAAAAAGTTAAATTAACAAATAATAAAAGCAGATTAGATTTATTAGAAAATTTCTTGTAAATCAAATTATTATTATTAATTCATCGCAAAATTTGTAATTATCTGGTTAAATACTCTTGATGTGAAAATCCCCACGATGGTGGGGAACAGATTATAATTTTTATCTTCCGCTGGTTTAACCCTATTAATATAAGGAACAATCAATATTATATCATAAAAATACTTAGACAGTAATCTAATAAATATTATTATCATCCGCCTTTTATTTTTGTTGCAATGTTTTTTTATTGTGTTAAATTGATCATGGTTGGTTACAAACTAGCCCAAGTCCAGCATTGCATGTAACCTCCATGGATTAGCGTTCCTTGAGTATACATGCATTGCTGATATTTTCAATCATTAATTCAGCTATGAGGTTATTTCATTGAAAACATTTACATCAATTTTACATAAAATCTTTAGATTACCTATTAACGTTCGATTTAAGAGAATATCTTGGATTTTTAAATTTAGAAAGAAAATAGATGAAAATGGTGAATATAGTTTTATATTCACTTTTGAAATTAACAAATCCATTATTCTGTGATTTATTAATTTTTTACCATTAAAAAAACGATAAGCGGTATCGATTTATGATATCGCCTATATAGGAAATAAAGGAGTAAAATTTGTCTATCTTATCTTTATTAGACGAAAAATGGATACCCGTTGTTCATTTCGATGGTCATCTTAGTAAAATTCAACCTAGTCAACTGGTTGATGAAACAATTTCAGATTTAGCTTATTTTAGACCCGATTTTCAAGGTGCGGCTTACCAGTTTCTTATTGGTTTATTACAAACTACTCTATCGCCAGAAGATAATTCTGAATGGCGAGAATATTGGAATAATGGTTTTTCATCACAGCAACTAATCGAAGCGTTTGAACAAGTCAGATCCGCCATGCAATTTGGTGCTACTAAACCCTCTTTTATGCAAGACTTTGCAGCGTTAGATGGGAATAAAGTACCTATATCGGGTTTATTAGTTGAAGCCCCAGGCGAGAATGCATTAAAACGAAATACCGATCACTTTATTAAACGAGATTTCGTCAAGGCTATATGCCCACACTGTGCTGTTATGGCGCTGTTTACGTTACAAACTAATGCCCCTTCGGGTGGTCAAGGACATCGGGTGAGCCTGCGTGGTGGAGGACCTATCACGACTTTAATCATGCCTCAACTGAATATACAGACTCCATTATGGAAAAAATTGTGGTTGAATGTAATTCCTTTAGATGAAGAAGAAAAACCACAGCAGTTTGATGCATTAGTCTTTCCTTGGTTAGCCCCAACGAAGACCAGTGAACCACCAAAAAATTTAAGTCTATTTCCTGAGCAAGCTAATTACTGCCAAGCTTTTTGGGGAATGCCTAGGCGAATTGAGTTAGATTTTCACCAAACTGAGCAGGGGCAATGTGACATTTGTGGTGAAGATTCAAAACAACTAATTACCCAATATCAAACCAAAAATTATGGCATCCAATATCAACATTGGCAACATCCGCTAACGCCATATCGCACAGATAAAAAAACAGGCGAGCAACTTGCCATTAAAGGGCAACCAGGTGGATTAATTTATCGAGATTGGTTGGGTATGGTAAGCGCCAATGATGATACACAGTCGGCTAGAGTTGTTACAACTCATCTTGATCGAAACTTTAAAGATAAACAACACTATCATTTATGGTGTTTTGGTTACGATTTTGACAATATGAAAGCTCGTTGTTGGTATGAACACACATTTCCTGTCTACCGCGATTTGGCGGATCCTAACAGTGATTTAAAAGAGATAATTGCACAAGCTTTAGATCTTAGCAAAGATACCTTACCGATTTTGCGTAAAGCGATGACGGCAATCAATAAGCAGTCAACGGCAATAGATATGGCCTTTTGGAAAGAGACAGAGCTGCCATTTTACCAATTTGTAAAACAACTAATATCACAAAAAGATAATCCTAGTGGTCGGCAACCATTATTAGCTGATTGGACTAAGACATTATTACATTATATTACCCAAATTTATGATAAAGCTGCTTTTGATGATCCTAATCAGCCGTTTAAATACATCAAGGATAATAAAACGAATCAAGAAGTCTGTATTCAGATTAATGCTAGAGAAAAGTTGCTTTCTGATTTTAATAAACTTACATATTTTAAGAAAATAAAAAATAGCAAATAACCTTGCTTGAAAAAGGGAGAACAAGATGTCGGAAAGTTTTATAAAAAAGTCGATTATACTTAAAGAAAACCACAAAAAAATTATTGATGATTGGTTTTCGATGCTGCAACAACGACTATGTGGATTTAATGGAGGTACTTATAACGGTCGGCAATTACGTGCAGAGCTGCGTCGTACAACGTTGCTTCATGAGATAATTTTACAAGAAGGTTATGTTATTTTAAAGGATGCTCTATTTGATCAAAATAGTACTTTATCCAGTAATAATCCGATCCATCTGCAAGCATTAGCTTGTTTTACGTGGGTTGCCTCATTTGCCAGTGCCAATAATGGCAATGCGCCTTTTGCTACACAACTAAGTGAAAAAGTTAAAGGGGGAGAGCGTAACTTTCTATCCCGATTACGCTTTGAACAGCTTTTAGCTAGTGAAACGAATGAAGAGTTTTGTCGTCTTTTAATTCGTGCCGTAAAAATGCGTGGAGAAAATGGTGTGAATATTTTTTCTCTGGCTGATGGTATATTTTTATGGGTAGAAGAGTGGCATGAACGTCAACAAAATTTACCTTTTAATTCTGATCCATTTAAACGTCTTTCTGTTCGTTGGGCAATGGATTATAACTCAACTAAAAAAATATCTAAGGAATAATTAATATGAGCACATTTATTCAATTACATTTATTAACGGCTTATGCCCCTTCTAATTTGAATCGAGATGATCTTGGGCGTCCAAAAACCGCTGTGATGGGTAACAGCGATCGTCTACGTATTTCATCTCAGAGTTTAAAAAGAGCATGGCGTACATCAGATTGTTTTTATCAATCTTTGAACGATCATATAGGTGTTCGTTCTCGTCGGTTTGCAAGAGATTGGATTTATGTACCGATGGTTGAACAGGGAGTTTCTGAAAAAATAGCCAAAGAAAGCGCTATTAAAATTGCAGGACAATTTGGCAAAGTTAAAAATGAAAAAGCACCAAAAGATCCGCTTGCTAACATAGATATTGAACAGTTAGTCCATATTAGTAACGATGAGCAACAAGCAATAGCCTCGTTGGTTAAGCTGTTAATTAGCGAAAAAAGGGTTCCAACAGATGACGAAGTTAAACTGTTACGTAAACAAAATAGTAGTGTTGATATAGCACTGTTTGGTCGAATGTTAGCGGATAGTCCTGCATTTAATGTTGATGCTGCATGTCAAGTTTCTCATGCTTTAGGGGTTAGTTCAGTCACAATCGAAGATGATTTTTTTACTGCTGTTGATGATTTAAACAATAAAGAGCAAGATGCTGGTTCAGCCCATTTAGGCGAACGTGGATTTGCCTCTGCGCTGTTTTATACTTATATCTGTATTAGCCGTGATTTACTCCTTGATAATTTAAATGGTGATGAAGCATTGGTTGAAAAGACACTAAAAGCATTAACTGAATCTGCTGCCAAAGTAGCACCATCAGGCATGCAGAATAGCTTTGCATCACGAGCTTATACCTCTTATTTATTAATAGAAAAAGGTACTCAGCAACCACGTTCACTAGCTGTTGCTTATTTTAATCCAATCCGTAGTCAAGATATGGTGAATGATGCCATTACTCGATTAGAACAACAATTGGATAAGTTTGATCAAGTTTATGGTCAATGTGCCGATAATCGCTACAAACTTAATATTGAAACTGGAGAAGGAAAACTTGCAACTGCATTAGAGTTTGTTGCGCAAAAATAAGGAGCGGTCAAGATGAAAAAACACCTTATTTTTCAGATCTATGCACCGCTAACATCGTGGGGAGAACCAGCTGTTGGGGAAATTCGTCATAGTAATATTATTCCTTCCCGTTCAGCTTTATTGGGTTTTTTAGCTGCTGCACTAGGTATTCAGCGAGATGATGATCATATTGAAGTTTTCAATCAACATTATCATGTTGCAGTTCGCCCTTTTATTTCTAAGAGTAGTTGGTTTTCTGATTTTCATACCGTTCAGATGCCAAAAGCGAATAAAAAAGAAGTATTTTACACTCGTTTTGATGAAATACGTCGTAATCCTCAGGATCTTGAAACTTTACTTACTAAGCGTGAATATTACAATGACGTTTATTATCAAATTGTTATTACAGAAACGAATGGAGCTCCTTATTCTGTAAAACAGATACAGCAGGCATTATTAACGCCTGTATTTCCTCTGTATGTGGGCAGGAAAAACTCGCCATTGTCATTGCCATTAGCGCCGGTAATTTATGATGGTGAACTTAGTGATGCTTTTATCTTCGCTAATGACCATTATCGTAAATATCACCAGTGTGATTCTATCCTTAAAGATTTAATTGATAGTGATGCTAACGAATATTACTGGGATCATCCTGATCAAGATGCGTATTTTGACGTGATTAAAATACAACTTCGACAAGATCAGCCCATTAACAGGAAGCGTTGGCAATTTATCAATCGCCATCAATATGCAGGACATTTAAAAAGGAGCGAATAGATGTTTTTTTCAAAAGTGGAGCTAAAACTTGAACGGCTTCCTTATGTGATGCAACAAAAAAGACTTCATGCAGGTGAGTATGCAATACATCAATGGTTATGGCAGCTGTTTCCTGATGAAAATAAACGTTCTTTTTTATTTCATGAAGATCTTAATGCTAAAAAAACTCAGTTTTATCTTTTATCTGAAGTTGCACCACTGGCTAATCATGAGTTATTTAAAATTGACACAAAACTTTATGCGCCGCAATTAACAACAGGTATGAAGTTAAGTTTTTTATTACGTGCCAATCCTGTTGTAATGAAACAAGGGAAACGTTGTGATGTGATGATGAATGCTAAATATCTGGCTAAACAGAAGGGTTTATCATCTAATGAGATCAAAGCTCAGCAATATCAAGCAGCTATAGATTGGTTGATTAAGCAAAGTGAAAAACGTGGATTCTCATTACAACAAAATGAGCATTCGGCAGTTTGCTGTAATGTTATCAGTTACAACCAACATCTGCTTAATAAAAAGTCAGAACTTAAACCGATTAGTTATAGTAGTGTTGATTTCGAGGGGGTTTTGACTGTTACTGATCCAAAACTATTTTTAGCTACACTTTATCAAGGTATTGGTAAAAGCAAAGGATTTGGCTGTGGACTATTTTTAATTAAACACTGCCAATAGGATATTTGATATGGTGTATGTTCCACTGAATCCTATTCCTTTAAAAAATAGAACATCAATGATCTTTCTCCAATATGGACAAATTGATGTTTTAGATGGTGCTTTTGTATTAATAGATAAAACAGGCATTAGAACTCACATTCCAGTTGGCTCTATCGCTTGTATTATGCTTGAACCTGGTACACGAGTATCGCATGCTGCGGTTAGATTAGCTGCTACCGTGGGAACTCTGTTAGTATGGGTAGGTGAGGCTGGTGTCAGAATGTATTCGTCAGGTCAACCAGGCGGTGCTCGATCGGATAAACTACTTTATCAAGCCAAATTAGCCCTGGATGATGAACTTCGTTTAAAAGTTGTTAAAAAGATGTTTGAACTACGATTTGGTGAACCGGCTCCTAGTCGACGTTCTGTTGAACAACTACGAGGAGTTGAAGGTGCTCGTGTACGTGCAACTTATGCATTATTAGCTAAAAAGTATCGTGTTAAGTGGCATGGACGTAAATATGATCCTAAAGATTGGCAAAAAGGAGATACTGTCAATCAATGTATCAGTGCTGCCACTTCTTGTCTCTATGGTATTACTGAAGCAGCAGTTTTGGCAGCTGGTTATGCTCCTGCTATCGGTTTTGTGCATAGTGGAAAACCGCTATCTTTTGTTTATGATATTGCTGATATTATAAAATTTGATACGGTAGTTCCGAAAGCGTTTGAAATTGCTGCCCAAAATAGAGCTGATCCCGATCGTGAAGTGCGTATTGCTTGTCGTGAAATTTTTAGAAGTCAAAAAACATTAGCGACATTAATTCCACTTATTGAAGAGGTATTATCCGCTGGAGGGATTGAGCCTCCACCACCTCCAGATGATGTACCACCACCTGCGATACCAGAACCACAATCACTTGCCGATAGTGGCTTTAGGAGCCATTAATCATGAGTATGAGTGTTGTCGTTACAGAAAATGTACCACCTAGATTAAGAGGACGCTTAGCTATATGGTTATTAGAAATCAGAGCCGGTGTTTACATAGGCGATATTTCCAGACCAATAAGAGAGATGATTTGGCAACAAATCATTGAACTCGCTGAAGAAGGTAATGTTGTACTTGCTTGGGCAACCAATACTGAATCAGGATTTGACTTCCAAACTTATGGTACCAACAGAAGAGTTCCGGTAGAACTCGATGGAATCAGGTTGGTCTCTTTTTTACCTGTAGAAAATCAATAAGTTAACGCTCTTTAAAAATTTAAAAAATCTGGTGGAATTTTATGGTTGCTATAAGTTTAAATAAAACAAATAGCTATGTTTAGAGAGTTCCCTGTATACACAGGGATAAACCGTTCTAAAAGATCGCCGGGGCGTTGGGCTGTAAGAGTTCCCTGTATACACAGGGATAAACCGTTCTGTCCTGTCTCGTCATCGATCTCATCGTCGAGTTCCCTGTATACACAGGGATAAACCGATTTTCTTGGTACCACTCAGCATGATGCGCCAGAGTTCCCTGTATACACAGGGATAAACCGGAAACTAAACCACAACCGTTATTTACAGAAGCGAGTTCCCTGTATACACAGGGATAAACCACAATGACAAATGGTAGATGTCGTATGCACGGCGAGTTCCTTGTATACACAGGTATAACCATTATCTATATCATAAAAACTCAATATATAAAAATCGTGGGATTTGAACTTTTCAGAATATCTAGAATTCGTTATGCATTAGGGATCATTTCAATTTTTTATCCATGTTGTCATAGATCTTAATTGGCTTAATGGGGATTAATGTTTTATCTTTTACTTCAAACTCAGAATTATTACTGGAAACAACCATTATCTGTCCTCTTTCTAAGTTAAAATCTAAAAGTGCATATGGTTCTACAAAACCTAAAAGAGAAAACTCCCTGTCCCTGTTATCCGGAGGAAATTCGTAATAGACAACTTTTTTATTATATACATACACTACAGTCTTAGAAAGCTCTTGATATTTTCCATATTTCCTTTTAGGTTTTTCTACTTTTTTGACATCAATATTATGTTCTCGCATTAATATGTTATACCGTCCACTAATACTGCCACTGATTATCCAAACTTCATCCCATTTAAAATTAGTATAATTAGAGAGTTTTATAGTTTCAGGGTGATTTTCTTCTATATCTTTTAATGCTTTTTCTAAAGGTCTTTCACTGTTGCAACTGGTTAATGTTACTATTGATATGAATGTTATTACTGATAGTATTATTATTTTATTCATTTTTTATTTCTTAATATTCTTTTGCTTTAGGTATGGTCTTAAACCAAGCTATATCTTTTTGTTTAACCTCTAAATTGTTTAAAACAATTTGTTAGCAGTTTATTTCAGTTTTTTATCCATATTTTCATAGATCTTAATTGGCTTAATGGGGATTAATGTTTTGCCTTTTACTTCACACTCAGAATTATTACTTGAAAGAACTATAATTTGTCCTCTTTCTAAATTAAAATCTAAAAGTGAAAATGGCTCGGCAAAACCAAAAATCTCGCCATCCCTATTATCCGGAGGGAATTCGTAATAAACAACTTTTTTATTATATATGTACACTATAGTATTTGAAAATTCCTTCCACATTTTGATGGTATCATCTATTCTTTCCACATTAATATTTTGATCTCTCATGAAGTTTAAATAACTTACACCAACATTTCCATAGATTAACCATGCTTCATCCCATTTAAAATTAGTATAATCAGAGAGTTTTATAATTTTAGGGTGATTTTGTTCTATATATTCGGCTACTTTTTCTAAAGGTGTTTTGTTGCAACTGGTTAATGTTACTATTGACATAAATGCGACTAATAGTAGGAGTATTTTTTTCATTCTTTGGCATTCCGGATTAATTTTGTTTTATATTCTTGTTCAGGTATGGTTGGAAATCCGCCTAATGATTTTATAATCTAAAAACTTTATTTTCTCTAGCAACACAGTGTTAAATACTAATTCATAATACTATGAATTGTTTACTAAACAAATGATAAGTGAGTGAAAAATACCAATCGATATCGCTTTCTTAGAAGGCGATAAATACAAAGTTCATATACTCAATGATTTTCCTATTAATGAACAACATCAAACTATTTTTATTTTGATTTATTTCGATCTTATAGACGAATCGCTAATAATTAAACAGGATAGTTTTACTATGTCGGTATATTAAAAAGTACTTATATTTGATAAGTATTAACAAGGTATTTACGATACGAACTAAAATAATTGGTAAAAATAGCGTACAATAGCGCAATGTTTACTCGTTCATCAGCTTAATTAGTTTAGGAAATAAGTATGACAGGCAAATTTATTGTCATCGAAGGTTTGGAAGGCGCCGGTAAAACGACTGCCATAAATACTGTTGCGCGTGTTTTGAATCAACATCATATTTGCGATCTGCAATTTACTCGTGAACCGGGTGGTACACCGATTGCTGAAGCATTGCGTAATATTATTAAAAATGGTTTAGATAATGAGCCATTAACTGATAAAGCTGAATTACTTATGTTATATGCTGCGCGTATTCAATTAGTCGATAACGTGATTAAGCCTGCACTGAAAATGGGGAAATGGGTCATTGGTGATCGACATGATTTATCTACTCAAGCTTATCAAGGTGGCGGACGAGAGTTAGACAGAGTTTTTATCGAAACACTACACTCTCAGGTTTTAGGTAATTTTAAACCAGACTTAACGTTGTATTTAGATATTTCACCAGAACTTGGATTGATGAGGGCCAGATCTCGAGGGCAACTTGATCGTATTGAACAACAATCACTGCCTTTTTTTGAGCGAATTCGTCAGCGTTATTTAGAGTTAGCTGAAAATGATAACACTATCATTACTATTGATGCATCAAAATCAATTACAGAAGTGACAGCTCAAATTGAAACAACATTAAATTCATGGTTAACAAATTAGGTTTCGATTTTATGATTTTCAACGAATATCCATGGCTTAAATTACCTTTTGAACAGTTAGCAGAAACGATTGTTAATCATCGTGCTCATCATGCTTTGTTAATCAATTATATTCAAGGTAGTGGTGAAGAAGAATTAATCAACTTAATAGCTAATCGATTACTCTGTCAATCTTCAAAACAGTTGGAACCATGCGGTAAATGTCATAGTTGTCAGTTATTTTTATCTCAACATCATCCTGATTATTACCAAATAACAAATGAACAGGGAAAACAATCGATTGGTATTGATCAAATACGGAATATTTCTACAAAAATCTATGAAAAATCCCAACAGGGAGGTAATAAGGTCATCTGGATTAGACATGCTGCTTTTATGACAGAAGCCGCTGCAAATGCATTGCTTAAAACGTTAGAAGAACCTCCAGAAAATACCTATTTTATTTTAAGTGATAACCATAATAGTCAATTTTTACCTACAATTCATAGCCGTTGTTTTTGTTATTTTTTAAAAATACCAAAAATAGAAGAATCTATTAATTGGTTAAAAAAGATACATAATGATTTATACAGTGATAATGAACTTGCCACTGCTCTGTTATTGAGTGAAAATGCGCCACTAAATGCAGCTCTTCTGTTGCAACCCGAAAATTGGCAACAACGAAAATTATTTTGTGAAAACTTGTTAAATATCTTGCCACAAAACAATTTTTGGCAATTAGCAAAGACATTTAATCATGAGGACTTTTTTGAGCGTATCACTTGGTTTTGTGCATTGCTAGGTGATGCGTTAAAAGCTAAACAGAAAGTTGGTCGATATATTGTGAATCGTGATCAGGTTCCGTTAGTTAGGCTACTTGCCACAAAAAGTAATGATGAAATTATTTCGCTTTATCAACTGTGGTTAAAGGCAAAAAACTTGTTATCGATAAATGGGTTAAATAGGGAGTTGATTGTTTATAATGTTCTTGCTCAATCACAATTAATTGGGTATCAGAAATAGACTTTATAGAATAATAAAATTTTAGGTCAATAGTAGATTTACATATGAAAGGATTGCAGTGAGTTATTTATCAATTGAATTTGGTCTAATTTTTGTAGTTCTCTTTGCTTTATATTGGTCTTTTAGATTATTACCAAAATTCCAAAATAATTTACTTTTGATTTCAAGTTACCTTATTGTTGCTAGTTATAGTGTTCAATTTGCTGTTATCCTTTTTAGCTACACTAGCGTGATATATTTCTTTTCAATAATGATTGCAACGTCTAAAAAACACGCAAAAAGATGGCTGGTTCTAGGATTAAGTGCCGCAATAATCAATTTAGCATTGTTCAAATATTTTGATTTTTTTCGATATGAATTACAATCATTGCTTAACTATCTAAATTTATCTATTTTATTGCCAGCAATAACCATTTTTATTCCAATAGGCATCTCCTTTTATACGTTCCACTCGGTAAGCTATTTAGTTTCGATAAAAAAGAAAGAATTACCTGTTGCTAAATTCTCGGATTTTGCCTTATTTTTATCCTTTTTTCCTTGTATAATTGCGGGTCCAATTAATCGAGCAAAAACATTTATTCCACAAATTGTGGTGAGTCAACCTAGAGAGATTTTAGAACCCTTTCGGGCATTTACGTTAATTATTCTGGCCGTGATAAAAGTTTATTGTTTAGGTGGATTAATTAGCGAAAACTGGATAACTCCGATTTTTTCAAATCCATTAGAATACAGTACTCTTGATTTATTGGTAGGCTTATACGGTTATGCTATACAAATTTACCTGAATTTTTCTGGTTATACCGACCTTGTTACAGGTATTGCTTTATTATTAGGTTTTCGACTTCCTATCAACTTCAACTTTCCTTATTTAGCCTGTAATGTCCGCGAATTTTGGGAACGTTGGCATATTAGTTTATCTCATTGGATCCGCGATTATATTTATATCCCTCTTGGTGGCAATCGTCGTGGTTTTATTCGCACTCAAATTAATGTTATGTCAGCTATGTTATTGTCAGGTTTATGGCATGGAGCTGGGATTAATTTTGTTATTTGGGGGGGATGTCATGGTTTGGGGATTATTGTTCTTAATATATTAGATTGTTATATGGGAAGAGGTTGGATTACTCAACGTTCCCCAATTATTGCTAGATTAATTACTTGGCATTATATCTGTTTTACTTGGTTATTTTTTTATTGTGCAAGCTTACCTGACGCATTAGATTATTTAACGGCTCTAGGCCATAACTTTTTAATTGAGTCACATTATATTGAGGTATTTCTAAGTATATGTGTAATATTTTTGTTATACCCATTATTTAAAAATATTCCTGATTGGTGCGCTTTACAACTTAGCAAAATAAATCGGATTTATTTGCCTATCATTTTTATATTTATATTATGGCTAACTATCTATTTTGCACCATCTGGAGTGCCAAATTTTATTTATGCTAATTTTTGATTATGAAGAACAATAAAAATGAAATATAAAAAAACATTATCAAAAAATAGACGAAGAAATAGGCCTCAAAAAAATAGGCAACAAATTGATTTGTTCGAAAATGGCTTACATGAGCAATCAAGAAAGTATAATGCTAAGACTAAAGTATCAGAAGCTGCAATAACTCAAAAAGAATCACTTTCACCTAAATATGTTTTTATTATGCTATTGATTACCGCAATAGCATTAATAGCAATTTATCACAAATCGGTATTAATTTATTGGCAACAAACGTATCATCATGATCTCTTTAATTCAGGAAGTATGACCCAAAAAATGGATCTAGACGATTCTGATGGTCGAGTAGAAGAATATTCGAAAGATGTAGTTATTGATCAAAATAATGTCATTAGCTCCATTGATGATGAGTCACATTTAAACCAACCAGTAACAAATGTGTTAGTTATTTCACCATCCGAAATGGTTAATATTAAAAAAGATAAAAAAAGGCAAAAAATTCATGTTCAACCAATATCAATTAAGCAAGAAAATACTAAATTAAGCAAAACTAGGTTTGATGGAACGCCAGTAACTGAACAGATAGATACCGAAGCTAAAGATGAAGCACCTAAAATTCAAAATATTCCATTAATTCATGAGCCCATACCGATTGTATTAACTCAAAATGACAAAGTATTGTTTGTTGGTGACTCTTTGATGCAAGGCGTTGCACCATATGTTAAAAAAATGTTATTTAAACAATATAAAATAGAAAGTGTAAATCTAAGCAAACAAAGTACTGGGCTCGCTTATCCAAAGGCTTTCAATTGGCCAAAAACAATCAATGATATTTTAATTGCCGATCCTTCTATCAAGTTACTTGTTGTTTTTTTAGGACCTAATGATCCTTGGGACTTTCCTGTAAAAGGTTATGCTAAATACGTTAAATTTAAATCCGAGTTGTGGGAAGAACAATACCGTTTACGTATCGCCACAATTTTAAATAGTGCTAGTGAACATAATGTTCAAGTGCTTTGGCTGGCTGCTCCTTGTATGCGCAAACAGCGACTAAATTTAGGGATGGTTTATTTAAATACGCTGTATCAGTCTGAAGTAGAAAAGAGACAACAACACTTTTTAACAACCAATCAATTATTAGGTTGTACTTATGAAACATTTAATAGTTTTATTGAATCGAATAAAGATAAAATAAAAGTTAGAGTTGATGATGGAATCCATTTTACACCTATAGGCCAAAAAATTTTAGCTAAAGCAATTATGGATAAAATCATTTTTAAACAATTTGAGGATGACGATAGTGATTAAACTTTTAAAGTATATTATTACTATAGTGACTATCACTGTTTCAGTAGGATGCAGTGTAGCAGAAAGTAAAACTGATGCACAATCGACTGTTGTTAACTTTGGTGACCCAAATGCAAAACAATTAGCTCAACGGTTAAATTCATTAGCTAGAAATAAAAATGGCAATCAAGTCGTTAATATTACACAATTTGGAGATTCGCATTCAGCAGCAGATTTTTTTACTGGTGAATTTCGAACATTAATGCAACAAAAATATGGTGATGCCGGAATTGGTTGGGTTACACCTGTTGCCATTAAAGGTCAAAATCATACAGCAGTTGGTTGGAAAGTAAAAGATTGGCGTGTAATAAGTAGCCGTACAGTAAGTGACGTAGATTTTCCAATGGGTGGATTTATTGCAAAAGCGACTAACGATTCAGCCACTATACAAATAATACCAAAAAGTTTAGATAACAAAAATTGGCAAGTAAAATTAACCTTCAAAGCATTGAAGAATACCCCTAATTTATTGAGTATTTATGATGCTGACGGTAAAAAAATAAATATAAGTTATTTACCCAAAAGTAGTGTTTGGCAAACGGTGTCATTTGTGACTAAAAACCCTTTTACGATTAAAGGAAACCGTGATGTTGAAATTGGAGGAATTTGGTTAAATCGCTCAAAAAAATCAGGGGTTATTGTATCTTCAATTGCAACTAATGGCGCTAAACAGAGCATATGGCAAAAATGGGGTTCAAGTTGGTTGAAAGAATTATCTGCTTCAAAAAGTGATTTAGTTATTCTTGAATACGGAACAAATGAAAGTTTTGATGAAACTTTAGATGTTAATGATTACCGCAAAAACTTAGTGAATAATATTCGCCAAATTCGTAGAGCATTACCTAATGCAGCCATTTTATTGATGACACCTCCAGATACAATGGTAAATGAAAATAGTATCCCTAAATCATTTTTAGCAATTATGAGTATTCAAAAGCAAGTAGCTAAATCTGAAAGGACACTATATTGGAATTGGCAAGCAGCTATGGGGGGAGCTGGTTCAGTTAAAGTTTGGCAAAAACGTGGACTGACTCGACCAGATTTAGTACATCAAACCTTACAAGGCTACAAAGAAAGTGCTAAAATTTTCTATACTGGTTTTAATGAGTTTATTAAGAAGAAAAGATAGAATATATAATTAAAAAGGAACAAATAAGTTATGTCATCTCCAATCATTGTTGCTGTTGATTTTTCAGATACTAAGTCAGCATGGAACTTTATAGACCAAGTTGATCCAAAAGATTGTCGTCTTAAAATAGGCAAAGAATTATTTACTCATGCAGGTCCTGACTTTATTAGGCAAATAAAACAAAAAGGATTTGATATCTTTTTGGATCTTAAATTCCATGATATTCCTAACACTGTTGCTAAAGCAGTAGCTGCAGCTGCCGATTTAGGTGTTTGGATGACAAATGTTCACGCTAGTGGTGGCGCTCGTATGATGGAAGCTGCAAAAGATGCGCTTTATTCATACGGTAAGGATGCACCAATGTTAATTGCAGTGACTGTATTAACGAGTATGGAGTCTTCTGATCTTAAAGAAATAGGTATTAACGTTTCACCATTAGAGCAAGCAACAAAGCTGGCATTACTGGCAAAGAATTGCGGACTCGATGGAGTTGTATGTTCTGCTAAAGAAGTACAAAGTTTTAGAACTAGACTAGGAAGTGATTTTAAATTAGTTACTCCAGGAATTCGTCCAGCAGGATCAACACCTGATGATCAACGCCGTATTATGACACCTCAACGCGCACAAGCTGCTGGTTCAGATTATTTAGTTATTGGGCGTCCTATTACTCAAGCGGAAGACCCAACCAAAGCATTACATGCTATTTTAACAACACTAGATTTATCAAAGAGTTAATAATTATGTCTGATAACGCTATTGTTTATTCAACTGAACATGGTCGAATTACGCCAAAGCAGGCTGCTAAACCTCGTATTAAAGGCGATGGTTTTATCCGTATTTCACGCCAGACATCAGGGCGTAAAGGTAAAGGAGTTTGTGTTATTGAGGGATTCGATTTAGAGGATTCTCAGTTGATGCAATTAGCAGCTGAGCTGAAAAAGCGTTGTGGTTGCGGTGGTTCAGTTAAAGACGGGAAAATTGAAATTCAAGGCGACAAACGTGAACTATTAAAATCATTATTAGAAGATAAAGGTTTTAAAGTCAAATTTGCTGGCGGTTAATTGATTAAAAATAAAGTAATAACGCCCTATTGAGAAAAAGGGCGTTGTTATTCATAAAAACATTAATTAGAACGGTAACTACGCATTTTTTTGCTGATTTCACGTCTTTCTTTAGAAATTTCAGCATTCTTGATTATATAATCATCAACACGATCATCATAATCACTCTTCATATTAGCAATAATAGCTTGAAGTTCTTCGTAAGTCATATCAGGTTTAATGTAATCACTTAAATTTTCAAGTAATAGCACACGTTTTTGGTTATCACGAATTTTTTTCTCGTTATCTGAAATTTCACGTTTTAATTTATTTAAACGACGTGATAAACGAATATATTCAAGTACATCTTGAAATGATGGTGCGGCTGATTTTTCCTTGTCCATCTATAACCCCTTATTTCTAAAAAATGGAAAACGATTCTGAGTTAATTATATACCAATAATTTTTTAAGGTCATACTAAATATACTTTTATTGAAAAATGTTAAATTTAAATATCAATCAAGCTTGCTGAGTTTTGTTTTAAATCAAATTTTTTGAAGTATGAAATAATAATATTTTTATAAAATTGTCGATAAATTTATCGATTTTCCTTCTAATTGCGATAAAAATAAAAACAACTATTAAGAATTATTGCAAAGTATTATACAATGTGTCGTTAATTGAAAAGAGTACCAAATGAGAGAATCATAATGAGCTGGATTGAAAAAATTCTGAGTAAAAATAATATATCGTCAGATCATAAAAAGGCAAATATTCCAGGTGGTGTTTGGACCAAATGTAGTAATTGTGAGCAGGTTATCTATCAAGCTGAACTTGATCGTAATTTAGAAGTTTGCCCAAAATGCGATCATCACATGCATATTCCTGCCCGAGTTCGCTTATATCGTTTTTTAGATGAAGGTTCTGATGTAGAGATTGGTTCAGAACTTGCTCCTAAAGATATTTTGAGGTTTAAAGATACCAAAAAATATAAAGATCGTTTAACTGCCGCTCAAAAAGAAACACATGAAAAAGAAGCGATGGTAGTAATGAAAGGCACATTACTGGGCATTCCAGTCGTTGTTGCCTGCTTTGAATTTGCTTTCATTGGTGGTTCGATGTCGTCTGTGGTTGGTGCTTTATTTACTCGAGCCGCAGAACAGGCAATTGAAGATAAGTGCCCATTAATCTGTTTTTCTACCAGTGGTGGCGCTCGAATGCAAGAAGCATTATTTTCATTAATGCAAATGGCAAAAACGAGTGCTATCTTAGCAAAAATGCAAGATGAAGGTTTACCCTATATTTCTGTGATGACCGATCCAACAATGGGTGGTGTATCTGCTAGTCTAGCGATGCTAGGTGATATTAATATTGCTGAACCTAAAGCGTTAATTGGTTTTGCGGGGCCTCGAGTAATTCAACAAACAGTGCGTGAAACACTGCCAGAAGGATTCCAACGTAGCGAGTTCTTATTAGAAAAAGGTGCAATTGATATGATTATTGATCGTCGTGATATGCGCCCTAAAATTGCAGGTCTGTTAGCTAAATTAATGAAACTCCCAGTTCCTTTTGATTCTATCGTTAATGATGAGACTATTTAATTAATCATGCGACCTGAAATTCCTGATGCCATGTCTAATCTTGAAACATGGCTTTCTTATTTGGAACAATTACATCCAACGACCATTGATTTAGGACTTGAGCGTGTTAGAACAGTTGCAGAGCGTCTAGATCTTTTGCAGCCAGCCCCTTATGTTTTTACGGTGGCAGGGACTAATGGCAAAGGAACGACTTGCCGCACGCTTGAGATGATATTACTTGCTGCAAATAAGCGTGTTGGAGTTTACAGCTCTCCCCATTTAGTGCGTTTTACTGAAAGGGTTAGAATAGATAATCAAGAGTCAAAAGAGCAAGACACAGTTGATGCATTTGTTGAAATTGAAAAAGCGAGAGGAAATATTTCCTTAACTTATTTCGAATATGCAACGTTAGCTGCATTATATCAATTTAAACAGGCTCAATTGGATGTAGTTATTCTAGAAGTAGGCTTAGGTGGAAGACTTGATGCCACCAATATTATCGATGCTGATATAGCAATTATTACTACAATCGGTATCGACCATGTAGAATATTTAGGCAATACTCGAGAAAGTATTGGTCGAGAAAAAGCAGGTATTTTTAAACCCAATAGTATTGCTATTGTTGGTGAGCCAGAGATACCATCATCTATTATAGATGTTTCTAAAACGGTGAATTGTCCTATTTATGTAGTTAATAAAGATTGGTCATATCAACAAATTGATGATTCATTATGGCAATTCATTTCACCGTTAAAACAGTATGATCAATTGCCTATTCCCAATGTGCCTTTAGCTAATGCTGCTACTGCAATAGCAGCACTAACTTATTCTTCGCTTTCAATTGACCAGAATCAAATAATCGAGGGTCTTGAAAAAACAAATTTAGTTGGAAGATTTCAAATAATACAGACATCACCAATTGTAATTGTTGATGTTGCACATAATCCTCATGCTGCTAACTATTTAGCTAACCAAATTAAGTTATTGGTAAAGAAACAACCTACTATTGGTAAGATTAGGTTTGTCATTGGTATGTTGAAAGATAAAGATATTAAAAGCACTCTATCTTTATTAAATGCTGATCAATGGTATTGTGCTTCACTTTACGGTGAGCGTGGATGTAATGCTGAGGTATTAAAGCAGTATTTGCAAGATAATAAAGTAGAAAATATAACTACGTTTGAATCAGTTGATAATGCATATCAAAAGGCCATGCAAGATTCAAAAGAAGATGATATTATTGTCGTCTGTGGTTCATTTTATACTGTATCTGCCGTTTTAGATAAATTAGGCAAATGTAATCATGGATACTAATCAAGAGAAAACTACTTCAAATAAAATTAGGAATCAACTAGTTGGTTTTGCTACATTATTGCTAACTATTGCTATAATTGCACCTAATATCATAACAGATAAATCTAATTTACATACGCCTACAATTCCTATTTTACAACCAGAAGTAGTAAATGAACAAAATCAAGTGATTACATCACAAAATGAGTCAACTATTAATGGTGGTCCAGGATTTGAACAATCTTATACACCTGATTCTGATCAATATACTAGCCCTTTAGCATCACCTGATAATGATAATAGCGATGCTTCATCTATTTCTGAACAAACAGATAAGCCCTACATGATTCAACTTGGCGCATTGAAAAATAAGAAAAAAATTGAGGAATTAGTGGCATTATTAAGGCTTAACAATTATGACGTTAGAATCATTCCAAGTAATCCAGGACCTAATCAATTAATAAAATTACAGGTCGGTCCTTATGCAAAAAAAGAGCAAGCAGAGCAGTTGCTTAGTAACCTAAACAATTTAACAAAATTAAAAGGTGTCATTGTTACAAATTAAAAATTATTTTACTCTTTAATGAGTACAAACATTAAATAAAAATATTAATATAAAATTGTGAGTTATTATGATGAATTGGGTTGATTATACGATTATTGGTGTGATTATTTTATCTGCACTAATTAGTATTATTAGAGGTTTTGTTAAAGAAGCGTTATCCCTAATAAGTTGGGTTCTGGCTTTTTTTATAGCAAGTCGTTTTTACATGCATATCACTAGTTACTTAACTTATTTTGATAGTGATGTAATTCGTATTGCTGTAGCTATCGCTATTTTATTTATTGCTACACTAATTGTGTGTGCCATTGTTTCTTATATTATTGGGCAATTGGTTCAAAAAACAGGACTATCAGGTACAGATCGCGTATTAGGTATTTGTTTTGGTGTATTAAGGGGTATTTTAGTTGTGGCGGCAGTGCTCTTTTTTGTCGATACTTTCACACCGTTATCCCAATCTCCTGAATGGGAGCAATCGCAGCTAATTCCGCATTTTCATTTTATTATTCGTTGGTTTTTTGATTTTATACAGCAGTCGTCTTCATTTTTAGTTCAATAACTTTGAGGTAATCATTGTATGTGTGGTGTTGTTGGTATTGTAGGATGCAGTACAGTTAATCAATCTATTTATGACGCTTTAACTGTTTTGCAGCATCGAGGACAAGATGCTGCGGGGATTGTAACTATCGACGAGCAAAATCGTTTTCGCTTACGTAAAGCAAATGGTTTAGTTAAAGATGTATTTCAAGAACATCATATGTTGCGTTTACAAGGTAATTTAGGAATAGGGCATATTCGCTATCCCACTGCGGGCAGCTCAAGTCCTTCAGAAGCGCAACCATTTTATGTCAATTCACCTTATGGTATTGCACTTGCACACAATGGTAATTTAACTAATACTGACCAATTAAGAAATAAAGTATTTGAATTAGCAAGACGCCACATTAATACAAGTTCTGATTCAGAAGTATTACTTAATATTTTTGCTAGCGAACTTGATAAATTCCCTACCTATCCATTAACTGCAGAAAATATTTTCACCGCTATCAATCGGGTACATCAAATCATTAAAGGTGCTTATGCTTGTGTTGCAATGATTATTGGACATGGATTAGTCGCATTTCGTGACCCATATGGTATTCGTCCTTTGGTGATAGGTAAAAAAGTGCTTGATAATCAAAAGACAGAATATATGGTTGCATCGGAAAGTGTTGCTTTAGATATTCTCGATTTTGAATTTATGCGTGATGTTGAACCAGGTGAAGCTATCTATATTACTCAAGATGGACAACTTCATTCAAAACAATGTGCAAATAATCCTCAATATTATCCATGTATTTTTGAATATGTTTATTTTGCCCGCCCAGACTCATTGATGAATGGTGTTTCAGTATATCAATCCCGTATATTAATGGGACAGAAACTAGGTCAAAAAATTGCTAGAGAATGGAAAGACATTGATATTGATGTAGTAATTCCTATTCCTGAAACATCATGTGATGCCGCGCTTGAAATTGCCAGAATTCTGAATAAACCCTATCGACAAGGATTTGTTAAAAACCGCTATGTTGGACGTACTTTTATCATGCCAGGTCAAGCGGAACGAAAACTTTCAGTAAGAAGAAAGCTAAATGCTAATCGTATTGAATTTGAAGGTAAGAATGTTCTTCTAGTTGATGATTCTATTGTTCGAGGAACGACATCGGAAAAAATACTTGAGATGGTGCGTTCAGTTGGTGCTAAAAAAGTTTATCTCGCTTCGGCAGCGCCTGAAATTAGACATCCTAATGTTTATGGTATTGATATGCCAGTTGCTAGTGAACTTATAGCTTATAACCGCTCTGTTGGTCAAATTGCCAAAGAAATTGGAGCAGATAAATTAATATTTCAAGATCTTTCGGATTTAATTGATTGTATTAAAGAGCAAAATCCTAATATTCATCATCTAGAATGTTCTGTTTTTGATGGAAAATATGTTACTGAAGGAATTGATGATAATTATTTTGATACGCTAGAGCATCACAGAGCTGAAAACAAATCAATCACGCCAGAATCTGAAAATCTTGAAATTTATAATGAAGGTCAATACTAGTCATTTAATTTTCTAAAATATAACCTAAAGTCATAAATAAGCTTGAAGTGAACAGTTCAAGCTTATTTTCATCCCCAAAATTAGCCTTTCTTCTTTACAATTGACATATTGTTGTTTGATTTCTATTACTAAAAAGTAATATAAAATTGATTAATTAATAAAAATAGTAAGTTTTAAACAAAAATATAATTAATTAACTTGTTGATTAATATATCAAAAAACCGTCTTTACAAAAAGATGTCAAAAAAAGTTACAAAATAGTTTTATAAATTACATTTATGTAATAAAATCCTCCTAAACTTAGCTGTTTTGTAAAGAAGTTTTAGTTTTTAGGCGAATATTATTTAGTTTTAAAATCGCATATTAAAAACAACACATTAAATAATAAAAACTTTACTTACAACGTAAATAAATACGATGCATTTGTAAAGTTAGTGAGATATAAGGAATGACTACGGTGAGAAAGAATCTTAGATTAAGAGTTATCTCAGCATTTGTAATAGCTACGTTAAGTTGGAATTATGCTTATGCTATTGATACTCAGCTATCGTCGAATGAGGTTGATAGCAATAAAATCATTGAATTAAAAAATGGTACTAAAGCTCGAGAAATGATTAATAATCAAAAACGCAGTTTGTACCAAATTGCATTATTAAGCAATATTTCAATTTCTGAATTACGAGCTATGAATGCAGGTCGTTTCGATAAAAAAGATATGGTTGAAGTCGATGAACGACTAGTTTTACCTGAAAATTCTCCTTTATTACCTGCAATAAATAATAATAATAAAAAAGATAAATACTCAAATTTACCTTCGCTAGGCTCTGATGATAGTTACGATGTAAAAAAAGACAAAGATGCACTATCAAGCCAAGTAGCTACCACCTTGCAAACTCTTGCAACTCAAGATTGGAAAAATATTACTTCAGCAGATAATGGCGGTATCTCTGGCCATTTGAAAAACAAAGGTAAAGATTATGCTGAAAACTATGTTCGCAATGGTATTCATTCACAAGTAGTCGATCCTCTTCGTAGCGCTGCTCAAAATTTTTTAGGGCGTTTTGGTACTGCTCAATTACAGTTCGATTTAGGCGATAAGGGTGAATTCAATAATATCAATGTTAAATTATTTAGCCCATTGATTGATACTGACAGCACATTGATTTTTAGTCAGTTATCATTCCAAGAATATGAACATAATCGTCATATTGGTAACTTTGGTATTGGTCAACGTTGGGATGTTGCTGATAATACATGGTTATTAGGATATAACGCCTTTCTTGATCATGATTTCCAACGTTCACACAATCGTTTAGGCCTAGGTGCTGAAGCTTGGACTGATTATATGAAGTTCGCAGCTAACTATTATCATCCATTATCTGATTGGAAAGATTCAAGAGACTTTGATGACTATTTAGAACGAGCTGCTAGAGGTTTTGATATTCGCTTTCAGGGCTATTTACCTCAATATCCTCATTTAGGCGGATCACTTATGTATGAACAATACTATGGTGATAAGGTTGCTTTATTTGGTAAGGATAATTTACAAAAAGATCCAAGAGCGATCACAGTCGGATTGGATTATACCCCGGTTCCTTTATTTACCGTTAAAGCTCAACATAAGCGCGGACAGGATAGTAAAAAAGTCACATCTGCTGAATTAACCATGAATTATCGTATTGGTACACCGTTAAAAGATCAGCTAGATCCGGATATGGTTCAAGCGGCTCGTTCTTTAAAAGGCAGTCGATATGATTTAGTTGATCGTAATAACTATATCGTTCTTGAATATAAAGAAAAGAAAATGACTGTTGATTTAGGGTTAGATTCTCTTCAATTACTCGAAGGTACTACTCATGATCTAGTTATAGGTGTTCATAACGCCAAAGGTATATCAAGCTTAGCTTGGTCAGGCAATATGCAAGATATTGATAATGGTGGTGGTTTCTTGTGTTCTGCTGCGGGAGTATGTACTAGCTCTTCATGGTTAACACCTCCTGCTGATGTTAAGAATTGGAAGATTGTTGCACCTAGTTATGTAGATCGAAATGGGAACAGATTGCCAATTAGTACAAATGGCGTTTATAGCCTAGCAGTAACGGTTACTGATAGCAAAGGAAAATCAGCAACATCTAATTCAGTTTCGTTTGAAGTTCTGCCTAATTTAAGTATTCGTAAAATAGGTGTTTGGGCGGTTGATAGCTCAGGAGATCCAGCAACTTCTGTGCAAAATACAGCTGATGGTACAACTTCAGTAACGCTATTAGCTAGTTTGGTTACCCCTGGAACACCTACTGGAAGTGGAAGCTTTGGGGATGGTTATAATGGTTTTAGTGACCAATCATTGATGTCTAAAGTAGACAATACATTCAAATCCTCAGTAATTGATTTATGGACAGCAACCAGTAATGGTACAAAAGTCACTTTGATTGATGGTACTTCTGGTACGGTAAGAAGTTGCCCTACCTCAGAACGTTGTGTCATTGTTAAATCTTTTGAAAAAGTCAAAATGGGTGACAGCATTTCAGCAAATGCTTCTACCGCAGCAGGCACAACAGCTATTGGTGATACTTATACCATCGACGTTGCGTCAAACTTTGATGGAGCAGTTGATTTTTCTATCAAATTAGATGGTTATGGTCAGTCTTTCAACAAAGCTACGGTTAATTTTGGTGGTGGTAGAGCGGGCTACATTAAAGTATATCGTAGTGATGGCACTTTAGTTGCTAGACAAAATGGAAACGTACTTGATTTTGAACCAGGTATTACTGGATGGTATGTAGGTACTGAATATACCGTAAAAGCTTATGTCGATGATACTGAAGCTGTAGAAATTACCAACCCATTTGTTATCTGGTCACTTGTTGGTTCAAATAGCCCGGCGTGTCCTGGAAGTGCAATGACAACATTACCAAGTTATGTTGATAGTCCTAATGGCCCTTGGTTTAATGTAAGTATGGGACCAAATGCACCTTACACTATTAGAACTAATATGACTAGTTATGCAACAACAGGTACAAGTATTCCTGCTGTGGCTGGAGCTCCTACATATTTAGATCTAAATCAGGTAACAGCATCACCAGTAGCATGTGCTGGAGATCAAGGATTTAAATTACAAGTTTCAGTTAATTAAAAAAGTTTTTAATCATCTTCGAATTATCGAAGGTGATTTAAAAGGCAACACCAATAAAAACGGTGTATTTATATAAATATAACATGTTAATTTATTAGAGAAAATAGGAAGTTAAACATGAAAAAATTAGCAATAAAAAAAGTTGCATTAAGTTTGTTTTTAGCAGGTTATGCTGCTAGCAGTGCTTATGCATTAGATCCAGTAATGACTCAAAATTCGATAGAAGGTAATGCACCAGTAATTTGGTCAAAAGGTATAACTAATGGTGGTGTCGGAGCTCAAAGATCTTTGACTCTTCGTATTTCAAATGATACAACAGGTGCAACATCTCTTGGTAATAATGAAAAAGCTAAAGTTGGTAATTACATTCATATCTTTTATGACTTAAAAGATCTAGATGGAGATGAAGATCCATCTGATAAACATGCAGTAGCAGATACACTTAAAGTTTGGATTAAAACTAGCAGTACTGCTGCTTGGACTCTAATTTCAGATATTGATGCAATAGCTGATAACTCTGGTGAAGCTGGTCATGTTTATTTCAAAATTACTCCTTCTATGGCCGGTGCTACAAAAGTCGGTTTCAAACTTGAAGAAATTACTCCTTATGGTGCTCCAAGAGAAAATCAATGGTTATGGGTAAGTGATATTTGGGATGGTACTACTACTCCAGGTACTGGTTCTAATCCTCCAGATCCAGGTACAGATCAACACGGTCCTGGTGATAAAGATCCAGATATCCCTGAGGGTCCTATTGAATATCCTGGTGCTACAGTGTTAGGTATATTTAAATATAATAGTTCAGGTAGTGTAGAGTTCGCGAATAACCTTGCTGATAGTTCTTCTACTGAAATACCAAAATATGGTGATAAACTAGCGGCTGTTGTATGGTTGAAAGCAAGTCCAACGAGTACTAGCACAACGCCTAACTTCGCTACTGGAGGAGATATAAACCAATCAGCATCTTACACATTTACATGGAGTCTAGATGGTACTAATAGTGCTGCAATGGGATCTCAAACTGCTGTAGCAGGTGAGACTCTAGCTGCAGCCGCTAGCGATGCAGATGGTTATGGCGTGATTGTGTTAGGTGACTCTGCTGGTGGAAAACATAATGCAGTGTACAGTGGCTTAAATGGTGGCTCTGGCTATAATGCAGGTATTCAAGGCTTCAAACTTAAAGTTACTGCAAACTAATCATTATTTAATGTAACTAATTAAAACCACTCAACTGAGTGGTTTTTTTATTTAATATTCCATATGCACTTCTTATAATTAACTTGTTAAAATAAATTAATGTAAGTTAACTCAGCAAATATAATTATGATAATTCCTTGGCAATCTCTTGATTCAACTACTCTAAACAATCTAATAGAATACTTTGTTTTACGTGAAGGGACTGATTATGGTGAGCAAGAAAAATCACTTGAAGATAAAGTGAATGATGTAAAACTTCATTTAATTAATGGTTCAGCTGCAATTTTTTGGTCTGAATTACATGAAACAGTAGATATTAAATTTATTAAATAATGATTAAAATCATTTTAGTGAGTATATGATTTATTCTGTAACTTTGTTATAGTGTTACTGTAGTAATTTGAATAGATAGGAAGGAATAATGATTGGTAAACAGCAATCAGATACAACATTGGAATGGTTTTTATCTCATTGCCATATTCATAAATATCCAGCTAAAAGTACCCTTATTCATCAAGGTGAAAAAGCCGAAACTCTCTATTATATTTTAAAAGGATCTGTAGCGGTATTGATTAAAGATGATGAAGGTAATGAAATGATTTTGTCGTATTTAAACCAAAATCAATTCTTAGGTGAATTAGGTCTTTTTGAAGAAGGTACAGAACGTAGTGCTTGGGTTAAAGCGAAAACAAGTTGTGAAGTGGCCGAAATATCCTATAAAAAATTTAAACAGCTAGTGCAAGTTAACCCAGATATATTAATGCGATTAGCTAGTCAAATGGCAAGCCGGTTACAAGTTACATCAGAAAAAGTCAGTAATCTAGCTTTCTTAGATGTCGCCGGCCGAATTGCACAAACACTATTAAACTTAACTAAACAGCCTGATGCGATGACTCACCCAGATGGTATGCAAATAAAAATAACCCGCCAAGAGATTGGGCAAATTGTCGGCTGTTCACGTGAAACCGTTGGAAGAATTTTAAAAATGCTTGAAGATCAACACCTAATTTCAGCACATGGTAAGACGATAGTTGTTTATGGCACCCGTTGATTTATCGAAATTATCATTAATATGATAGATATATAACGAGATTATACATGACACAATATATTCCCAACCATGTGGCGATTATTATGGATGGTAATGGTCGATGGGCTAAGCAAAGAAATCAATTACGCGCTAAAGGCCATCGAGCTGGTTTAAAAGCGGTGCGTAAAATTGTCACATATGCAGCAAAATTAGATGTAAAAGTGCTTACGTTATATGCTTTTAGTAGTGAAAATTGGAAACGTCCAGCTAATGAAGTTACTGCTTTAATTTCACTGTTTATTTATGCGTTAAATCGCGAAATTAAAAATTTAAATAAAAATAATGTTCGATTAAATATCATTGGTGATATATCAAAATTTAATCAAAATCTTCAAAATCTTATTATTAATGCTCAGCTTTTAACCAAAGATAATACTGGCCTTACCTTGAATATTGCAGCTAATTATGGTGGTCGTTGGGATATTGTTGAATCAGCTAAAAAAATAGCTTCACAAGCTTTAGATGGTAAAATAACGCCACAGGATATCAATGAGGAATATTTTGGCTCGATTATTTGTATGAATGATTTACCTGAAGTTGATTTAGTTATTCGCACCGGTGGCGAATACCGAATTAGTAATTTTTTATTATGGCAATGTGCATACGCAGAATTGTATTTTACTGACACATTGTGGCCTGATTTCAATCAGGCATCATTTGATGAAGCGATAAATATTTTTAACACTAGAGAACGGCGTTTTGGTGGCGTTCTAAATGAGGACCTTTCATGCTAATCCAGCGTATTTTAACTGCCATCGTACTTATTCCCCTTGTTATTATTGCACTATTTTTTGCACCTTTATCGATATTTTCTTATTTAATCATCGCTGTTTGTGCATTAGCAGCATGGGAATGGCGTAATTTTTTAGCAAAAAGAACCGAGAAAACAGTTCTTTTGTTTTTTATTGTTTTTTCAATAGTTTTGCTTTACTTCATCCCCATTGAGTCAACACTAAAAAGTCAGTTATTTGCTTTAATAATTTGCTTATCAGTTATTTGGTGGTTAACCGCTTTGTTATTAGTTGTAGGTTATCCTAACTCAGCAAAATACTGGTCTAAATCATCATTAATTAAGCTGTTGTTTGCTTTTTTTACCTTAGTCCCTTTTTTTATAGGAATGCTTGAATTACGAACTATTAATTACAGTGTTAATAGTTATACTGGGTCTATTTGGTTGCTCTATGTATTTGTGTTAGTATGGGCAACCGATACAGGTGCTTATTTTGCTGGAAGAGCGATTGGTAAACGGAAATTAGCTGTCAAAGTCTCACCAGGAAAGACGGTAGAAGGTTTTATCGGTGGTGTCAGTTTAGCAACTTTAGTTTGTGTGATCGCTTACTTAACTGGTTATTTTAATATTAATTTTACTCAATTTTTATTTAGCTCCCTATTGGCTATTTTGGCTTCGGTATTAGGTGACCTGACTGAAAGCATGTTTAAGCGTGAAGCAGGAATTAAAGATAGTGGAAATCTTATCCCAGGACATGGTGGTATTTTAGATCGTATTGATAGTTTAACGTCGGCAGTTCCTGTATTTACTGTATTATCTTTGCATTTATTCTAAAGGGTTACTGATTTTGCTTTGGTCACTGTTGTTATTTATTATTACTATCAGTATATTAGTTACAGTTCATGAGTTTGGGCATTTTTTTGTTGCTCGGCTATGTAAAGTGCATGTAGAGTGTTTTTCAATCGGGTTTGGAAAAAAAATATGGTCGCATAGATTTTCAAACGGAACTGAATTAGTTATCGCTATGATTCCACTTGGCGGATATGTTAGAATGCTCGATAGCAAAACGAGTGAATTATCCCCCAATTTAGAAAAACTAGCTTTTGATAAAAAAAGTATTTTGCAACGGGCTGCAATTATTTTTGCAGGGCCATTTGCTAATTTTGTTTTAGCATTAATTATTTATTGGGTTATTTTTTTGACGGGTGTGGTTGATTATCCTGTTAAAATAAAAAGTATTATACCTTCAACACCAGCTGCATCTATAAATATGCCAGCAGATGCAGAGTTAAGAATGATTGATAATGCTAAAATAGACACTTGGAATGATGTAAATGCAGCATTGATTTCTGCTTTAGGTAAAAGCAATATTAATGTTACCTATCGTACTGATATTGAGCAACAAGAAGTTAGTCGGGATGTTAATATTAGTAATTGGTCTTTTGATATTGAAAAGGAATCTGCAATCGCAGCATTTGGATTTATACCTAAACAATTGGAAATTTATCCAATTGTGAGTAAAATTGTACCCGATTCAGCAGCGGCTCAAGCTGGTTTAAAAGTAGGTGATAAAATAATCAGTTATAATGAGCACCTTTATCAAAATTGGAATGATTTTACTGATACTATAAAAAAAGCTGGAATTATAAAACTGAAGGTAAGTAGGAACAATAAAGACGTCGATCTTACACTTGAGCCAAAAAGAAATAGAAATGGGGAAGGTGTTGCTGGTTTCTATCCGACATCTGATGCAGTAATTAAAAAATATGATTTTTTTAATGGATTCGATAAAGCGATGAAACAAACAATGTTAACGACTAAGTTAACGGTTCGTTCTCTTTATCAATTAGTAACAGGAGTGATTGGTCTAAAACATTTATCAGGACCAATTACAATAGCAAAAAGCGCAGGGCAAACAGCAAGTTATGGATTTACCCCTTACTTATATTTTCTAGCCTTTATTAGTATAAGTTTAGGAGTTATCAATCTTGTTCCATTACCTATGTTAGATGGCGGGCAGTTGCTTTTTTTATTTTTTGAGAAAATAAAAGGAAATGCCTTATCAAATAAAGCACAAGAGCGTTTTTTTCGTATCGGATTTGTTTTATTAATGGTAATAATGGGAATTGCACTATTTAATGATATTTTACGATTGTAATGGGATGAGGTTATAAATATATACGATGAAAATAAATAAATTACTTATAGCATCTTTGCTGTTTAGTACCACAACAGTATATAGTTCCAATGCATTTTGTGTTGATGATTTTGTGGTTAAGGATATCAAGTTTGAAGGTTTGCAGCGAGTCACAATCGGTGCTGCAATGCTTGAAATGCCTGTTCAAGTCGGTGACTATGTGAATGAATCTGATTTAGGCCGCATTATTAAATCACTTTACGCCAGCGGTAATTTCGATGATATTACTGTTTCTCGTGATGGCGACAGATTAATTATTCATGTCCAAGAACGCCCAACTATAGCAAGTATTACCTTTTCCGGAAATAAATCTGTCAAAGATGACATGTTGAAAAAGAATTTAGATAGTACCGGTATTCGTGAAGGCGATGCATTAGATCGTACAATGCTTTCGGGAATTGAGAAAGGTCTAGAAGATTTTTACTATAGTGTTGGTAAATATAATGCTCAAATCAAAGCGGTCGTAACACCATTATCTCGAAATCGTGTTGATTTAAAATTAGTTATTGCTGAAGGTAAATCTGCTTTAATAGATCAAATCAATATCGTAGGTGCAAAAGCTTTTTCATCTGAAGAGCTTATTTCACGTTTTTCATTACGTGATGAAGTGCCTTGGTGGAATATGCTTGGTGATCGTAAATATCAAAAGCAAAAATTGGCATCGGACTTAGATGAGTTGCAAAGCTTTTATTTAAATCGAGGTTATGCTCGATTTAATATTGAGTCTACACAAGTTAGCTTAACGCCAGATAAAAAAGGGATTTATGTCACTATTAATATTCATGAAGGTGAACAATATAAGTTAGCCGATTTTGATTTTAAAGGTAACTTTGCAGGACATGAAGAGGCAATACAAAAACTAGCCAAAGAAAAGCTTACTGTAGGTGAACTTTATAATGGTAAAAAAATAACTGATATTGAGGATAATATTAAGCGATTGCTGGCTAATTTTGGCTATGCTTATCCTCAAGTAGCTATTCAGCCTGAAATGGATGACTCATCACATACTGTTAAATTAGTAGTATTAGTTGATGTAGGGCAACGTTTTTACGTACGCAATATTAAAATTGTCGGCAATACCATTACAAGTGAGAGTGTGGTTCGTCGTGAACTTCGTCAAATGGAAGGCTCATGGTTAAGTAATGGTTTGGTTGAACTTGGTAAAGAACGTTTAAATCGATTAGGTTTCTTTGAAAGTGTTGAAGCGAATACTGAACGAGTTCCTGGCATTGATGATCAAGTTGATATTATTTATAAAGTAGCTGAACGTAATACCGGTAGTATTAAATTTGGCGTGGGTATCGGCTCAGACAGTGGTTTAAGTTTTAATGCCGGAATTTCTCAAGATAACTGGTTAGGAACGGGTAATAGCGTTTCATTTGATATTAATACAACCAGCAGTGATAAAACTGCATCTGTTTCGATTGTTAATCCTTATTTTACTGTTGATGGTGTCAGTTTAGGTGGTAGCGTTTACTACAATACTTATAAAACTGATAGTGATGATGATGAATCTGAGTATTCAAGTAAAACTTGGGGGGCTAATTTAGACTTAGGCTTCCCGATTAGTGAAAATAACTTTGTCCGTTTTGGTACAGAATACGCTAATCATAAATTAACTGATATGCAACCACAGTATAATATGTGGCGCTATTTTGAGTCTATGGGTGAAAATATGAAAGATAAAGATAAGTCTTATTCATATGACACCAATGATTTGTTATTGAATGCCTATTGGACATATAACACGTTAAATCGCGGCTATTTCCCAACAGATGGGTTAAAACTAACCGCTAATTTAAAAGCGACAGTGCCAGTATTTGACAATAGATTCTATAAAATGGTTAGTGATGCTTCTTATTATTATCCAATTGATACCGATCATAAATGGGTATTCTTAGCTCGTGGCCGATTAGGTTATGGTGCTGGATTAGGTGGAAAAGAATTACCGTTCTATGAGAATTTCTATGCAGGTGGCTCAACTGTATTGCGTGGCTTTAAAGCAAATACTGTCGGCCCTAAAGCGGTATATTTTAATAAAACCGGATGTAGAACCTTAGGTGATACAGCTCAATGTACTAGTTCTAAAGATGCAATAGGTGGTAATGCGTTAGCATTCGGAAGTACGGAGCTAATAGTTCCAACACCATTTGCAAGTGAAAAATATACAGATAGTATTAGAACATCAGTATTTTTTGATGCAGGAACGGTTTGGGATAGTGAATGGGATCTAAAAGGCAAAAATATTCCTGATTATAGTTCCCCATCTGATATTAGAATGTCTGCTGGTCTTGCTGTTCAATGGATGTCGCCATTAGGACCATTGGTATTTTCTTATGCACAGCCGTTAAAGAAATATCATGGTGATTCAGCTCAGCAATTCCAATTTAATATAGGTTCAACATGGTAATGCCATGTTGTTAATAACTAAAATACACATAGGTGAATAAAGTGAAAAAAATTATATCTGTTGTTGGCATCAGTATTGCTCTACTTTTTACAGGCTTTGCAAACGCTGAAACTAAAATTGGTGTTATCGATATTAAATCTGTAATGGATCGTATGCCAGAACGAGAAGCAATCGGTAAAGAATTGAACCAAAAATTTGAAGCGAGAGCTAAAGCATTAGAAAAAGAAGAAAAGCTTGCTGATGCAGCTGCCGCACGTTTAAAGAAAGAAGGGCTAACTTTGTCATCTTCAGAAAAAACTAAATTAAATAAAACTATTGCAGATTTTCAGAATAAAGCCACAGCTTTCACAAATGAATATCGTGATAGCGAAACAAAAGAAGCTGGTAAATTACTAACCAAAATTCAAGAAGCAGTCAAAACCATTGTTGCTGAAGAAAAATATGATCTTATTTTAAGAGCAGATACGGTTTTATATGCCTCTGACGCTGTTGATATTACTGACAAAGTTTTGGAGAAGGTTAAAAAATAATGTTTGCTTTTCGTTTAGAGCAATTAGCTGACAAGCTTGATGCTACATTATATGGTGATGGTGAATTAACTATCACCGGTGTAGCATCAATGAAAAGTGCCACAAAAGGTCAAATCACTTTTTTGTCGGATAAAAAATTCCAAAACAATTTATTAACTTGTAACGCTTCAGCAGTTGTTATGACAGAAGATAGCCTTAAATATTGGAATGGGGCTGCTTTGATTGTTAAAGATCCTTATCTTACTTATGCAAAATTAGCACAACTTTTAGATACGACACCGTTACCCGCTAAAGGTATCGCACAATCAGCGGTGATTGATTCTACTGCTAAGCTTGGACAAAATGTATCAATTGGTCCAAATGCTGTTATAGAAAGTGGTGTAAATCTTGGTGATAACTGTTGTATTGGTGCTGGCTGTTTTATTGGGAAAGATACTCAAATCGGTGCAGGCACAAAAATATGGTCTAATGTATCTATATACCATAACTGTATTATTGGTGAAAACTGTTTGATCCAATCAGGAACAGTAATAGGTGCAGATGGATTTGGTTATGCAAATGACAAAGGTAAATGGATAAAAATTCCTCAGCTTGGTCGAGTAGTAATTGGTAATAACGTTGAAATCGGCTCATCAACAACAATCGATCGTGGTGCTTTAGATGATACTGTCATCGGTAATGGCGTCATTATTGATAATCAATGTCAAATTGCGCACAACGATATTATTGGTGATCATACTGCTGTCGCTGGTGGTGTTATTATGGCGGGTAGTTTAAAGATTGGACGCCATTGCCTAATTGGTGGTGCGAGTGTTATTAACGGCCATATGGAAATTTGTGATCAAGTAACTGTGACTGGAATGGGTATGGTTATGAGACCAATTACTGAGCCGGGTGTATATTCATCGGGTATTCCATTACAACAAAATAAAGTATGGCGTAAAACAGCTTCATTAGTTTTACATATTGATGAAATGAATAAACGTTTGAAAGCACTTGAGAAGAAGCTATTAAATGTCTCGACGTAGACGATTACGGTCGGTATAATGCTTCCCTATTTTATAAATTTAATTAGCTCAATTAATCAATTTATAATTATGAGCAAATATATTCAATAATTCCGAGGTATAAAGATGCAAGTTTCGGTAGAAACAACAGAAGGTTTAGGCCGTCGTTTATCAATTACAATTAAATCAGAAGATATTACCAAAGCAGTTGATAAAGAACTTATCAATACAGCAAAAAAAGTCCGTATTGATGGTTTCCGTAAAGGAAAAGTACCTTTAAAAATTGTTGAACAACGCTATGGTGCTTCTATTTTACAAGACGCTTTAAGTGATTTGATGCAACGTAATTTTATCGATGCTATTATCCAAGAAAAATTAAATCCAGCTGGTGCGCCAACATATATTCCAACAGAATATAAAAATGGTGAAGATTATACTTTCACTGTTGAATTTGAAGTTTATCCGGAAATTAAAATCAAAGATTTAGATAAAATCGAAGTTGAAAAACCCGTAGCTGAAGTTGTTGATGCTGATGTGGAAACAATGATTGAAACCTTACGTAAACAACAAGGTACTTGGAAAGTTGTTAAAAAGACAGCAAAAGAACAAAATCGTGTCACGCTTGATTTTTTAGGTAAAGTTGATGGTGCTGAATTTGAAGGCGGTAAAGCTGATGATTTTGCACTTGTATTAGGACAAGGTCGAATGATCCCTGGTTTTGAAGATGCAATCATCGGTCACAAAGCTGGAGATGAATTTGATATTAATGTGACATTCCCAGAAGATTATCATGCTGAGAATTTAAAAGGTAAACCAGCAGTATTTTCAGCTTCACTTAAAAAAGTTGAAGAACTTGAGTTACCTGAACTAACTGAAGAAGTAGTGAAAAGATTTGGTATTGCAGATGGCACAGTTGAAAGTTTACGAGCAGAAGTCCGTAAAAATATGCAACGTGAACTTAATGCAACAATTCGCAATAAAATCAAAACACAAGTCATTGATGGTTTAGTAAAAAATAATGATATTGAAGTTCCATCTGCTTTAATTGATCGCGAAATTGATGTCTTACGTCAACAAGCCTTAACTCGTTTTGGTGGTAATGTTAAACAATCAATGGATCTACCTAAAGAGTTATTCGAAGCAGAAGCTAAACGCCGTGTGTTAGTTGGATTATTATTTAGCGAAATCATTGAAAGTAACAAGTTAAAGGCTGACGAAGCAAAAGTACAATCTTTAATTGATGAAATTGCAACTGCTTATGAAGATCCTAAAGAAGTGGTTGATTATTATCGTAAAGATAAGAAAGCAATGGATAATATCCGTTCTGTTGCACTAGAAGATCAAGTAGTTGATTTATTATTAGCTAGCGCAAAAGTGACAGATAAGACTTATTCATTCTCAGAATTAATGAATCAACAAGTTGCTTAAGCAGCTTGTCACTTTATTTAATTAAAATTCATTATAAGCCCAAATAAGGATCAATTGTTTGGGCTATTTTGTTTAATTAGGAGATGAAAATGCCTTTAGAACCATACATGAGTGTGATTCCAATGGTTGTTGAGCAAAGTTCTCGTGGCGAGAGAGCTTATGATATTTACTCACGATTATTAAAAGAAAGAATTATATTTTTAACTGGGCAAGTTGAAGACAATATGGCAAATTTGATTATTGCTCAGATGCTTTTTCTTGAAGCTGAGAATCCTGAAAAAGATATCCATTTATATATCAATTCCCCTGGTGGAGTAGTGACTGCTGGTATGGCTATTTATGACACGATGCAATTTATTAAACCAGATGTGAGTACTATTTGTCTTGGACAAGCATGTTCAATGGGCTCATTACTTTTAACTGCTGGTACTAAAGGTAAACGTTTTTGCCTGCCTAATGCACGCGTCATGATCCACCAACCATTAGGTGGTTTTCAAGGACAAGCGTCAGATATTCAAATTCATGCTCAAGAAATATTACAGGTTAAAAGCCGATTAAATAATATTTTATCAATGCATACTGGTCAGGATATTAGTGTAATTGAAAAAGATACAGATCGTGATAACTTTATGTCAGCCGAGAAAGCAGTTGAATATGGATTAGTTGACGCCATATACAGTAAACGATCTTAATAATAAATAGGTAAAGAAAGTGGATAAAGAAAACTCAGAAAAATTACTCTATTGTACTTTTTGTGGCAAAAGTGAACATGAAGTCCGTAAGCTAATTGCTGGGCCATCATCTATTTATATTTGTAATGAATGTATTGGACTATGTAATGATATTCTAAAAGAAGAAACAAAAAGTTTTCTTTCACATGAAGAATTTATTAGTAAACCATTACCGACACCGCACGAAATACGAGCTCATCTTGATGAATATGTTATTGGTCAGGAACGGGCTAAAAAAGTATTATCAGTTGCTGTTTATAATCATTATAAACGTTTACGTAGCTATTCTAACCGTAGTGATGTTGAGTTAGGTAAAAGCAATATTTTATTAATTGGTCCTACGGGTAGTGGTAAAACATTATTAGCTGAAACATTAGCACGTTTTCTTGATGTCCCTTTTGCCATGGCTGATGCAACTACATTGACTGAGGCTGGATATGTTGGTGAAGATGTAGAAAATATTATTCAGAAATTATTACAAAGTTGTGATTATGATGTAGAAAAAGCGCAACGTGGGATTATTTATGTTGATGAAATTGATAAAATTTCTAGAAAATCAGATAATCCATCTATTACTCGAGATGTTTCTGGTGAAGGTGTTCAGCAAGCTTTATTAAAAATTATTGAAGGTACTGTTGCATCTGTTCCTCCTAAAGGCGGACGTAAGCATCCACAACAAGAGTTTTTACAAGTTGATACTTCTAAAATCCTCTTTATTTGTGGGGGCGCATTTAGTGGGTTAGATAAAGTTATTGAAAATCGAGTCTCTACCAACACAGGTATTGGTTTTGGTGCTGATGTAAAAAGCACTAAGAATAAAGCGACAGAATCTGAGTTATTAGCTCAGATAGAGGCAGAAGATTTGGTTAAATTTGGTCTTATACCTGAATTTATTGGTCGATTACCTGTTATTGGAACGTTATCAGAACTTGATAAAGATGCTTTAGTTAATATATTAACCGAACCTAAAAATGCTTTAACCAAACAATTTAATGCTTTATTAGAGTTGGATGGTGTAGAACTGGAATTTACTAAAGAAGCTTTAGATGCCATTGCAATTAATGCGATGAAACGTAAAACAGGTGCTCGAGGATTACGTTCAATTGTCGAAAATATACTGTTAGATACAATGTATGACTTACCATCAATGCAAAACGTAAAAAAAGTACTTGTTGAGAAAGATACGGTAAATCATTTGCAATCACCTAAATTGATTTTTTGTGAAGATACAGAACTATCTGCATAATAGATAAGCAATTATCCTATTCAAACTGGTAAGCAGCATTTATGTAAAAAGTGAAATACGTATGTACATTTATTGTACTACGTATTTAAAACAGGATAAGCTTGAATATCTTAAAATCACCCCAATATAAGACAGATAAGTTTGTACTACCGAGAGAATAAAATGAAGACAAAACAAACTAAACAAATGATTATGCCTATTTTACCATTGCGTGATGTTGTTGTATTTCCACATATGGTAATTCCTCTCTTCGTTGGTCGTAATAAATCAATCCGTTGTTTGGAAAGTGCAATGGAGATGGATAAACAAGTTTTTCTTGTAACACAAAAATATCCTTCACAAGATGAACCTGATGTAGAGGACTTGTATGAAGTCGGTACTATAGCCAATGTTTTACAATTACTTCAATTACCTGACGGTACAGTTAAAGTTCTGGTTGAGGGTGTCGCGCGAGCTAAAATTGTTGATATTATTGAACGAAAAGATGATGATTTTTTAATTGCAAATATTAAACCGCTAAAAGAAGCTAAGAAAGCTGATAATATTAGTCAAGCGATGATAAGAGTCTTATTATCAAATTTTGATGATTATGCGAAACTTAATAAAAAAGTCACTCAAGAGGTTGTTGATTCAATTCATTTAATTAAAGAATCATCTCAATTAGCAGATTCCATAGCTGCTACCTTATATATAAAAGTTGAACAAAAACAAGAGATTTTAGTTACTGCTGATTTAGAAAAACGTTTCGAGTTGCTTATTTCATTAATGGAATCAGAAATTGACTTGTTGCAAGTTGAAAAAAATATCCGTCAACGCGTCAAACAACAAATGGAAAAAGCGCAAAAGGAATATTATCTAAATGAACAGATTAAAGCTATTCATAAAGAGTTAGGTGATATAGATAATAAACCTGATGAATTTGAAGAGCTAAACTCAAAAATTACTAAAGCAAAAATGCCAAAAGAGGCAAAGGAAAAAACACTTTCTGAGCTTAATAAGCTTAAGATGATGCCTGCTATGTCTGCCGAAGCAACTGTTGTTCGCGGATATATTGATTGGATGTTACAAGTTCCTTGGAATAAACGCAGTAAAGTAAAAAAAGATATTAATGCTGCACAAAAAGTTTTAGATAAAGATCATTATGGGCTGGATCGTGTAAAAGACCGAATTTTAGAGTATTTGGCTGTACAAAGTCGAGTAAATAAAGTTAAAGGTCCAATTTTATGCTTAGTCGGGCCTCCAGGCGTTGGTAAAACATCATTAGGTCAATCCATTGCTAAAGCTACGGGTAGACAATATGTTCGTATGGCTTTAGGTGGTGTGCGCGATGAAGCGGAAATACGTGGACACCGAAGAACCTACATTGGTTCAATGCCAGGTAAATTAATTCAGCGTATGGTAAAGGTTGGTGTAAAAAACCCGCTATTTTTATTAGATGAAATTGACAAGATGGCTTCTGATATGCGTGGTGATCCTGCATCGGCATTACTAGAAGTTCTGGATCCTGAACAAAATAATGCATTTAATGACCATTATTTAGAAGTGGATTATGATCTATCTGATGTCATGTTTGTTGCGACAGCTAATTCAATGAATATTCCAGCACCACTACTTGATAGAATGGAAGTTATTCGGTTATCTGGTTATACCGAAGATGAAAAATTGAACATTGCTAAACAACATTTAATCGCTAAACAGATTGCTAATAATGGCCTAAAAGCAAATGAAATTGATATTGATGATTCAGCTGTAATTGGCATTATTCGCTATTACACTCGTGAAGCAGGGGTCCGAAGCTTAGAAAGAGAAATTGCTAAAATTTGCCGTAAAGTTGTTAAACAATTGGCTTTAAACAAGCGTTTGCGTAAAGTAAGTGTAACTCAAACTAACTTAAAAGATTACTTGGGTGTACAGCGTTTTGATTATGGTAAATCCGAAAGTGAAAACCGGATCGGTCAAGTGAATGGTTTGGCATGGACAGAAGTCGGTGGTGATTTGCTAACCATTGAATCAATGAGTGTTGTTGGTAAAGGAAAATTAACTTATACCGGCTCACTTGGTGACGTTATGCAAGAATCTATTCAAACGGCACTTACGGTTGTTCGTTCGCGCGCTGAAAAATTGGGTATTAATAGCGATTTCTATGAAAAGCGTGATATACATGTGCATGTTCCTGATGGTGCTACACCTAAAGATGGTCCGAGTGCAGGTATTGCAATGTGTACGTCATTAGTATCTACTTTAACGGGTAACCCTGTTCGTGCTGATGTTGCCATGACTGGTGAAATTACTCTACGAGGTGAAGTATTACCAATTGGTGGATTAAAAGAGAAATTATTAGCTGCTCACCGAGGTGGCATAAAAACAGCTATAATTCCTATTGATAATGTTAAAGATCTCGAAGAAATTCCAGCAAATGTTAAAGCTGAAATTGATATAAAACCTGTTAAATGGATAGATGATGTATTGACGATTGCATTGCAAAATAATCCATTTGGTATTGAGCCGGTTAAGGAAAAAGTTCAAATAAAGTCGCCAGTTAAAAAATCTGTTAAAAAAATTAAAAATACAGCAAATATTTCAACTCGATTGAACTAAAATAAACCAATCAAAAAGCCAACCTTATGTTGGCTTTTTTTTCGACCTTTAATTAGATAATAGCCAATTTTGGCAAATATGATATACTTGCGAAATTAAAATTCAGGTATATGGAGAATGACAAGCTATGATGGAAAAAATAAGAACAGCTGCAAACAGTCTTGTTGTTAAAATAATCTTTGCTATTATTATTTTATGTTTTATTTTTACTGGTGTTGGATTTTTAGGCTTTGGTGGTGGCAGTGGTGCAAATGATGAGCAATTGTACGTTGCTAAAGTCGACGGAGAAGGGATCAGTCGAACTCAATTTGAGTCTCAAGTAAAGTATGAATTAAGTAAAATTACAGGTGGTGATGCTTCGCTTACCAAAGTAATCCGAAGAAAAGTGTTATCTGAGCAAATAGATAATTATTTAGCTTATCAATTTTCAAAAAATATTCATGCAGCAATCAGTAACGAGCGCGTAAAAGATTTTATTAAAAATCAGAAAGTTTTCTTTATAAATGGAAAATTTGATAATCAAAATTATTTAAATTTACTTGCTGAAAATGGTTTTACTCCAGAAAGTTATGCAAGCTCATTAAAAACATCGTTACAACAAGAACAAGTTATTGGTGCATTAGTCACAACTAGCTTTGTTTTACCTTCTGAATCTGAAATTTCCTTGTTAAAAGATCAGACAAGAACTATCTATGCTACTAAGATTGATTCTTCAATAGATGATATGAAAGACATTAATATTACCGAAGAAGATGAGAAAAAGTATTATGATGAACATAAAAATGATTTTATGAGGAAAGAGCGAGTAAAATTAAAATTTATTTATAATTCAAAAGATGACATCGCTAAAACCATTAAGGTTACTGATGATGATGTAAAAAAAGAATATGAACAAAATTTAAAAAAATATACCTACCCAGCAAAAAAAGAGTTTAGTGCTATTTTTGTTACAGACAAAGCGCAAGCAGACAAGATCGTTAAAGAGTTATCTTCAGGCGCAAATTTTCAAAATATAGCTGAAAGTCTAAATCAAAATAATAATAATAATAATAATAATATTTCAGCTTATGGTAAGAATGGTTCTTTAGGTTGGTTTGCTGATGATGATTCTCTGCCTGAGTTCTTTAAAAAAGCAAACTTGAAAAAAGTTAATCAAATTTCAAATCCAATTCCGACTGATGATGGCTTTATCATAATTAAACTTGATGCTGAGTTACCACCAAAGGCTATGGATTTTGATTATGCTTCAATTTTAATTTACGAGAATTTAACTAAACAAAAATTACAAAATGGATTTAATGCTGTTGAAGATAAAATGAAAAATGCCTTATCTCAATCACCTAAATCAATTGAAGAGTTATCTGAAAAAACGGGTCTTGAAGTTCAAACAACTGATTGGACAACTTATAAAGATATGTCTACAATCATGATTCATCCTGAAATTAGTGATTTAGTCTTTAGCGAAGAAATGATCGCTAATGGGCAACCGACTCTTAAATTATCAGACTTAATTCCAGTTGAAAGATCTCATGGTAGCTATGATTTTATTATTCAAGTTACTGACTATCACCCAGAGGGGATAGCTCCGTTTGATGAGGTTAAAGATGAAATTAATAAAAAACTATCTAAAAATATCTCCGAGAGTCGTTTTAAAGCTAATGTTGAAAGCCTTTTAAATGAGTTAAATACTACTGGAAATTCAGATAAAGTAAGCTTTAGTAAGAAATATGTTTTGCACAGAGATTCGAAAGATTTAGACAAAAAAGTAGTTGATATGGTTTTTAGTTTAGAACCACCAATTTCAGGTGTTAAATCTGATGAGTTTAATGTGGAATATTTAGAAAATAATACTGCTTATATTTTCACCTTAATTAAAGTTGATACGCCTAAGGAGTATCAAGATATTTCACCAGAATTATTACCATTATCTATGTCTAACACTTTTCATTATCTTGCAAATGATATTCGTTCTAAAGCGAAGATTGAAATCATGCCTGATGCAAATTTGTGATAAAGATCGAAAAATTTTGGTGATAAATCAAAAAAAGAGAAGCCACTTTGGTGGCTTTTCGCATTTTTATGAATATTAAAATTTAGCAAATTAATTCCATGAGATAGTTATGAAGCAAATTTAGTTGCATAATTATATTGGAGTTAATTTACATGAAAATTTTTACACTATTATGCCTTTTATTTTCATCTTTACTTTTTTCAACAGTTAGTTTTGCTGATTCGAAAGCAGATGTCACTATAAAAGATGAGCAAATTGTACAAGTCAATATTAATACGGCAACAGCTGAAGAGCTAAGTAAAGTATTAACTGGTATTGGGATGAGTAAAGCTAAGAAAATTATTGAGTATCGAGAAAAATTTGGTCCTTTTGTTTCTATAGAACAATTAAAGGAAGTTTCTGGTATTGGTCAAGCAACGCTGGATAAAAATATAGGAAAAATCACTTTATAAATATCCTATCTTCCAAGAGATAATCTATCTGTTGGAAGATATTTTTAATTATCAATTGGATCAACGTCAATACTCCATCTTACGTTTGATGCTTCACTCCACTGTTCAGTTATAAGATTATCTAATATTTGTTGTAATAATTGTCTGTTCGTATGTTGTAATAATAATTGCCAACGATTATAACCCGCTTTTTTAGGTTGACTAGCAGGCATTGGACCAAGTTGCCATAAATTATGGTCATAATTGGACTTTAACCAATCATGGATACGCTGTAAAAATTTTGGTGCCTGTAAATTATTACGGTCAGCAGCACGAATTAACACCTGATAGCTAAATGGTGGCAGTAAAGTTTGTTGACGTTCAATTAGTGTTTGTTTTGCAAATGCCTGATAACCTTCATTTAATAAAGTATTTAATAAAGGGTGCTCTGGATGATAGGTTTGTAGAATCACTTCGCCAGCTTTTGTTTCACGACCAGCTCGGCCTGATACTTGAGTATAAATCTGAGCAAATCTTTCCGTTGCTCTGAAATCACTTGAAAATAAGGCGCCATCAACATCAATTATGCCAACTAACGTTACATCAGGAAAGTGATGACCTTTAGCCAAAATTTGTGTACCGACTAAAATATGGGCTCCGCCTTTATGAATATCATTTAAATAGGTATTCAATGCTTCTTTTTTAGTTATCGTGTCGCGATCAATACGAGTAACTTTTATATTTGGGAACAAAATATTAAGTTGTTTTTCAAGTTGCTCCGTTCCAAATCCAATTGGTAGTAACTGGGTCGAACCACACTTAGGGCACTGTTTTGGCACTTCCCTTGGCGTATCACAATAATGACAAATCAGTTTATGCTGCTTTTTATGATAAGTATAAGGGCGATCACAACGTGGGCATTCCGCTATCCAACCACAATCATGGCAAATTATTAATGGTGCGAACCCTCTACGGTTAAGAAATAACATCACTTGGTTATTGTTATTCAAATGCGTTTTTATTTTTTCTATAAGTGGTTGAGATAAACCTGAAGCTAAAGCCATGCCGCGAATATCTAAAATAGATTGTTTGGCTAATTGGGCGTTACCCGCTCTTTGAGTAAGTTTGAGATGCTGGTACTTATGAGTTTGTGCATTATTAATCGATTCAAGAGAAGGTGTTGCGGAACCTAAAACTATAGGTATATTTTCAATTCTAGCTCGGATAATAGCTAGATCTCTAGCATTATAACGCCATCCTTCCTGTTGTTTGTAAGAACTATCATGCTCTTCGTCGATAATAATGATACCTAAATCTTTAAAGGGAGTAAAAAGCGAAGAACGAGTACCTACAACAATGGCATTTTCACCCTCTTTACTTCTTAACCAAACATCTAAACGTTCCTTGTCTGTTAAGCCTGAATGTAAAATATCAATCGGGGCATTAAAGCGCTGTTTAAAACGCTTTATTGTTTGAGGTGTTAAACCAATTTCAGGAACTAAAACTAAAGCTTGCTTACCTTGTGATAACACATCTGCAATTATATTTAAATAAACTTCAGTCTTTCCTGAACCAGTTATACCATCAAGCAAAAATACACCAAATTGTTTATTCTGTTTATTAATAGTCTCTATGGCATTAGATTGTTCATCATTTAATTGGATCGATGTTGGGTTGGTCGAGTATTGCCAGCAAATATTGTCAGGTTGTTGATAAACTAATTCTATAAGCTGTTTTTTTTGTAATTCTTGATATAAATTTGAACTAAATTCGTCTTCATTTAAACAGTTGTTTCTAAGTGAAGATAATAATAACTTTTGTTTTGGTGTACGTGATAATAAGCTTAAATCAATTTGTTGCCCTAGAGGTGTTAATTGCCACTGTTTTATATCATCCTTGATAGCTTGACGACCTTGCCTTAATAGAACTGGCATGGCATGAAATATGACTTCGCCAATTGGAAAGTGATAATAACTTGTTGCCCAATTCAATAACTGCCAAATTGGTTGAGGAAAGGGGTTTTTGGTATCAATAATTGCGGTAATTGATTTTAAATTTTCGCTATCAAAGGTCGATTGCTGATCAATTTTAATGATTATTCCAATCATTTCCCTTTTACCAAAAGGCACTCTAACCCGCGCACCAATTTCAGCAGGTACTGTTAGTTTGTAATCAAACAGTCGATAAAGGGGTACCGGTAAGGCTACATGGGCAATCAGCATTAACAATCACTATTATTAAAAATTGATATTGTACGCAGATTTTATTTAACTCGCAAAAGTTACATAGAGAAATTAATTATTTTTGAGTTAACTATCTAATAACTTTATTTATATGATAGTAGTATCCATAAACAAAATTTGTTATCTTGAACGGCAAGTTAAAGCATAATATTTAAAGGTAGTTAAAAATGTCAGCATCATTTTCACACATTAATCAACATGGTGATGCACATATGGTTGATGTTTCTGAAAAAAAGTTAACTTTACGAGAAGCTCGAGCCGAGTCAATAGTATTAATGAATGCTGAAACATTTAACCTAATTATTGAAGGGAAACATCATAAAGGTGATGTTTTTGCAACTGCAAGAATTGCCGGTATTCAAGCGGCTAAACGAACATGGGATTTGATTCCACTTTGTCATCCACTACTTCTAAGTAAAATTGAAGTCAATATCGAACCTGTATTTGAAAATCACAGCATTAGGATTGAAACAATTTGTCGGCTAAGGGGCCAAACAGGTGTCGAAATGGAGGCCTTAGTTGCTGCTTCAGTTGCTGCATTAACGATATATGATATGTGTAAAGCTAATCAAAAAGATATGGTTATTAATCAAGTTCGGTTACTGAATAAAATTGGTGGTAAATCGGGCGAATTTAATGCGGCAGAGCAGTGATACTATGAACAAAATTATTTTTTTTGCACAAATTAGAGAATTAATTGGGGTTGAAAAACTTGAATTATCGGTAGAGCAAATGTCAATAAATCAACTTTTAGATCACCTTAGTTTGCGTGGTGATAAGTGGGTATTAGCTTTAAAAGAAAAAACAGTATTATGTGCAGTTAATCAGACTTTAGTTGACTATGACTATGTCATTCAAAAGGGTGATGAAATTGCTTTTTTCCCTCCAGTTACAGGTGGTTAACAGCGTGAACATTATTCAAGTTAACCAATCTCCCATTGATGTGAATTCATTAATAACTTGGCTTTATCAATCGCCTATAGATGGTGCTGTAGTGACTTTTATGGGTAAGGTGCGTAGTTTTGAAAACCAAGTTATAAGTTTAACGTTAGAGCATTATGCAGAAATGACTGAAAAGGTGCTGTGCAATATTATTAATCAAGCCAGAGATAGATGGTCGATTAATCGTGTTGCAATAGTCCATCGTGTCGGTCAAATTTATGCAAATGAAAGTATTGTTTTTGTTGGTGTTAGTGCAGCACACCGCAGTGATGCTTTTGCTTCAGCGGAGTTTATTATGGATGTACTAAAAAATGAGGCTCCATTTTGGAAGAAGGAACAGACTTCTAGTGGCGAAAATTGGGTAGAAGCCAAGCAATCGGATATAAATGCATTGAAGAAATGGTATTAATATTTATTTAGTCTATAATAGATTTCATCATCAAAATGTCTTCAGAGGCTCAAAAAAGAGCCTTTTTTGTTAAGCTTATATTAATCTCTTCATATTTATCTTTTTTTGTTAAAAATTTTGAGGAAAGTACTAATTTTAAGTAGAAAAATCGCTATTATTAAAAATTTTTAATCCTATTGCTCGTGGAGCTATATGAAAAAACTCTATTCGTTCGTATTAATAAATATTTTTATTTCGTCTATCATTACTATCCGATATTTTTGGGTGCCTGGTTCATCGTTTAGTTGGGATGGTAGCTTTTTTTCTCTATTTGCCGTGTTAGGCCATTTTTTCTCTGTTTATTTATTACTTTTTATTTTATGTTTTCCGTTTATTTGGGTGAAGAGAACGTTAAGTAATATTTGTTTAGCTGCTTTATTTAGTTTGTTACAGATTGTGCTGTATGTTGATACTATTGTTTTTCAGCAGTATCGATTTCATATCAATGAATCTGTGCTATCAATGGTTTTCTCGGGGCAAGTTGTCGATTTTTCAACGATCACTTATGTTTTGATGTTTTTGTTAATATTAGTATCTTTTGGAGCAGAATATTTAATTCTTTATTTGTTAGATAAAAAATTTAGCCAAAAACGTTCAAGAATATTAATCGTATCGACAGTATTTCTCTTCGGTTGTTTTTTTATTAGTCATTTAATCCATATGGTTGCGTTTTATTATGCCTATTCCCCCATCATGATTGTTAAAGAATATATTCCATTATATCGTCCATTTACCTCGAAAAAGATAATGGGATTGTTTGATAAATCAGGGCAACGTAAGACACTTATTGAAAAGGAGAACCAACACGCAACTATCTATTATCCTAAAAATGAGCTGATGATTAACCCTCATAATACTACAACACCCAATATTATGTTTATTGTCTTAGATTCTTGGCGTTATGATACTTTTAGTCAAGAAATTTCACCCAATACTTACCATTTTGTGAAACAGAATAATGGAATAATTTTTAATAATCATTACTCAACAGGGAATGCAACTCGAACTGGTATTTTTGGACTTTTTTATGGTATCCCCGGCACGTATTGGGATGCTTTTTTAAGAAATAGAATTCCCTCGTTATTCATAACAACATTGCAAAAAGAAAATTATAATATAGGTATATTTACTTCAGCCAAAGTTACTGCGCCAGAATTCGATCGTACGGCATTTTTAACCATTAAAAACTTAAGAATTAGTAGTAAAGATGGATCTGCATCGAGTCGAGATAAACAGTTAACTGATGATTGGCTAAACTGGTATAAGAGTAGAGATACATCTAAACCAAGTTTTTCATTTTTATTTTTTGATGCACCACATGCTTATGATTTTCCCAATTATTTTGAAGTTAAATTCAATCCAATTGGCGAGCTGAATTATATGACATTAAGCAATGATACAGATCCTGTTCCCATTTTTAATCGTTATAAACAAAGTGTCTACTATGATGATTATTTGCTTAAAAAGGTCTATGATGAACTTGAACGATCAGGCTCGCTAGATAATACGTTAATCTTTATAACAGGTGATCATTCACAAGAAATGAATGACAATAATCTGGGTTTTTGGGGGCATAATGGTAACTATACTGATGCTCAAACTAAAGTACCTTTTATCATAGTTGGAGCAAAAGATCTTAAATATATCACAGATAATATAAATAAATTTACCAGCCATGAAGATGTCGTTCCAACAATAATGCGACATTATTTGCATGTGGAAAATGATATTTCAGATTATTCGACAGGTTATGATTTATTTAGCCCAATAATCGATCGAGATTGGCTATTAATGTCAAATTATAGTTCTTATGCCGTTCGGACTAGAGACAACATCTATTTTGTTAATCGTCTTGGTATAAGCCACTATTTTGATTGTCATAATAATCAGGTCGATAAAACACCTGATTATAAAACAATCCAAGCGGCAATGAATGATATGCGTTATTTTTTCCAGACACAAAAATAAAAAAATCCACCGTAAGGTGGATTTTTATTATCGAACATCAGCACAGTTTAGACAGTAAATATAACGGTTTTGTGAATCTTGGAACTTATCCCATAGTGAAACTTGTTGCTTAATTTGTTTTACTTCTGGGATATGCTCAAAAAATACCTCTGCTGTTGATTTTGGCATCATAGCAAACATATCTGAGTAAAGTGCATTGAACCAACTGCCTTCAGGCTTTTGCCAATCTATTTTATAATTAGAAATATTGGCTAATGTTGCAGCCATATCAACCGCATCGTCAAAATCCCCTAATTTATCCACTAAGCCATTTTTACTTCCTTCGGAGCCGAGCCAAACTTGCCCTTGAGCTATATGATCTACTTGTTCTGAGGTCATATTACGAGCTTTTGCTACTAAAGAGATGAAATTAAAGTAACCATTATCAATATTCATTTGAATAAATTGATTCATTTCATCGGATAAATTTTGAGTTAAGCTGTTATTTGCCAATGGTGAGGTTGAAACCCCATCGTTATAAACACCAATATGAGAAAGCGAATTTTCAAAGGTTGGTACAATGCCAAAAATACCTATAGAACCTGTAATCGTATTCGGACTAGCGACAATATAATCAGAAGCAGTTGATATCCAGTATCCTCCGGAAGCAGCCATTCCGCCCATAGAAACAACAACCGGGATTTGGTAACGACGTAAAGTTTCTAGTTCACTGCGAATTGCTTCTGAAGCTTCGACACTTCCTCCTGGACTATTTACTCTGAGTACGACAGCCTGTATGTTATTACTTTGTAATTTATTACGAATATCTCTTAATTGTTTAACAATATCTTGGCTACCAGCTACATTACTGCTATTTGCGCCGTTAGTAATAGTTCCATTCACAAAAATGACAGCTATTTTTGGTTCTTTGTTTGATTCTTCAGCATTTTCCTTAAGTCTATAATCATAGATACTGACTTTTTGTTTTATTTTATGTTCAAGTTCAAAATCAAATTCATCACTTATCGCATCAATTAAACCGTTTGCTAAAGCGTATTGGGCCATATTACCATTAACAGATTTTAGTTCTGATAACATTTTATCGGCTGAAGGAACTAGTTGTGTAGGTGCTTTTTTGCGTTCTGCAGAAATGTCATTAAGGTAGTTATTCCACATTAAATTTAACCAACGAGAAGTGTTACTTCTTGCTTCTTCTGACATATTATCTCTGATAAATGGCTCAATAGCTGATTTATAAGTTCCTACACGGAAAACATGAGTATTAATCTTTAAGTTGTCTAATAATGTTTTGTAGTACAAATTATTGGCGGATAATCCAAAAACATTAACTGCACCTAATGGGGTTAAATAGATTTTATTAGCATAACTCGCCAAATAATATTGGCTTTGATTGAAGCTTGAACCAATAGCGTAAATAGGCTTATTTGCCTCTTTGAATCTGTTTAAATATTTACCAATATATTGCAAAGAACTCAAGTCTGCTCCGACAAAGTTATCCAATTTTAGGACTATGCTATTTATATTAGGATCTGATGTAGCTTGTGATATTTTTTGCACTAAATCGAATAAACTATTTTCACGTGATAGATTTACTCTTTTACCATATAATTTATTTTGTATTTCATACAATTCATCACTATAAAGCGAATTGTCGACAATAACGCCTTCAAGATTTATAACTAATGTGCCATATTGAGGAATGATGTCTTGCTTTTGTGATTCTTTAAATAATGCAATACCACTCAAGATCAATAGGATTATGATTAAGAAAATTAGGTTAAGAAATATTTCTCTAATTAAATTGATACCTTTCCAAATTGATTTTATAACAGTTAGTACAGACATAATAAAATAACCCTTTAATTATTCTTTTATTTTTAATTTTTCATGTTTTTCTTTTTGAAATATTTTTTATCTTCAAATCGTAAACATGTTAATTTTCCACCCCAACAGCACCCTGTATCAAGTGCGTAAATATTTTCAGGTGTTCCTTTTCCATTCAATGCTGCCCAATGACCAAAAGCAATACTATATTCTGACGGAATTTTACTTGGTAATGAAAACCATGGTTTAAGTTTCGATGGAGCATCATCTGGTTGATCTTTACAATAAAAATCAAGCCGTCCATCTTCGTAACAGTAACGCATTCTTGTTAAAGCATTAGCAATAAAGCGTAATCGATCTAACCCTTGTAATTCATATGACCATTCATCAGGAAAGTTACCATACATTTTGTCAAGAAAGAGGGGATATGAGTCACTACTTAAAACCTGATGAAGATCATTAGCACATTTTTTCAATGTTTCAAGATCCCATTGTGGAGATATTCCGGCATGAGTCATAATAAGTTTTAATTTTTCATCTATTTGAATTAATGGTTGTTTACGCAACCAATTCATTAGTTCATCGAAATCATCAGCGTGGATGAGTTCGTCAAGATTATCCTTCTTTTTTGATGGTGTAACATTGGCGTAAATTGAGAGTAAATGTAAGTCGTGGTTACCTAAAACTAATCTTATTTGTTCGCTGTTTTGTTTTACAAATCTAAGAACTTCAAGTGATTTTGGTCCTCTAGCAACTAAATCTCCAGTAAGCCATAAGGTATCTGATGATGAAAAATCAGCTTTCTCTAATAGTCGCATAAACTCATCATAACAGCCGTGAATATCACCAATTATTAGATTTGCCATAAGGTTATTTCCAAGCGTTTGCTAATAGACAATATTGTTGTACTGTCAAATTTTCCGCACGTAAATTCGGGTCAATACCTAATTCAGCTATTTGCTCACTGTTAAATAAATTACTTAAGCTATTACGAATTGTTTTACGTCTTTGGTTAAAAGCTTCGGTAGTAATACGTGATAGTACTTTAATATCATTAACTAAATAGGGCTTTTCTTTGTAAGGTATTAGTTTAACTACAGCTGAATCAACTTTAGGTGCTGGTTTAAAGGCTGTAGGTGGTACTTCTAAAACAGGGATGATTTGGCAGTAGTATTGTGCCATAACACTCAATCGACCATAACTTTTGCTGTTAGGTGCAGCAACTAAACGAGTAACAACCTCTTTTTGCAGCATAAAATGCATATCAGTAATGATTGGTGCATATTCGAATAAGTGAAACATCAATGGTGTTGAAATATTGTAAGGTAAATTACCAAAAACTCTCAGAGGTTGACCTAATCTATCGGACAATTTGTTGAAATCAAAATTTAGTGCGTCTTGTTCAATCACACTGATTTTATTTTGTAAAAAAGGATTTTCAACTAATCGGCTAGCTAAATCTCTATCAATCTCAATAACAGTTAAATGATCTACCAATTTACTTACAGGTACTGTCAATGCGGCAAGCCCTGGTCCTATTTCAACCAGTGCTTCCCCTTTCTTAGGTTGTATGGCTGCCACAATACTTTCAATAATATAATTATCATGTAGAAAGTTTTGACCAAATCGTTTACGGGCAAAATGACCTTGATGAACACGATTATTCATTCTTACCTTCACCTGTAATTTTGATATATGCATCACCTTTTAACTCTTGAATCCAAACTTGTGCTTCTTCAGCAAATTTTCTATTGAAAATCATCCGATAAGCTTGATCTTTTTTAACTAAGTTTGTACCGTCAGTTTGTCTGGTATCAATTAGTTGGATTATATGCCAACCATAAGATGATTTTATTGGTTGACTGATTTCACCCTTTTTCAATTGTGATAATGCAGTCCTGAAACCTTCATCATAAACTTCTGGCCTATTCCATCCTAAATTACCACCACTATCTTTTGAACCTGTGTCTTCTGAGTTAGCTTTTGCTGCTGCAGCAAAAGTTGTTGCTCCGCTGGTAATGGCTTTGCGAATGTTAATTAATTTTTGTTTAGCCACCTGATCGGTAACTAATACGTTGGTTTTAATTAAAATATGACGAGCATTAACTTCTTGAAGTGTAATTTTTTGTGGTGTTTCAGAACGGTTATCGTCAACTTTTAATATATGAATCCCAACTCCAGAGCGAATTGGTCCTATAATACTTCCTTTGGGCGCTCGAATTAGTCGTTCCTCAAAAATAGTAGGTAACTCATTTAACTTTTTCCAGCCCATTGATCCACCTTTTAAAGCAAGATCATCATTTGAGTATGACGCGGCTAATTTAGCAAAATTTTCCCCTTTTTTTGCACGATTGATGATGTCCATCGCTTTATTGGTAGCACTATCAACTTGTTGTTTAGACGCTTTTTCTGGAATAGTAATTAGAATATGACTAATTTTAACATCAATATTGTTAGTTGGTTGGTTAGCTATTGTTTTGGTTAAATGTTCTACTTCTCTGTTAGAGACTTTGATTCTAGGTCGAACTTCATGCAGGCGTGCTTGTTCTATTAGCATATCAGTATGAATACGATCACGATAAGTGCTATAGCTCATGCCCATAGTTGATAATCTGCTTCTTAGTTGATCTATTGTCATACCATTTTCAGCTGCTATTCTATCGATTGCGGCGGTAACTTCATCATCACTAATAGTAATTTTTGCTTTTGCCGCTCTTTGTAAAATTAATTTTTCAACAACAAGGCGATCAATAATTTGTTTTCTAAGTATTTTATCATTAGGTAAAGATTTAGGATCGGCGCTCGCTTTAATCGTTTTGAGCATGTCACTCACATCACTTTCTAAAATGACGTTGTTATTCACAACAGCTGCAACCTGTTCAACCACTTTTGGAGCAGCATTTGCTGAAAAAGGTGTAAAGAGTACTAAATTAACACTCAAGTTTAATGCAATAAAAAGTTTTAATAATTTCATATTTACTCAACTCATTATGTTGTTGCGGTATTAAATTTACCACAATAAATTTATTAGTATGTTTATTCAAATGTTGTTGTATAAGGTAATTTACCAAAGTTTAACATTTTGGCTTGCGTGTCACGATTACTTCCTAAACCTTTAAGTTCAAAGTTAATTGACAGTTTGTTTTTGTATTTACTTATATGTTCTGTGTTATCCCAGTCGGTTAATTTGCGTCCATATTGTACGGTTACTCCCCAACAGCAGTCGCTATAATTTACCCCAATAAAACTGTCTGAAATCTGTTTTTGCTTAATATCATAATAATAAGATCCCACAGCACTCACTTTTTCAGATAGTGGCCAACTAACCATAATGCCGGCTTGAGAAAGATCTTGTTTGTAACCTTTATATGCGGAATACTTATACCTGTCATCTACAGTGTCAATATAGTTACGATTGGCATAACGATAAGATAATTGAATTAATTTGTCACCCGATGGTCGATATTCAAACGTTGTATTGGCTAGCGAAATAGTATCGATACGGGTGTCGTATTGAATCCCGCTTCGGAAAATAATATCGTCACTAATTCGCCAGAAATTATCTGTTGCCCAAGTGACACTACCCGTATCAGAATTTTTATCTAATTCATTATTGTGATCACCGGTTTTAGATTTTGTAAAATAGGTAATTTGCCCTAAGGACATATTAAATTTTTCAACTTTGTTACTATCATAAAAACGTGTAGTTACACCCGTTGAAAGTTTATTTGTTGATGCAATACGGTCTAAACCACTATATGTTTGATCTCTAAATAAACCAATATAATCAGCTTGTAAGAGTGTGGAATCGTAATTTCCAATATTTGATTGGTTACGATAAGGGTTATAAGTATATTTCACTCTAGGTTCGAGTGTTTGGCTATACCCATCGATTAGATCAAAGTCTCTTTCAAAAATTACTTTACCATCAATACTAAATTTCGGTATAAAACGATTTACAGTGCGATCTAACTTTATCCCTTCTTTTATGTGTTCAAGATTATTATTATATTTAAATATGTTTTTCTGGTTGTAATGAGTTGCCATAAAACCAGTTTCTGCAGATAAATTTGCCCAAGAATTTGTAACTGTATAATTGATAGTTGGTTCTATATGGACTCGCCAAGCTTCGGGTTCATTATCTGTTGAATTTATAAAATGAGAAAGTTGTGAAAAAGTCTTAAATTTTAATGGTCCCAGCTCGTAGTTATAATAGTTGATATCTAATTGAGGCTGAGTTTGGTAAAGAATATCATAGTGGAATGGTTGGAAGTGTTTGTAACCTAAAGCAACATCCCAATTTTCATCATTGTATGCTAATTTATAAAACTGAGTCAGATATCCAGCTGTTTGAGACGCATATTTAGAACTGAGATCTGTTAAATATTGATTGTCACTGACTCGTGTAGTATCAGCTATAAAACGCCAATTGTAGTTAATTAATTCGTCGTTTTTCCAATAGAATAACCATCGATTACGATTGTTATCGTATCTGTTGCCATTTGTTGATTTTTTTCTATCGTCACTGTATTGATTATCATGCTGTAACCAGTCAAAAGCGAAAGTCCCTAATCCTAATTGATTTAAGTAGCGAAACTCAGTTTGTAACTGTACACCACGGTGTTGTAGTATTCGCGGTGTTATAGTCGCATCATAATTTGGAGCAATGTTCCAATAATACGGTAATGAAAAATCGATACCATCAACACTATCGTAACCAAAACTAGGAATTAACAACCCTGATCGTCTTTTATTGCCTGTAGGCAATTGTAAATAAGGTGAGTAAAGAACAGGTACTTTCTCTATTCTAAATACCGCATTCCAAACTTCTAACAACTGTTCTTCATTATCGTGAATAATTGTTGAACCTGTAATATTCCAAGCACTATCTCCTACAGGACAGGAGGTAAAACTACCATTTTTAAGAATTACATAGCGATTCTTATCAAGTTTGATCTCATCGGCTTCACCTCGTCCAAGTCTATTAACTAATTGATACTCACTTGGATTCATATTGGCATCATTGTTGTTTAGATTCATCGATGCGTGGTTACCTTTGGTTTGTATCATATTATCTTGATAAGTGATATCACCATCGAGTGTAACCATCCGATTATTTGCATCTTTTGAGTCAATCGTCACTTTATCAGCTAAAACTGTACGATTGCCTTGCTCTACATAAACACGACCTTTGTAAATAGCTAAATTAGGATAAAGTCCTTCAAACTCATCTGCCTCTGCATTAATAGGTAATGTATTTATATCTCCATTAACAATTGGTCGCTCAAATTTAGGTACACCAACAAGACACTGCGGATTAGTAGTGTCATTTTGGGGTAAATCTATTGCATAACTGCTATAATTGTACAAAGAAAATGTTACAGCTATAGCAATACGAGAAGGCGATAATTTTTTCATTAATGATTAGAATATGATTATGATTATTTTAATTGAAACATTATAGCGGTTATTTATAAAAGTGCGAATGAAAATTAACGTTTAGTCCGTCGTTTATTCGTTTTACCAAGTTGTCTTACCATGGCTATTTTCTTTTCAGTCGATACTTGTTGAAATTCATCCCACCACTTAGCTAAATCTAAAAGCTCACCTTTTTCGATTGAAGCTCGCATTTCTAATAAATCATAAGCTGCTCGGAACTTTTGATGCTCTAAAATGACAAATGCACGTTTTCCTTCTCGTTTTTTCATTCTTAATTGTAATCGCCACATATCACCCATAACCGCTGTAAAACGTCTTGGTATAGCGATAATACGGCATTGCTCATTTAGTACATCATTAATTGCCATAGAAAAAGAATCGTAATATTGCAAACCGCTCTCAATGCAGTTTAATTGAGTTTGTTCTATAATTGGATACCAAAAAAATGCTGCATATAAAAAAGCAGGGTTTATGCGTTGCTCATTTGCTATACGGTAATCAGTATTTTTTAACACTTGAGCAATCATTTTTTCCATATTTCCTTCATGGTCATGTGTAAATAAACGTTCAACCACTGGAAACAATTGTTTAAATAAATGATACTGCTTTAATAATATATAAGTATCGTAACCATATCCTGATTGTAGTAATTTCAATGATTCATCAAAAAGACGGGCTGAAGGAATATTATTTAATAATGGAGCCAGTTTTTTTATTGGCTCAGCAGTAGCTGGGTCAATTTTCATGTTAAGTTTTGCTGCAAAACGGATTGTCCTTAACATTCTGACTGGATCTTCACGATATCTTGTTTGTGGATCACCAATTAATCGAATAATGCCATTTTGTAAATCTTTTAGTCCACCACAATAATCACGAATTGTATAATCTTTGACGCTATAATAAAGTGCATTCATTGTGAAATCACGACGAACGGCATCTTGCTCTATCGTTCCATAGACATTATCTCGTAATAACATACCTGCTTGTGATCGTTTTGATATGTTCTTTTGTTCACTCTGATCATCATGATCACCTCGGAACGTTGCAACCTCAATTATCTCTTTTCCAAACATAATATGAGCTAAACGAAAGCGTTTACCTATCAAGCGGCAATTTCGAAAAATCTTTTGAATTTGTTCTGGTGTAGCATTTGTCGCAATATCGAAATCTTTTGGTTTTTTACCTAATAGAAGGTCGCGAATACAACCACCTACGAGATAGGCTTCATATCCTTGTTTATTCAATCGATAAAGTACTTTCAACGCATTTTCGCTTATATTCTTACGAGAAATATTATGCTCATTACGTGAGATGGAAATATAATGCGACTCTTGTCGCTCTTTGTGATGGAACATTTTACGATAAAAGCGAGAAACTTGTTTAAAAATAGCGCACCTCGAATTAATAATGGTCTATACTGAAATATAGCGCGCGATTATATCGCAATTAAATCTAACTTTCCATTTTTCTTGAAATAGTTATACCAAGTAAAATAAAGGAAATTTCTTCATATTAATTAAATATTTTATTTGATTTTTTGAACATAATTATCAACAATAGTAATTTATATAGTACAATTAGTTAGATTATTTTTTAACTTTATAAAAATTAATTCAAAATAGATTATCTTATTTATTTTATTAATGACTAATTGATTTAATTAAACTTATACTCTTTTAAAAAAAGATTTTTGATAAAAATATTTATTAATTTGGTTTACAATTAAGAGTATAAAAATATTAACTGATAACTTATTGGGGACTCTATGAATATTCGAGATTTGGAATATTTTGTATCATTAGCTGAATTCCGGCATTTTCGTAAAGCAGCTGATGCTTGTAATGTTAGTCAACCAACACTAAGTGGTCAAATCAGAAAACTTGAAGACGAATTAGGCGTAATGTTACTTGAACGTACTAGTCGTAAAGTATTATTTACTCAAACTGGCATGATGCTTGTTGAGCAAGCTAAAGAAATTTTACGTAATATACAGATTTTAAAAGAGATGGCTAGTCGTCAAGGGGAAGAGATGGCGGGTCCTATGCATATTGGATTAATTCCGACTATCGCTCCATATTTATTACCACATGTGATTACCGTATTACATGAATCCTTTCCTCAACTAGAACTTTATTTACATGAAGCGCAAACTGCCAATATTGTTGCTCAACTTGAAAGTGGAAAATTGGATTGTGCTATTATCGCTCAAGTAAAAGAAACCGCACAATTTATTGAACTACCTTTATTCAATGAACCTATGTTTTTAGCCGTTCCTGCAAATGATGAATTAGCTAGTAAACAGACAGTTAAGCTTTCTAGTCTGAAAGGGAAGAAATTTTTAATGTTGGAGGATGGTCATTGTCTACGCGAACATGCTATGGGGTATTGTTTTCAGGTAGGAATTGATGAAGATAAACAATTTAAAGCGACGAGTTTAGAAACATTGCGTAGTATGATATCAGCAGGACGTGGAATTACTTTATTTCCAGAGTTAGCTGCTCCAAATGAACGTACTCGTGATAATATTTGCTATATTCCATGTACTGATCCTGTCCCAACACGAAGCATCGCTTTAATTTATCGACCTGGTTCTCCATTACGTTCTCGTTATGAAACTATCGCTAAAACTATTCGTGACCATATGCCAAAAGTCTTTGCTGAAAAAGAACGACTGTTAGGCCAGAAATAATTTATATTTCTTATAGCGCAGAATTTAAAAAATGAAAAATGTTAAAACCTGTGGAGTTAGAGCGCAGCAAAAGGAGAGAACTCGTCGAAGTTTAATTGATGCTGCGTTTCATCAACTCAACGCGGAACAAGGTTTTGCAAGTTTAAGTCTGCGCGAAGTTTCCCGTGAGGCAGGTATAGCTGCTACATCATTTTATCGCCATTTTCGTGATATGGATGAGTTAGGTTTAGCGATGGTTGATGAGAGCGGTTTAACTCTTCGTCAATTATTGCGCCAAGCTCGAAAACGTATTGAAAAAGGGGGGAGTGTTCTTCGAACTTCGGTAACCACCTTTATTGAATTTATTGATAAAAACCCTAAAGTATTTTTATTGTTGCTCAGAGAAAAAGCCGGGACTTCTTCAGCATTCAGATCGGCAATTGCACGCGAAATTCAGCACTTTATTGTGGAGCTTGTTGATTATTTAGACAATGCCAACCAAATGCCACATCATTATAATGAAGCTCAAGCCGAAGCAATGGTGACTATCGCATTTAATGCTGGCGCGGAAGCAATTGATTTCGACATAGTACAACGCCAAGAACTAATTGAAGATCTTATATTTCAACTTCGTATGGTTTCTCGTGGCGCTTATTACCTTTATCATAAAGAAAAAATCAAAAATAATAATGAATAATTATTATAAGTTGAAATCGTTATTTTAACTCACTATTATCAAAACCTATCTTATTGATTAATATTATTTATATGATGCAGTTATATAGGGAATAAGTTAATGGCTAAAGTGTACTATCTGTTTTTTTTCATATATTCAATTTCATTTTTTGGTTATGCAGATTCAAATGTTGGATTTAGGGAAATCCATTATGGAGAAGAAGATGGTAGACCTCTTAACATTGCAATATGGTATCCAACTACTAATCAACAGAAAACAGTATTTATAGGCGATAATGTAGTTTTTTATGGTTCTGAAGTTGTGCCTAACGCAATACCTATCAATGATTCAAGGAAACTTCCGTTAATCGTTGTTTCTCATGGTTACGGTGGTAGCTGGCAAAATTTAAGTTGGCTTGCCTATGAACTTGCAGGTAAGGGATATATTATTGCTGCGCCAAATCATCCAGGAACAACTTTTTTTAATAAAGATATTAATCAATCAAGAAAATTATGGCTACGTCCTGAAGACCTAAGTAAAACTATTGATATTTTAAAAGAAGATAAGCTATTAGCTAACCATATTGATATGAATAAAATATCAGCCATTGGGCATTCTCTTGGCGGTTGGACCGTAATAGCGCTTGCTGGTGCAAGATTTGATATTGATCTATTTAAAGAAGATTGTACTGAAAATTCACAATTGAAAGCTTGCCAATTAGTAAATGAACTAGGTCTTGATAACCCAAAATTAACTCAAAGTATGTTAGATTCAAGAATAAAATCATTTATCTCTTTAGATGCAGGGTTAGTCAGAGGTTTTACTCCCGAAAGTCTGAAAAATATTAATATTCCCTCTTTGATTATTGGAGCTGGTGTTGATGTTGGTGATATGAATGTAGAACTTGAATCAGGCTATTTAAGACGGTTTCTTTTAAAATCATTATCTACTTATACTGTTATACCAGATGCGATGCATTTTAGTTTTATACAAGTTTGTAAACCACAGGCGATAGAAATATTAGAGCAAGAAGCTAAAGGCGAAAGTATCATTTGTAAAGATGGCGGGGAACGAACCAGAACCGAAATTCATGATGAAATAATTAATCAAATTACTTCTTTTTTAGATCAAAAAAATTTAAACCCTTAACATCTTATAAAAATACTGCGGCTAAAGCCGCAGTAATATTTTGTATCTACTAAAGACTAATCGTCATTAAAGATTTTGTAAAACTTTTTCAACACTATCTTTGGCATCACCAAATAGCATATAACTATTTTCTTTAAAGAATAGTGGATTTTGAACGCCTGCATATCCGGTATTCATTGAGCGTTTGGATATAATAACCGTTTTTGCTTTCCAAACTTCAAGAACAGGCATACCTGCGATAGGGCTGTTTGGATCTTCTTCCGCTGCCGGGTTAACTGTATCATTTGCACCAATTACCCAAACAACATCTGTATCAGGGAAGTCATCATTGATTTCATCCATTTCTAATACAATATCGTAAGGTACTTTTGCTTCGGCTAATAATACATTCATATGACCAGGTAAACGCCCTGCAACTGGGTGAATACCAAAACGGACTTCTATACCCATACCACGAAGCTTTTCAGTAATATTGCTTACAGCACCTTGTGCTTGAGCAACAGCCATACCATAACCTGGTACGATAATAACTGAACGTGCTTCTTTTAATGTTTGAGCAACTTCTGCTGGCTGCATTTCACGGTATTCACCTTGTTCTTCTTCTGAAGAGCTTGATGCGCTACCATCGCTACCAAAACCACCGGCAATGACGCTGATGAATGAGCGATTCATTGCTTTACACATGATGTAAGAAAGAATTGCCCCTGAAGAACCAACTAAAGCACCGGTTACAATAAGTAAATCATTACCTAACATAAATCCTGCTGCAGCTGCTGCCCATCCAGAATATGAGTTAAGCATTGAAATAACTACTGGCATGTCTGCGCCACCAATTGATGCCACAAGATGGAAGCCAAATACTAATGCGATGATCGTCATAACAAGTAGACTAACAAGTGCGCCTGCGCCACTTTTCACACCAATAAAAGTAAACATCAAAATTACTGAAACAACGATTGCCGCTAAGTTCCAGTAGTGTTTATAAGGAATAGAAAGTGGTTTAGAGCTAATGCGGCCATTTAGTTTTCCAAATGCAACGACTGAGCCAGAAAAAGTAACTGCACCAATAAAGATACCAATAAAAATTTCTACTAAATGTACAGTAAGTTCACTGCCAGTGAAAACCATAATATTAGAATCTAAGAAGCTATTGAAACCAACGAGAACTGCGGCCATACCAACGAAACTGTGGAGTAGTGCAACAAGCTCTGGCATTTGTGTCATTTCTACTTTTTTAGCAAGATAAAGACCAATAGCTGCACCAATGACCATAGCAATAATGATCCAGTGTAGTCCGCCTTTAATACTTGCAATAGCAGCAATAAGTGCAATTACCATACCAACCATGCCATAAATGTTTCCAGATTTGGCTGATTCTTGATTTGATAGTCCTCGTAAACTAAATATAAAAAGTAATGCAGCAAGAACATAGGCTGCTTGAATTATTCCATGACTAAACATTATCAATAATCTCCTTTACTTGCCACGTTGAAACATTTTTAGCATTCTTTGTGTAACAAAAAATCCACCAAAAATATTGATACTAGCAATTAAAATAGCAACAAAGGCAATTGCCGTAGTTAAGCCATTATCATCACCGACTTGCAGTATTGCACCTACTAATATGATACCAGAGATAGCATTAGTAACTGACATTAATGGTGTATGTAATGAATGAGTTACATTCCATACTACGTAATACCCTACTACACAAGACAAAGCAAATACAGTGAAGTGTCCTAAAAAGGTTTCAGGAACCACATTAGCTAACCAGAAATAAGCAATAATCAATAAAGCTAAAATGCCAAATTTTTTTGCAGGTTGCATTGGTGTTGGTTCTGGTTTGGCGATAGGTTCAACCGCTTTTTTCTGTGGTTGTGCAGAAACTTGAATTGGTGGAGCTGGCCATGTTATTTCTTTATCTTTAACGACAGTTACGCCACGAATCACAACATCGTCAAAATTAATGTCGATGTTACCATCTTTTTCTTTGGCGAGTAATTTTAATAAGTTAACAATGTTAGTTCCATATAGTTGTGATGCTTGTGCCGGCATTCGGTTAGCTAAATCTGTGTAACCAACTATTTTAACATTATTATCTGTTTCGAATACTTCACCCGGTTTGGTTAATTCGCAGTTGCCACCAGTTAAGGCTGCTAAATCAACAATAACACTACCTGGTTTCATTGACTCAACCATCTCTTTAGAGATAAGTTTTGGCGCAGGTTTACCTGGAATTAATGCTGTAGTGATAATAATATCAACATCTTTTGCTTGTTCAGCAAATAAAGCCATTTCAGCTTCAATAAAGGCTGCAGACATTTGTTTTGCGTAGCCATCTCCAGAACCAGCTTCCTCTTCGAAATCTAATTCTAAAAAGTCAGCACCCATACTATTGATTTGTTCAGCAACTTCTGGACGTGTATCAAATGCACGAACAATAGCACCTAAACTAACTGCTGCACCAATTGCTGCAAGACCAGCAACACCAGCACCGATTACCAATACTTTTGCTGGTGGTACTTTACCTGCAGCAGTAACTTGACCGGTAAAAAATCGACCAAATTGGTTCGCAGCTTCAATAACAGAGCGATAACCTGCAATGTTAGACATAGAACTTAATGCATCTAGTGATTGAGCTCGTGAAATACGAGGCACACAATCCATTGCCATTACAGTAATATTTTTAGTGGCAAGTTTTTCTAAAAGCTCTTTATGTTGAGCTGGATAAATATAACTAATGAGTGTTAATCCCTCTTTCATCAGAGCAATTTCATCATCAGTTGGCGCGTGAAATTTTAAAATAAGATCATTTTGCCAAATATCCTTTGTGTTTTGAATAGTGGCCCCAGCATCAATAAAAGCTTGGTCTTCAAAATGAGCAGCGTGTCCAGCACCTTGTTCTACTGAAACTGTAAATCCAAGTTTTAATAGTTGTCCAACAGTTTGAGGTGTTGCTGCAACCCTAGCTTCATTGGCTAACCGTTCTTTTGGTATACCGATATGCATTACGTTACATCCTTATGTTAAAAAAGATTATTCATGTCTCCCGATTTTAGCACAAATTAGCGACAGTGCGAGTAGGTAATTTATTTTTTATTATCGAAATCTTAATATTAAATTTAATAATAAGTGGATTTTAAATCTGAGAATTGAAATTAGAATATTTCTCTTGTAATCAGTGTGAATAGTTTGTTTTAAAAGTGAACTATCTTAATCGCCATTAAGAACACCTCTGTTTGCCAAAAATTGTTTTTTCTACCTATGGTTAAATATTAATTAGATATTTCAATTGGTGAGTGAGTTATCAGACTAAGTTTTGCAATTATCTGATAATTCAACAAGGTTAATTTGAACTTTAATTAATATTTCATAGTCAGCTGAAAACATCAACGACAGCACGATCTCTGATAATAACCTTTTATTGGTTTTATACGTGAGAAAATAAAATTATTGATATTTAATTATATATCAAATAGATACAAATAAAGAATCATCTCATTTGAGTATAGTTACTAATGATATTCAAATGCCGATCAATTAAAACATTTAATGAGGTAAATATATGGCAGATCTAAGCCAGAAAAAAAATAATATCTTGGCTTTAATGGTTGCTTTGCTTGCTGCATGTGTTGCTTTTCAACTTAATGCAAGTATGTTAAGCCCAGTGTTAGTTACTATAGCGAAAGAATTAGGAACTAATGATGCAGCTGTCGGACTATCTCAAACTTCTTTTTTTACAGCAGCTGCACTATTTTCACTATTCTTGCCCCGATTAAGTGATATAAAAGGGCGAAAAAAAGTATTAACAGCCATGTTGATTATAATGACTTTAGGTACAGTCATTGCTGTTATTGCGCCGAATATTGAAGTTTTGTATGTTGCTCGCATTATTCAAGGTGTATCAGGGCCAGTGGTTCCATTATGTTTGTTAATGTTAAGTTTTGAAGTAAAAGACGTTAAGCAATATGGTATGTTAATGGGTATCATAACAGCAGTAAATGGTGGTATTGCTGGTGTTGATGCTATTGCGGGAGGTTTACTTGCTACGCATTTTGGCTTCCGGTCTGTATTTTGGATTATAGCTATTGTTGCAGCAATTTCGACTTTTTTTGTTCATCGTTTTGCGTCAGAATCTCAGCCCTCTAAAGGTACCAAGATGGATTGGTTAGGCGTTTTGTTAATTGTTTTAACAATAGCTGCGTTATTACTTGCACTTAATGAAGCCGGTAAACTTGACAATGCTAATTGGCTGATTGTTAGTGGTTTAAGTTTATTGGCTTTTTTATGTTTTATTTTATTTTGGAATGTAGAAAAAAGAAGTAAGCAACCTTTAGTCACAATCAATCATTTGAAGAAACGTGCCACCTGGGCGTTGTTATTAACAACCACATTAACCATGACGGGGATTTTTGCCATCGTTAATGGTTTAGTGATGTCAATTGCCCAAAATCATGAAATAGGTTTTGGGTTAGACGCAGATTGGACATCATTAATTTTTCTCACGCCTTATGCTTTAATTGGTTGGTTTGTTGGGCCATTTTCAGGAAGATTGGCACCAATAATGGGCTATAATAAAGTGCTCAAATTAGGTTTAGTGGGTTGTATTATTGGTATTTTGGTTATTATGTTTTATGGCATTCATTCTTTACCTATTTTATCGGTTGGCGTGATTGTTTTAGGTATTTTTTATGCTGGAATGGCTAATATCATTTTAAATGGATTAGGTATCGTCTTATCTCCTACTGATAATCCAGGATTTTTACCTGGTATGAATGCAGGGGCATTTAATTTAGGTGCTGGTTTGAGTTTTGCTTTATTGCCAGCAATTCAGATGATAAATGGAAACACAATTGATGGTTACTTTAATGGTATGTTGTTAGGTTTAATCATTACGGTGTTAGCTCTATTTTGTAGTTTTCTTATACCTCGTCCGATTAGTGCTGAAGTTTAAAAAGATAATTATAAAAAACGGGATAATGATCCCGTTTTTTATATATAAATTAATCTTCTTCAGGAATTAATGTAAAAACTAATGTAGTAAAAAATTTGTCTTGGGTAGCTAATTGATTATCTTTAAGCGGGAAACCAATTTCAACACCTATAACGTTTAATCCTTGATTTGGCACAATAATAGTAGCCTGGCCTTTATCATCAGTTTTCATTGTTTTGTCTAAATTATTTACAACATCGATAATGACAGGTGTATTGGTTAGTGGTTTACCATCTTTGAAAACGGTTATAGGTAAATTGTCGCCTCGTTTTAATTTTGTTGGGTCAATAGAAGGAACAATTTGTAGTGGAATATCTTCTATTATTTTGGGTTTGTTAACGGATGATAAATAGTTGACACTATATTTTATGGCATGAGTGCCCTTATCTGCACCTTTAACTTGATTCATCGGCAAATTAACGTATTTACCATCCGAATTTTTGGTCCAATAACCATAATCAAAATCAACTGTTACTACAGCTGTATCTTTTGCAGGTTCGATGGTCACAAAGTTATTATGTGCTGTTTTTGAAACGGATAGTACCGACCAATCACTATTATAAGCTTTAACTTTTTTCACCATTTCAGGTTGATAGCCATTATCTAAAGGTCCTTCACCTAAAATAATCTGCTTTTGATCGACTCGATCAGTAATCCATATACCATGAGCTGTCACGGATTGTGAAATTAAACCCATTAAAGTCCCCAATAAAACTGATAATACTTTACGCATAGATACCTCAATATTTTAAATGAAAACGATAATTATTATCATTTTTATATTTATATAAGTCAATTTAAATATAAAGTTAATTGGCTAATAAATTGGTCTTTTTTGTCTTGGTAACAAGTTTATTTAAGAAAATTAAATATTGGTTATCACATCTAATAATAAATCCTAAACTTAGCTATTTTTAACTACTACAATTTGTTATATAATCGATAAAATTTTGTCCATAACACAATATATTGTGTTTCTCATATTATTTTAAGATGTCGTGTGCATCTTTAATTAAGGAATCACTATGATGGATTTTTCCCAATCAGTGCCAGAACTGGTCTCTTGGGCAAAAAAGAATGATTTTTCGATTGCTCTACCTGTTGAGCGATTAGCCTTTTTATTAGCAATTGCTGTATTAAACAGTGAGCGCTTTGATGGCGAAATGACTGAATCTGAATTAATTGACGGATTCAGACATGTCTCTCAGATCTTTGAGCAAAGTGAAGATACTATTACTGTTCGAGCTAACAATGCCATTAATGATCTAGTGCGCCAACGTTTAATTACTCGCTTTGCTAGCGAAATGACCGATGGTTATTCTATTTATCGTTTGACTCCACTAGGAATCGGTATTTCTGATTACTATATACGCCAACGAGAATTCTCGACATTACGCTTATCTATTCAGCTTTCTATTGTTGCACAAGAATTAAAGCGAGCAGCAGATGCGGCCCTTGAAGGTGGCGATGATTTACATTGGCATCGAAATGTTTTTGCTCCATTAAAATATTCTGTTGCAGAAATTTTTGACAGTATTGATATCACTCAGAGAGTAATGGATGAACAACAAGCTGAAGTTAAACAAAATATTTCAGCATTGTTAAGTCAAGATTGGCAAGCAGCCATCAGTAGTTGTGAAGGTTTACTTACCGAAACATCACAAACATTGCGTGAGCTGCAAGATACGTTGGCAGCAGCAGGTGATAAGCTACAAGCCAGTTTGCTTCTGATACAAGATGCCACATTAGATAATCCAGATCTTGATAAAATTAACAATGTTGTTATGGATCTGCAAGGAAAACTAGACCGAATTATTGGCTGGGGACAAAAAGCAATAGACCTATGGATTGGTTATGATAGACACGTTCATAAATTTATTCGTACAGCAATCGATTTAGATAAGAATCGAGTTTTTTCTCAGCGATTACGTAAATCGATTCAAAGCTATTTTGATTTACCATGGTCACTCACTTTTGCTAATGCTGAGCGTTTACTTGATATGCGTGATGAAGAGTTAGCACTGCATGAAGCAGAAGTGACGGGTGAATTACCATCCGAGCTTGAGTTTGAAATGATTGAAGAAATTCAAGAACATATTATTTCGCATATAGAACAAAATTTATTGATCTTTAAACAAGAAAATAAACCACTTGATATGAGTAATGCAATTCATAGCTATTTAGCACAGTTCCCACGTGAACAACATTTTGATATTGCAAGACTGTTTATTGATCAGGCTATTCGATTAGGTGTTGCCGAAGGCGATTTACTCGGTATCCCAGCCGAATGGAAACCTATTAACGATTATGGAGCTAAGGTACAAGCACATGTCATCAACAGATATTAATGATTTAGAAATAGAACAAACTTCCCATCATCTTGATGAGGTTATGGGGCGTATTGCAGCAAGCTCTCAAGCGTCGATAGATAAGTTTATGCCGGTAAAATTAGCTCAAGCTATTGCCAATCCAATATTTCCGGAACTTGACAGTCTATTAAGGTCAGGTCGTCATATTGGTATCGATGAGCTTGATAATCATGCTTTTTTAATGGATTTCCAACTTGAGCTTGAACAGTTTTATCAGCGTTATAATGTTGAGCTTATTCGCGCACCGGAAGGATTTTTCTATCTTCGTCCTCGTTCAACTACTCTGATTCCACGTTCAGTATTATCTGAACTTGATATGTTAGTCGGTAAAGTGCTTTGTTATCTCTATTTAAGTCCAGAGCGATTAGCACATGAAGGCATTTTTACCTTACAAGAACTTTTTGATGAGCTTGTTTCATTAGCGGATGAAAGTAAATTATTGAAACTAGTCAATCAGCGTTCTACAGGCTCGGATTTAGATCGCCAAAAATTATTTGATAAAGTAAAAACTGCATTAAATCGATTACGTCGACTTGGTATGATCTTCTTTATTGTAGGTAATGATAGTAGCCGTTTTCGTATTAATGAATCTATATTCCGATTCGGAGCTGATGTGCGTAGCAGTGATGATGCTCAAGAAGCACAATTACGCCTGATTCGCGATGGTGAAGCGATTAAAATTGAATCATCACTTATATTAGATGATGATAATAGTGATGATGAAGATGTTAATGAGGAGATTGAATAATGATAATGGGACACGGTAAATTTCACTCATTAACCTTAATTAATTGGAACGGTTTTTTTGCTCGAACGTTTGAGCTTGATCAGCTTGTCACCACACTTTCTGGTGGTAATGGTGCTGGTAAATCAACCACTATGGCAGCATTTGTCACTGCATTAATCCCAGATTTAACCTTATTACATTTTAGAAATACAACTGAAGCTGGAGCAACTTCGGGTTCTAGAGATAAAGGTTTACATGGTAAATTAAAGCCAGGCGTGTGTTACTCGATGCTGGATGTAATTAATTCTCGTAATCAACGGATTATCTGTGGTGTGCGTTTGCAGCAGGTTGCTGGTCGTGATAAAAAAGTTGATATTAAACCTTTTTTAATACAAGGTTTGCCTGTCAATATTACTCCAACAGAATTAGTAACAGAGCGCTTAAATGAAAAACAGGCTAGAATTTTATCTTTACCAGAATTAAAAGATAAGATTGAATCAATGGAAGGGGTTATCTTTAAGCAATTTAATTCCATTACTGATTATCATTCAGTCATGTTTGATTTTGGTATTTTACCTAAAAGGTTACGTTCTTCATCTGATCGAAGTAAATATTATCGTTTAATTGAAGCTTCTCTTTATGGTGGGATTTCTAGTGCTATAACCCGATCATTACGTGATTATTTATTACCAGAAAATAGTGGTGTTAGAAAAGCATTCCAAGATATGGAAGCAGCACTTCGTGAAAATCGGATGACACTTGAAGCTATTCGAGTTACACAATCAGATCGTGATTTATTCAAACATCTCATTACTGAATCTACAAATTATGTGGCTGCTGATTATATGCGTCATGCTAATGAGCGTAGAGTTCATATCGAGTCCGTTTTAGGACTACGTCGAGATATGTTCAAAACGCAAGATCTGCTTATCAGTAATCAGTATCGACAAGTTGAGATGGCAAAAGAGCTTAAAGAATATCAAGATGCTCAAGGCGATTTAGAGACCGACCTTCAGGCAGCAAATGATCATCTTAATCTTGCACAAACTGCTTTGCGTCAACAAGAAAAAATTGACCGCTATCAAGCAGATTTAGATGATCTTAATATAAAACTTGAAGAGCAAAATGAAGTTGTATTTGAAGCAAATGAACAGTATCAAACTTACCGAGATCAAGTTGAACAGACAGAACAAGAAGTTGATGAGATTAAAACTCAATTGGCAGATTATCAACAAGCTTTGGATGTACAACAAACTCGAGCTATTCAATATCAGCAAGCAATTCAAGCACTGAAAAATGCCCAACAACTATGCCAATTGCCTAAATTAGGTATAAGCAATGTTGAAAATCACTATGAAGTTTTTCAAGAAAAACAAAAAGAAGTTACTGAAAAATTATTAGAATTGGAACAGAGAGTTAGTGTTTCTGATGCTGCAATAAGTCAATTTGATAGAGCGTATCAACTAGTTGTTAAATTGGTTGGCGATGTAGTACGAAGTGAAGCATGGAGTGCTGCTAGAGAAGCATTAAAACAATGGCCTTCACAATGTTATCAAGCTGAGCAAGCAGAACATTTACAGCTACAATTAGATGAATTAGAACAACGCTTTTTTGAACAAAAAGAAGCTGAATCATTACTAACTCAATTCTGTAAGCGTTTTGGTCGTCAAATCAATTATGATGAACTTGATGAATTTAAACAAGAACTTGAAGTTCAATTGGATCAAAATGCCGAGCTTGCTAACGAATCAAGTGAAAAACGAATTGAATTTAGGCAAGAATTTGAGCAAATACAAACAAAAATAAGTGACTATCGTCAAAAAGCCCCATTATGGTTAAAAGCTCAAGATGCACTTATTGCATTGCAAGAACAAACACAACAAACTTTTACTAATAGTCAATCAGTTACTCAGCATATGCAACAACTGCTTGAACAGGAACGAGCTTTAGTTACTCAGCGTGATCAAATAAACTTCAAACGAAATCAACTTGATACGCAAATAGAACAACTTAATCAACCAAGTGGTGTTGATGACGGACGTTTATCTGTTTTAGCTGAACGATTCAATGGTGTTTTACTTTCTGAAATTTATGAAGATGTAACAATTGATGATGCACCTTATTTTTCAGCATTGTATGGTCCGTCAAGGCAAGCCATTGTGGTACCGGATTTATCATTAGTCAAAGCACAACTCGAAAGCCTTACTAGCAGTGAAGAAGATTATCCTGAAGATATCTATTTTATCGAAGGTGATCCATCATCATTTGATGATAGCGTATTTGATTGTGAAGAGATGAATAAATCGGTTCTTGTTAAAACAGGTGATCGTCAATGGCGTTTCTCAAGTTTTCCTAAAGTTCCTTTGTTTGGTCGAGCTGCACGTGAAATACATCTTGAGAAATTATCAGCTGAACGTGATGAGCTACATGAACTTTATGCAACAATTTCGTTTGACCTTCAAAAATTGCAACGTATTGAGCAAAATGTTGGGCAGTTTATTGGTGAATATTTATCTGTAGCTTTTGATATCGATCCAGAAGCCGAAGTACAAAAACTAACAACACGACGCAATGAAATTGAACGCCAATTATTAGCACAAGAAAGCATTGATAAACAAAACCAACAGCAAGTGGCAATTTGTAAAGAGCAGCTAGCTACAGTTAATCGATTAGTTGCTCAGATGCATTTATTGGCTGATGATGATTTAGCCGATCGAGTTGATGATTTACGAGAACAAGTGGCTGAAGCGCAAGAAGCTGCGCAATATGTGAGTCGTCATCGTCATACTGTTTCGGAATTAGAACCAATTATTGCTGTGTTACAAAGTGATCCTGAACAGAATGAATCACTACGTGAGCAATATAATACTATCAAAGCTCAGCAACAAACTATTCGTCAACAAGTTTTTGCCTTAACCGAAGTCATGCAACGCCGTGCGCATTTTAGCTATGAAGATTCGGCTGGAATGCTAAATGAAAATAGTGATTTGAATGAAAAACTACGTTCTCGACTTGAGGTGGTTGAAGCACAGCGTACTGAAGCACGTAGCCAGATGCAACAGTATCAAGATAAATACAATCAATATAATCAAACTCTTGCTTCTTTGAAAAGTGCATTTGAAACTAAACGTGACATGCTCAATGAGTTGCATAAAGAGGTTGAACAAATAGGTGTTAAAGCAGATACAGCAACCGAAGAACGAGCACGTATTCGTCGTGATGAAATTCATCAAAAACTTAACAGTAATCGCCAACAATGCTCATCGCTTGAAAAACAACTTATTATGTGCGAAAGCGAAATGACACAAATGCAAAAACGTTTAGCACAAACACTACGTGATTATAAACAATTACGTGAACAAGTTGTGGAAGCGAAAGCAGGGTGGTGTTTAGTTTTACGATTAGTTAAAGAAAATAGCGTTGAACGAAGGTTACATCGTCGAGAATTAGCTTATCTAAGTGCTGATGAATTGCGCTCTATGTCAGATAAGGCACTCGGTTCATTGCGTCTAGCAGTAAATGATAATGAACATTTACGTGATGTATTAAGATTATCCGAAGATCCAAAACGACCAGAGCGTAAAATACAATTTTATATTGCGGTTTATAAACATCTTCGTGAACGAATTCGTCAAGATATTGTTAAAACGGATGACCCAATTGAAGCTATTGAGCAAATGGAAATTGAGTTATCACGATTAACTGAAGAACTTACCTCACGTGAACAGCAATTGGCAATTAGCTCAAAAAGTGTGGCTAATATTATTCGTAAAACTATTCAACGAGAGCAAAACCGTATTCGTATGCTTAATCAAGGTCTGCAAGCGGTGGCATTTGGTCAGGTAAATGGTGTACGTCTTAATGTTAGTATCCGGGAAGCGCACTCTTCGTTATTAGCAGCATTAGCTGATGATCAAAACGAGCATCAAGATCTGTTTAGTAATAATCGTATTACTTTCTCAGAAGCATTAGCTAAACTTTATCAACGCTTGAATCCTCATATTGATATGGGGCAGCGAACTGCGCAAAATATAGGTGAAGAATTGCTTGATTATCGAAACTATCTGGAAATGGATGTTGAAGTTAATCGTGGCGCTGATGGCTGGTTACGTGCTGAAAGTGGTGCATTATCAACAGGTGAAGCAATCGGTACAGGTATGTCGATCCTATTGATGGTGATTCAAAGTTGGGAAGAAGAATCTAAACGCTTGCGTAATAAAGACATATCACCTTGTCGTTTATTATTCCTAGATGAAGCAGCCCGACTTGATGCTAAATCAATTGCAACGCTCTTTGAACTTTGCGAAAGATTGGAAATGCAACTTATTATTGCAGCGCCAGAAAATATCAGTCCGGAAAAAGGCACAACGTATAAATTAGTACGTAAAGTCATTAATAACCAAGAACATGTTCATGTGGTTGGTTTAAAAGGCTTTGCATAATTTAATTTAACAAACTAATTCGCCGACTTTATGTCGGCGATATATGGTAGCGTTCAATCTAATCAAAAAGTATGATTGGTATTTGCCTCGTTTAAAATAACAAAATAGGCTACAAACTATTTATACTCTTTTTGATGTGCTTTACAGGATTTTAAAGAATCCTGCTGAATATTGAATTGGTGAATGGGTGGCGGCTCTTTTAAACCTCATGAATACTTCAGAACAATAACATATGCAGCATAATTAGCCAATGGTCAAATTTTTCACTAATGTATGTATCCTATCTATTAATAATAGTTGCTCAAAATTTGTTACTAATAAATATTAAAATATCTATAAGCAAATTAAAGTGTTATTCCTGATACTTATTTTATTCTATTACAAACTGATTCGATTTTAGATCTAAAATCAATAGTATCTGTGTGATTATTGAGTTTTTTTATGCGTTTCGTTATTATGATGTTAAATGAGTCGTTATCCTTGATTTCTAAAGATTGTTTCAGAGTGCAATTTGATTCATAACATATTTCATTTACTGTACTGTTAAAGCCGTTGACATCGATAGTTTGTTTTGTTCCATCATTTTTAATTTCGTAAAACTTATCATCTAATATTCTATATTTCATTGTAAAATCTTCAGGCTCAGTGGTATGTTTAAGCTCTTCTTCTGGGGATACATTTAGCCCTATACCATATATCGCAGTGCATTGCCAATCGCCCACAAGATATTCTTTGAGAACTTTATTATCACTCTCACCACAACCGAATAGAATTAGACTAACCATGCTTATAAGAATAAAATTTTTCATAACATTCCTTTGTTTTTGAATAATAATATGAGAATTATTCTTCAATATCAACTAGATGTTAAACTTTGCATTAATGAAATTTTCATTTTCTATCAAACCTTATCAATATGTAGACTTTCAATTTCAGTCAAAGGGTATTTCTAATTATTTTATTTATTACTATTTTTTTGACGGTTTTTCTGTCGTTATAAAATTTTTAGTTATACAAGATTTACATAAATAAACATATAATTAAAAAGTGGTTATAAATGTAACTTACTGATACTTGCAGAATAGTAAAACAGGCTTTGAGCCTTGTTTATTCAGGTTTTGATGTGGTTTAAAGAATTTTAAAGAATGTTACTGATTATTGAATTGGTGCCGTGGGCGGGACTTGAACCCGCATGCCCTTAGAGCACTACCCCCTCAAGATAGCGTGTCTACCAATTTCACCACCACGGCGCCGTTTTTATTCTGGAATATCTGAAGTCGGATTAATACTCTGTGGCTGTATAACTGGATCAGTAGTTGGAATTACTTGCCTATTACTGTTCGAGTCTTCTGTACTTTGCTGTGTAGTTGTATTATCGCCAACATTTTTGAAATCATCGCTGATATTAGTTGTTTTTGAGCTACCAATATTAGACAAAATAATACTTAATGCAAAAAATAATACACCTAATATTGTCGTTGTACGTGTAAGGAAGTTTCCACTACCTGATGAGCCAAATAGAGTCGCAGATGCACCCGCACCAAAAGATGAGCCCATGTCAGCACCTTTTCCGCGCTGTATTAACACTAAAACGATTATCGCAAGTGCGATAATTAAATAACCTATAATTAATAGTTCGTACATTTCAACCTGTCAATTTTATGTTATAGAACAGAATTTATTGATGCGAAATATTAGCGAAAGAGTGAGCAACAAGCAAGTATATTTTGTTATTTTCTGTATTTATCATAATCAATTGTACGTTTTTAGGGAAAAATAAGTATAATGTCGCCATTTTTAGTCTCGCAAATTCTGTTGTATGAAATTTATAGTTAAACTTTTTCCTGAAATCACGATCAAAAGTGAATCTGTTCGTTTACGTTTTATTAAAATATTAACGAGCAACATCCGTAATATTTTAAAACATTCAATTGATGATGTTGCAGTTATTCGTCATTGGGATTTTATTGAAGTTCGCCCTAAAGTTGTAAATAGTGAAAGTCAAATCTTAGAACTATTAACTCGAATTCCTGGTATTCACCATATATTAGTAGTTGAGGAGCTTAGTTTTGTCGATCTGCATGATATATATGAAAAAGCGTTTAATCATTTTGCCCCTTTAATTGAGAATAAAACATTTTGTGTCAGAGTAAAACGTCGTGGTAAGCATGAGTTTACTTCAATTGATGTAGAGCGTTATGTTGGTGGTGGGCTAAATCAACATGTTTCGACAGCTAAAGTAAAATTAACCCGTCCGGATGTAACAGTTAATCTTGAGATAGATAAAGATAAGCTATTATTAGTTAAAGAGCGCCATGCAGGAATTGGTGGTTTTCCTACAGGAACTCAAGAAGATGTTATTTCTCTTATTTCTGGCGGATTTGATTCTGGTGTGTCGAGCTATATGTTTATTAGACGAGGTTGCCGAGTCCACTATTGCTTCTTTAATTTAGGTGGAAAAACTCATGAAATTGGCGTTAAACAAATGGCTCATTATTTGTGGAAGAGATTTGGTTCTTCTCATAAAGTTCGTTTTATCGCCATTGATTTTTCGAATGTAGTAGGTGAGATTCTTGAGAAAATTGACGATGGGCAAATGGGCGTTATTTTAAAACGGATGATGATTCGTGCTGCTTCAATGGTTGCTCGACGTTATAATGTTGAAGCGTTGATTACTGGCGAGGCATTGGGGCAAGTATCAAGCCAAACTTTAACTAATTTACGTTTGATCGATAATGTGAGTGATACTTTAGTTTTACGTCCACTAATAACGTATGATAAAGAAACTATAATTAACCTTGCTCGTCAAATCGGTACTGAAGATATCGCTAAGACAATGCCAGAATTTTGTGGTGTGATATCAAAAAATCCTACTGTAAAAGCGGTTAAAGAGAAAATAGAAGAGGAAGAACAACATTTTGATTTCTCTATATTAGATAAAGCAGTTGAAGAAGCCGAAAATATTGATATTCGTGAAATTGCTAAACAGACTGACAACACAATTACACAAGTCGATATGGTTTCAACATTAGAAGAGAATCAAATTATAATTGATATTCGTTCACCTGAGGAACAAGAGGATAACCCATTAGAAATTGAAAATGTCGATATTAAGCTCATCCCTTTTTATAAATTGGCGACGCAATTTGGCGATCTAGATCAATCAAAACAATATTTATTGTATTGTGCTAAAGGTATTATGAGTAAATTACAAGCACTTTATCTTATTGAACAAGGATTTAGTAATATAAAAGTGTTTAAACTATAAATCTTAACAATTATTTACGACATTCTTTCATTTTATCTATATAATATTTTTAAAAATATAAAATAAATTTACAATAATCAAAAACCAATATAAAAGTTATAAATTTCTTAATTAATGAGGGTAGTAATGAACAAATTGCTCGTAGTTGATGATGATCCAGAAATTGCCTCAATGTTATGTGAATTATTAGAATTAGAAGGATTTGAAGTCGTAATAGCTAATAATGGTGTTCAGGCTTTAGATAAATTTGATAGTAGCATTGACCTAATATTACTTGATATTATGATGCCAGAAATGAATGGGCTAAGTGTATTATCTCAACTGAGAAATAAATATACCGTTCCAGTAATTTTCTTAACAGCTAAAGATAACGAATTTGATAAAATTATTGGGCTTGAGCTTGGTGCTGATGATTATATCTTAAAGCCATTTAATGATCGGGAGCTTATTGCTCGTATCAACGCATTATTACGTAGGAAACGTTGGGATAATATGGCTGTGACTTCTGGTGAGAAGTCAGTTCAATATACCATTGATAAACTTACCGTTAATCGAAAACAGCAATCTGTTTCATTTGATGATAAATATATTGAATTAACGGGTACTGAATTCCAAATATTATTGCAACTTCTTGAAAATGCTGGAAAAATCATTTCAAGGGATGATTTAAGCGAAAACGTATTAGGTAAAGAATTTTTACCTTTAGCTCGTTCAATTGATGTTCATGTTTCTAATTTGCGTAAAAAACTTCCTCCTCGTAGCGATGGTTTACCATGGATTAAAACATTACGTTCAAAAGGATATCTGTTTGTTGTAGATCAAAATGATGATGTATTACAAAACTAGCTATTTCTTCATATGGTAAGAGTATATGTGGATCTTTGATCGCCTAACAATTAGAATTTTCACAATATTCTTACTTACTATTGCTTTCTTTCTTATTCTGGTAATGGCCTTGCCAAAGCTAGACTCCCGAAATTTAACCTATTTAGCCAATAAAGATAAAGAAAGTGGCAATGTACTGGCTAAAGAAATCGAAAAAGATTTAACCAAGATACCTAAAGATAGTTTCCGTTGGTGGATGAGATTCATTGTTGTAATGGATAATCATCAAAAGGCTGGGCAACTATTATTTATTGTTACACCCAATCAACAAATTATCACAGCAGATACTAATAATATTGATTTAGTAAAAAGTTTTAGTGAAAAATCCCAAGATGTTGATGATCCAGCTAAGAAAATCTATGATAACCAAGAAATTATTGGTCCTTTCTTGCTTCATTATGCTAATGAAGACTATCAATTATTTTTATTACAACCTGCATCGGATATTCAGTCTCAATTTGTTAATTTAATATTTGATCATCCTTTCTTGCTTTTGACATTAACCATGTTGGCAAGTACACCATTCTTGTTGTGGCTATCTTGGAGTATTGCTAGGCCAGCACGTGGATTGCGATTGGCTGCTGAGCAAGTAGCCAAAGGTAATCTACAACAGTGGCCTGAACTCGAAAAAGTTGGATCGTATGAATATAAAGCAGTGGGGGCAAGTTTTAACCGCATGCTTAGAGAGTTGAAAAGGATGCAAGAGTTACAGCAACAATTGTTTTCTGATATTTCTCACGAATTGCGGACACCATTAACTCGATTGCAATTAGCAACTTCACTGCTACGTCGTAAACAAGGTGAAAGTAACGAAGTTTTACGAATAAGTGATGAAGCGATAAAGCTTGATTCAATGATTGGTGATTTATTGTCATTAGCAAGGAATCAGCATGATAATAACGAAGTTCGTGAATATAAACAGTTAGACGAATTATTTAAAAATGTTTTAGATAATGCGACTTTTGAAGCTAATCAAATTTCAAAACAATTTTCAATTCTTACTCCCCCAACTAATAATACAATTTTGTGTTATCCAACGGCGTTATGTAGCGCGCTTGAAAATGTAGTAAGGAATGCATTTCGTTATTCAAATCAGCGAATTGATGTTAATTTTGTTATTCAACAACAAACTGCAATTATCACTATTGATGATGATGGGCCAGGTGTTGCTGATAGTGAGTTAGAGCAAATATTCAGGCCGTTTTATCGTACTAATGAAGCTCGTGATCGTGAGTCAGGTGGCACAGGTTTAGGTTTAGCCATTGTTTCTAACGCTATTACTCGAGATAATGGCACTGTTAAAGCAGAGAAAAGCCACTTAGATGGACTTAGAATTGTGATAGTATTACCTCTTCAAAAATATTAACAGCTAAGAGAAATAATTGTGTCAGATGCATCTTTAAATATTGTTTTATTTGAACCTGAAATTCCTGCTAATACTGGTAATATCATTCGTTTGTGTGCTAACACTGGTTTTAATTTACATATTATTGAGCCAATGGGATTTTATTGGGATGATAAAAAATTGAGACGAGCAGGATTAGATTATCAAGAATTTGTTGATGTAAAACGTTATAAAAATATTGAGTGCTTTTTAGATGAGAACCAACTTGATTTAGCTTCTCAAGTTTATGCCTTAACGACAAAAGGTCAAAAACCACACAGTGAAGTAAATTATAAATCAGCTGACTTTTTGATGTTTGGTCCAGAAACGAGAGGTTTACCAGCAAAAATTCTTGATGCATTGCCGCAAGATAGAAAAATTCGGATTCCAATGGTTGCTAATAGCCGAAGTATGAATCTGTCTAATTCAGTTGCAGTAGTTGTTTATGAGTCATGGCGACAGCTTAATTATATCGGGGCTAAATAAATTTAAATTTTGATTTTTAATTACCAAATAAATGAAAAATTTTTGCAGATGTTTAACTCAAAAACCCCGTTCCTCAACTCAAAAATTTAACTTAAATTTTTTTACTTAAAAAAAGAGGTCATATCGACCTCATTATTTAAATAATTATTTTGATGAATTACTATTTAACGCGAGAAACGTATTCACCTGAACGTGTATCAACTTTAAGTACTTCACCAATTTGCACAAATAAAGGAACACGTACAACTGCACCAGTTGATAATGTAGCTGGTTTACCACCCGTTCCCGCTGTATCACCTTTTAATCCTGGATCAGTTTCAATAACTTCTAATTCAACAAAGTTTGGTGGAGTAACAGCAATTGGTTGACCATTCCATAAGGTTAAAATACATTCCGCTTGATCGACTAGCCATTTAGCATTGTCACCTACAGCTTTTGCATCAGCAGAAAGTTGTTCAAATGTATCATTATTCATAAAATGCCAAAACTCACCATCGGTATAAAGATAAGTTAAGTTCATATCAACGACATCAGCCGCTTCAACAGATTCTCCTGATTTAAATGTTTTATCAACAGTTTTACCAGAAAGTAATTTTTTAATTTTTACACGGTTAATTGCTTGTCCTTTACCTGGCTTGTAAAATTCATTTTCAACAATTACACACGGCTCGCCATCTTGCATTATTTTAAGACCAGCTTTAAACTCATTAGTACTATAAGATGCCATAAAAGCTCCAACTATCATTCTGAATTACAAAAATGAGCCATATTATACAGCAAAATGTTGAACAACCAAATAAAGATGAGTGGATTTTTGATCTCGCTAATGTAGTGACAGATATCAAAAAGCTTTATCATTGTCTGGATTTAGATTCTGAGGAAATTTCTTTACCCATGTTACAGGCAAGAAAACAATTTCCACTTCGTGTGCCTATGGCTTTTATAAATCGAATGAAAAAAGGTGATCCTCAAGATCCTTTACTGCTTCAAGTACTTTGTGATGAACAGGAATTAATAAACGTACAGGGTTTTACTAAAGATCCTCTTGATGAGCAACATAACAATATTCCAGGATTACTACATAAATATCATAATCGCGCATTATTAATGACTAAAACTGCTTGTGCGATTAATTGCCGTTATTGTTTTAGGCGACATTTTCCTTATCATGATAATCAAAGTAACAAAAAGAATATTAGTATCGCATTAGAGTATATTGCACAGCATACCGAACTTGATGAAATTATTCTTTCGGGGGGCGATCCTTTAATGGCAAAAGATCATGAAATAGCTTTTTTAATAGCTGAATTAGAGAAATTTCGTCATATTAAGCGTTTACGTATTCATAGTCGTTTAGCGGTGGTGATACCTAATCGTATTACTTCTGAGTTGTGTCGATTATTTGCAAAAACACGTTTACAAGTTGTGTTAGTTACCCATATTAATCATCCGAATGAAATTGATAATAATGTAGCTCATGCCATCAAAGATTTAAAGAAAAGTGAGGTAACAGTACTAAATCAGAGTGTTTTATTAAAAAATATTAATGATGATGCTGATGTGCTAGCGAAGTTAAGTAATAAGTTATTTTCAATTGGTATTTTACCTTATTACATCCATTTATTAGATAAAGTACAAGGTGCGGCTCATTTTTTAGTCGATGATGATGAGGCCAAAAAAATCATGCGGCAATTGACAAAAAAACTATCGGGTTATTTAGTTCCAAAATTAGCGCGTGAAGTTGGTGGTGAAGCAAGTAAGCGAGTTTTAGCTATTAGTGATTAATGAAATTTGAAAAGGTCCTTACAATTTATGTTTCAAAATCCCGTTGACGAAAAATAAAATAGACTCTATAATTCGGACCTCTTTAATTAATGCTGTGGAGTTTATACTCTACAACTTGTTGATAAATTAGATTTGGATATAAATCGTCATGAAACGCACATTTCAACCATCAGTATTAAAACGCAATAGAACTCACGGTTTCCGTGCTCGTATGGCTACTAAAAACGGTCGTCAAGTTCTTGCTCGCCGTCGCGCTAAAGGCCGTGTTCGTTTAACTGTTGCTAGCTAATTTAAAGTTGAGTGACTAAACTCACTTTTCCTCGGGAGTTACGCTTGTTAACTCCCTTTGATTTTAATCATGTATTTCAAGAATCTATTCGTGCAGGTTCGCCTTTCCTGACTCTAGTTACACGTAAAAATAATCTAAGTCATCCCAGATTAGGCTTTGCTATAGCTAAAAAACAGGTTAAAAGAGCCCATGAGCGTAATCGTATTAAACGGTTAGTCAAAGAATATTTTCGTCACCACCAACATCAGTTTCCTAATATCGATTTTATTTTGATGGCTAAACAGCCTGTTATACAATTGAATAATCAACAATTAGTTGAGACATTAGATAAACTATGTCAGCAAATCATCAAAAAAAACTAAGTAAATTAATATTAATTGTCAAACAGCATGTTTATGCAGTTAACGCTTTGATTATTAATGTTTTTGTTTTTGTTATTAGTTTATATCAACGTATCATTAGTCCGTTATTTGGTCCTAAATGTCGCTTTACTCCCAGCTGTTCACAGTATGCCATAATCGCATTAAGGCGATTCGGATTGATAAAAGGTGGTTGGCTAACGGTCAAACGTGTATTAAAATGTCACCCTTTACATGAAGGAGGTGAAGATTTTGTTCCTCCTAAGAAAACTAAAACCAATAGAGAAAAACACTAATGGGATCTCAACGTAATATATTAGTCATTGCTTTACTTTTCGTTTCTTTCCTGATTTGGAAAGCGTGGGTAGATGATCATGCACCAAAACCCCCAGTTGCTAACCAATTGACACAACAAATAGGTGAAGATAGTTCAACAGCGGATTCAGTGCAAGGTAAAACTATCACAATAAAATCTGATGTATTGTCATTAACGGTTAATACCTATGGTGGCGATGTGCAATCTGCTCAATTGTTGAAATATGAGCAGTCTCTTCATTCAGGTACACCTTTCCAACTACTTACTTCTAAGCCTGATTTTATTTACATTGCTGAAAGTGGGTTAAAAGGTAAAGATGGTCCAGACAATGCAACTCAAGGCTCAAAAAGACCATTATATCAAACTGATCAATCTGAATATGTTTTAGCTGATGGTCAAGATGAGTTGAAGGTTCCATTTACCTATCAAGTTAATGGTGTAACTTATACTAAATATTACATCTTACATCGTGGTAATTATGCTATTGATGTACAGTATGACGTGAACAATCAAACCCAAAATCCGTTAGAAGTATCAATGTATGGCCAGTTGAGGCAGACTATTGAACTCCCCAAAGATGCTGTTACTGAAGGTGGTGGCGGATTAGGACTAAGCGCGTTCCGAGGTACAGCTTATTCCAGTGCAAACACTAATTATAGTAAATATAGTTTCAGTGATATCAAAGATGATGCGTTAGAAGTCAAAACTAAAACTGGCTGGATTGCTATGTTGCAGCACTATTTTGCTTCTGCTTGGATTCCTACGCAGGAACAAAATAATTTATTCTATTCACGTGCAACAGCTAACAATTCACAAGCAACAATTGGTTTTGAAGGTGAAACAACAGTTATTCAACCAGGCAAGACTCAATCAATTAATGCCAAATTATGGTTAGGTCCTGAAATTCAAAGTGAATTAAAAGAAACAGCTAATCATCTTGATTTAATCGTTGACTATGGTTGGTTATGGTTCTTATCTCAACCTCTTTTTTACTTATTGGAATTTATCCATAGTTTTATTGGAAATTGGGGCTTTTCAATCATTGTGATCACTTTTATTGTGCGTGGTATTTTATTCCCATTAACTCGAGCACAATACCGTTCAATGGCTAAAATGAAGTTATTGCAACCTCGTTTACAAGCATTAAAAGAGCGTTATGGTGATGATAGACAAAAAATGAGTATGGAAACAATGGCTCTTTATAAAAAAGAGAAAGTTAATCCTCTCGGTGGTTGTTTACCATTACTGATTCAAATGCCTATCTTCTTGTCATTATTTTACATGTTAGGTAACACGGTTGAGTTACGTCATGCTCCATTCGCTCTTTGGATCCATGACTTATCTGCACAAGATCCATATTATGTTTTCCCATTGTTAATGGGTGCAACTATGTTCTTAATTCAGAAGATGTCACCAACACCGGTTACCGATCCTTTACAACAAAAATTAATGACTTATATGCCATTAATCTTTACGGTATTCTTCTTATGGTTCCCATCAGGTTTAGTATTATACTATATTGTAAGTAATTTATTTACGATTGCTCAGCAACGTATAATTTACTGGGAGCTTGAGAAAAAAGGTCTACACGAAAAGAAAAAGAAAAAGAAATAGTATTGCCAAAAAGGAGGATTAAGATCCTCCTTTTTATTAGTTATTTTTTGGTATTGATGTGATGAATATACAACAACAATTTAATTTAATTGGTAACGAAAAAGGTTATTGGTTTGTTAGTCAAAATGGGCGATTATGGTTGCCAAATGGCGAAGTTCCTCATGGTATTGCTAGTGAATTAGGTTTTACCAACAAACTAGCTCAACCAATTGGTGAGTGGAATGGGCAAACCGCTTGGTTGATTTGCCAAGAAATGAAAAACTCTATGTCAACGATTCGCCCCTTACTTAATAATGCTGATCAATCATTATTTAATATGGCTGGCAGGGCGGTACAATTGTCTGAGTTTTATCGTTCTCATAAATATTGTGGTTATTGTGGTCATGAGATGCATATTAGTAAAACAGAGTGGTGTTGTTTATGCAGTAATTGTCACCAACGTTATTACCCACAAATTTCCCCTTCAATTATAGTTGCTATTCGAGATAAAAATAAAATTTTATTGGCAAAGCATGTTAGGCATAATCAAGAAAATTTATATACCGTTTTAGCTGGTTTTACAGAGATTGGTGAAACAATGGAAATGACGGTTGCCCGAGAAGTGTACGAAGAGTCAAAAATAAAAATTAAAAATATTCGTTATATTGGTTCACAACCTTGGCCGTTTCCTAACTCCATGATGATGGCCTATCTAGCTGATTATGAGAGTGGTGAAATTACTATCGATAAAAATGAGTTAGTCGAAGCAAATTGGTATCATTATTCTCAATTACCTAAAATACCCGAATATGGCACGATAGCAAGACGTTTGATTGAAGATACAATTATACTTTGTCGTGAATATGATGAGTTTGGTGAGTAAAATTCATCATATTCACTTAATTAACAATTTATAAATATTCAATGGTTCTGGTTAAATCAATTTTACTTGAACCTTCTCCTACTGTTTCACAAACAGCTTTAGTCCAGTCGTTATTTTCGTTATAAGCGAAATAGGTACAAGTCTCAGTTGATTCTAACTCTTGCTCATTTTTATCATTGATGATTACATTACCTTTTGCTGATAATTTATATGTTCTAGTAATTGTTTTTTCGAGCTGATTATTAGTGTTATAAACTATATCTTTTTCTCTCACTAAAACGGGCAGTTTAGTTCGTTCATCTGATTTTATATAAGCATTATATAAAACTTGTTCAACCAGATCGCCGTTATAAATAATTTTACTATTAAAAACAATATTATTATCGGCAAAGTTGGATAAGGTTGTTTCAACTAAATGACCTTGTTCATCAAATTCATTAATGGCAACAATGTCACCATTATCATCTTTCATACCAATAATATTTTTTGAATCGTCAAAAGAAACATCGTAATTATTCCTAACATCTTTCATGCCATAAATATATTTGGCTGTATCATAGTTTATTTCGCCATATAAACCTTCAAGATCATAATTCTGTACATAACCTTGAGCATTATAATTGATCGTTTTTTCTGTCGGTCCTTGGATTTTTTGGTGTTTGATCAGTTTTTTATGAGGTAGGAGTTCTGGTTCGGTATGAAAAAGATAACTATTACTTACCAATATTGATGATTGGGATTTAAATTCATTATTTATATTTTTGTTTACAGCATTATTCTCAGTTTGGGCCTCTTGATTTTTGCTTGTACTAGAGGCGGCATTTGTTTCTGCCTTTTTTTGATTATCACATCCCGTTAATAAAAAAATAGTCAAAAAGAATAGATAGATATAATTTTTCATAATATTAGTCTCTTAATGTTAGAGTTAGAGTTTTATTTATATCTAATAAAAAAGCTTAATCAACTTCAGTATTTTATTGCAATCTTAGTCTGTTTAGAGCATAAATTTGAATTTCATTTGTATTCGTTTCTTATAGATAAGCTTTACAAATATTAGCAAATTGGAGGTCAAAGATATAGTTTTCGTCAGAATTTTTATTTTTAAATTAACAGATTACTTCGAAAAAAATGATGAGGTAAGAAAATTTAAATATTGATCATATCAATCTGCGATAAGTTGCCGATTGATATGAATCAGATAAAACCATCAATGCTCTGGGTTATTGAGCCATTGAGCTATTTGTTTGGCAAAATAAGTTAAAACCCCATCTGCACCCGCGCGTTTAAAACAGAGTAATGATTCCATGATGACAGATTTTTCATCTAACCAACCGTTTCCAATTGCGGCCATCAACATTGCATATTCTCCAGATACTTGATAGGCAAAGGTTGGTACCGCAAAAGTGTCTTTTACTTTACGAACAATATCTAGGTAAGGCAACCCAGGCTTAACCATTACCATGTCAGCACCTTCACTTAAATCTTGGTAAATTTCTTGTAATGCTTCATTAGCGTTGGCCGGATCAAGTTGATAGGTTTTTTTATTACCACCTTTAATGTTTTTTGCTGAACCTACAGCATCACGAAATGGTCCATAAAAGCTAGAGGCATATTTTGCTGAATAAGCCATTATTTGCGTATTAACAAAATCATGTGATTCTAGCCCATTACGAATTGCGCCAATTCGACCATCCATCATGTCACTGGGTGCAATAATATCAGAACCTGCTTGAGCTTGAACTAATGCTTGTTTAACCAAAGTACTAACAGAAGTATCATTTAAAACATAACCACTATCATCAATAATACCGTCTTGGCCATGAGTGGTATAAGGATCGAGTGCAACATCACTTAAAATTCCGAGTTCTGGTAACTCTTTTTTTAGTGCCCTAATTGCTTTAGGAACTAATCCATTTTCGTTATAAGCTTCTTCAGCTAACAGTGATTTTTGAGAAGGCTCAATAGCAGGAAACAAAGACAATATAGGAATGCCTAATTTGGCAACTTGCTCTGCCTCTTTCACTAATACATCAACGCTCATTCTTTTAACATTGGGCATTGATGATACAGATTGAATAATATTTTTCCCTTCAACGATAAATACTGGATAAATCAAATCATCAACTGTTAAACGATTTTCTGCAACTAGGCGACGACTAAAATCATGAGCACGATTACGACGTAATCGTCTTTGGGGATATTGACCGGTAAAGACTGATGACATATAAATACCTATATTTTTGATTAAACGGTCTTATTATCTGACTCAAAAGTAAGATTAGCAAATAATTTGTTATGTCGTAATTATACGATATTTTACTTTACAACTTATATGATTTAGAGGTAAAATTGCGCACTAATTTTTAGTCCCTTGTGATATTAACCAAATTTGAGGTGAGAGGCACATGCCAGTAATTAAAGTACGTGAAAATGAACCTTTCGATGTAGCATTACGTCGTTTTAAACGTTCTTGCGAAAAAGCAGGAGTTTTAGCTGAAGTTCGTAACCGTGAATTTTACGAAAAACCAACAACTATTCGTAAACGCGCAAAAGCAGCTGCTGTTAAACGCCACGCTAAGAAATTAGAAAGAGAAAACGCTCGTCGCACTCGTCTATATTAATATTTATACTGAAAATTTAATTTATTTATTTTTTTAATATAAAAATTTTAACAAGCCGTACTTTTACTACGGCTTGTTGTCTTTGTGTAATGCCATAAATGGTTGAATTTTATCATGAAAGGTCTTATTCCTCGCGATTTTATTTTAGATTTGCTTGCCCGCACAAATATCCTTGATGTGATAGGTAAGCGCGTTAAAATGAAAAAAAAAGGAAATAACTATTTTGGTTGTTGTCCTTTTCATGATGAGAAAACCGCTTCTTTCTCATTAAGCGAAAAAAAGCAGATTTACTATTGTTTTGGATGTGGCGCTACTGGATCTGCAGTAAATTTTTTGATGCAATATGAGCGATTGTCTTTTCCTGAGGCAATTGAAGAGATAGCTAGTATGCAAGGAATCCGTGTTCCATACACGGATAACGAAAATAATCAAGCTGATGCATCAAAGCAAATTGAATCTCGTAATGTTCGTCGAGATCTTTATTCATTGATGTCTAAAATAACTGATTTCTACCAGCAGCAATTAGCATTATCGACTTCGGTAGATGCTCAAAAGTATCTTGAACAACGCGGATTAAACGCAGAGATTATAGCTAGGTATAAAATCGGTTATGCACCTAATTCAAAACAACTAACTTTTCAAAATATAGTTAAGACTGAAAATGAAGTGGTGCTATATGACAAGGCAGGGATGTCTGTCAATAACGATATAGGTAATCGATATGATCGCTTTCGTGGGCGTATCATGTTCCCGATTCGCGATAGACAAGGTAATGTTATCGCTTTTGGTGGAAGGACGATCTTCAATGAGTCGGCGAAATATCTAAATTCACCTGAAACTCCTATTTTTCATAAAGGTTTTCAATTATATGGACTTTATGAAGCTCAAGAAACTAATCGTAATTTAAAGCAATTAATAATTGTTGAAGGTTATATGGATGTTGTTTCTCTTGCACAGTACGGTATTGATTACGCTGTAGCTGCTTTAGGAACAGCAACATCAGAAGAGCATATTAAGCTTCTATTTAGAGCAACAGATTCCGTAATATTTTGTTACGATGGTGATAAAGCCGGGCGAAATGCTGCATGGCGAGCGCTTAATGTATTACTACCTTGTTTGATTGATGGTAAAGATATAACTTTTGCTTTTTTACCACAAGATGAAGATCCTGATAGTTACGTGCGTAAAGTCGGAAAAGATGGCTTTGAAGATTACATAAAAAAGGCGCCTAACTTATCTGAATTTTTGTTCGATGAGTTATTAAAACAGGTCGATTTAAAATCAGCTGAAGGTAAAGCTAAATTGAGTTCACTTGCTATTCCTTTACTTGAACAGGTAAAAGCAAAAGTATTTAGACTTAATTTACTTCAAAAATTAGGGCGTTATTTGGGTCTATTGGATCTATCCCAAATTGAACAATTAATCGCGAATAATAATATAAGCGAAAATAGAACTATTGATTCAGCACCTGTGCCAAAAATGAAATTGACCACTATGCGGATTTTAATTGGTTTGTTACTTCAATATCCAAATCTAGCTAAGATGGTATCTGATATTAACGTTATGAGGCAAGTTAACTTAGCGGGAATTGATATATTTATTGAACTACTTGAATTATGCCAACAATATCCAAATATAACTACAGCACAAATATTAACTGAATGTATTAACCGACCATATTATAAACAGCTAAGTCGTTTAGCAACCTGGGAGTACCATTACCAAGATGATGAAATAGAATCAATTTTTTCTAATACTTTAAAAGAGTTATATGATAATATACTCGCCCAAAGGCAAGATGAACTGATCGCAAAAGAGAGAGTCTCCGGATTAAGTACCGCAGAGAAAAAAGAATTAGCGACACTAATACTTGTTTTATCAAAAAAAGACTAAATATATAGGGTATGTGTAGAAAAATACTTTTTATTCTGCACATATAATACACATGACCGAATAACTAAATGGTGATACTTTATGGAGCAAAATTCTCAATCACAGTTAAAACTCCTAATTATACGGGGTAAGGAGCTGGGATACCTGACCTATGCTGACGTCAATGATCACTTGCCTGAAGAAATCATTGATTCAGATCAGATTGAAGATATTATCCAAATGATCAATGATATGGGGATTCAAGTACTTGAAGAAGCTCCAGACTCAGATGAATTATTACTTTCAGATAATGTTCCAGATGAAGAGGCAGTTGAAGCAGCAACAGCATTAGTTTTATCTAATGTAGAATCAGAAATAGGTCGAACTACTGACCCAGTACGTATGTATATGCGTGAAATGGGTGCGGTTGAACTATTAACCCGTGAAGGCGAAATTGATATCGCAAAACGTATTGAAGATGGGATTAATCAAGTTCAAACCTCAGTATCTGAATATCCAGAAGCCATTACTTATCTCTTAGAACAATATAATTTAATCGAAAGCGGCGAAGTTCGCTTGTCCGACCTTATTACTGGTTTTGTCGATCCGAATGCTGAAGAGTCAGAAGAAGAACTTCCTGAAGAATTGGAAGACGGTGAAGAAGAGATCGATATTGACGATAGTGATGATGAAAGTGAAGAAGAAAGCGATTCTTCAGCTGATGATGATGTCTCTATCGATCCAGAAGTAGCAAAAGCGAAATTTGCTGAATTACAAGAGCAACATGATAAAACTTCTGCTGCAATTAAAAAATATGGACGTGCTCATAAAAAAGCACAACAAGAAATTGAAAATCTATCTGAAGTTTTCAAACAATTCCGATTAGTTGGCAAGCAGTTTGATATTCTTGTTAATAATATGAGAAGCATGATGGATCGAGTAAGATCTCATGAGCGTATTATTATGCGAATTTGTGTTGAACAATGTAAAATGCCGAAAAAACAGTTTATGACTCATTTTACTGGCAATGAAAATAGCATGGACTGGTATAAAAAAGCGAGTACAGGTAAAGGTGCATTTGCTGCTAAATTAAAAGAATTTGAATCATCAATTGAAGAGCAAATTAAAGCTTTACAGCAAATTGAAACAGAAACTAATCTTTCTATCGAACAAATCAAAGATATTAATAGAAGAATGTCTATTGGAGAAGCTAAAGCTCGTCGAGCCAAGAAAGAGATGGTTGAAGCAAACTTACGTTTAGTTATCTCTATTGCTAAAAAGTATACTAATCGTGGTTTACAGTTCCTGGACCTTATTCAAGAAGGTAATATTGGATTGATGAAAGCGGTTGATAAGTTTGAATATCGCCGAGGGTATAAATTCTCAACCTATGCAACGTGGTGGATTAGACAAGCTATCACTCGTTCAATTGCTGACCAAGCAAGAACAATTCGTATCCCTGTGCATATGATTGAGACAATTAATAAACTAAATCGCATTTCTCGTCAAATGCTTCAGGAAATTGGGCGTGAACCAACACCAGAAGAGTTATCTGACCGCATGCAAATGCCTGAAGAAAAAATTCGTAAAGTACTAAAAATTGCAAAAGAACCAATTTCAATGGAAACACCAGTCGGTGATGATGAAGATTCACACTTAGGTGATTTTATTGAGGATACTGCACTTGAGCAACCACTAGATGCAGCTACATCGGAAAGTTTACGTAGTGCAACACGTGACATTTTATCTGGTCTAACACCACGTGAAGCAAAAGTCTTACGTATGCGATTTGGTATTGATATGAATACAGACCATACTCTTGAAGAAGTAGGTAAACAATTTGATGTAACGCGTGAACGTATCCGTCAAATTGAGGCTAAAGCATTACGTAAATTACGTCATCCTAGCCGATCTGATGTTCTTAGAAGTTTCTTGGAATAAATTATAACTTTAGCTAAATCGCCACTTATGTGGCGATTTTTTTAACTTATCAAGCTAATATCATGAATATACTTCAACGATTTAAAATTGATCCATTCTTGCTGACTTTGATTTGCGTTGTGACTACAGCAAGTATTTTTCCATGTAAAGGACAAGCAAAAGTGTTATTTGAAAATCTTACAACTTTTGCTATTGGTCTATTGTTTTTTATGCATGGTGCAAAACTGTCGTTTGATGCGATAATTGTTGGTATAAAAAATTGGCGATTGCATCTGTTGATATTTACTACTACCTTTGTAGTATTCCCTATTTTAGGGGTGATGATGCAGGTACTGGTTCCAACTTTTTTATCAGAAGATCTTTATTTAGGCTTTGTATATCTTTGTGTCCTACCAGCTACCGTTCAGTCAGCCATTGCCTTTACATCAATTGCAAAAGGCAATGTTGCTGCTGCAATCTGTAGTGCTTCTGCATCGACCCTATTAGGTGTCTTTATCACACCGGTATTAGTTGGATTATTAATTCATACTCAAGCTGCTGCTTCAATGAATATATTAGATGCCATTGAATCTATTATGCTTAAACTGATGGTGCCATTTATTGTCGGTCATTTATCAAGACGTTTTATTGGTAAATGGGTAGATAAATATAAAGGTGTAATTTCTAAGACCGATCGTATATCGATATTATTAGTTGTTTATGTGGCTTTTAGTGATGCAGTGGTTAATGGTATTTGGTCGAAAGTCAGCTTTTTATCTCTTTTAGAAATCATTGTGTATTCAATCATCTTATTAACTATTGTGTTATTAATTACGACTTATAGCTCGAGATTCTTGGGTTTTAACAAAGAGGATGAAATTACTATTGTATTTTGTGGCTCTAAAAAAAGTTTAGCGAGTGGTATTCCAATGGCTAGTGTAATTTTTCCTATGTCTATAACAGGCATAATAATTTTACCGTTAATGATTTTCCATCAAGTACAATTAATGATCTGCGCTGTTTTAGCTTCTCATTACGCGAAAAGAAAAATATAAAAATTGTTTTGCTCATTGGGTTATTCTCAAGGATAATAGAAGCGCTATTAACAACAGAAAGATATATTATGTTTCATCTATTTGCTGATTTAGAATTTTCTACGATTATATTACTAGTTTTAGCGCTATTTTTTGTTCTTTTTTATGAGGCAATTAATGGATTTCATGATACCGCAAATGCAGTTGCGACAGTAATATATACTAGAGCATTAAAAGAACAGCTCGCTGTTTTTATGGCTGGTATGTTTAACTTTTTTGGGGTATTACTTGGCGGGCTTAGTGTTGCTTATGCAATCGTTCACCTTTTACCTACTGATTTATTACTTAATGTAAGTTCTTCTCATGGACTTGCGATGGTCTTTTCAATTTTATTCGCTGCTATTATTTGGAATTTGGGTACTTGGTATGTAGGTATTCCTGCTTCAAGTTCTCATACTTTAATTGGTGCAATTATTGGTGTTGCATTGGCTAATGCATTTATTATGGATACATCTATCATTGATGCACTTAATATTCCAAAAATGATACAAATTTTCCTATCATTAATCATTTCACCAATTGTTGGTCTTGTTATCGCTGGATTAATGATTTTTTTATTACGAAAATATTGGACCCGTAAAGGTCAAGGTAAAAAACGTAGTAAAAAAAGAGAACGAATTTTTATGACACCAGAACAGCGTGAAAAGCTATATGGTAAAAAGAAACCGCCATTTTGGATTCGGATTATGCTTATTATTTCAGCTGCTGGTGTAAGTTTCTCGCATGGCGCAAATGATGGGCAAAAAGGTATTGGTTTATTGATGTTAGTATTGATGGGCATTGCACCCGCTGGTTTTATTGTTAACATGGGGGCATCAACTTATGAAATTACCAATACCAGAAATGCGATTCATAATATTGAAGAGTACTTTATCACTCATAATGATGATCTCAATACAGTAATTGGTAAACAATCAGCAGTTGATACTGCAACTCCTGAAAATGATTTAAATAAATATCATTGTGATTATTCTCGATCCTTCACTACGTTAAGTATTGCTAACAATTTGTTCAATAAAATTAACGATTATGGTTCGCTTAATGTAGATCAACGTTCTCAAACTAGACGTATTTTATTATGTTTATCTGATACGGTATCTCATGTTGCTAAACAACCAAATGTATCAGCAGAAGATAAACAGTACCTAAAATCATTAAATAATGATTTATTAAAAACAATTGAATATGCACCAATTTGGATAATTATCGGAGTAGCTTCAGCACTTGCAGTTGGCACAATGATTGGTTGGCGGCGAGTAGCTATTACTATTGGTGAAAAGATTGGTAAAAAGGGAATGACTTATGCACAAGGGGTTTCAGCTCAAATTACTACAGCGTTATCAATTGGTATAGCAAGTTATACAGGAATGCCTGTATCGACAACACAAGTCCTTTCTTCATCTGTTGCCGGTACGATGATTGTCGATGGTGGAGGAGTGCAAAGTAAAACGATTAAAAATATTGCATTAACCTGGGTTCTTACTTTACCTATTTCAATTTTGTTATCTGGGTCACTTTTTTGGCTTGCTCAAAAATTAATTTAGTAGTAAAAAGGAAGAATAAAATCTTAATTTAATTAGAGCGTCAAAATAGGAAGGAGTGAATATTATGGCTTATAAACACATTTTAGTCGCAGTGGATTTATCACCTGAAAGTGAAGTTCTTGTTGAAAAAGCAGTCTCAATGGCTAGACCATATAATGCTCAAATATCACTCATTCATGTGGGCATCAATTACTCTGACCTTTATACAGGCCTTGTTGATATTAATATGAATGATATGAAAGATCGTATCACTGAAGATGCACATATTGCATTAAATAAATTAGCTGATGATGCAGGTTATCCAATTGCACATACTCTTTCTGGTAATGGTGAATTTGGACAAGTATTAATTGAAGCTATCCACGAATATGGGGCAGATCTAGTTGTTTGTGGTCATCACCAAGATTTTTGGAGTAAATTAATGTCTTCAGCACGCCAGCTAATTAATAATACCCATATCGATACATTGATTGTTCCTTTGAAAGATGATGAGCCATCCGAAGAACCATCTAAATGAAACATACGATATGAACCCGCCTTGTAGCGGGTTTTTTTATATATTTTTATCTAAAATTTAGATAGTTATGTTTTCAAACAAGTTGTATATATTTTGGCACCTATTTTTCTTTTCATTCAATATCGGTATACACTTGTAATTATTATGAAGGAGATTGGATATGAATATTGCTTTAGTTACTGGTGCTTCTTCTGGCTTTGGTAAAGCAATTTGCCGAAAACTTATTACTGATGGTTATAAAGTAATTGGTGCAGCCAGACGACTTGATAAATTACAAAAACTTGCACAAGAATTAGGTAATAATTTTTTACCGCTAACTCTTGATGTGACAAAAAAAGACTCTGTTGAAACAATTTTGTTACAGCTGCCTAAAGAGTTTCAGCCTATCGATATATTAATTAACAATGCAGGATTAGCTTTAGGTTTAGCACCCGCATATGAAGCTGATTACAATGATTGGGAAACAATGATTGAAACCAATGTTATTGGATTAGTGCATTTAACATATCAAATATTACCTGGCATGGTAGAGCGTAACTATGGTTATATTATTAATCTTGGATCAGTTGCTGGTACATATCCGTATAAAGGTGGAAATGTTTACGGTGCAACAAAAGCATTTGTTAAGCAGTTTAGTGCTAATTTAAGAACAGATTTATTGGGTAAAAAAATCAGAGTAACAAATATCGAACCCGGATTATGTGGAGGAACAGAGTTTTCCAATGTCCGATTCCATGGTAATGACGAAAAAGCTGCTGCGGTATATAAAGATGTGGATTTTATTACACCAGAAGATATTGCCAATACCGTCTCATGGTTAGTTAATACACCAAATCATTTTAATGTGAATTCAATTGAAATTATGCCGGTCGCACAAGCTTCAGCAGGGTTATCAGTTTGCAAAGAAGTTTAAGGTGAAATTAAATTACCATTATATGATACCGAGGTTTTAAAAAAATAATAAAAAAGTGAATTGAAAAACAAAATAGACTTGCACTTATGTTAATGGATTGCTATTCTTCTTATTTGTGATTTTGATTGAGGTTTTAGCAATGACATTTTCAGAAGTAACAAAAACATTTGCGACAAGCTTACCTGGTACCGATTCGTATGTAAAACTACGTAAGGCTATGAGGTCATTAATCCAAGAAGATCCGAATAACGCATCGGTTTACTTTTTAATCTTTGGATTTGCTCGCACTTATGTGATGTTATATGAAGATCAGGAAGTTTCACCACAATTTGCTGAAGACAATCAAAAATTAATGTTATCGTATCTCAACATACTTGATGAGGCATTACAAAAACAAAATGCCGAAAGTATCTATCAAGCCTTAAATAAGGTAGTGAATGAATACGAAAACAGCAAAAAGGTATTTTAATTATTTACAGCCTGACATGAAAATGTCGGGCTGTTTTGTTTAGGGTTTAGTTAAGGAAAAATAATGAAAATGGTAATGATGATTTCAGGCATTATTGGTACCACCGGCACTATTATGAAATATAGGGCGGGTTGATTTTTCCTTAAAAATATCGAAAAACCCGCCCCAAAAGGCGGGTTTTTTACTTTGTGAAATAAAAAAGTTCTTAAATAGAAATTAAAGTAAAAAGAATTCAAAATATTAGTTTTATCAGTATTTTTTAAAAATTGCATTTTGAATTATCATTGGCATAAGTTAGAAAAATAAGTAAGGTGTGATATGAAAGTTTTAAAATTTGGAGGAACATCTGTTGCCAACGCAGAACGTTTTTTGCGTGTAGCAGAGATTATTGAAAATAATGCTAAACAAGAACAAACGGCAACGGTTTTATCTGCACCAGCTAAAATTACTAATCATCTAGTGGCAATGGTTGAAAAAACCATTGCAAAACAAGATATCCAAACTAATATCTACGATGCTGAAAAAATCTTTGCAGACTTACTAGAAGGTATTTCGAAAGCGGTACCTAATTTTGCCTATGAAGAAATGAAAAAGTTTGCTCTAGGTGAGTTAAATAACGTTAAACAACTATTAGAAGGTATTCGGCTATTAGGTCAATGTCCGGATAGTATTAATGCAAGTATCATTTGTAGAGGTGAAAAACTTTCGATTGCAATTATGCAAGAATTGCTTAAAGCGAAAGGTCATGCTGTAACAGTTATTAACCCTGTGGCAATGCTGATTGCTGAGGGGGACTATCTAGAGTCTACAGTTGATATTGTCGAGTCATCGCATCGAATCAGTGAAATGCATATACCTCCAGAAAATATAATTTTGATGCCAGGGTTTACCGCTGGTAATGAAAAAGGAGAATTAGTTGTTCTTGGCCGTAATGGCTCTGATTATTCAGCTTCAGTATTAGCAGCGTGTTTACGTGCCAACAGCTGCGAAATTTGGACTGATGTTGACGGAGTTTATACTTGTGATCCTCGAATTGTGCCTGATGCTAAATTACTAAAAACGATGTCTTATCAAGAAGCTATGGAACTATCGTATTTTGGTGCAAAAGTGCTTCATCCAAGAACAATTTTACCTATCGCTCAATTTCAAATTCCATGTTTAATTAAAAATACTAATAATCCAGATGCAGCAGGCACGTTAATCGGCGCTAATGTTGTTGATAGCTCAACACCAGTAAAAGGTATCACTAATTTAAATAACATGGCTATGATTAATGTATCAGGTCCAGGATTAAAAGGCATGGTAGGTATGTCAGCGCGTGTTTTTTCCGCTATGTCTTATGCTGGTATTTCCGTGGTACTTATTACGCAATCATCATCTGAATATAGTATTAGTTTTTGTGTGCCTCAAACCGAACTCTACCGAGCTGAAGAGGCATTAAGTCAAGAATTTTACTTAGAGTTAAAGGATGGCTTACTTGAACCAATTGAAGTTATCGAAAAATTAGCAATTATCTCAGTTGTTGGTGATGGTATGCGTACTTTACGTGGTTTATCGGCTAATTTCTTTACTGCATTAGCCCGAGCCAATATTAATATCGTAGCAATTGCTCAAGGCTCATCGGAACGCTCAATCTCGGTCGTTGTTGATAATGATGTTGCCGTAATGGGTGTACGTGTGACGCATCAAATGCTATTTGGTACTGACAAAATGTTAGATGTGTTTGTTATTGGTGTTGGTGGTGTTGGTGGTGCATTGGTTGATCAAATTGGTCGGCAACAAAAATGGCTTAAAAACAAACAAATCGATTTACGTGTTTGTGGTTTATTTAATTCCAAACATGCTGTACTTAATCGGGATGGTATTGATTTAACAAATTGGCGCGATCAAATAAAACAAAGCGAGACCAATTATACTCTAAATAGCATTATTGATTTTGCTAAAAATAACCGGCTCCTCAATCCAATTTTAGTCGATTGTACTTCAAGTAGTGATGTATCAGATAAATATGTTGATTTTTTAGCTAATGGTTTTCATGTTGTAACGCCAAATAAGAAAGCCAATACAAGTTCGATGGCTTATTACCATCGTTTACGGCAAGAAGCAGCTAATAGTAAGCGAAAATTTCAATATGATACTAACGTTGGTGCAGGTTTACCTGTGATAGAAAATTTACAAAATCTGCTTAATGCTGGTGATGAATTGATCAAGTTTTCAGGGATTTTATCTGGATCATTGTCTTTCATTTTTGGTAAGTTAGACGAAGGTATGTCATTGTCAGAAGCAACTAAATTAGCGAAAGAAAAAGGTTTTACCGAGCCTGATCCTAGAGATGACTTATCAGGAACAGATGTCGCAAGAAAGCTATTAATTTTAGCTCGGGAGGCTGGATTACAACTAGAACTTGATCAAATTAAAGTTGAGTCAGTATTACCAGCTGAATATTCTAAAGGTAGTATCGATGAATTCATGGCAAAACTACCACAATTAGACGCTCAGTTTAAAGAAAAATCAGAAAAGGCAGCTAAAGAAGGAAAAGTGTTACGTTATGTTGGTAGTATTGATGGAAACCAATGTAGCGTTAAGATAGAATCTGTTGATAATGATGATCCACTTTATAAAGTTAAAAATGGTGAAAATGCTTTAGCATTTTATACTAGGTACTATCAACCAATTCCATTAGTATTACGTGGTTATGGTGCTGGTAATGACGTTACAGCTGCGGGTGTGTTTGCCGATATTTTACGAACCACATCTGGAAAAATTGGAGGCTAAATGAGTCAAAAATCATTAACTGTGTATGCACCTGCATCAATGGCAAATATTAGTGTTGGCTTTGATATTTTAGGTGCAGCAATCAATCCAATTAGTGGTGCGATGTTGGGCGACTGTATTACTATCGAGTCTGCAACTGAGTTTAGCTTTACCAGCCAAGGTCAATTTGTTAAAAATTTACCAAAGGATCCCAAATTAAATATTGTTTATCAATGTTGGCAGCGTTTTTGTAAAGCCATAGGGAAAACATTACCGATAAAAATGACGCTTGAAAAAAACATGCCTATTGGTTCTGGATTAGGTTCAAGCGCTTGCTCTATTGTTGGTGCTTTTGTTGCGTTAAATAAGTTTTTTAATGAACCATTTAATAAATTTGAATTGCTCTCCATGATGGGCGAACTTGAAGGCTGCATTTCTGGTAGTGTGCATTATGATAATGTTGCTCCTTGCTATTTAGGTGGAATGCAACTTATTCTCGACGAAATGGGCATTATAAGTGAGTCAATACCTCATTTTGAAAATTGGTATTGGGTGATGGCTTATCCTGGTATTAAAGTTTCTACAGCTGAAGCTCGAGCAATATTACCAGCTCAATATCAAAAAGCCGATTGTGTCGCGCACGGTCGTTACGTAGGTGGTTTTTTACATGCTTGTTATACTAAACAACCAAAACTTGCAGCAGCAATGTTGATTGATAATATTGCAGAACCTTATCGTAAACAATTGCTACCTAATTTCGATGAAACACAAAAAAAGGTCAAACAACTTGGTGCACTAGCCTCGGGTATATCAGGCTCAGGGCCGACGATGTTTGTGGTGGCCGACAACCTTGAAACTGCGCAGCAGATTGAGTCGTTGTTAAAAAGTTCTTATCTACAAAATGAAGAAGGTTTTACTCATATTTGTAAAATAGATCCACAAGGTGCAAGAGAGATTTAAGTTATTAAACAAAACAATAATATTAAATCAATAAAAAAACAATTAAAGCATAAAAGAATTGGAACACATTATGAAACTGTATAACTTAAAAGATCATTCAGAGCAAGTTAGTTTCGCGCAGGCGGTACAACAAGGTTTAGGGAAAGAACAAGGTTTATTTTTTCCAGAACAATTGCCAAAATTTTCATCTGCAGAAATAGAAGCACTTTTAAAAATGGACTTTATAACACGTAGTGCCAAAATTTTATCGGCGTTTATTGGCAATGAAATTAGCGATAATGATATGCATCGATTAGTGCAAAACGCATTCCAATTTCCAGCTCCAGTTAAATCAGTAGAAGATGATATTGGAACATTAGAACTTTATCATGGCCCAACATTAGCATTCAAAGACTTTGGTGGACGCTTTATGGCTCAGGCTTTAGTCCAAGTGGCAGCAGATAAAAAGATTACTATCTTAACAGCAACCTCTGGTGATACTGGTGCTGCTGTCGCCCATGCGTTTTATCACTTACCCAATATTCGTGTAGTGATTTTATATCCGGAAGGTAAAATTAGTCCGTTACAAGAAAAACTATTTTGTACTTTAGGCGATAACATTCACACAATTGCTATTCAAAGTGATTTTGATGCCTGCCAAGCTTTAGTTAAAAAAGCGTTTGATGATGAAGAGCTAAAAACTACAATAGGTTTAAACTCAGCTAACTCGATTAATATCAGTCGGCTTTTAGCTCAAATTTGCTATTATTTTGAGGCTTATGCACAGCTTACGCCAAAACAACGCGAACAATTAGTTATTTCAGTACCAAGTGGTAATTTTGGTGATTTAACTGCTGGTTTACTAGCTAAAACGATGGGGTTACCAATTAAACGCTTTATTGCTGCTACTAATGCTAATGATACGGTTCCACGTTATTTAGAAACAGGAATATGGGAACCCCATAAAACTGTGGCAACATTATCAAATGCTATGGATGTTAGTCAGCCAAACAACTGGCCAAGAATCGAAGAAATTTATAAACGAGAAGGTTGGGTACTTAAATCATTAGGGCATGCTGCTGTTTCTGATGCCGTTTCCGTAGAAACGGTTAAGAAATTAGATAAAAAAGGATATTTATCCGAGCCTCATGGTGCTATTGCTTATCGTGCATTACGAGACCAGTTGCAAGAAGGGGAGTATGGTTTATTTTTGGGTACAGCTCATCCAGCTAAGTTTAAAGAAGTAGTTGAGGATATCCTTGGCCGATCAATCTCGCTACCACAACCTCTGGCTGAACGAGCTGATATGCCTTTACTTTCTCACCATATGCCTGATGATTTTAATAAATTACGTGATTTCTTAATCTCATTGACATGGTAAATTCAATTCCCGTCACCAGATTGGTGACGGTTTTTAGCTTTTTTGAATTATAAGTTAATTAATAGAGCTAGTTTATATTACTTTGTTGATAACTTGTTTAAATGGCTAATTTCGGCTATTGTAATGTAAGTTAAAACGTTATCAGGATATATTTATGCACTGTCCGTTTTGTAATGCAGATGATACAAAAGTTATTGATTCTCGTTTAGTTGGTGAAGGGTTTCAGGTTCGTCGTCGTCGACAATGTGTCGAATGTAATGAGCGTTTTACGACATTTGAAGTGGCTGAATTAATTATGCCTAATGTTATTAAAAGCAATAAAGTTCGCGAACCTTTCAATGAAGATAAACTCCGAAATGGTATAAAACGAGCACTAGAAAAACGCCCTGTTAGTTTTGATGCAATTGAAGATGCAATTACTCGAATTAAATCGAAACTGAGAGCAACAGGAGAAAGGGAAGTACCGGCCAAATTAATTGGTAATTTTGTTATTGAAGAGCTTAAAAATCTTGATAAAGTTGCCTATATTCGTTTCGCATCTGTCTATTTTAGCTTTGATGATATTGAACAATTCAGTAATGAAATTGCTAAGTTACAACAAAAGTAATCCTCATTATGACTATGAATAAAGATCAATTTTATATGCAGCAAGCTATTGAGCTTGCTAAATTTGGTCGCTTCACTACTACCCCTAATCCTAATGTCGGTTGTATCATTGTTAAAAATGATCACATCATTGGTAAAGGTTTTCATATGAAAGCTGGTTTACCTCATGCAGAAGTCTATGCACTAAAAATGGCTGGTGATGAAGCTAAAGATGCTACGGCTTATGTAACGCTAGAGCCTTGCAGCCATTATGGAAGAACACCTCCTTGCGCAGATGCACTGGTTAAATCGGGAATTAAACGAGTTGTTATTGCTATGCAGGATCCTAATCCCAATGTCGCAGGACAAGGTATAAAGAGATTAACTGATGCAGGCATTGAAGTTTGTGTTGGTGTGTTAGCTGATCAAGCCGAAGCCATTAATAAAGGCTTTTTAAAACGGATGCGAACAGGTTTGCCATTTGTACAACTTAAAATGGCAGTTTCTTTAGATGGTAAAATAGCTATGGCATCAGGCGAAAGTAAATGGATAACCTCCGTTGCGGCAAGACAAGATGTTCAGCAATATAGAGCTCAGGCAAGTTGTATCTTAAGTACCAGAAAAACAGTTCAGGAAGATAATGCGAGTTTAACGGTTAGATATAATGAATTACCTGATTCAATTAAAGAAATTTACCCTTCTACCGAAATTCGTCAACCTATACGAGTGATAATCGATAGCAAAAATCAAATGACGGGTGATGAAAATATCTTTAATCAGCCTGGTGAAACTTGGTTGGTTAGAAAGCAAAATGTTCTAATATCATCACCAAATACAAAACTTATCATTGAATCATCAAACAGTCATCAAGTCGACTTATTAGAATTATTATCCATATTAGCCAAGCAGCAAATAAATTCTGTATGGGTTGAAGCTGGATCTCATTTAGCCGGTGCGCTAATTGAGCAAAATCTCGTGGATGAGTTAATCATCTATTATGCACCTAAATTGCTTGGTCATAATGCACAAGATATGTTTGTATTACCTCACTTACAAAAACTTTCGTTAGCACCTCAGTTCCGATTTGAATCTGTTGAAATGGTGGGAGATGATCTGAAAATAATGTTGAGGAACGGGGTTTTTTGATAACTTTTATTTAAATATATTGTGCTATTTAACAATTTTTGAGTTGTTAATATTCTATTTTAACGATTAACTATATCTCTGTAATTTAAAAATAAAGTACAAACTGAGTATATTTTTACACTACTTAATCGGTTCAGTTCCTTTCTAGGGTTTATCGTTTACAACTTGTATGATAAATTTTATCTGTTTTTGAGTTAGGTATTTATCTTTTAACATAGGATGTGAAATGGCTAAAGTATCTTCGGCACAATTAAAGCGGCGATTGGAAATTGCTGCGATTGTGCGCAAAAATGGAGAAATAAAAGTTGATGAGTTATCTGACATGCTACAAGTTTCTCATGTAACTATTCGTCAGGATTTAACATATTTAGAACATCAAGGGTATTTAAAACGTTTTTTTGGGCGAGCAATCTATATTTCGCCTGAAGATTTTATTAGCAATTCAAATAGTGTGTATCCAAGTCGTTTGGCATCATATCTTAATACTGATAATAGTGATGTTAATTTAGTAAAAACTTGTCTAAATTATATTGAAGATGGTGATACAATTTTTTTAAGTCATGGTCATTTGATTCGAAAATTGATTCCTTTTCTGCATAATAAAAAATCATTAACAGTTATTTTAAATGATATTAATAACGCGAAACTGGTTAGAGAATTCTCAGATGCAGAAGTGATTCTTGTTGGTGGTTTTTTAATAAATGGTAATGTACTACAGCATCCTAACTTTTCATCATCTATATTAACGCAATTCCCAATATCACATTTTATATTCGAATTCGCAGCTATTAATACTAACAATTATTTAGCTATTCAAGATATTGAACATCAAGAACTTTATCAACAGATATTAAAAAGTTCAGATCATTCTATCGGTATTTTACCACCAAGAATCAGCAGTAATGATAATCATACTATTGGTAAATTAAAAAACATGGATGTTATTATTTTATCCCGCTCCGCTGTTAATGAATATCATCAACTATTGCTTAATTCTAATTTTAAACAACATACAACAACTAAATATTCTGTGACTTACCATAATGCATTGGAGGCCTAATTAACATGGATGTTAAAATTTGTACAATGGGCGAATTGTTTGTTGAATTTGTTGCTAAGGAATTCAATCAACGGTTTGATTATACAAATGAATATATTGGACCATACCCTAGTGGAGCCCCGGCTATCTTTGCAAATCAAGTTGCCAAATTAGGTTTTCCAGTTATCTTTTTAAGTTGTGTAGGAAAAGATCCTTTTGGAAAAATGTGCATCAACCGACTTAAACAAGATGGGGTTAATGTTAATGGGATCACATCTCACAATAAAGTAAAAACAGCTAGCGCATTTTCAACGCAAATTGGTCCAAAAGAGCGAAGTTTAATTTATAACGTTTTAAATAGTGCCTGTGGCTTAATTTCATTTGATCATGTGAATGAAGCTTTATTAAAAGACTGCAATCATTTACATATTATGGGATCATCACTTTATTCATTTCGAGCCATTGATGCGATGTGCAAAGTAATAAATTTTATTAAAAGCCATGGTGGAACTGTTTCTTTTGATCCTAATTTGCATAAAGAAATGTCGGAGATTCGTGAGATAGAACAGTCTTTTAGTTATATATTAGAATTTACCGATATCATTTTGATTAATGAAACACAAGTTAGGTATTTTTCTGAAAATTATGAAAGTGATGAAGAAACGATTAAAGCTTTATTGGAGAAAGGTATCAAACATCTCGTGGTGAAAAAAGGCAGTGATGGTGCAAATTATTATTGTTGCGATGATAAAAATAATATTAATACAATTTATTCTAAGGGTTTTAGTATTGATGCGATTGACCATTCGGGTGCTGATTACTGCTTTGATGCAACTTTTGTGAGTTTACTACTGTCAGGATTTAGTGTTGAACAGACTTTAATGTATGCAAATGCTTGTTATGCGTTGTCTTCATCTTATAAAGGGCCAATGGAAGGAACATCATCCCTTATCGCGATTGAAAAATTCTTATCGGAAAATATAAATAATTAATCTTATTTCAAACCCTAAAAAAATCCCAATAACAATGTTATTGGGAAAACATAAGGAATAGGAAAACAATGAAATAAATTCATTGTTGTACATATTATGCACTCTTTTCAGATGTGTTTTAGTTAAGATATGCGTAGGTTTAGTTAAATTGTTAGTATTTGTTTTGTTAATAAATAGTAAATCTTTTAACTGATTTCGTTATAAGAATATTTCAAGTAATGAATTTAAAAATAATTTCCCATGCTCTGTGATTTGCCAACATTGGTTGTTATCAATCAAATATTTTTTTTCAACAGCAGTCGATATCTGCTTATCAATAGAGTGTAAAGGTAAAAAAGTTCGTTGTTCAAATTCGGATTTAGGTGTGGCTTCAAATAATCTAAATCTATTCATAAAAAATTCAAATGCTAACTCATCTTTAGGGACAGTATAAGATTGTTCCAAATAGCGTCCTTCTAAATATCCTTTAGGATGTTTTGTTTTTACGGTGCGAATAATTGTGCCATCATTTTGGGTTAATTTTCCATGAGCACCACAACCAATACCGATATAATCACCAAACCGCCAATAATTTAAATTATGTTGGCATTGATAATTGGCCATTGCATAAGCAGATGTTTCATATTGTAGGTAACCATGCTTAGTTAATAATTGATGGCCTTGTTGATAAATATCCCATAACATATCATCATCAGGTAAAACAGGCGGTTTAGAACCAAATAAAGTGTTAGGTTCTATTGTAAGTTGATACCAAGATAAATGTGGCGGTGCAATTTCTATTGCCTGTTTTAGATCACTTAATGCATCACATACTGTTTGATTAGGCAAGCCATGCATTAAATCTATATTAAAGCTTTTTAACTTTAAATTTTGTGCTAATTTTCCAGCATCTATTGCTTCTTGCGGATTATGAACTCGTCCTAATTTTGCAAGCTTATCTGCTTGAAAGCTTTGTACACCAATTGATATTCGATTAATTCCAGCTTGTTGATATCCCTTAAATCTTTCTACATCAACTGAATTAGGATTGGCTTCAATTGTTATTTCTGCGTCGTGATTAATTGGTATAATTTTATTTATACTCATTAATAATTTATTAATTAAATCCGCGGAGAAAAGACTGGGTGTACCTCCACCAATAAAAATAGAGTCAATAGAACGATCATTTGAAAGCATGACGTCTTGTTTTAAATCATTAATTAAATGATTTATATATGCTGAATAATCGGGCGTTTTCTTCATGTTATGTGAATTAAAATCACAATATGGACACTTTTGTACACACCATGGCATATGTATATATAAACTCAACGGGATTTTATATTGAACCATATACCTTTCCTCAAATTTTTAAAAAAGTGTCAGCAACTGATAATAAATAGCTGGCTATATTACTCCAATTTAGTAAAAAAAGCTTTTATTCCGTTTTTATAATTCGAATAATGCGCGTACAATTAATGACTAAAGACGATGTTCGCCAAGCAAATTAGATAGTTAGGAGTAAATATGAGTATTATTAAGCAGATTTTAGATAGTGATTTATCAAGTACATCAGTGAGTGCATCAGTTAATCAATGTACATTTGGTGAATTGCCTGTCATAGTGATTAAACATAAAACGTGTTCAGCAGCAGTATCGTTACAAGGTGCTCATCTTTTATTTTGGCAACCTTCAACAGAACCGACACCTGTTATTTGGTTAAGTCAAAAAGCTAACTTTAAAAAGGAAGTTGCAATTAGAGGGGGAGTACCAATTTGTTGGCCATGGTTTGGTAAATTGGGTGATCCTATGCATGGTTTTGCGCGTCTGGTTGAATGGAAATTAGATTCTTGCAAAGAAGATAATAATGGAGTGAATTTAACTTTATCATTAACTAATAATCAGCAAACAGAACAGTTTTTCACAAAACCTTTCCAAGCTTGGTTAACCATTCATGTTGGACAAACGTGTGAAGTGAATTTATCTTGCACTGGGGATTTCGAAGCAACAAGTGCATTACATACTTATTTTGAAGTTAATAATATTAATGATGTCACTGTTAAAGGTTTAGGCGATTCTTATCAAGAACGCTTAGCAGTTGAAAATAAACCATCAATTTCAGGGCAACTTACCTTTAATCAAGAGGTTGATCGCATTTATACCCATGCGGATGACTCAATCCTTATTACCGATGGTAAACGAACAATTAAATTAACTAATGTTAATGCAAGTGATGTTGTTACTTGGAATCCTTGGATAGATAAAGCTAAAGCAATGGCGGATTTTGCTGATGAAGAATATCAATCTATGGTATGTGTTGAAACGTGTCGTATTAATAAGGCGTTAAAATTATCGCCAATACAGAAATCAACATATGGATTTAAGATTGAAGTTATTTAATCATTAGGTTTTGATATTGCAAACGCAATCAATATAAGACTATATCTTTATTAAACTGATTATTTGATTGCGTTTACAATCATAACACTTTATAATCCTTAGCGCTTTTTAGAGCATCAATTTTATAGCCAACTACTGGGTCGCCTGTAATTGGTTTTTTATTTAGAATAAACAAGAGAAATCAATATGTTTAAATTTAAAGCAGAAGTTAGAAAAGAGCATGGTAAGGGTGCGAGCCGCCGCCTGCGTCACGCTGGTCAGTTCCCAGCAATTGTTTATGGTGGAACAGAACCTGCAATTTCTATTGTGTTAGATCACAATCAAATTTTCAATATGCAAGAAAAACCAGAGTTTTATTCTGAAGTACTAACTATTGAAATTGACGGTAAAGCAGTTAAAGCTAAAGTGCAAGCAGTACAACGTCATCCATTTAAACCAAAATTAGTTCACATGGATTTTGTACGCGCATAATCATATGTTTGTTGAAAAATCATTCAACAATATCTTTAAATAAAAGGTCACCTAAATGGTGACCTTTTATTTTTTACTATAGTCTTAAAACGACAAATACCTATTGTTATAATTTATTCTATTAACTTGATGTATATTGGTATTAAACATAATAAAATAAATTGTAGATTACACCATTTTAGGAGAAACTCATGTCTGATATCCCAGCTTGCGATTTGGTAATTTTTGGCGCTAAAGGGGATTTAACAAGGCGCAAACTCTTACCGTCTCTATATCAATTAGAAAAATATGGAAAGTTGCCAAAGCAGACAAAAATTTTAGGTGTAGGTCGAGCTGATTGGGATCAAGCCGCTTACACTGAGGTTGCAAAAGATGCGTTAACCACATTTATGACTGAACCACTAGATGAAAGTATTTGGCAACGTTTTAGCCAACGCCTTAACTTTCATAAATTAGATGTTAATGACATTGCCGGTTTTAATTTATTAAAAGATAAGCTTGAAAAGTCACATCCTGCTATTTTCTATTTTGCGATGCATCCCAATGCCTTTGGTACGATTTGCCAAGGGTTAGCTGAAGCAGGTTTAAATCAGGCTCAAAATAGAATTGTAATGGAAAAACCACTAGGTTTTGATCTGCAATCATCAAAGGAAATTAATGATTCAGTTGCAAAATTTTTCAGTGAATCACAAGTTTATCGTATCGACCATTACTTAGGAAAAGAGTCAGTTTTAAATTTACTCGCACTTCGTTTCGCTAATCCTGTATTTGCTTCGCTTTGGGATAGAAATTCTATTGATCATGTTGAAATCACTGTTGCAGAACAAGTAGGAATTGAAGGCCGCTGGGGTTATTTTGATAAAGCGGGTCAAATGCGTGATATGGTGCAAAACCATTTATTACAAATTCTGACGATGATTGCCATGTCTCCACCTGCAAATCTTGAAGATAATAGCTTGCGTAGAGAAAAGATTGCTGTACTTAATGCATTACGTCCAATTAATAAAGCAAATATCCGTGAAAAAGTTGTTAGAGGACAATATACTGCAGGGTTTGTTAATGGTATCAATGTTCCTGGTTATTTAGAAGAAGATGGTGCAAACAAACAAAGTAATACGGAAACATTTGTTGCTATTCGAGTTGATATTGATAATTGGCGTTGGGCGGGTGTGCCTTTTTATTTACGAACCGGAAAACGTTTACCAAGCAAGTGTTCTGAAGTAGTAGTTTATTTTAAATCTTTACCCCTTAATTTATTTAGTGAGTCTTATTCTGAACTACCGCAGAATAAACTAACAATTCGTCTACAGCCAGATGAAGGTATGGATATTGAAATTTTAAATAAGGTGCCAGGATTAGACAGTACACATAATTTACAAACGACTAAGTTAGATTTAAGTTTTAGTGAAACTTTTCATCAACAAAGTGCTGATGCTTATGAGCGGTTGTTACTTGAAGTGATGCGAGGAAGACAAGCATTATTTGTTCATCGAGATGAAGTAGAGGCAGCTTGGAAATGGGTTGATTCAATTATTAGTGCCTGGAAATTAGATAATGAACCACCTAAAACTTATCCTGCTGGTACTTGGGGGCCTGTCGCTTCGGTTGCTTTGATAACTAAAGATGGTCATTCATGGCATGAGTTTGAATAGAGGAATTTAACAATATGTTTACATTAAAAAAATATCCAAATAGTCAATTATTAATTGAAGATTTAGCTGCTTATATTGTCAAAGATTTGAAACAAGCTATTGATAAAAAGGGACATGCTTCTATTGCTGTATCAGGTGGTAAAACACCTATTCCATTATTTAAACTATTAAGCCAACAAGATTTAGATTGGCACAATGTTTTTATTACATTAGTAGATGATAGGTGGGTAGATGATACCGATGACGCTAGTAATGAAAAATTAGTGTTAACTTACTTATTACAAAATAAAGCTAAATTGGCCAATTTTGTAGGTTTAAAAAATAGTTGTGATAATCCATTTGATGGTGCAGAAATTACAGACAAAATTTTAAATAAAATTCCTATGCCTTTAGATGTTTTAATCTTAGGAATGGGAGAAGACGGTCATACTGCCTCACTTTTCCCGGGTGCGGCAAATTTGCGGGCTGGTTTGGATATGAAATCAGGTCGCAAAGTTGTTGGAATGACTCCATTGACGGCTCCATTAGACCGCATTACTTTAACATTACCAACTATTTTAGATAGTCAAAATATCTATCTGCATTTAGTTGGAGGAAGCAAAATGCAGGTATTACAACAAGCAGAAAAGGGAGATGATATTAATCAAATGCCAATTCGTGCAATACTGCAACAAAACAAAGTCAATGTAATTGGTTTTTGGACAGCATCTTAACCGAACAATCAACTTTGCCAGTTTTACTGGCAAAGCTCTCATTTATGGTCTCATATTAAAACATCTATTGAGCTATTTTTAATTATTAATAAATTGATTATTTGTGGCTTTTTTATTTATTAGTTTGTTTCGGATATTAATAAACACTGTTAATAATTTTGTCTTACCATTTCTAAGCGCTTTACTTAATTTGTTAGTGCTCACTTATTATCTTATTAATTTCTTAAATTGTTAGAAATTATTTGATTAAATATCTATTATTTTTGTAACTTTTGTGGTAAAAAGTGGGGTTAAGTGGTAAAAAATAGGTTTTTTAATTAACATATTGATTTTTTTAATAATTTAAAAACAATAAAAATTAACAATTACGGTGCTTTCATGTTTAGTGGTGCAATTTCAGTCAATTTAGATAGCAAAGGGCGAATAGCAATCCCTACTCGTTATCGTGAATTTTTGCCTGATGGTTTAGTTTGTACCATTGGTTTATATCACCCCTGTTTGACACTTTATTCAATGACTGAATGGCAAAAAATTGAATTACAGCTATCAACATTATCAACAGTTGTTGAAGCAGAACGAAGAATTAAAAGACTATTATTAGGTTATGCAACGGAATGTAATTTAGATAATGCAGGACGTATTTTACTTCCACCAACTTTACGTACTTATGCAAAACTAGAAAAACATACCATGTTTGTTGGCCAATCTAATAAATTTGAGATATGGGATGAAGCAATTTGGTATCAACAAATTAGTGATGACATTGCCACATTATCAACAGATGTTGAAAACTTATCAGAAAATTTAAAAAGTCTAACAATTTAATAAGAGTAAATAAAGATGGATTATCAACATAAAACTGTTTTGTTAAATGAAGCTGTGGCTGCATTAAATATAAAAAAAAACGGTATTTATATTGATGGTACTTTTGGGCGTGGTGGTCATTCTAGGTTAATTCTTGAACAATTGGGCGAAGAAGGGAAACTAATTGCAATTGACCGAGATGAACGTGCTGAACAAGCCTCACTTAATATAACCGATCCTAGGTTTACTTTTATTCGAGGAGAGTTTTCGAATGTACATCAATATATCAATGATTTAGGGTTGTTAGGTAATATTGATGGCTTTTTATTAGATCTGGGGGTTTCATCTCCACAATTAGATGATCCTGAAAGAGGATTTTCTTTTATGCGAGATGGACCACTTGATATGCGGATGAATAACCGCAAAGGTGTAACTGCAAGTGAGTGGTTACTAAATAGTGATGAAAATGATATCGCATGGGTTTTAAAAACTTTTGGGGAAGAAAAGTTTGCCAAAAGGATTGCACGTGCAATTGTGGAACAGAATAAAGTTTCACCAATTACTCGTACATTAGAATTAGCAAATCTAATTGAAAAAGCAACACCGAAAAAAGATAAAAATAAACACCCAGCAACACGCTCGTTCCAAGCTATTCGCATTTATATAAATAGTGAATTGGAAGAAGTTGAGCAAGCCTTAAATAGTAGTTTGTCAGTGCTTGCTGCTCAAGGAAGACTTGCAGTTATTAGTTTTCATTCATTAGAAGATAGAATTGTAAAACAATTTATAAATAAACAGAGTAAAGGTCCTAATTTACCAGCTGGCTTACCATTAACAGAACAACAAATTAAACAATATGGTGATGCTAAATTAAAATCACTTGGCAAAATTAAGCCAAGCAATAATGAAATATATGGTAACCCGCGTTCTCGAAGCGCGATATTAAGGATAGCAGAAAGGAAAAATGAATAGTAACAATGAAATTTATCAAAGAACAAGTGTAGATATACACAATCAAAAAAGACCCAGCAAAAGTTTATTTGGATTAATCCTTAGTGATTTGCTCGGCCATCAAAAAATTTCATTATTGTTATTGGTTTTTATTATTATTTCTGCTGGAGCTGTATTAGTTATAACCCAGCAAGTCCGTAAACAATTATTTGAACGTGAACAATTATTACTCGAACAAGATGTTTTAGAAAGTGAATGGCGTAATTTAGTTATTGAGGAAAATGTACTTGCTGATCCAAAACGTGTTGAAGATAAAGCTAAAAATCAATTGGGCATGTCGTATGTGACACCGCAAAATGAAACCGTTATTGTGATAAAGAGTAAATAATGAAGTTTGCTAATAAAAGAGATAATGTAAAACATACTACAAAATCGAATAAAGGGAATAAATTAAATAGTAAAAAACAAATTTTTACCCTCACTCGATTTTATATTGTTTATGGTTTTATTATTTTAGCAATTATTGGTTTACTTGTCCGATTGGCAATTTTACAAATAATAGAACCTGATAAGTTAATTGCTGAAGCCAATAAACGCTCAATTCGTCATCAAGAAATGAGCGCACCTCGAGCAATGATTACGGATCGTAATGGCAGAGCATTGGCTGTTAGTGTACCTATGTATGATGTTTGGGCTGATCCGAAAATTGTTGTACAAAAAGGCGGAGTTGATCCTAATGATATCCGTTGGCAAGGATTAGCAAAGACATTGAATATTCCAATGTCGACACTAGAGCAAAAATTGAGTAATCCATCGATGCGTTTTGTTTATTTGTCTAAACAAATTACACCAACAATATCGGATTATTTAAAACAATTAAAATTACCTGGTATTTCGTTTGCCAAAACATCTAAACGTTATTATCCAGCAGCTGAAAATATAGCACAATTAATCGGTTTAACTGACATTGATGAAAATGGAACGGAAAAAGGTTCAGAAGGAATTGAAAAAAGCTTTAATAAATGGCTGATTGGTGAATCAGGACAACGTGTTGTTAGGCGAGATCGTGTTGGTAGAGTTATAGAAGAATTAGAAAGGACTGAAAGTGAAGTTGCTTCTGATTTGACATTAAGTATTGATGAACGTTTACAATCGCTCGTTTACAGTGAACTTAGTCAAGCTGTGGAATTTAACAAAGCTGATAGTGGCACAGCTGTTTTAATTGATGTTCACACGGGTGAAATATTGGCTATGGCAACCAGTCCATCCTATAACCCGAATAATCGATCTTCAATTGATTATAGTTTATTACGAAATCGAGCGATAACAGATGCATTTGAGCCAGGTTCAACAGTTAAACCTTTAGTTGTTATGGCTGCATTAGAGAAAAAAATAGCTGATTTAAACACGGTTATTGATACTAGACCTTTTTTGGTAAATCGTTATGAAATCAAAGATGTGTCTTATCAAAAAGCCCTAAATTTGGCTGGTATCCTTGAAAAATCAAGTAACGTCGGTGTGAGTAAGTTAGCTTTACAAATGCAATCAGGTGACCTTGTTGAGTTTTATAGCCGTTTTGGGTTAGGACAACCAACTGAACTCGGTTTAGGTGGAGAAGTGAGTGGTTCAATTGCTGCTGATAGAACAAGAAAATGGGCTGATATAGAAAGAGCGACGTTTTCTTTTGGTTATGGATTAAGTGTTACCCCACTACAGCTAGCTAGGGCTTATGCAACTATCGGTAGCTATGGTGTTTATCGACCTGTTTCAATATTAAAAATTAACGAGCCAGTAGAAGGTAAACGTGTTGTAGCTGAAAAAACAGCTAAAACAGTAGTGCAATTAATGGAAGCGGTTGCTGTGACTGGAGGTGGTACCAAAGCTTCTGTCCCTGGATATAGTGTAGGTGTTAAAACGGGTACAGCTAAAAAACTATCTGGTGGACGATATGTTAATCAATATTTAGCTTATACCGCTGGTATTGCACCAGCAACAGGACCTAAATATTCACTGGTTGTTGTTATCGATAATCCAAAAGCTGGGCAATATTATGGTGGTTCTGTTTCAGCCCCTGTTTTTAGCCGTATTATGGGGGGAGTTCTTAGAACAATGAATGTAAAACCAGATCGTCAAGTTGATGGTCAAATGATTGTATATTAATAGGTAATAAATAATGGCAACAAGCACATTTAAAACTTTATATAACTTATTAGGTGGGAATCAACTACCAGTAGATGATTTCCCGCTTAATCAATTAGTAATTGATAGTCGGAAAGTGCAAAAAGGAGATGTGTTTGTAGCTATTAAAGGGTATACCGTTAATGGTAAAGATTTTATTCCTCAAGCAATTTCATCAGGTGCTGTACTTGTTCTAACTGAAACAAACAGAAAATCAAATGATTTGAAAATTGATTACCTAAATCAAAAAGACGAGAAAGTTATTCCACAAATAAGTGTGTTTCAACTTTCTCAAAAATTATCAAAAATTGCAGCTGATTTTTATCATTCGCCTTCTAAACATTTATCTGTAATTGGAGTAACAGGGACAAACGGTAAAACGACAATTACGCAGTTGATTGCACAATGTGCAACTTTATTAAATAAAAAATCCGCATTGTTAGGCACGATTGGTAATGGTGTTTACAATCATCTCGAACCCTCGCCAAACACAACTTTATCTGCTGTAGAAGTTCAGTCTTATCTAGCTGATTTTGTAGCAAAACGTGTTCAAGTTGTGGCAATGGAAATTTCTTCCCATGGGTTATCGATGAGTCGGGTAAAAGAATTACATTGTGCAGCGACAGTATTTATTAATCTAAGCCGAGATCATCTTGACTATCATAAAACGATGAATAGATATGCTAAGGCAAAATGGTCGCTATTTAGTTCTGATGAAAAAGAAAAGCAGGTAGCTAGTTCAGGAAAACCCATTATTAATTATGATGATGCTTATGGACGACGTTGGATTGATAAATTATCAAAAGCGACTGCAGTATCATGCCAACCTAAGTCATTGCGACGCTTGAAGATGATGGACAACCCTTTTGTTGGTGTGTCAATGATTGAATATCATGATAAAGGTGCCGAAATTTATATGGAATCAAGTTGGGGTAATGCCATTATTCATAGCCGATTACTAGGTGAATTTAATGTATCAAATTTACTATTAGCAATCGCAACATTACTAACACTTGATTATCCATTTTTTGCAGTAGTCAATATGGCATCGTATCTTAAGCCAATATGTGGTCGCATGGAAGTGATACACGTGAAAAATAGCCCAACGGTAATCATTGATTATGCCCATACACCTGACGCTCTACAAAAAGCATTACAAGCAAGCCGCATTCATTGCAAAGGTAAATTATGGGTGATTTTTGGCTGTGGAGGCGATAGAGATACAGGTAAAAGACCATTAATGGGGGAAGTTGCTGAACAGTTTGCCGATAAAATTGTATTAACTAATGATAATCCTCGTACTGAAGATGAAATAAAAATTATTCATGATATACAAGAAGGGCTAACTGACGTTAAAAATACACAAGTTATTACTGATAGAGTTGAAGCTATCACAAAGACCCTAGCTCAAGCCAAACCTGATGATGTTATTCTAATAGCTGGGAAAGGACATGAAGATTATCAGATTATAGGTATAACAAAGCATCATTATTCAGATCAAGAAACCGTAAAACAGATTTTAGGGGTAGAGAATCAATCATGATTCCTTTAGATATTAAGCAAGTTGAAAAAATAGTTAATGGGACTTCTTATCATATTCAAGATGAGAGATTAACTATTGAAGAAATTTGTACTGATTCACGAAAAATTACTCATAAATCAATATTTATTGCATTAGTGGGTGATAAATTTGATGGTCATTTATTTGCTAAACAAGCTATTAAAGATGGAGCTTGTTTGGTAATTGCTAATCACAAACTCGACGATGATATTCCTCAAATAGTAGTAAATGATACCCATTTAGCATTAGGTCAAATCGCTTCATTTGTGCGAGATCAAAGCTCAGCTAAAATTGTCGCGTTGACTGGTTCATCAGGTAAAACATCTGTGAAAGAAATGACTGCTACTATTTTACAGCAGTGTGGTGAAACACTTTATACTCAAGGTAATTTTAATAATGATATTGGAGTTCCATTAACGTTATTAAGATTATCAAAGCAAGATCAATTTGCAGTTATTGAACTGGGTGCAAATCATATTGGTGAAATTGCTTATACCACTCGTTTAGTTAAACCAAATAGTGCACTCATTAATAATATTGCTTTAGCTCATATTGAAGGTTTTGGTTCACTTGAAGGGGTAGCAACAGCTAAAGGTGAAATCTTTGAAGGGCTTTCAGAAAACGGCATCGCGATTATTAATTTAGATAGTTGTTCTGATAATTGGTTAAAAGAGCTAAATAATAAAACTGTTTGGACCTTTTCTTTACATAATTCTTCTGCTGATTTTTATGCTAGTAATATAAAAGTAATGGATCAGACTATTTTCACATTGTGCACACCAATTGGTGAGAGTGAAATCACCTTACCATTAGTTGGTGAGCATAATGTATCTAATGCAATTGCTGCTGCAGCTTTAGCAATATCAGTAGGTGCAACTTTAATAGAAGTTAAGAAGGGATTAGCAACGTCGAAATCTGTGAAAGGGCGTCTTTACCCAATTAAATTAAATCAAACTCAATTAATTTGGGATGATTCCTATAATGCTAATGTTGGGTCAATGTCGGCTGCTATTAATGTTTTAGCAACTCAACCAGGTTATCGAGTTTTAGTTGTAGGTGATATGGCGGAATTGGGACATAACGCAAAAAATTATCATCAACAAATTGGTGAATTAGCTAAACAACAAAAAATTGATTGTGTTGTTAGTGTTGGTGATTTAAGCGAATTGATTAGCCAATTTAGTGGTGTTGGACACCATTTTGTTGATAAACATAAAGCAGTGGAGTTTTTGTTAGCGTTATTACAAAAATATCCAAACTTAACTATGTTAGTTAAAGGTTCACGTAGTGCAAGAATGGAAGAATTAATCACAGAAATTCAATTAAAAACAGGTCAGGATTAAAAATTATGTTGGTGTGGATATCAGAATATTTAGTTAAATATTTTACTTTTTTTAATGTTATTTCTTATCTAACGGTAAGGGCTATTCTTGCGTTATTAACATCATTGGCAATTTCGTTAATTATGGGGCAAAAAGTAATTGATTGGCTTCAAAAATTACAAATTGGTCAAGTTATTCGCCACGATGGTCCTGAATCTCATTTAAGTAAGAAGGGAACACCAACAATGGGGGGAACGCTTATTTTAGCTTCTATTTCGTTTTCTGTTTTTCTATGGGCAGATCTACGAAATCCTTATGTTTGGGTAACCTTATTTGTTTTACTTGGTTATGGTCTTGTTGGTTTCGCTGATGATTATTTAAAAGTTATCCGTAAAAATACTGCGGGTTTAATTGCTAGGTGGAAATATTTTTGGCAGTCAGTTATTGCATTAATTGTGGCTTTTGGTCTTTATGCATATGGGAAAGATAGTTCCGTAACAGTATTAGTTGTTCCTTTTTTCAAAGATGTTATGCCGCAATTAGGGTTATGGTTCATTTTACTGACTTATGTGGTTATTGTTGGTGCAGGTAATGCAGTAAATCTTACTGACGGTTTAGATGGCTTAGCAATTATGCCAACTGTGTTTGTAGCTGCTGGTTTTGCTCTTGTTGCTTGGGCGACAGGTAATGTTAACTTTGCTGCATATTTACATATTCCATATATCAAATTTAGTGGCGAACTAATGATTGTTTGTACTGCAATCATTGGTGCAGGTCTTGGCTTTCTATGGTTTAACACCTATCCGGCGATGGTTTTTATGGGTGATGTAGGCTCGTTAGCTTTAGGTGGTGTGTTTGGGATTATCTCAGTACTACTGAGACAAGAATTTTTATTATTAGTAATGGGTGGAATTTTTGTTATAGAGACTTTATCCGTAATTTTACAAGTAGGTTCGTTCAAATTAAGAGGTAAACGAATTTTCAAAATGGCACCAATTCACCATCATTATGAATTAAAAGGTTGGCCAGAACCAAGAGTAATTGTTCGGTTTTGGATTATTTCATTGATGTTAGTCGTAATTGGTTTATTAACCTTGAAATTACGTTAAATAAAATAGAGTAGGATTGCATCATGGTTGACTATCAAGGTAAAAAAGTTGTTATTATCGGATTAGGGATAACAGGACTTTCGTGTGTTGACTATTTTCTTGCTCAGAATGTTATACCGAAAGTGATTGATACACGTTTATCTCCTTCAGGATTAGAGCAATTAGATGATCGTGTTATTTATCATTTAGGAAATCTAAATATAGACTGGCTATTTGATGCAGATCTGATTATTGCCAGTCCTGGTATTGCATTATCTACACCTGAATTACAAAAAGCCGCTGAAAAAGGTATTGAGATTGTTGGTGATGTCGAGCTTTTTTGCCGTGAAGTTAATCAAGATAGAAATAAAAAAATTATTGCTATTACAGGGGCAAATGGTAAAACAACCGTTACTACATTGGTTGGGGATATTGTCAAAGAGGCTAGATTAAAAGTTGGCGTAGGTGGCAATATCGGTGAACCTGCTCTTTCTCTATTAAAACAAGATTGTGATATTTATGTGTTAGAACTTTCGAGTTTTCAGTTAGAAACGACATCAAGCTTACAAGCTTCTGTGGCAACAATATTGAATATTTCCGAAGACCATATGGATCGTTATCCTCTTGGTTTAATGCAGTATGCTGAAGCTAAACAACGCATTTATCACAATGCAAAATGTTGTGTAATTAATCATGATGATAAATTAACTAAACCAAAGAATAATCATCACCACTGTGTTTCATTTGGAATAAAGGCTGGAGATTATCATTTAGATGATAATTATGAATACTTGATTGCACAACAAAAGCCAGTCCTAGCGACTAACGCAATGAAATTAATTGGATGTCATAATTATTTGAATGCATTAGCAGCATTAGCTATTGCCGATAGTTTAAACATTGATCGTGATTCAAGTTTGAAAACTATTGCTAATTTTCAGGGGTTACCTCATCGCTTTGAGTTAGTATTTGATAGTAATGGGGTAAAATGGATTAATGACTCTAAAGCAACAAATGTAGGTAGCACAGAAGCTGCTTTAAATAGTGTTATATGTAATGGAAAATTGTTTTTATTGCTAGGTGGAGATGGCAAATCAGCAGACTTTTCACCTTTGATTCCTTATTTAAAAGGTAGAAATATTGAAATTTTCTGTTTTGGACGAGATCGAAATTTACTTGCTAATTTAGCGCCTAATATATCAACGATTACAGAAACGATGGCTGAAACTATTGAATGTATAGCTAAAAAAGTAGCACCAAAAGACGTGGTGTTGCTTTCGCCTGCTTGTGCAAGTTTAGATCAGTTTAAAAATTACATTGAACGCGGAAATCTTTTTGCACAACTTGCTAAGCAGTATACTCAAAGGGGTGAAAAATGACATTCTTTTGGATAAGAAAACAAGTAAATCCAAATATTCCTTTCGATAACCAGTTGCTTTGGACAGTGATTGGTTTAATGATATTTGGTTTAATTATGGTGACATCCTCATCAATGGCATTTAGTGAAAGTGCTCCTTTCTTTTATACCCAACGCGAGTTAATCCAAATTGGAATGTCGCTATTTTTAATGTGTATAGCTTTATATATTCCTATGCAACGTTGGCAACAATTTGGATCAGTTTTATTAATTATTTCAATTATTATGCTGATAGTGGTTTTGGGGATCGGTTCTTCAATTAATGGTGCGTCGCGTTGGATTCCGTTAGGTGTTTTTAATTTTCAACCAGCTGAGCTTTCTAAATTATCATTATTTCTATTTTTAGCAGGTTATCTAGCTCGTAAATCAGATGAAGTTCAAAACGGATTTTGGGGCTTTTTTAAACCTATGGTGGTGATGGCTGTTTTATCAATTTTATTACTAAAACAGCCTGACTTAGGTACGGTGATTGTATTATTCATGGTCACAATTGGCATTTTATTTATTGCTGGTGCACAATTATGGCAATTTATTGCCATTTTACTAACTGGGGTTGGTGCAGTTGCTTGCCTTATTTTATATGAATCTTACCGTTTGACACGTTTAATGACATTCCTTGATCCATGGCAAGATGCCACTGGAGCCGGTTATCAGCTTGTTGCTTCATTAATGGCTATTGGTAATGGTGGTATAACTGGACAAGGAATTGGTAATTCTATTTTTAAATTACGCTATCTACCTGAATGTCATACTGATTTTATTTTTTCAATTATTTCAGAAGAGTATGGATATATCGGTGTCGTAGCTTTGTTGTTATTACTTTTCTTTCTAACATTTAAAGCATTAGCTATAGGATATCGGGCGTTAAACGAAGGATCTCAATTTTCAGGCTATTTGGCTTGTGAAATCGGCATTTGGTTTGGTTTTCAAACTTTTGTTAATGTTGGTGTAACATCCGGTATGTTACCTACAAAAGGTTTAACTTTGCCATTTATTAGTTATGGCGGCTCAAGCCTTATTGTAATGAGTATTGCAGTTGCAATATTACTAAGAATAGATTTTGAGTTTAGACAACAACAAGCTCAAGCAAGAATAAGGTCAATTAAATAATGAAAAAGTTATTAGTCATGGCTGGTGGTACTGGTGGGCATGTATTCCCTGGTATTGCTGTTGCTCATCATTTAATGAAACAAGGTTGGCAAGTAAGATGGTTAGGTACAGCTGATCGTATGGAGGCACAGTTAGTGCCTGAAAATGGAATTGAAATAGACTTTATTCAAATATCAGGACTACGTGGCAAAGGTAAACTAGCATTATTAAAAGCGCCTTATAAAATATTGAAAGCTGTTTTACAAGCTAGGAAAATTTTAAAAGCGTATCGTCCTGATGTTGTTTTAGGTATGGGCGGGTATGTTTCAGGGCCTGGTGGAATAGCTGCCAAAAGTTTAGGTATTCCAGTGGTACTACATGAACAAAATGGCATTGCGGGATTAACAAACAAATATTTGTCTAAAATTGCAACTAAAGTTTTACAAGCTTTTCCAACAGCATTTAAAAATGCCGAAGTGGTTGGTAATCCAGTTCGTAGTGACTTATTAACAATTGAAGAACCCAGTGAAAGACTCAGAAATAGACAAGGCCCTATTAGAGTCTTGGTTATGGGTGGTAGTCAAGGCGCCAAAGTAATCAATACTGTTGTTCCTCAAGCAATTTCAAAATTGTCTGATAAATTTATTGTTTGGCATCAAACGGGCAAAGGAATGTTAGATGATGTAATTAAATCTTATCAGAACTGTAACATTAACCAAGTAACAGAATTTATTAGTGATGTTAAAGAAGCCTATAGTTGGGCTGATATAGTTATTTGTCGAAGCGGTGCATTAACTGTGAGTGAAATAGAAGTTGTTGGTATTGGTGCTATTTTTGTTCCTTTTATGCATAAAGATCGCCAGCAATTTTGGAATGCAAAATCTTTAGCTGATATTGATGCTGCTAAGATTATTGAACAGCCTGATTTTAATGTTGATTCATTATTTCAATTACTTTCAAACCTAAGTCGACAAGAATTAGTTGAAATGGCTGTAAAAGCGAAAAGTTTATCCATTATAAATTCGACAGAAAGAGTGGCAGAAACACTGATTTCAGTGGTAAAATAACGAATTTTATTTATAATTTTAAGTAACAGTTTTGCTAAGTTCTGTTTGAGAGCAAAAAATGACTTTACTTAATAAATAATTAACCAGGGGTTTAATAGTGAATACTAAGGAATTAGCTGAATTAAGAGCAATCATTCCAGAAATGAAACGTGTCAAACATATCCATTTTGTGGGTATTGGCGGTGCCGGAATGGGAGGGATTGCTGAAGTTCTTGCTAATGAAGGCTATCAAATTAGCGGTTCTGATATTGCTGAAAATGCAGTAACACAACATTTAGAAACATTAGGCGCAAAGATTGTTATCGGACATGCTGCTGAAAATGTTCTTAGTACAAGTGTTGTTGTTATCTCATCAGCGATTTCTCAAGATAATATAGAAGTCGTTGCAGCTAGAGAAGCTCGTATTCCTGTAATTCAACGAGCTGAAATGTTAGCCGAATTAATGCGTTTTCGATATGGTATAGCTATTGCAGGAACCCATGGTAAAACGACTACCACAGCAATGGTAACTGCTATTTATGCAGAAGCTAAACTCGATCCAACTTTTGTAAATGGTGGTTTGGTTAAAGCAGCAGGAACCCATGCTAGATTAGGTAGTAGTCGATATTTTATTGCAGAAGCCGATGAAAGTGATGCTTCATTTTTACACTTACAGCCTATGGTATCTATAGTAACTAATATTGAACCTGATCATATGGATACTTATCAAGGAAGTGTTGAGAATCTTAAACAAACCTTTATTTCCTTTTTACGTAATCTTCCTTTTTATGGATTAGCTGTTATGTGTTATGACGATCCTATTAATCGTGAATTGTTACCGATTGTTGGTCGTAAAATTATCACTTATGGTTTTAGTGAAGAAGCCGATGTTGTTATTAAAAATTATCGTCAGGAAAGAGGCGTTAGTTACTACACAGTATGTCGCCCAGATCATAACGATTTAGAAATTGAATTAAATGCACCTGGCAAACATAATGCCTTAAACTCAGCAGCAGCAATTATCGCTGCGACTGAAGATGGTATTGATGATAATTCAATTATACAAGCTTTAGCAAAATTTGCTGGAACTAGCCGTCGATTCGATCTATTAGGTATTTTTCCTGATGGAAATGGAAAAGATATTATGATGGTTGATGATTACGGACATCATCCAAGCGAAGTTAATGCCACAATTCAGGCAGCTCGAAATGGTTGGCCTGACCGTAGATTGGTGATGTTATTTCAACCACATAGATTTACGCGTACTCGTGATTTATTTGATGATTTTGCGCAGGTTCTTTCTCAAGTTGATGCGTTAGTTATGTTAGATGTATATTCTGCTGGTGAACAGCCTATTGCAGGCGCAGATAGTCGATCACTTTGCCGTTCAATTCGTAATCGTGGAAAAGTTGATCCAATTTATGTTTCTGATTTAGATCTTCTACCTGAAATAATGAAAGAATTATTACAAGGTGGGGATTTGTTATTAACTCAAGGTGCTGGAAGCGTTGGCCGAGTTGCCCGTCAGTTAGCCAGTAGCCAACTATTTTCAAAAGAGGTTTTATAATAATGGTTGATAAAGTTGCTGTGTTGTATGGTGGGACCTCTGCTGAACGAGAAGTATCACTAAAATCAGGTAAAGCAGTATTTTCAGGGTTACAAGAAAATGGTATTGATGCTCATCTTATCGATACTAAAGATCACTGTATAACAAATTTGAAGCAAGAAGGGTTTACTAAAGCTTTTATTATTTTACATGGTCGAGGTGGCGAAGATGGTATTACCCAAGCTATTTTAACTTATCAAAACATTCCTTATACCGGAAGTGATGTTTTATCATCAGCTTTAACCATGGATAAGTTAAAAACAAAACTAGTTTGGAAATCACTTGGTTTACCTGTTGCTGATTACGTTATGGTTGAAAAATCGCAATTAATTGACATTGAAAATATTGTTAAAAATCTTGGATTACCATTATTTGTTAAACCAAGCCATGAAGGCTCAAGTGTTGGTATGACAAGAGTTGATAAGGCAGAAGAATTAAAAGCTGCTATTGATGTTGCATTCAAATATGATAATACCGTAATGGTTGAATCGTTTTTATCTGGCCCTGAGTTTACCGTTGCGATAGTTGGTGATGAGGTTTTACCAGCAATTTACATTAAGCCTGCTACCAATTTTTATGATTATGATGCAAAGTATTTGTCAGATAAAACCCAATATTTCTGTCCAAGCGGATTATCTGATGAAAAAGAACAAGAGATTCGTAAATTAGCTTTAGATGCTTATAAAGCCGTTGGTTGCCGAGGTTGGGGTAGAGTGGACATTATGTTTGATAATAATGAAAAACCATATTTACTTGAAGTAAACACTGCTCCAGGAATGACAGACCATAGTTTAGTACCAATGGCAGCAAAAGAATACGGATGGTCATTTAGTGAATTGGTTAAACGTATTTTACAATTAGCAACCATATAATTGGCTTTATTTTTATGAAAAAAGTCCGACAAGCAGCACACAAACGAGAACATCAAAATAGAAGAAGGTTGCTTGTTTTTCGTAATTCAGAACAAATGATAGGTTTTTTGTTCTTTATTATAATTATTTGTATTAGTGCCTGGGCTATCAATTGTGTTAAGAACTGGATGGAAGATCCAGATCAGATGGTTTTATCACAATTGACTTTAAGTGGAGAGTATACTTACACAACTGAAGATGATCTTCGACAAGCAATATTAGGTTTAGGATTGCCAAATACCTATATAGGACAGGATGTTGACGATATTCAACAAGAAATAATGCGATACCCTTGGGTTAAACAAGCTAGTATCCGTAAGCAATGGCCGGATAGGTTGATTGTTTATATTGAAGAATACAAACCTGCATTTTACTGGAATGATTTATATCTACTTGATAATGCTGGCAATGTATTTAGTGTGCCATTAGATCGTTTGGGTGAATTGCAATTACCTAGGATATATGGCCCTGAAGGTAAAGCAAAAACAATATTAGAAACGTATTTTAAGCTAGAAGAAATTTCTAGAAAGTTAGCTAATAACAAGTTTGCATCAGAAATTAAAGCAGCTATAGCTGATGAACGTAATGCTTGGCAATTGCTGATTAAACAATGTACAGCTGATTTATGTTCTGAAAGTCAGGATATAAAATTGATAGTTGGTAGTGAAAAAATAGAACAACGCTATCAACAATTTATTAAATTATTTCCTGAAATTCAGTCTAGAATGCCAGCTGATGAAAAAATAACGGCTGCTGATTTGCGTTATGAAAACGGCATCGCAGTACAACGAGAAAAAATATCGCAATAAGGAATAAATAAAGGCTTAAGTATGAAAGCAACAGAGAAAAAATTGGTTGTTGGACTTGAAGTTGGCACATCCAAAGTACTTGCCCTTGTCGGTGAAGTGCTTCCTGATGGTGTGGTCAATATTATTGGTGTTGGACATTGTCCATCGAAAGGCGTTGATAAAGGTGGTGTAAATGACCTTGAATCAGTTGTTAAATCAATCCAACGAGCAGTTGACCAAGCTGAATTAATGGCTGATTGCCAAATATCTTCTGTTTATTTAAGCCTATCGGGTAAACACATTCGTTGTCAAAATGAAATAGGTATGGTGCCAATTGCTGATGAAGAGGTTACGGCAGAAGATGTCGAAAACGTAGTTCATACAGCTAAATCCGTTCGAATATTAGATGAACATCGTATTTTGCACGTTATTGCTCAAGAGTATTCAATTGATTTACAAGAAGGCATTAAAAATCCTATCGGATTATCTGGTGTAAGAATGAAAGCGAAAGTTCATTTGGTCACCTGTCATAATGATATGGCAAGAAATATTGTTAAGGCTGTTGAACGTTGTGGTTTAAAAGTTGATCAACTTATTTTCTCTGGGTTGGCTTCTAGTTATGCAGTCTTGACTGATGATGAAAAAGAATTAGGTGTATGTGTTATTGATATCGGTGGCGGAACAATGGATGTTACTGTTTATACAGGTGGTGCATTACGTCATTCGGTAGTTATTCCTTATGCTGGCAATGTTGTTACTAGTGATATCGCTTATGCATTTGGTGCACCACCAATGGATGCTGAAAATATCAAAATTCGTTATGGTTGTGCTGTCGGTTCATTAGTTGGTAAAGATGAAGTTATTGATGTGCCGAGTGTTGGAGGACGACCATCACGCTCATTACAAAGACAAACATTAGCAGATGTAATAGAACCACGCTATTCAGAACTTTTATCTTTAGTCCAAAAAGAATTACTAGTGTTACAAGATGAACTTAAGAAACAAAATGTGAAATATCAGTTGGCAGCAGGGATTGTTTTAACTGGTGGAGCAGCTCAAATTAAAGGCATGGTTGAATGTGCTGAAAAAGTTTTTCAAAATCAAGTTCGTATTGGACAACCTTTGAATATTTCAGGATTAACTGATTATGTGCAAAAGCCTTATTGTTCTACAACCGTAGGCTTATTGCACTATGGAAAACAAAGTTTATTAAATGATGATACTAAAGATAGCAATAAATCATCATTGAAAGGGATAGCTAAAAGATTGACCGGTTGGTTTAAAAAAGAATTTTAGCTAATATATTTAATAACTTCGTAGACATTGTAGCTGGTTATCTGTACAATGTTGTTAGATCGTAAATTTGGAGATAAGTTATGTTTGAGCCTATGGTTGCGGATGATGAGCCAGCAGCAGTCATTAAAGTTATTGGTGTAGGTGGCGGCGGCGGTAATGCTGTTGAGCATATGATTGCTGAACATATTGAAGGCGTTGAGTTTTTTGCAGCAAATACTGATGCACAAGCATTGAAAAGAATTAAAGTTGGTCAAACTATCCAAATCGGTAATAATGTGACCAAAGGACTTGGTGCTGGAGCTAATCCAGAAGTGGGAAGGAATTCAGCAGAAGAAGATCGTGATGTTATTCGTAGTGCGATTGAGGGTGCCGACATGGTATTCATCGCAGCCGGAATGGGTGGCGGAACAGGAACAGGTGCAGCTCCAGTTGTTGCAGAAATTGCTAAAGAACTCGGTATTTTAACTGTAGCTGTTGTTACAAAGCCTTTTGGATTTGAAGGTAAAAAACGTATGGCTTTTGCTGAGCAAGGTATTGCTGAGTTAGCTAAACACGTTGACTCTCTTATCACAATTCCAAATGATAAATTATTAAAAGTATTAGGTCGAGGCGTTAAGCTATTAGACGCTTTTGCTGCTGCTAATGGTGTTTTAAAAGGTGCAGTACAAGGTATTGCTGAATTAATTACCAAACCAGGTCATATCAACGTTGACTTTGCCGACGTTAGAACGGTAATGTCCGAAATGGGTTACGCTATGATGGGTTCTGGTCGTGCGAGTGGTGATAACCGTGCCGAAGAAGCTGCTGAAATGGCTATTTCAAGCCCGTTACTTGAAGATATTGATTTATCGGGTGCGCGTGGCGTGTTAGTTAATGTTACAGCTGGTCTTGATCTTGGTTTAGAAGAATTTGAAACTGTTGGTAGTACTGTTAGAGCTTTTGCTTCTGACAATGCAACTGTGGTTGTTGGTACTACATTTGATCCAGACATGTCTGATGAAATTCGTGTGACAGTGGTTGCAACTGGTATTGGTATGGATAAACGTCCAGAAGTTAAAATTAATAAGCCAGTTACATCACATGGTTCATTGTTTGGCCAAACAAATCATTTGCCACAGCAACAAGAGGAACCAATGCCTAAAGTTGTTAATGAACCAGCGGTTTCTCCAATGGAAGAACATAAAATTTTAGATATTCCTGCTTTTATCCGTAAGCAGGCTAATTAGTATTGAACTTATTTGATTTCTTATTGTCTAATGGATAATGGAAGCGAATAAAAAGAGTAGGTGCGAAGTGAAACAAAGAACCTTAAAAAAGACAATTCAAGCAACTGGTGTCGGTTTACATACTGGCAAAAAAGTTACTTTGACTTTACGTCCTGCGCCAGAGAACACAGGTGTTATTTATCGCCGTACAGATTTAAATCCGTATGTTGATTTTCCTGTGGATGCAAAATCTGTGCGTGATACAATGCTTTGTACCTGTTTGGTTAATGAAGATAATGTTCGTATTTCAACTGTTGAACATATCAATTCTGCATTAGCTGGGCTCGGTATAGATAATATTATTATTGAAGTAAATGCGCCCGAAATTCCAATTATGGACGGAAGTGCAAGCCCATTCGTTTACTTATTATTAGATGCTGGAATTACTGAGCAAAATGCGCTGAAAAAATTCATACGAGTTAAAGAAACTGTTCGTGTCGAAAATGGTGATAAATGGGCAGAAGTAAGACCATATAGTGGTTTTCGATTAGATTTCACTATTGATTTTCGTCATCCAGCTATTGATAACAGTTCACAACGTTACCAATTGGATTTTTCTTCAGAGTCTTTTATTCGTCAAATCAGTCGTGCAAGAACGTTTGGATTTATGCGAGATATTGAAGCATTACAATCTAAAGGATTATGTTTAGGCGGTAGCTTAGATTGTGCAATTGTTGTTGACGATTATAAAGTTCTTAATGAAGATGGTCTTCGTTTTGAAGATGAATTTGTACGTCATAAAATGCTAGATACCATTGGTGACTTATACATGAGTGGCCACAATATGATTGGTGAAGTAGTGTGTTATAAATCAGGTCACGCTTTAAATAACCAACTATTGCAAGCGTTATTAGCTAAACAAGATGCTTGGGAATATGTCACCTTTGATGAAGAACAAAATGTTCCTGTTGCTTTAGGTACAAGACAGCTTGTTTTAGCATAAGTCATTAAAATCGTATTATAAATTTACTAACGCTTCCGATTTGGAGGCGTTTTTTATTTTAGAATCAATGAGATAATCATAATGAATAACAGCCATTTTTTTGCTCATTTATCGCGTTTAAAACTAATTAATCGTTGGCCTTTAATGCGTAACGTGAGAACTGAAAATGTATCAGAACATAGCCTTCAAGTTGCTTTTGTTGCACATGCTTTAGCGATAATTAAAAACAAACGATTTAATGGTAATGTTAACCCTGAACGCATAGCATTACTGGCTATGTATCATGATGCATCAGAAGTATTAACGGGTGATTTACCTACACCGACTAAATATTACAACCCACAGATCACATCTGAATACAAAAAGATTGAAAAAATAGCTCAAAATAAACTCATTAATATGTTGCCAAAAGAGTTACAAGATGACTTTAAAACACTAATTGATGACGATTATTATGATGAAGATGAAAAAAGCATTGTAAAACAAGCAGATGCTTTGTGTGCATATCTTAAAACAATTGAAGAGCTTAGTGCGGGTAATAATGAGTTTAGGTTAGCAGAACAACGATTGAAAAAAACATTATCAGATCGTAATACTCCAGAAATGGATTATTTTTTAGATGTATTTGTCCCAAGTTTCAGCTTATCATTAGATGAAATTACAATGGATGAATAGTTTTAGTAAACTTAGTAATCATTTACAGCACAATTAATAACAAACTAAATAAACTATTTTTGATAAATATAACGTTTTACTGGACGGCCAATTGGTAAATAGGTCAAATGGCTTTCTATTTCTCCTAACTCTTCTAAATAATCAAGATATTTCTTAACCGATATCCTAGATAAAGGAATCAATTCGATAATATCGCTCATAGAGAAATCTTGTTGATAGTTAACAATAACATCTCGAACAGATTGTAAAGTTTGTGAGTCGATTCCCTTTGGTAATCTGTTTGTAGTATTAAAGTTTTTAGTGAAAATTCGATCATCTAATTGATTCTGGTTTAGTATTTCGGAAGATGATAATAGGCGAATTCGTTCTTGATATGAAATCAAAGCCGTACGAAATCTCTCAAAAGTGAAGGGTTTAACAATATAATCAATGACTCCTAAACGTAATGCGGTTTGGATATCATTGGTATTACATGCGGCGGTTACCATAATAATATCTATTTTAGGGTAACTAATTCGAATATATTTTAACAGATCAAGACCATTTAGTTTTGGCATAAAAACGTCAAGCAACAATAGATCAATATGATTATCATGGATAAAATGTAGCGCTTGTTCTCCATTAGTAACAGTTGCCACTAAATTAAAACCAGGAAGCATTTGCAAATATTTTTTATTGAGCTCTGCTACCATCGGATCATCTTCAACAATTAAAACTTCTACCATATGATTATTTTTTCCTATAAATCTCTTCTAATGGTAATAATACCTTAAAGCAAGTCCCTTTTTTATTATCAGAATCACATAATTGTATTTGCCCATCTAACTCATCAATACTAGCTAACACTAAATAAAGCCCAAAACCACGATTATCGCCCTTTGTCGAATAGCCTTTTTGAAAAATATATTGAATATCATTTTCAGAAATACCTTCACCATTATCATTGATTTCAATCTGAAAATTAGAATTATCAATAACTAAACTCACCTTTATCTGCTTATCATCCAAAAATTGTACTGCATCAAGTCCATTATCAATTAAATTACCAAGTATTGTAACTAAACCATGTGTCACAGATGTATCTGTTATTGGTGCCAAAATACCATCAATATTAAACGTTAATGTCACATTTAGCTCACGTGCTCGGCTAAATTTACTATTTAAAAATCCTGCAATAATTGGATCTTTAATATATTGACTAACAAGTTTAGATTCCGCTTGTTGATTGCCAATAATTTCTTCAAGATAATCAATTAATTCAGATTTATTGTCATTAAAGGCTAACCCATAAATAACATGTAATTTATTATTAAACTCATGAGATTGTGAACGTAAAGCATCGGCATAACGATTAACTCCTGTTAAATTTTCTGCCAATCTACGTACTTCTGTCATATCTCTAAATGAAGCAATAGCTCCAACTAAAATATCATTAACAAATAATGGAGTTCGATTGGTTAGTATCACCACGCCATTAATATTTTGTTCACAATCATATTCAGCTTTTCCACTCATCATCACTTCGTGCAGTCGAGTATTTGGAATAAAGTCACCAATAGGTAAGCTTATAATATTTTCTTTATCTTTTTTTATGCGCAAAATTCTAATTGCTTCATCATTGATCTGTGTAATTAATCCATCTCGATTGATAACCACAATGCCTTCTTTTACCGTTCGGATAATAGCATTTCGCTCAGCAAATAGCTGTGCCATTTCAACTGGCTCAAGGCCGTATAAAATTTTCTTTATATTGCGAGATAACAAATAGGCCAAAAGAATAGCTATCGATAATGAAGCAAACAAGGATAGCCAAATCGGCTGACTTGTTCTTGATGCTAAATGATTAATTTTTTGCAAGGTCTGACCAACTAAAACTACACCAATTTGTTGATCTTTATCATTCATAATTGGCTTAAAAGCCCGAACAGAATCTCCCAATGTGCCTTTCGCAATTGAAGTATAGGACTCACCATTTAATGCGCGTTGTTCATCTCCACCGACTATAGTTTGACCTATTTTATTTTCATCGGGATGCGAATATCGAACGCCTTGCATATTAAATATCACAATAAAATCAGTTTGTGTTAATACTCTGGATTGTTCTGTTGTTTTTTGAATGGAAGCAATATTTTTTGGTGTTGGATTTTGTATTTCGTCAATGATACTTTGTGATGTAGAGATAATATTTGCGATATTCTCAACTCGTTGGCGAGAGTTGATAAGATATTCGTTATTCACTACATGAACAATATAAATATTTTGTGCAATAACTGAAAGTATAAACACTAAGCAAATCAGGCTTATTAACTTAACGTTGAGTGGTAATTTATTAAATAAATATCTCATTCTCATTTACTGTATAAAAAGCGATCACTTACTATCATAACTTATTAGGCAGGAAAACCTACTAATAAATTTCGTATTAGTAGGTTTATAGCTAATTTAATCGACTATCAAAGATTATTTGCTGCATTTTTTACACTTTCAGCAACCACCTTGGCTACATTAGGTTCAAATGCATTTGGCAATATACAATCAATTGATAGTTTGTCAGGTGTAATGATATTGGCTAATCCTTTTGCTGCTGCAAGCTGCATGGCTAATGTAATATTTTTTGCTCTAGCATCTAAAGCGCCTCTAAATATGCCAGGGAATGCTAAAACATTATTAATTTGATTCGGATAATCACTACGCCCAGTACCGACAATATAAGCACCAGCTGCTTTAGCTTCGTCTGGGAATATTTCTGGTGTTGGATTTGCCATAGCAAAAATAATTGATTTTTCTGCCATCGTTTTAACCCAATCTGCTTTTAATACTCCTGGGGCTGAAACACCAATAAACACATCAGCACCTTTAACCGCATCTTGTAATGTACCTTTTTGTTTGTTCTTATTGGTTCTCTTCGCCATGGCTAAATGGTGAGGTGGTAAGGAAAGATCATCTTCGGATAAAATACCAATCTTATCGACAATTTTAAGATCGGTTACTCCAGCGGCTAATAACATATCGGCAATTGCTAAACCAGCTGCTCCGCCACCGTTAATCACCACCTTGGCCGATTCGATCGACTTACCTGCAACTTTAAGTGCATTATAAAGCGCTGCTAATACAACGATTGCTGTACCATGTTGATCATCATGGAATACAGGAATATCTAATAATTCTTGTAATCGTTTTTCAATTTCAAAACACCTTGGTGCACTAATATCTTCTAGATTGATACCGCCAAATGAGGGCGCTAATGCTGCTATATGTTTAACTAACTCATCTGGATCTTGAGTATTAATTGATAAAGGTATTGCATCAACATCTGCAAATTGTTTAAATAAAATTGCCTTGCCTTCCATTACTGGAATTGCTGCTTCTGGCCCAATATTTCCTAACCCTAAAACAGCTGAACCATCAGTGATAACCGCAACTAAATTACGTTTACTAGTATATTCATAAACTGAATCGGGATTTTTAGCAATTTCGGTACAAACTGCCGCAACCCCTGGTGTATAAGCAACACTAAGATCTGCCATTGAATTAACAGGGACTTTCGAGTGAGTTTCAAATTTACCGTGCATTTGTTTACTGATTGCTAACGCTTTTTCTTGTACTGTTGTCATAATGCTTACCTTTTTAAATACTTAAAACTATATTTAATATTTTTTGAGATCAAACCAATATTTATCTCAAACTGCTTTTAAAACTTCTAATTAATTTTTTAATGTTTATAAAACTACATATGTAAATAACGCATTAGTGCCGTGGTGCATATCACCATTAAAGCTCCCCCTAATCGTGTTGCAACTTGTGCAAAAGGCATCAAGTTCATTCTATTGGCTGTTGAAAGTATTGCTACATCACCAGTTCCACCCATTCCACTTTGGCAAGATGAAATAATAGATGCCTCAACTGGATACATTTTTAAGAAGAAGCTACAAACAAATCCTGTCATTGAAACAGTGAAGACGATAGAGATAATGGTAATAAAGTATGGGATAGTTAATACTTTAACTACGCTATTTAAATCTATATAAAGTAGCCCAAGTCCTGCCATTAATGGAAAGGTAAAGTTGCCTGAGATAAATTTGTACCATTGTTGGCTTCCTCGTTCGACACTCGCTGGTAATAAACGAAAATATTTAACTACAGCGGTAGCAATAATCATTAAAACAGGACCAGGGAAATGAGTTACTTTTTCTAAAATCATACCGAAGATAAATAACGTAGCTAAAATCATAACTGCGCCACTCATTGCACGAGCATCAAGTGGTGTCTTATCATCTTTTAACGCTTCAGCTAAGCCATCAAATTCAATTTTTACTAATTGACCGTGCCCACTTAAGTGAGGTTTAACTTCACCAATTCGGCTCATAATCGCCGTAAAAGTGATTGCAAAAAAGTTACCTACAACAGTTGCAGGAATTAATGCGCTAACAAAAACATTATAATCTTGATTAAGGATATTGCTGTAGGCATTGGACAGTTGCAAAACACCTTCACCAATTCCTCCTGCCATTACTGGTGAAACTGTATAAAAGAAGGCGTGCTCCCAATCATCACCAAAAGCTACGGCGACACAGACGCCAACAAACGCAGCTAAACACATACCTAATAGCATCGGAATCATCATTCGAATAAAGCCTTGAACTAAAATAACTCGATGCATACCAAGAATACTACCGCACACTAAACTGGCGATATAAAAGAGTAAAAAGTTAGAGTCTTTCATTAACATCTTTGTTGCTGATAAAGTATTCTCATCAAAAACGTTGTAGTAAACCAATAATGAAGGAACGATAAGTGACAAAATGGCAGGCGCCCCAAATTTTTTGAAAAATGGAATATTCTGCCCGACAGTGCCTAAAAACCAACCTAAAGGTAATATCACAGCAAAACCACCAATAAGGCTTTTAGGTAGCATATCTAATTGTGCAGCAATAATAACGATAATCGAACAAACTAAAAATATGGGGAGGGGAAGTGAACCTATATACATTTTGTTTTCTTTTATATCTTGTAACATACTCATAACTAAACCTCTTTATTTTTTTATAGCACATATGCAGTATAGTTATGCAGAAAGAAATCAGAAGAATAAGAAAGTTAACTAACTAGTTTTGTAACTAATGTAAGTATCTTAATAATTTTATGATTGATTTATATAGGTTTTTATGACAAAGTCACCTTTAAAATGGAAGAATTAGTAATGACTAATTTATTAGAAAGACTTTTATAAGTTATCTAATTAAAGAATGGATTGATGTCAAATTTTGACTATTTTTAAACTCAAAAAACCCCGCTCCTCAACTTTTTTTATACATCAATGAATCAACAATTTTTGTATTGTTTATCTAATAGATAACAAATAATTTAGGGAATAATAAATTAAGGAGTTGGTTTAATTAATTTAATGAAAAGAAGGATATTACTTACTTATTATCTTATTATTTTATAGCTAGTCTTCATTCATCCTTTAATTTAACTAATTCATAGCCATTTTCAGTTGGTTTAATTTCAAAAGTTCCTAAATCTCGAACTGTTCTATCTTCTACGCCTTCACAATCGCCAGAACGCGAGAATAAATTGATTTGTAATCGAAGATGTGTTTCATCAATTTTTTCAAAAGTACCTTCCGAACCGGTAAAACAATCGTTACCACACCTAGCAGAGTATTTTGATAAGAAAGTACCATTAGTATTAAAAGTTAGCGAGTTACCGTAAATAAATTTCGTTCCATCCGAACTTATATGTAATCTTTCAGCGGGGGGATTGGATAACTCAAATAAATCCAATTCATGATTTACTACTTCATTAATTTGCCAAAAATCATTTTTCCAAAAGTCATTTATGTCATTTTGTGCAAAGCTAGAAAATGGAAGCAATAATAAAAAAAGAATTTTTTTCATGATGAGTTTTACTTTTTAAAATGTCTTGATAAGAATTTTGTATCAATTTTAGGCTTAAAACCCCCGTTTCTCAACTGTAATTTTTTTTTAGCGTACAGTATTAATGTAATAAACAAGCCTGAATTTTATCGACTTCTTTATTGAGTGCATCAATAACTAAATCTGGGTGGGTTCTTTCCAAGGTTTTTACATTTTCAAACCCTTCATTGCCAATAGAAGCAGTATATTGTTGAGCTTGTTTGATATTGCTAAATAAGTAATGAATATTTTTGGCATTGCGAGTTGCGGTTAATGTATAACTAACGAAGTATTTAGATTGTGATTGATAATTGGTAATAGCGTTAGCAACAACATTATTTCCTTCAACTAATATGAGAGTATCACCACCATTTATCGTAATTGCTTGTAGAGAAGCCATATTATAATATGGCCACCATGCCGAACTTAAATAGTTTTCACGGTTCAAAACTACTGGGCGATTATCAAGTTCTTGTGTAATACAGAGTGATAATGAAGAATGAAGAATGGTAATTGGTTGTGAAGTACTGTATTTATTTATGATATCCTCACCAAACGTGTTTTGAGTAATTTCTACACCATCTGTTTGATAGATTGACAGCATCTTCTGAGAAGAACAACCAGTTAGCAACGCAACTAAAACAGTAAAACCAATTAACTTTCTCATAACTCATCCTTCTTTGCATGATTAGTTTTATTCTAAACGGTTATAAAAGTATTTACCAGTATTTAGAACAGAAGAATTTAAATATTTTTTAGAGCTGAAAATCATTAAAATGTATAATTTAATATATTGAATTAATTATATTTATTTGCAGAAAAATGAGAGAGGTTTGTCTTTCTCTCATTTAATTTATTAATCTTCTTTACCTCGAATTTTACGCGATAACCGTTTAAATCCGTGAGTAAATTTTTTAATTGCCATAGCCAAGAAAGGAACATTAATTTTAATACCAAAGCGCTCACGCAATTCGATTGCATCATTGGCTTTAGTTAACCAAATAAAACCGGAGTTAGTTAAGTCGATTGCTTTGATTTTACCCTCTGGAGTTAAAATAAAGTTACCACCGTGAACATCGTTTGAAACAAGATTATAACTATGCAGTTTTTCAATACATGCTTTAACTTGCTCACCATATTCACGCATTTCATCCCATGTTAATGAACGTCCTTCTATAAAATTAAAGATCATATAGTGGCGATTGGTGGTTTTATCAAAAGCGACTAAATAGAGTTCATAAGCGATATCGCATTTATCCAACGAAATTTTAGCCAGCTTACGAATCAGATTAAAATAAAAATCACCAGTGATTTTAGCAATAAGTCGACGTTCTAAACGATGCTCAACACCGCCATCTATTTTGAAAATAAATTTAGATTGATTGTGATTAATTAGATAAGTATATCTCTCAATTTTATCACTTGGATCGAGTAGCTCATGATGTCCTTCTTCGGCCAAAAATTGGTCAAAAAGTTCCAAATAATTTATCTCATCATTTTGTACGTAAGCGAACTTCATATTGCCGCGCTCGATTTCAATAATGTTTGCAAAGTTATTCAAGTTTTAAAGTCCTAAGATACATCAAAAAATGAGTTTATCTTAAACACTATCAAGCTTAAAGTAAATGAAACTGTCAATATTAACAGGTGATGCGTGCGAAAAAATATTGATTACTAGTTAGCTGAAATTTATTTTACATAAAATTGGTAAAAAGGCGGGCAAGTAACGTTTAATACAATAGTATTTTTGTTATGTCTCAGTGTACTTATTGCCAATAAAGTTAATTTAATCTTTACTCTATTATGCAATTTAGCTTAGCGATTAAATACAGATGAGTTTATTGTTATCAGTTGATAGAATTATACAAATTTGGCTAAATCCTTGTATTAGCATTGTCAAATATAAACAGGATGATATGACATTAATGTGGCTCTTTGACAAAGATGTCGATCTACCAAACCGATCATCTCTAATAATAGAACGGGACTTTACTGATTAAATTGGTTAAACAGCGTATTATATCCATCTAAATTACATCTGCGTTTTAAATTTGGTTATGGGTAATCATTCTGCTATTTGGATTTTGTATATTATCAGAACGGCTAAACACTCTTTATATACCGGTATCACAACTGATGTCGCCAGGCGTTTACGCCAGCATCAAAATGGTAAAGGTGCTAAACACCTTAAAGGGCATCATAATTTAACCGTTGTTTATCAAATCAGTGTCGGTGACAGATCAACCGCATTGAAACTTGAGTATCGTATAAAACAGCTTTCTAAACAGAAAAAAGAGCAACTAGTGGCAAACGCCCCCGACTTAGTGAATTTATTAACCTTAATCAATCGATGATTTGCTCAATTGCAGAATATTGAATGATACTATTGTCCCGATCTGCAATAGAGGTTATATGGCGTAAATTATTCTTGATACTGCTCAATTTAAAACATTGACATCAATTGTAGCGGTGGTGCTTTAATGGCTTGACTTTGCCGATTAAATTCAGCTAATTGCTGATACCAAAAATCAGCATCGAGTATCCAAGGAAATGCGATTGGAAAAGCTCTGTCTTGCCAACGCTGAACTATCCAAGCTAGGTAGTGCACCATTCTCATTGCTCTAAGTGGCTCAATTAAACTCAGTTGGCTCATATCAAAATGATAAAACTCTTGATAGCATTCAAGAATGCTATCAAGTTGCAATTGTTGCGCTTTTCGATCGCCATTGAGTAACATCCAAATATCTTGAATCGCTGGTCCATTACGCGCATCATCAAAATCGACAAACATGGCACTATCACGCCATAATATATTACCGGCATGGCAATCAGCATGCAGGCGAATTGGTTGCCAATCGGTATGCCAATGCTGCTCAACAATCTGTATTAAGTGGGTTAAACTGGTCTTGAGTTCGTCATGGATTTTCTTTGGGATCAAATTAGAGGTTAACAAAACTTCTTTAGGCTGATAAAGATATTCTTCCAGTCCAATTGTAGGGCGATAAATAAAAGGTTGTTTTGCACCAATTTGATGAATACGTCCCAGCAAAGTGGCTACCGATTCCATCTGCTCGATATTATCACTTTCATATTGCCGTCCTCCTACACTTGGGAACAGAGCAAATAGGTAGCCTTCATATTCATGCAAAGTTTGACCATTAAAGGTTAATGGCGCAGCGACAGGAATATCAGCTTCTGATAGTTGCTTAGTAAATTGATGCTCTTCAAGAATTTGTGCCTGATTCCAACGATAGGGGCGATAGTATTTGGCGACATATCGTATGCGATCCTCATCAGAAAATTGATAGACACGATTTTCATAACTATTTAAAGCCGTCAGCCCCGAATCAACCCGAATACCAACGGTTGCCAAACTTGCAAAAATAACGTCGGGTGATAATGATTGAAATGAAAAGGCTGAACTATCCATTTTAACGTTCCTTTATTGCTGGCTGAACCATTGGTCTAATTTCTGTTTCAAAGGCTCTAAGCCGATACGTTTTGGCGATGAAAACGGTGCAACAGTAATATCACCTTGAAAAGGTAAGATAGCTTCTTTAACCATGTTAACCTGTTTTTTTAATGCGCCTGAAGCAAGTTTATCGGCTTTAGTTAACAGTAGCATAACAGGAATATCAACTGATACAGCCCACTCAATCATTTGTTGGTCGAGATCTTTAAGCGGATGCCGAACATCCATTAATACAATTAAGCCTTTTAAGCTTTCTCGTTTTTGCAGATATTCGCCTAATGATTTTTGCCATTTGCGTTTAATCGCTTCCGGAACTTGTGCATAACCATAGCCCGGTAAATCAACTAAACGACAATTTTCTTCCACTTCAAATAGGTTAATAAGTTGCGTTCGCCCCGGTGTTTTACTGGTTCTTGCTAAAGATTTTTGATTGGTTAATGTGTTAAGTGCACTTGATTTACCGGCATTAGATCTGCCGGCAAAGGCAACTTCAACGCCACTATCAATTGGTAAATGTGAAATATCGGGTGCACTTAAAATAAAATGCGTTTTAGCATAGTTTAATGGTCGAATGTCGGTCATAAAAAATGTCCTTTAAGTGCATTAACGGCACTTAATCACTTAAAATGCCGTTACTGTATAGAAAAACTTAGGAATTGACAACTTTTTCGACTGCTTTGCTAAGTCGGTTCATTCCTTCGTTTATTTCGTCTTCAGATATAATTAGTGAAGGGGTAAAACGAAGCACATTTGGTCCTGCATTAAGGATCATTACTTTAAATTCGGAGGCAACATTCAAGAAGTCACGTGCTTTATTATGAAACACTGGTTGTAATTCAGCACCTAAAAGTAGTCCTTTACCACGGTATTCTCGAAATACTTTGAATTTATCATTTATATTTTCAAGTTGTTCAATAAAGATTGCTCGGCGTTTTTGAACGCCTTGAAGTACATCAGGTGTGTTGATAATATCAAATGCCTCACAACCAACAGCACAAGCAAGAGGGTTACCACCATAAGTCGTGCCGTGAACACCTGGGTGCATTACCGATGCTATGTCATCGGTTGTTAACATTGCACTGATAGGGAATCCTCCGCCAAGTGCTTTTGCAGAAGTTAAAATATCTGGAACCACATCATATTGCTGATAAGTGTATAAAGTACCAGTTCTCCCCATTCCACATTGAACTTCATCAAAGATCAACAAAGCGTTATATTGATCGCAAAGTGCTCTCAAACCTTTCAAAAATTCTGGCGTTGCTGCATTTAATCCACCTTCTCCTTGTACCGGTTCTAACACCACTGCACACGTATGATCATCCATTACTGCCTTAACGGCATTTAAATCATTAAAAGGGACATGAATAATATCAGCAGGTTTAGGACCAAAACCATCGGAATATTTAGCTTGTCCCCCTACTGATACTGTAAAAAAGGTGCGACCGTGAAATGATTGATAAAACGAGATAATTTTAGTTTTATAAGGACTATATTTTTGCGCCGCATAATATCTTGCTAATTTGAAGGCGGCTTCATTTGCTTCGGCACCTGAGTTAGCAAAGAAAACGCGCTGAGCAAAGGTATTATTAATAATTTTTTGGGCAAGGTGTAAAGCCGGTTCATTGGTAAAAACATTACTTACATGCCATAATTGTTCACTTTGTTGATGTAAGGCATTAATTAGCCTAGGATGGCAATGACCAAGCGCGTTAACCGCAATCCCTCCTGCAAAATCGATATACTCTTCACCATGTTGATCCCATACTCTACTACCTTTCCCTTTAATAGGTATAAATTTAGCTGGTGAGTAAACGGGTAGGATTACTTTGTCAAACAGTTCTCGTGTTATTTCTGGCTGCATTATACGATCCTTATCTTATCTAACAGTCTTTTTCTATTTTATGTTATTTATAAAGATAGTAAAGTAAATATTTATTCATAAATATTGAATTTATATTCATTTAAAAAAGTTGGATATTTTGTATATTTTATTCTTTTCTGCAATTATTTTCGGGTATAATTAGCGATTAATTACTAATCGTTAATAAAATAGGAATAAATATGAGTCGTATTATTTATTGCCATTATTTAAAAAAAGAATCCGAAGGTCTAGATTTTCAGCTTTACCCAGGAGAGCTAGGCAAGCGTATTTATAATGAAATTTCTAAAATAGCATGGCAAGAATGGCTTAAGAAGCAAACAATGTTAATTAATGAAAATAAGCTTAATATGATGAATTTAGAACATCGTAAAAAAATTGAAACCGAAATGATAAAGTTTTTGTTTGAAGGTGAAGACGTGGTTATTGATGGATATAAACCTGAAAATTGAGAGATTACAATGAAAAACAATTTTAAAATTCTTACATTACTCATTTCAGTAAGTTTATTAACAGCCTGTCCTGGCTCAAATAACAAAAAAACTGATGAAGACTATTATATAAAAGATACTAATGCATTTAATATTTTAATAAGTCAGTACGCTAATAATATAGAACAAATCTGGGGACCTAAAGAGGTTCTTATTGCTGGTCCTAAAGATTATGTTCAATATGAAGATAATCTACAAACTCGAGTTCATATCAATTTTGTTTCTGGGATAATTACCATTGAAACTTTATCTGATACACCAATCAATAATTTGAAGGACGCAATTGTATCAACATTACTTATGCCTGAACCTGTTGATATTATCAGGCGAGATAAAATAAGTCAGGATTTATCACAAGAACCTTTTTTATATAATCAGGTTCTTGATCAAGAAAGACAACCAATTCGTTGGAGTGGTAGGGCAAATAGCTTTGCCGATTATTTGCTTGCCAATAATTTAAAAGTACGTTCTTCTGGAGCTCATAAAATCACTTATGTTGAAATCAAACTTGTTCCAAACCATATTAATCAACGTGCAAGAAAATTCTTACCTTTAGTGACTGAAGCGTCAAATCGTTACTTTATTGATGAACGATTGATTTTAGCTATTATGGAAGTTGAATCAGCATTTAACCCATTTGCGGTAAGTCGTACAGATGCATTAGGATTAATGCAAGTACAGCAACACACTGCTGGTCGAGACATCTTCAAGTTGCGGGGTAAACCTGGTGAACCGAGCCGTCAGTTTTTACTTGACCCTCGTAATAATGTTGATATGGGAACTGCTTATTTATCTTTACTAAAAACTAAGTATTTAGCAGGTATAAATAATCCAATATCACTACGATATGCAATGATCACCTCTTATAATGGTGGAGCAGGAAGTGTATTACGTACTTTTTCTGATGACCGAAATGAAGCGATCAATATAATTAACTCGATGACACCTCAACAAGTTTATCGGAAATTAGTGACTTCACATGTTTCTCAAGAGTCACGAAATTACCTTATCAAAGTTAGTAGAATCCTAGATAATAAATAAAAGTATCTATTCTTTATAGGGCTATCACATTATTTTTAATAATGTAATATTGTGATGGTCCTTTTAAAAAACATTATATTTCTTATGCAAAGTTTAATATTTTAACCTTTCCCTTTCATTTCTTTAAAAAAGCTTACTTCAAGAGTTGTGTATGACGTTTAATAATTTGTTTTATAACATTTTTTTGGCTTACAACTCTTATCAAATATGAAGTTGCTGGCTATCAAGGTCAAATCTAGAATATATCAAAATTTTTATAATAAATTTTTAATAATTATATGTTTGTAAATAAATATATAGAAAATTTTCATTTCTTTAATTTTGAAATTTCTTCAGCTCTATTTTTATAACAACAAGATGTATTTAAGTGAAAGGAAATAATAGTTCATGGTCAAATTTAATCGTTTCCGTAACATTTCTTATCTAAGTATAAGTGCTGCATTTTTACTTGGTTCAAATAGTGTTTATGCGGGTACAGAGACCGTACCAAAATTAAATATTATTCGCGATGAATTTAATTCAGCGGAAAAACTAAATTTAAGTATCTATAATCCGAAGCTTAAATTAACATCACAAGGTTTATTCAATACCCCAATGGGGCTTTATGTCTATACCAACTATCCGAGCAAAATAGCAGAATATCAAATCACTATTTATCGCCAGTCTGATGTCGATAACCAACATCCAATAAAAACATTGAAGTTTAATGAAATTAGCCCATATGAAGCGTTATTGTGGCAAGGTGATACCGACAATGGGGAACCATTGTCAATTGATAGTGATTATAAAGCGATTTTAACCACGACTAGTCATGACGGCTTAAAAGATAACGTTCATGCTGTTAACTTTAGTACATTAGGCCATGGTATAAAACAAGAGAGTGAATTTATTTCATATAGCAAATCCAATATTTCTTCCTCACCAGCCACTAACTTGACCTTTGGTAAATTAAAATCAGATAGTACTATTCCTGGTTTTGGAGAAAGTCGGATCGATCATCAAGGCATTGTCAGTGGTGCGCAGGATCGTAAAGTTGTCATTCAAATGGCGGGACTAAAAGATAAAAAAGATGTGATGTTAAATGGTGAACGATTGGTTGTGGATAATAGTGGTCGTGCCATGCGAGAGATGATTTTATCGCCAGGAGAATATCAGTTCGATTTAACTTGGAAAGATGAATTTGGTCAAACTCATTCACAAAACGAAAAATTAGTTGTTCAAAAAGAAAATGATATTTTTTATGTTGGTATTGTTGATGTCACATATGCACAAAATAATGTTAGCGGTGAAGGCCAATCAATAGTAGAAGATGCTGATAGCCATCATTATAGTGGTAAAGGTAGTTGGGATGGTCGAGTTGCATTTTATTTAAAAGCCAATAAAGAAGATTATCGCTTAACAGCTCATTTAGATACCACCGAAACCAAATTAAAAAATGCATTTGGTCATTTAGGTGAAAAAGACCCAACGCGTTTTGTTCGAGAAATCGATCCTCAAGCTTATTATCCAATTTATGGTGATGACTCAACCACTGAAAGTGATGTTGATACCGAAGGTAAATTCTATGTTAAGTTAGAGAAAGGAAAAAATTACGGGTTATGGGGTAATTATAATACCCAAATTACTGGCAATGAATTTGCAAATTTTAACCGAAGTCTATACGGTGCTAAGCTTTACCATGAAAGTGAGCAGACGACAAAATATGGCGATACTCGTACATTAGCTACCATATTTTTATCAAATGGTGAAACACGAGGTAGTCATAATGAATTAGCCTCAACTGGTGGTAGCTTATACTTTTTGAAACATCAACGTGTAACTCAAGGTAGTTTAAAACTTTCGGTCGAAGTACGCGATCGTAACACTGGACGAGTATTAACTACCAGTACTTTAACCGAAGGTGTGGATTATGAAGTTAACCAATTCCAAGGTCGTATAATACTAACTAAACCATTACCAATGACCTCCAGTGGTGGCTCGGGTAGTTCCATTATCGAAGGTGGAAACTTAGTTGGTGGTGATCCAGTTTGGATTATTGCTGAATATGAATATTACTCTGATGGATTTGATCTTGAAGGTCAGAAAGTTTTTGGTGGAAGAGCTTATCACTGGTTAAACGATTATCTACGAATTGGGGGAACTTACCTAAGTGAAGATCAGGCTAGTGGTGATAATTATGAATTGAAAGGTGTGGATTTAATTGTAAGACCAACGCAAGGAACACATACTCAATTAGAATACGCCAAAACCAAAGCGAAAATGAATGATATATTTGTATCGAGCAATGGTGGTCTATCATTTACTGAAACTGTGCTATCAGGTGATACTCGTGGGGCTGCTTGGAAAATAGAACAAAAAATCGATTTTAATGATTTTACCGAAAAAGATGTTCCACTAAGTTTCAAAGGCTATTACTCGATGCAACAAGAAGGTTTTTCATCTTTTGCTAAAGCACGTAGTAGTGATTTAGAAGAATGGGGCGGTGAATTGCGTTATGACTTTGAACCAGATAAAAAAGGTGTATTGGTTGGTCATAGTCAAGAAAAAGATAAAGCAAATTACGTTGAACGAATTACTCGCGCACAATACTACACTGCCTTAGGTGAATTATATAAAACCGCTTTAGAGCTCCAACAACGAAATGATCATAATTATGGTAGTGATTCAACTAAAGAAACATTAGTAGCGGCAAAATTAGAACGTTCATTCTTTGATGGCCGAGATAAAGGTTATATCATCCAACAATTAACCTTAAATAAATCAGGTGATGTTGCCGATGATAACCGCACGACGCTAGGTTATAACTCGCAAGTGACAGAAAGCATCAATATCGGTGCTGAAGTTTTTGGTTCTAACCGAGGCGCAGGGGGTGGTGTACAAGGTAGCTGGGATGTTAATGAACGAACCAGTTTATACACCAAATTATTAAATGATGTCGATTCAACTTCTGGTCGTGGAATAACTACTGTTTTTGGTGGAAAAACCAATGCGACAAGTAAAATGGAGTTATATTCTGAGCGTCAATTTAAAACCAGCAAAATCGATCACACTACTTCAGATATCTATGGTGTCAATTATAAACCAACCGAAGCGCAATATGTCGAAGGGTCTTACTCTATAGGTCGAGTAAATAACCGTAATCGAAATAGTACCAGTTTGACAGGAAATGATGAAACTCGCCGAGATGTATATGCAGTAGGTTATGGCTTTAAAAATGAAAAATTTCAAATGCGTAATCGCCTTGAATATCGTATAGATGAAGCGAGTGAGCGTATCAAACAATGGGTCACAACAAACCGTGCTAAAACTATCGTAAGTGAAAACTTAAGTTGGCTTACTCAGTTTGATTTTGCTAAAACATTAGGTGAACGCGATGATAAGGTTGTAAGCAATTATACTGAATCAATGGTTGGTTTTGCTTATCGGCCACAAGCTATTAATAACCTAAATCTATTTGGAAAACTGACCTATGTATATGGATTAGATCCTGACGATCAGCTAATCGCAAACTCTACCTCATCAGGCAGTAAAAGTTACACATCAAGCTTATATGATCAGAAGAGCTGGGTGTGGTCGTTAGAAGGGGTTTATGAATGGAATGCAAATTGGGAGACGGCGTTTAAAGCGGCGCACCGTCAAGGGCATTTACGTTACAAAGGCGAAAGTAATTGGTACTCATCAGGCGCAGACTTATATGCCTTAAGAGTCAATTACAAACTTGGCGATTGGGAATATCAGGTAGAAGGAAGAACATTACGCACAAGCTTAGCCGATGACCATAAAGATGGTTTAGTCACCAGTGTTTATCGCAATGTTGGTGACAATATCAAGATGGGTGTAGGTTACAACTTCACTGATTATAACGATAACTTAACGCACCTGAACTACCGTTCACATGGTTGGTTTGTAAATGTCGTGGGGAGTTTCTAATGAACAGTTGGCAAAAAGTTAAAAATGGTCAACCGCATTTACAAATGCAAGTGAAATCAGATCAAAAAGTCGAAAACGTTAAAAAGAATTTACGCATATCAGGAGAAAAGATAATGCGAACTGAGCATAACACAAAATCTAAAAGAAGATCATTAATAAAAGTTTTTAATTATAAAGCGATAATAAAACACTTTAATTTAGTGTTGTTCTCATTTTTTATTTCGTTTATGGCTCTATCGGTAGCAAATGCGATACCGATTTCAGGTAAAGTCTTTCTGGATTATGATGGTAACTCTAATAATGTCAACTTCCCATTAAAAAACTTACCTGTTGAACTAAAAGATTATACAGGTGCGAAAATTGCTAGCGTAAACACTGATGAAGATGGAGCTTATGAATTTGATGTATCTTCATTAGGTTCTTATAGTGTTGAAGTGAAAACAACAAATAATGAAAGTGTTTCCAAGTCAGTTTCAGTCAGTGGTATGACTGGTGAATTGGGTCAAAATCTATTTTTAAAAGGTAATGGTGGAACTGTTCACCTTAAAGTTAAAGATTATAATAATCAGGGGATTAATGATCTTCCCGTTAAATTGCTTAATGCATCAACAAAAAATGTAATAGTATTAGATACTAATTCTAATGGTGAAGTTGAGATAAAAAACACATTATTGAATGATGAATATACTGTTTACTTTGATGCTGAAGTTGATATTTTTTTAAAGCGTTTAAAGTATAAATTGTGGGATGTTACTTTACCAAATGGTAATAATACCTATGATGATAAAATTAAATTTGCAATGAAAGGCGCTGAACAAAGTGGCTCTTTTAATCTCAAAAAGCGAAATCCGAATAAGCTAGATGGTATCATTGCGTTTGATATGGATAATGATGGACTTTACACTGTCGGTAGCGATCCAGGATTAGAAGGAATAAGAGTTGATATTTATTATGAGAATACTACTATCCCTGTTATGGGTACAAATCCAGTTACTACGGGAGAAGATGGTTTTTATGGTTTCAGTGATTTAGCTGTAGCAAGTTATGATATTGTAGTATCAAATGTTCCTGCACCTCCATTTAAATATTTACCAAGCGATCTGAGAAAGAAAGCGAAAATACCTGATGAGATAGGTAATCCAACAGGTCCTGATTTCTTATTCCAGATTGACCCAAATGATACAACACTATCTAGTATATCAGGTAATGTTTTTGTTATCGGATCACAACAATATCTTAGCAGCGGTCCCGATTCAGGCAAATCGGATAATAATCTTTATGATACTTCGGTTGGTAGCCGAGGAATGTCAACAAAAGTAGCACTTTATCAACATACTGGTTCAGAATGGAAAAAAATTTCCACTACAAAAACGAATGGTACAACAGGATTCTACCAATTTATAGGTCTTACTAAAGGTAAAGATTACAAAGTTCTGTTGACTGAATCTGGTATTGATCAGACTAAATTCTATTTCATCAATGATACTGATGGGAAATCAACGAGTACTTCACCAAATTCAAGAAGTAGCCATAAAGGTAAAGTCACATTAAGCAACAATACAAAAGATAATATTGCTGGAAAAGAAATCATTATTCCTAATTTAAATACTAAGAAAGGATATCAAAACTTCTGGTATTCACCAGTGCAAGAAGCTTTGGGTAATTTAATGGTTGTTAACTACTTAGAAACAGCTGGAGGACATTGGAGTTGGAGTACAACTTACAATGGATTGGAGGCAAATTCAGCCAGTACCTATACTAAGATAGTATTTTATGAAGAAGATGGCGTTACCCAAGCAACTGACTCTAAAAATAATAAACTTGAAGTAACTTATAAAAGACCAGGGTATTATGGTTTAAGAGACCTTCAGAATTATTATATTGACCGTTGTGGATTATTTAATTATACGGTTGAAGGTTATGATACTAATCTTCTGGAAAAACCTACATCATTACAGAATTTCACGGTGATGCTAACCCCTGGTAGAGTTTGGGACGATAGACTTATTTTTGTACCTAAACAGAAAAATACTATTTCAGGTTATGTTTATTTAAATAATAGTCATCCAGGTGTTTTAGGTAGTTATGTTCCTAATAATGATACAGCTATTAAATATAATCGAGTTGTTTTGGATAGGAAAGTTGACGGTGAATGGGTCGAATTTACTAACTTTTCTACTGATGAAAATGGTAAATATGAATTTACTAATTTACCGAATGGTGATTATCGAATTACGGCTAAACAGACATATGGTTTGGCTAGTAATATCAAAGACGGGGATCTAGTTTTTGAAAATAATGACCAAAATAAAGGGTTTAGTATAGATCCAGGTAATAACAAAAAAACCATATCACAAATTGAATTATCAGTTAATGGCGGTAGAGTATTTAATACTAATACCAATTTTTGGTATAAGTTGAGAGTCGATGATTATGTTATCCGAGGTACAGTATACCTTGATACATGGTTAGCTGACAGTAAGATCCAAACAGGACAACTTTATAACTCTAATGATTTGCCATTGAAATATGCAACAGTTCTACTTTGCCGTGATGGTAACGAAAGCGATTGTACGGAAAATGGTATAAACTTTCTTGATAAGCAAATCACAGATGGTAAAGGTGACTACACATTTAATGGGCAACTTAATAATGTAACTCCTAATACAGATTATATGATTAAGGTAAAATATGATGGAATAAAAACAGTTACAAACGCTAGTGAGAATTTATATCCATTTTACAGAGTTAAATTTACAACACTTGATGCGCCTATTACTAAAAACTTCCTTATGCAAGGTAAAGGTACTATTTCTGGTGCACCAATTAATGATATAAATGGTGACACTCAATATGCAGGCGAGCAAACAATTGAAGTCGGTAAAGGAAATTTTGCTCTCTATTATTGGGATAACGATCATTATGAATATTGGGCAGATATTGGTGATTATTATCATGCATTCGATTTAAAATCTTTACCGAAAGGTAAATATAAAATTGTGCATAAGACTAGCACTGATGATTATATTGATATAGCCGATCAAGATCCTGCGACTGAACCAGGTACATTGCAGTTTGAAGTTCAAGCTGATGGATCTTTAGCTAATGGAATGCAAGCTGATAAACAGTGGTTTATGCAAGCAAATACAGCTCCAGAAGCGTTAACTGAAGCTGTTTCAGGTAATATCTATCTGGATGTTACTGGTTCAAATGTTAAGAATGATCAGTCAATTTTGTTAACTAAAGAAGAACTCGAAAGGTATAATCCTTCCAAAATAACTGTTGAAGGGGTATTTACTCCTCGTCTTTATAAAAATCATTACAGTGGAAGTTTTGAATCATTATTCAATACACCAGATTTTATAGATAAGGGAGTAAAAGACAACGCTAGATTTGTCTATAACAAGACAAATGCAAGGTTGATGAATAAATTATATATTTCCAACATGATGTTAAAACTAAAAGGGTTGGATAATGCATTCGAAATAGTAGGTAATAGTGGTCAAACGAAAGGCAGCTATTTACCGAATAAAGTACAAAATGGTTTGGAGTATATGCAGGTAGAACTATTGCAAAATGGTACTCCAGATCAATATTGGTTACTAAGATTAAGAGAAACCACTGAAATTGGTGGAAAACTTTATTACGATTATGATAACAATGGTATTTTTGAACCTAATAATGGTGACGTGCCAATGACAGGGGTTCGAGTAGAGTTATATCGTAATGGTTCTAATAATGTTTACTCATATACAATGACAGATGGTAATGGTAATTATAAATTTACAAACCTGTTATATGATGACTATAAAGTTAAAGTCACAGCTGAAGGATTAGATACAAGTCGTTATGAATTGAAAAGTTTATCTGACACAATTTCTAATATTAAAATTACACAAAGCAATCCAACTGTACCAAATGGGGCGTTAGATTTTCTTTATAAAAAAGAAGGTGATTCCTCTATTTATGGTTATGTGTTAATTGATATTAATAATAATGGTGAAGCAGATATTAATTTCGATAAAACAGGTGATGTGCCAGTACAAAATGTTACTATAAATTTATATAAGGGACCTACGGCAACTGGTAGTCCATTTAAGACGATAAAAACTAATCAAATTGGGGTTTATAGTTTTGATTTAGATAAAAATCAACTTAATGATACTTATGTTGTTCAAATTGTGCCTCCTAGTGGGTATGGTGTTATTTCTAATGCTGATAAAAATACCAATACAGTTTTATCGCCAATTAGCTTTAGTTCGGGAAGGCAAAACCAACAAAGTAAATACTTCTTGTTAGCTGGAGGGACAAACCCTAATCCTTCAGCAGGGATTACTAGCCCTACAGCAATAAATAGTGGTATTTCTGGTAAAACATTAATTGATGATCCAGATCCTACAGAATATAAACCATTGAAAAATGTTTTATTGAGTTTGATTGATGAAAACGGTAAAGAGATGGCTCGTCAAAATAGCGATGAGAATGGTGAATATCATTTCTATAATTTACCGAGTGGAAATTATAAAGTTAACGTGAAACATCCACCAGCATATTATGTTGTTGTTCGAAATAGTGTGAGCACTACTCAACCAATTGATACTATTTCAGGTATTGCTATTACTAATTCAGGGGTAACGGATAAAACCTTCTTCTATAGCAAAGCAAGCCATGATGGTATCCAAGGTGATATTTATGTCGATTTTAATGATACTAATACTGATACAAGTCGATTGAATGAGTATGCACATTTAATCAATAGTTCAAACCAAGTAACAGTTAAGCTTTATGATGGTTTAAATGGTACAGGTCAGTTGTTAATGACACAATTGACAACCAATGGGCACTATCATTTTGCAGATCTTTTATATGGAAATGATGTTGATTACTCAGTTAAAATTGAAATGAACACTCTTCCGGGCTATGACTTTAAATTCAGTAAAGCAGGTAATAGAGCGCAAGATATTGTTATTCCTGTAAAAGCATTGAAAGAAGAGGGATCATTAGATAATCACTATGTAGTTTTAGGTAAACTACAACTAGGTGGTGATGTTTGGATAGATAATAATAGTGATAAGATTAAAACTGATCAAAAACTGACTAATAATGTTGAGGTTGAATTATCTTATCAAGAACCAAATACAGATACTTTTAAGACGCTTAACAAGACAAAAACGGCTAACATTGCATTGAATGGTAATGCATCGAAAAATGGGCAATATTTGTTTGATAAATTACCAAAAGATTATAATTATCAAATTAAGGTTAGTACGCCTAATTCGACTGTATTAGTACCAGCGACTGATATACCGAATAATACTAATACATTCAATTTTGAACCTTTAACTGATAATGATTTTAATAGCAGTACAGCTTTCAAATATACTGGACGAGTATCAGGTCAAGTTGTTATTGATGTTGATGATAGCAAAGATAGAACCGGTGTAGACACTAGTTTTGCAGGTGTTAAACTGGTTCTAACGAAAGTATCAAGTTCAAATTTCAGTGGTGGACAAACTCCATTTGAAGCAACAACTGATCCAAATGGTAACTTTGTATTTGATAATATTCCGGTAGGAACATGGGCTATTTCAACAGCATCTTCACAAACAATAACTGATTGGAATAGTTATGTTCTAAATTATACGACTATTGGAAATAATGTTGTTCCAATACAACAAAGTAATAATTTATCGTTAGAAGTTGAAGTGACAGCTGATCAAAATGTTGTTGATAACATTGATATTGGTTATCGAGGTAATAGTAAGATTACCGGTTATGTCGTTATTGATCGTGATAGTGATGGAGTTTATAGTTCTAACGATATAAGCTTTGGTCAGCTAGCTACTCCTATAACGCCGAAAATAACACTAACTTCGGCAACTAATAAAGCTGGATTTAAAACAAAAGAATTTACTGTTGATGCATCAACTGGTCTTTTCGAAATAACAGGATTGAGCGCTTATAATTATGAAATAAGTAGTAATGTGAGTGATTCTAATTATAAATTAGTCTTTAGTCCTGGAAATCCATCACCTGTATCTGAGACAGCAACTTTTAATGTAAATGGACCAAATGATACAAGTTTTGAAGCAAATCCAAATACAAGAGTGTTTGGGTATCAGTTTGATCGTAAATTATCAGGGAATGTTTATTTAGATATCGGTGGGAATGAGTCTGAAAAAACATTCAATCCAAAACTAGATGGGGCGGTAGTTAAAGTTGAAGGCGAATTGAGTAACAATAAGCATGTAACTCATACTAAAACTGTAGGAAGTAACGGTGAATTTACCTTCAATAATATTACTGAAGGTAAATGGACAGTATCTGTCTCTCATCCGACACGAACTGATTTAACCTATAGTTATTTTGTTGAAAAAGTGGTAACCCCAACTGCTGTCAATAATAATAGTATCACTTATGAAGTAGATTCAAATACTGGCAATGAGATCAAACTTGATTTAGGTATGAAAGGCCAAGCTAAGATTACTGGTAAAGTCGTGTTTGATAATGATGCGGATGAGCAATTGTCATCATTCGATACTGGTGTCGATGGTTTAACCATAAAATTGATAGACCCAAATAGTGATACCGTTATTTATAAGGAAGCGGTATCGAATAGTGATGGTGAATTTACTTTTGATAATTTAGCTAATGGTAGCTACCGAATTAGAGTGACTGACCCATCTAATAAATTAAATGGTTATGTCATTAGCTTTAGTCCTTCTGGTCAAGCATCAGCAAATACTGCTTCGGATATTGCGACAATTTCTATTTCAGGCGATGCTGCGCAATCAGATAGGAATGACTTTGGTTATAAATCTAATTTAGGTATAAGTGGACATATCTATCAAGACATTATGGGTAATGGTCAGCATAATACTAACTATCCTCCGCTAGCAGGTGTTGGAATTACCGCAGTTAATCAAAGTAATAATTTAACTATTAATGCAGTTTCTCTTGCAGATGGTAGTTATTCACTAAACAATCTGATTGCTGGTACTTGGATAATTAAAATTTCAAATTCACCGTCAGGTTGGAATTATAGTTATTTTGATGCTGCCGTAGGTAAAGCAACTATTAGCGAAGTTAACCCTGGCGAATTGAAAATAATAATCGCGTCAAATGATACGGTAGGAAAAAATATTAATTTCGGTTTGAAAGGTAGTGCAAAAATATCAGGTAAAGTTGTTGTTGACGTGGATGTAAATGATAATGTCGGTTTAAATTATCATGCAGCATCAATTGATAGACCATTAAGCGGTGTAGAGGTTACCCTTAAAGCAAATGGTTTAAACGGTACAACGGCTATTTCAACAACTACAGGAAGTGACGGTAGTTATAAGTTTGAAAACCTTACCGCATATAATGATTATGAATTGACTGTTAATGATAGTAACTTGACTGGAGCTGGCTATCAAATCAGTTTCAGTCCAGCTATGATAAATGGTGGGTCTGCAATTAATCATGATACATTAGCATTAACATCTGCTACTCAAGATCTTGCTCAGATTGACTATGGTTATAAGAGCCAAAAAACCTTGAAAGGAACTATTTATAAAGATGTTTCTGGAAAAGGTGTGCATCAAACATACGATACAACTTTAGCGGGAGTTACCGTTGAGGCAAGAGATGTTAATGATCATAATATAGTATTAACTGCAATTAGTGATCCTAATGGTCAATATGAAATTAATAATATAGCTGAAGGTCAATGGGATGTAACTGTAAACGCAACAGCCGTTGCAGGTTATAGTTACAGTTATGTGATTCAGCCTCAAGGTTCAAATTCAACATCTATAACAAATGGAACAAGAATTAAAATTGAAGCAACATCTTCTAATTTGGTCACGAATGTTGATTTTGGATTGAAGGGACAAGCAAGTATTAGCGGTCAAGTTGTAATTGATGTTGATACTCAAGATGGTAATGCTATTTCATCTCGGGATATCGGTATTGATTCTCTAATTCCAAATTATCAAGTTGAGTTATTTGTAGACGATAATTTAATTGATAAGAAAGCCGCAACTACTACTGGAACAAATATTGATGAGCTTGGTAAATATCAATTTGACAATTTAGCTTCTGGTATTAGTTATAAAGTTAAAGTTAGTATGGGAAGTAATAGTTACATTAGTAGCTTCATGCTTACTGATAGTAATATTGCCGCAACAATCAATAAAACAGATAACTTGATGGAAGAAACCTATCAGTTTGCTAGTGCAACAGATCAAGCTAAAAACGTTACATTTGCTTGGAGTGGTATTAGTGGCATTAAAGGTAAAGTGTTCTTGGATAATAATGATGATGGAGAATATAATCCTTCAATAGATACAGCTATTAATGCTCCAATAACAATTACCTTTAAAAATGTGAATAATCCGTCAATTAACTTCACACGTAATTTAGCTGCTGGTGATATAGATTATGATGTTGCTAATCTTATTCCGGGCAAATGGAGTATTGAAATTGCTGGCGTACCATCAACACTAAAAGCTAGCTTTGACCCTGATGATGCCCATCATAATGCAAGTGGTGAATTAAAATTACCGCAAACTGCGAATATTGCCGTCATAAATATTACAGGTAAGTTATCTGATCAAAACTTTGGTTATATCAATGGTGGTATTATCGAAGGTAAAGTTCTAGATGATAATCAAGGTGCTGGTTTAACTGGAGTATCTGGTTATAAAGGTTTATCTGGAGTTAAAGTTTACTTATTAGATGGTAATAAAAACCATATAATGGATAGAAATGGTCGTCCAATTGTTTCGACCAGCAATGACAATGGTAAATTTAATTTCCGTAATCTAATCAGTGATACTACTCGTAGTACAAGCGCACGTTACTTTATCCGTGTTCTTTATGGCGATTATAATGATGGAACTGTTAGTGTAGGTCGAGGTAATCCTTTATATGATCTAATACCATCATTTGATAAGTATAGAGATGCTAGTGGTAATTTAGTAGAGCATGATTTAATTAATCTCTCTAACCCACCGGCTACAATAAACTTTAATGGTGTAGGTGGTGAACATACTGTACCAGTTATGGTAAATGATGGAACAAGTAATTTAGCATATGGAATTTTATTAGGTTATCGTAGTTCAGATGCTGATATAACTATTGCTAAAATTGCATTAAAAGATAAGGTAACGGTTGGTGATATTGTTCCTTACTCTATTAAAATAACGAATAATAGTTCACGCGTTTCAACTATTAAGATCAAAGACGTTTTACCAGCAGGCTTTAAATTTGTTAAAGGCTCCACTCGCCTTAATGGTAAAAAAGTTGAAGATCCTACTGGAGGAAGAACAGTAAATTCACAACTTATTCAATTAAAACCAAAAGGTGAATTAACCTTTACCTATATGCTTGTTGTTGGTGCTGGTGTCACTCAAGGTGAATACACTAATACAGCTGTAGCAGTTAATTCAATAAATGGAAAAGTTGTATCTAATACTTCTCAGGCAACAGTAACTGTTACTGCTGATCCATTATTTGATGATGCACTAATCTTCGGAAAAGTGTATGTTGATAAAAATGGTAATGGTGTTCAGGACGAAGGTGAAGAAGGCTTAGGTGGTGTAAAACTAGTTACTGTACGTGGTGAAATTATTACAACTGATGCTAGTGGTCGTTATCACATAGTCGGTGTATCTGGTGGACGTTGGGAACGAGGTGCGAATTTTGTTCTTAAATTAGATACAAGATCACTACCGAAAGGCTATGAAGTAATTGGGCGTAATCCTAAAGTAGTGAGAGTATCACCAGGCTTACCAAGTAAAGTTGACTTCACAGTTTCAGAGGAAAAGAGTCAATAACAAATGAATTTGGATCGTAAGATCCAAATTTTAAACCACCTTAATTTCCGTCCTTTTCTGATTTATTAGGAAAAGGGCGGAATTTTTTATTTCTAACTGATAATTACATTGATTTATAATTGTTTATCTCTAAATATTAACTATTTAAGTGCAGAAAAAAAACATTGAAAAGTAACTAAAAAAACAATTGGTTAAAAAAAATGTTTTTTTTTAACTAAAAAATTGATGATCTGACTTAAATTAGTAGTATACTATGCGCCTCATAAAAGCATAGTTTTTTTGAGGATGTCAACTTGAGTAATGATAAGCTTGTGGACTCGTTTTCTCCCGCGCAAATGACCCAAATCGCCGAGGAACTTGGCAACTATAAAGTAAATAAAAACCCTACTAGTACTATAGTATCAGCTATCCTTGCTGGTGTTTTTATCTCTATCGCATTCGTTTTCTATATTACTGCTACAACAGGGACTTCAACCGTTGCTTTTGGCTTGGCTAAATTAGTTGGCGGTATCTGCTTCTCGTTAGGTTTGATGCTTGTTGTATGTTGTGGAACAGATCTTTTTACTTCAACTATTTTAACCATTTTACCTAAAATGACACATAAAATTAGTTGGATAAAAATGTTCCGTAATTGGATTTTGGTCTATATTGGTAACTTTATCGGTGCTATACTATTTGTAGGAATTATTTGGTTTTCTGGGCAATATATGGTAGCCAATGGTTTGTGGGGATTGAATGTATTACAAACCGCAGATCATAAATTACATCATACTTTCATCGAAGCTGTATTTCTTGGTTTATTAGCTAATTTAATGGTTTGCTTAGCTGCTTGGATGAGTTATGCTGGTCGCAGTCTACTTGATAAAATGCTAATTATGGTATTACCTGTAGCAATGTTTGTTGCAAGTGGTTTTGAACATAGTATTGCAAATATGTTTATGATTCCTATGGGAATTGTAATTAATAATTTTGCATCACCTGAGTTTTGGACTACTGTTGGAATATCTCCGGATTCATTTAAGGCATTAACCGTTGAGCATTTTATTGTAAATAATTTAATTCCTGTTACTATCGGGAATATTTTAGGAGGCTTGTTAGTCGCTATCCCTAATTGGGCTTTACATCTTCGTAAGCCACATTGATTTTATAATATTTACCCTTATGTAAGAGTAGATAGATATTTTTGTAAACCTGAGGTTAATAACTATGAGTAATTTAAACGAAGTACAAGCAACGGCTTGGAAAGGATTTAAAGAGGGTGATTGGCAAAGTAATGTCAATGTTCGCGATTTCATTCAAAAAAATTACACACCATATGAAGGTGATGAATCTTTTTTAGCTGGCGCAACAGATGCTACAACTAAATTATGGGATAAAGTCATGGAAGGCATTAAAATTGAAAATGCTACTCATGCTCCTGTAGATTTTGATACAAGTGTAATCTCTACTATTACTGCTCATGATGCAGGTTATATCGAAAAAGATTTAGAGAAGATTGTTGGTTTACAAACTGAAAAACCATTAAAACGTGCGATTATCCCGTTTGGTGGTATCAAAATGATCGAGAACTCATGTAAAGCATACAACCGAACTCTTGATCCTTTAGTCAAAAAAATCTTTACTGAGTATCGTAAAACTCATAACCAAGGTGTTTTCGATATTTACACTCCTGATATCCTTCGTTGTCGTAAATCAGGTGTTATCACTGGTCTTCCTGATGCTTATGGCCGTGGTCGTATCATTGGTGATTACCGTCGTGTTGCACTTTACGGTATCGACTTCTTAATGCAAGATAAATTTGCTCAATTCAATTCATTACAAGCTGATTTTGAAAATGGTGTTGATTTAGCAATGACTATGCAACGTCGTGAAGAAATCGCTGAACAACATCGTGCTCTTGGTCAAATCAAAGAAATGGCAGCTAAATATGGCTACGACATCTCTGGACCAGCTAAAACAGCTCAAGAAGCAGTGCAATGGACATATTTCGGTTACTTAGCTGCAGTTAAATCTCAAAATGGTGCGGCAATGTCTCTTGGTCGTACTTCTACATTCTTTGATATTTACTTCCAACGTGATCTTGAAGCAGGTTTAATTACTGAAAAAGACGCTCAAGAAATTGTTGACCATTTCGTTATGAAATTACGTATGGTTCGTTTCTTACGTACGCCTGAATATGATGAATTATTCTCTGGTGACCCAATTTGGGCAACTGAATCAATCGCAGGTATGGGTGTTGACGGACGTACTTTAGTTACTAAAACTTCATTCCGTTTCTTAAACACACTATATACAATGGGTCCATCACCTGAGCCTAACATGACTATTCTTTGGTCAGAACAGTTACCAAGTGGATTCAAAGAGTTCGCATCTAAAGTATCTATTGATACCTCATCATTACAATATGAAAATGATGATTTAATGCGTCCTGACTTCAATAACGATGACTATGCAATCGCATGTTGTGTAAGCCCGATGATCGTTGGTAAACAAATGCAATTCTTCGGTGCGCGTGCCAACCTTGCTAAAACTCTTCTATACGCAATCAATGGCGGTGTAGATGAAAAACTTAAAATGCAAGTTGGACCAAAAGAAGATCCAATCACTGACGAATATCTTGATTTTGACAAAGTATTTGCACGTTTAGATCACTTTATGGATTGGTTAGCAAAACAATACGTAACTGCACTAAATGCAATTCACTATATGCATGACAAATACAGCTACGAAGCATCATTAATGGCACTACATGATCGTGACATTATTCGTACAATGGCATGTGGTATTGCAGGTCTATCTGTTGCTGCTGACTCATTATCAGCTATCAAATATGCAAAAGTAAAAACTATTCGTGATGAAGATGGTTTAGCAGTGGACTTTGAAATCGAAGGTGAATATCCACAATTCGGTAACAACGATCCACGTGTAGATGATATTGCAGTTGATTTAGTTGAACGTTTCATGAAGAAAATTCAAAAACTTAAAACTTATCGTAATGCGATTCCTACACAATCTGTATTAACCATTACTTCAAACGTTGTATATGGTAAGAAAACAGGTAACACTCCAGACGGTCGTCGTGCTGGTGCGCCATTTGGACCAGGTGCTAACCCAATGCACGGACGTGACCAAAAAGGTGCGGTTGCTTCATTAACATCTGTTGCTAAACTACCATTTGCTTATGCGAAAGATGGTATTTCATATACTTTCTCAATCGTTCCTAATGCATTAGGTAAAGATGATGATGTTCGTAAACGTAACTTAGCTGGTTTAATGGATGGTTACTTCCATCACGAAGCTACTATTGAAGGTGGTCAACATTTAAATGTTAACGTATTAAATCGTGAAACATTATTAGATGCGATGGAACATCCTGAAAAATATCCACAATTAACTATTCGTGTTTCTGGATATGCAGTACGTTTCAACTCACTAACTAAAGAACAACAAAAAGACGTTATTACACGTACTTTCACACAATCAATGTAATTTAGTTAACTGATACTAACTTAAAATGGCGCCTACTTGAGGCGCTATTTTTTTATCAGAATAAGATTAAGATTTATTGATTCCATATCAATATTATTAAAAAGAATGTTTTTCAACTGTTATTCTCATCATTAATTTAATAAGCGATTATCCAATTAATACAATTGGTGTAAGAAAGTATCATATGAGTTAAAATATCTTAAACAATAAAAAAGTAATATGAGCAAGCACTAGAGAATTTTTATGGAACAAAATATTATTATGACAACAAAGCAACCAATCAAAGGTCGCATCCACTCTTATGAGTCGTTTGGTACCGTAGATGGGCCTGGTATACGTTTCATTGTTTTTTTTCAGGGTTGCTTGATGCGTTGCTTGTACTGCCACAACCGAGATACTTGGGATTTAAAAGCAGGCCGTGAAGTCACTGTTGATGAACTGATGAAAGAGATCGTTACTTACAAAAGTTTTATTATGCCTAATGGCGGGGGCGTAACCGCTTCTGGCGGCGAAGCGACACTACAATCTGAGTTTATTACTGAATGGTTTAAAGCTTGTCATCAAGAAGGTATTCACACATGCTTAGATACCAATGGTTATGCAAGACAGTTAGATCACACAGTTGAAGCACTTATGGAAGTGACAGACTTAGTCATGTTAGATCTCAAACAAATCAATGATGAAATACATCAAAAACTAGTTGGCGTACCTAATAAGCGTGTGCTCGAGTTTGCTAAATATCTACAAAAAATTAATAAGCGAACCTGGATACGATATGTGGTTGTACCGGGGTGGACTGATGATGATAATTCCGCACATCTTTTAGGGCAATTTATTCAAGGTATGGAGAATATTGAGCGAGTAGAGTTATTACCCTATCATAAAATGGGCGCTTACAAATGGGATACGTTCGGAGATAAATATCAGTTAGAAGGGGTAGAGGCGCCACCGCGAGAAACCTTAGACAGAATACAACAGATCATAGAAAGTTATGGTCAATCGGTTACATTTAGTAAATAACATGATAATAAAAAAGTACCGGCTATGGTACCTTTTTAGTTGCTATCCTTTTTTATCTAATTCTTTTACGCTTTATTGCTCGCAAAACAAAAATCGTTCCCTCCAGCGCAAGTACACATACTGACAACCAAATAAAGCTGTAAGAGATAATATGTTGTGCCGAGATCGATTCATGTAAAAATAGAACTGATACAAGCGTTAATAAAACGGGTTCAACATATCCAAGCAAACCAAATAATCCCAAAGGTAATAGTCGTCTAGCTAAAAAGTACATAGCAAAGGCGATAGCAGTAATGATCCCTAGCATTGGGATAAAAATGTGAAAGTGCGTAATATCACTCACAATCTGGCTAAATGGGTAATTAAAGGCGAAATAAATCACGCAACCAATAAATATAAAAAAGAAGTCGGAAAAGGTGCCACAAATCCCCTCTATTTGCAATTTACGACGTGTAATAAAGTAAATGGGGTAACCCAATGCAACCACTGCTGTTTCCCACGAAAATGCGCCTGTGGTATAGATTTCAACGGCTACGCCGATAGCAGCAAGACAAACGGCAATCTTTTGCAAAAAACTGAGTTTTTCCTTGTAAAAAATTTGACCTGAAATCACCATGGTTAATGGTAATAAGAAATAACCTAAAGAAGCCGATAAGCCATGCCCATTAAGCGGTGCCCAAATGAAAATTAACATCTGAATAGTTAACAATAGGGAGGAAAAGATCAATCCGACTAAAATCATCGGTTGCTCTCTAATACGCTTAAATAAATCCCTAATTGCAGACCACTGGTGTTCTATAAAGACTAACACCACTATGGCTGGAAACGAGGTTAATAAACGCCAGCAAAAGATGTCAACCACAGGAAGAGGCTGTAGTAAAACCGGATAGTAGTAAAGTAAGCCAAAAAGGCATGATGCGAGTATTGAAAGGACAACACCTTTAATCATTTTTCCACCTTTAATAAAAAAATAGCGCTAATTAATAGCGCTAAAAATGAAGTAAGCAAACTTTTAGTACATGGTTAACCGATTACTTCAACACCATTCATATATGGTACTAAAACAGAAGGCACTTTAATGCTTCCGTCTGCCTGTTGGTAGTTTTCCATGATTGCCACTAATGTGCGTCCAACAGCTAATCCTGAGCCATTTAAGGTATGGACTAAATAGGTTTTGTTATCCGCTTTATTACGATATCGAGCTTGCATTCGGCGAGCTTGGAAATCCCACATATTAGAACAAGACGAGATTTCTCGATAAGTGTTTTGAGCCGGTACCCAAACTTCAAGATCGTAAGTTTTGCATGAACCAAAGCCCATATCGCCGGTACACAATACGATTTTACGGTATGGCAATTCAAGTAGCTGTAAAACCTTTTCCGCATGTGCTGTCAGCTCTTCTAAAGCTTTCATAGATTCTTCCGGTTTAACAATTTGCACAAGTTCGACTTTATCAAACTGATGCATACGAATTAAGCCACGGGTATCTTTGCCATAAGAGCCTGCTTCAGAACGGAAACAAGGTGTATGAGCAGTCATTTTCATCGGAAGCTGGCTTTCATCAAGTATCTCATCACGCACTAAGTTAGTTACCGGCACTTCTGCTGTTGGAATTAATGCATAGTTACTGCTTTCAGCTTCTTCATCGAGAGGTTTAGTATGGAAAAGATCACCTGCAAATTTAGGTAATTGACCTGTGCCAAATAAGGTAGCATGATTAACAAGATATGGAACATAAATTTCAGCATAGCCATGTTGTTCAGTATGCAGATCTAACATAAATTGAGTAATTGCTCGATGTAAACGGGCTAATTGTGATTTCATCACCACAAAACGTGCACCAGTAAGTTTTACCCCAGCAGCAAAATCAAGGCCACCAAAACGTTCACCTAAAGCGACATGGTCTTGGGTTGGAAAATCAAAAGTCCTTGGTGTACCAAAACGAGATACCTCAACATTATCGCTCTCATCTTTACCATCGGGTACAGAGTCATCAGGAATATTTGGAATGTTGGATGCAATATCTTTAATTTGGTTTAAAAGGATATCAAGCTCTGCTTTAGCGCTGTTAAGCTTTTCGCCTAATTGGTTTACTTCTTCTCGTACAACTGAAATATCTTCACCACGTGCTTTAGCTTCCCCAATAGCTTTAGAGCGGGCATTACGCTGTGCTTGTAAATTTTCAGTTTCAACTTGTAATATTTTGCGCTTTTCTTCTAATTGTCGAATGGTTTCAACATCTAATTTAAAACCACGACGTGCTAATTTGCTAGCAACAAGATCTAATTCGTTTCGAAGTAAATTTGGGTCCAACATAAAAAAGTCCATTATCGTTTATTAATGTTATCTATTTAATTTTCTGTTTGAGTTAACAAAAAATATGATGAATAACACATATGAAATTTGTGAGCTTAGTATACTAGAATTATATCGGGTTTCAACCGAAGTGGTAAACCCGAAGAAATCTAACTGATAGCCATAAACCAATGTAGTTCAATAGGATAAAAAATAATCATTTTTTATATACGCTGATTTTATACATATATAAATTTTATTTATTATTTTATTTGCTAATACTGTTGAATATTTTAACTTAACTATTATTCATAAAAGGAAAAACAAATACAAGTTATTAACAATCATTTTTTAGTAAATTTTATAATACCAATGCTGTATTTTGAGTTGAAGTCTATTTTTCTGTATTTCATAGTTGTAAATCAACGTACAAACCATTTATTTAAGATTATATGTATATTTTTGCTGATATAAATCTTATTAAGATATTTAATGGAATAAATTATTATGATTTGCCATTGGTAAAGTGGAATCTGTCTTAGATTGATCTGCTAAACCGATAATATTATACTTAATCACAATTTGTTTAACTTTTCGAAATCTTTACGGAGCAAAAAATAAGTGGATCAACAGCAATATAAAGTAATAAGTGGTTTAGCTATAGCAGGGATGGTTTGCGGAATTATATCACTAATCCCAATAGGCCTTATAAGCATTGTATTAGCTATTGTAGCTATAGTATTAAGTGCAGTTGCTAAAAGTGATATAAAAACTAATAACAAAAGTGGTTCTGGTTTTGCAACAGCAGGAATCGTTTGTGGAATCATTACCCTTGTATTATGGTTTTTATTCTTTTTCGTAATTGGCAGTATATTATTATCAGCTAACCATTAATCTCATAAATAAAGAATAATGTTATGGTGAATTAAAAGCTGTCAGCTTATTATGAATAAAAGATTGTGTTCTAATAAATACCCAATTGTTTCTGCAATAAACGCATTGCATTTCATATCAAACATTCAATATAGGCTTCTTAATATTTAATTCTTTAATTTCATCATTGAAAGTATAAACAAAGCTTTTAAGTAATTATTTTTCGGTTGTCCTAGATGTTCTTTTTATAACTTTATTTTTCTAAATCGATGTACTTTAATTTTATTATTGCCAATTTAAAATTTAAGCTTGTACGAAGCTTTTTAAGAGCGGGTAGGGTAATATTTAAGGGAAAACAGAAAAAGCTTTGTATAGTGATTTATAGCATTCAACGTTTTTAAAATAGTTTGTAGTCCTAATAAGCTAAAAAGTAAATAACATTGTTAATGAGTATAACCTTTCATGATATTCAATATAACGTTTAATTTGCATTATAAATCGAAGAAGGTTTTTAGGATGCTTAAATGGCGCACCCGAAGGGATTCGAACCCCTGACCGCTCGGTTCGAAGCCGAGTGCTCTATCCAGCTGAGCTACGGATGCTTGTAAGTTCGTAAAAAATGGTGCATCCGAAGGGATTCGAACCCCTGACCGCCCGGTTCGTAGCCGGGTACTCTATCCAGCTGAGCTACGGATGCGTATTAGATTTTAAAATGGTGCATCCGAAGGGATTCGAACCCCTGACCGCCCGGTTCGTAGCCGGGTACTCTATCCAGCTGAGCTACGGATGCATATTTTAATTTTTAAAATGGCGGTGAGAGAGGGATTCGAACCCTCGATGCAGCTTTTGACCGCATACTCCCTTAGCAGGGGAGCGCCTTCAGCCTCTCGGCCATCTCACCAAAACATTATGACTCTGCTTGAACAACAAAATCATAATGTGTGGCGCACATATTACGTTCTACAAAAAATAAGTCAAACATTTTTTTGCGAACACGTGCTGGTTGTTTATTTAGTGCCCAATATTACTCTTTGGGTTGAACTAATTCATCAACTTTGTCTTGTGATTGATGAATACGGTTGTAGATTTCTTCTCTATGAATAGAAACTTCTTTAGGTGCGTTAATACCGACTCTGACCTGATTACCTTTCACGCCCAAGACGGTAATAACAACATCGTCACCAATGATAAGTGTTTCACCTACTCTCCTAGTTAAAATTAACATTAGATCTCCTAATATCAGTTAAGTATATATCCAAACAATTTTAAGATATAGCTTCGTCAGCCTACTATCGAAGAGATAGAAAGACGTAATTTTACAGAAATACACTAATGTCTAATTAACAACACTGGAGTACTTCCGGCTAACTTGCTTGTAATTTATTACTGATTTCCTTTTTTACAGAAGATAACGCTTCTGGTAACGCCGAAAGATCCATTCCACCTGCTTGGGCGAAATCAGGCCGCCCACCGCCTTTACCACCTACTTTTAATGCTAATTGAGAAACTAATTCGCCAGCTTTAACAATGTTTAATAAATCATTGGTTACACCAGCAGCTAAATTGATTTTGCCATCATTGACAGCAGCTAAAATAATTACGCCAGTTTTTAATTGATTTTTGAGATCATCAATCATGGTACGTAACATTTTTGCCTCGACGTTATCAACCTTAGCAATTAGTAAGTTTTTATTATTTATTTCCACACATTGATTAAGCAATTGCCCACTTTGTTGGCTAGCTTGTTGGGCTTTTAACTGCTCTATTGCTTTTTCAAGTGTTTTGGTTTGATCGAGCAGTTGCTCAATTCGTGATAAAACAGCAGATTTATCACTTTTAACCAATTGTCCAATTTGATTTAGCAAATTGGATTCATGGTGTATATATTCCATCGCATTTTGACCTGAAGTAGCTTCAATACGACGTACTCCTGATGCAATACTTGACTCAGAAATAATTTTAAATAGCCCTATATCTCCAGTTCTATCAACATGTGTTCCACCGCAAAGCTCAATGGAGAAATCTCCCATAGTTAATACTCTTACAATATCTTCGTATTTTTCACCAAATAGCGCCATAGCACCTTTATTTTTAGCCTGATCAATAGGCATGAGTTCTATGTCTACTGGTAAATTACGTCGAATTTGTTGATTAACTAAATTTTCAATTTCTTCAATTTGTTCTGATGTAATCGGTTGATTATGTGAAAAATCAAACCGAAGATAGCTATCGTTAACTAATGATCCTTTTTGATGTACATGACTTCCTAAAATACGTTGTAACGCGGCTTGTAATAAATGTGTTGCAGAATGATTACGACGAATGCGTTCACGTATCTCTACATCGATTGCAGCTGTTACTATATCACCAACTTTCAATGATCCTTTGGTGACCTTACCTATATGACCAATGCTTTTACCATATTTCTGGCTGTCTGAAACGTTAAATACTAAATCGGCAGCGGTTAATACACCTTTATCGCCAACTTGACCACCAGATTCACCATAAAATGGTGTTTTATCTAATATGACAACAGCTTGATCACCGGCATTTATTGTTTCAACTTTGTTTCCATTTTGGAAGATTGCAATCACTTTTCCTGAAGCTTCGCTAGATTGATAACCTAAAAACTCTGTCTTATCATCAAGCTTAATCATATTGCTATAATCAACGCTGAATGAACTAGATTCACGAGCTCGTTTACGTTGTTCTTCCATGCATTGATTAAAGCCATTTTCATCAATAGTGATATTCTTCTCGCGACAAACGTCAGCGGTTAAATCTAATGGAAAACCATAAGTATCATAGAGTTTAAAAGCAATATCGCCAGGTAATACATTGTTAGTAATCTTACCTAACTCTTGGTCTAGTAAGAATAAACCCCGTTCTAATGTTTTTAAGAACTGCTCTTCTTCAGTTTTAAGTGTATTTTCAACTATCTTTTGATTATTTGCTAATTCATTAGCAGCACTTCCCATTACGTCAATTAATGGTTTAACTAGCTTATAGAAGAAAATATCTTTAGCACCTAACATATGTCCATGGCGTACTGCTCGGCGAATAATTCGACGTAATACATAACCACGCCCTTCATTTGAAGGTAGGACTCCATCAGAAACTAAAAAGGCGCAAGAACGTATATGATCTGCAATTACTCTTAATGATTTACTTTCTAAATCTTTAACTTGAATGATTTCAGCAGCAGCTTTTATTAATGTTTTAAACAAATCAATATCATAATTTGAATTGACATGTTGTAACACAGCTGCTATTCGTTCAAGCCCCATACCAGTATCAACTGATGGTTTAGGCAAAGGTTCCATAGTACCATCAGCGAGGCGGTTAAATTGCATAAAGACGAGATTCCAAATTTCAATAAATCTGTCACCATCTTCTTCTGCACTTCCAGGTGGTCCACCCCATATATGATCACCATGATCATAAAAAATTTCTGTACAAGGCCCACAAGGTCCTGTATCACCCATTTGCCAAAAGTTATCGGATGCATATGGTGCACCTTTATTATCGCCTATGCGGATGATACGCTCTTTAGGAATACCGATTTCATTTTCCCAAATAGCAAATGCTTCATCATCAGTTGCATAAACAGTAACCGTCAATCTGTCTTTTGGAAGATTAAACCATTTTTCACTGGTTAGTAGTTCCCAAGCAAAATGAATCGCATCACGTTTAAAATAATCGCCAAAACTGAAATTCCCAAGCATTTCAAAAAAAGTATGATGCCTAGCAGTATAACCTACGTTGTCAAGGTCATTATGTTTTCCGCCTGCTCGTACACAACGTTGAGATGTTGTTGCTCTGGTATAAGGTCGTTTATCAATACCAAGAAAAACATCTTTAAACTGATTCATTCCCGCATTTGTAAATAAAAGTGTTGGGTCATTGTGTGGAACAAGGGAACTACTTGCAACGATTTCGTGTCCTTTGCTATGGAAAAAGTCAAGAAAACTTTGACGAATTTCTGCAGTGCTTTTCATTTATGCTTCCATATTAAACGATAAATTTTTAGACATAGTAATATACCCGTTACAACTTAAGTTGAAAAGTAAATATTCTTAGTACAACGATTGATCTAGTTACTATTAATAAGTAATAAGGAATAAAATTAAAAGATCTTGAGAGCTTTTTACGTAATGGGTATTATCTAAGTAATATTGTAGGGACTATAATAATTTAAGTCAACAAACTATACGCAGTTTTTATATCAAGTTGTGTAAATCCTCGGGCCTTTAAAAATTGTATTACTTTTTGTTTTTGTTGATTATTTTTTGGTTCGATAAGTTTGAACTTTTTTAATAATTGATGACATGCAATTTTTGACCAATCAATATCAGCTAAAAGTAATAGCTCTCTACTAAGATCTGATGGCAAACCTCGCTGTTTTAATTCCAAGCTTATTTTATATTTTCCATAACCTTTATGAGCACGCATAAAGATATACTTTTCAATATACTGCTTATCATCCATCCAATGTTGATTAGTACAGTGTGCAATTACATGTTCTATTTCTGTTTTTAACTTATTTAGTTGTTCTGGATAATCATCTTTTGAGCAAGTAATTTTTTTGCTAAAAAATAATGTTAATTTTCGGCTAAGTTCGCATGATGAGTGATCACGCTGTGCAAGTAATTGCACAGCTTTATTTAAGATTAATTTATTGAGTTTTTTTTCCATTACTCAAAGCTTTCATCATCTGCCGAAACGTCTTCATCATCAGCAGAGAAAACAGCAGGACTGTTTAACAATAAATCGCGTAATTTAGTTTCAAGTTCTTTGGCAATTTCAGGATGTTCTTGTAAAAACTTAATTGAATTTGCTTTACCTTGACCTACTTTCTCACCGTTGTAGCTATACCAAGCTCCAGCCTTATCGACTAATTTATGTTTAACACCTAAATCAATCAATTCACCTTCTTTAGAGATACCACATCCATAAAGGATTTGGAATTCAGCTTGTCTAAACGGTGCAGCTACTTTATTTTTAACTACTTTTACACGCGTATCACTACCAATAACATCTTCGCCTTCTTTTACCGCACCAGTACGACGGATATCTAAACGAACAGATGCATAGAATTTTAAGGCATTACCACCGGTAGTGGTTTCTGGATTTCCAAACATTACACCAATTTTCATACGAATTTGGTTAATGAAAACGACAAGACAATTTGCATTTTTGATATTAGCGGTTAATTTACGTAATGCTTGAGACATTAAGCGTGCTTGTAACCCCATGTGAGAATCGCCCATTTCACCTTCAATTTCTGCTTTTGGTGTTAATGCTGCAACCGAGTCCACAATAATCACATCAACTGCACCAGAACGAACTAATGCATCACAAATTTCAAGAGCTTGCTCTCCTGTATCAGGTTGAGAAACTAATAAATCATCGACTTGAACACCTAACTTAGCTGCATAGATAGGATCTAAAGCATGTTCAGCATCGATAAATGCACAGGTTTTACCTTCTTTTTGTGCTTGAGCAATAACAGATAATGTTAATGTTGTTTTCCCTGATGACTCCGGCCCAAAAATTTCAACAATTCTTCCCATTGGCAAGCCGCCGATACCTAATGCAATATCTAACCCTAAAGAACCTGTTGAAACCGCATCTACGTCTAGTGTCTGAGTATCACCTAAACGCATTATTGAACCTTTACCAAATTGTTTCTCGATTTGGCTTAATGCTGCAGAAAGTGCACGTTGTTTGTTTTCATTCATATAATAAAATTCCAATAAGTAAGGATATTGGGGTACATTATACTGTATTGTTATACAGTATCAAGTTTTTTTTATAAACATTCATAAATTAGTTAACTCTGTGAAATTGGTCACAAAATTTATTAATTTTTTGCAGAATTTGTTTATGATCTAGTGCTGAAAAAGATATTGAATTATTTAAAAAGGCGACTAAAAAATAGAGCTTTTAAAAAATGAGAATAATCAAATTAAGGTAATTTAATTAGGTAATACTTTCATAAAAAAAGACCATTTGGTATGATGATAGAAATAAATTTTAGTCGTTATTGATGTATTAAATTAATTGTCTCAACATATTATAATCATTGAAGATTTTTATACCTAAATGTTATGCTAATCAAAAACATCTTTATAGCTTAAAATATAAATAAAGGAAAATAATGACCACTGATAGTCAAGACTATGTATTGTGTTCTCATTGTGATTTGGTCATCGAATTAGCTGATGTTGCAGTTGGCCACAAAGCTGTTTGTCCACGATGTAATACAATATTATTTAAAAACAATGTCAATATGAAGTTTAGAGCGGCAATGTATGCAATTTGCTCTCTAATTATGCTCATTGTTGCTTGTGGTTTTGTTTTTATTGATATCAATTTAGTTGGTAATGTCAATGGCGTAAGTGTGCTGGACATTCCAAGAATACTTTTTATTGATAAATATAGTTATATTTCAGCATTATTTATTTTTTTCGTATTAGTCTTTCCATTACTCAATTTATCAATTATTGCCTTACTTTGTTCAAATATTAATTTAACCAAATATCGGAAAAGAGATTTACTTATTGTTTATGAAAAATTCCAACATTGGTGTATGCCTGAAATATTTTTAACTGGCATATTAGTTAGTTTCGTTAAATTAATGAGTTATGGCAATATTGGTGTAACTAGCACATTTTGGGCATTTTGTTTATTCGTATTCTTTTATATTAAAGCTTTAGTTATCTTCACTCCGGGTAAAATCTGGAATGAAATTCATCGAAGTGATTTTTCAATAAAAGCATTAGAAGTTGGTGAAACGGGAATTTCTCAAAATATAAAATTGTGTCAATGTTGCCATGCAATCGTCCCTGTTGAGTATGCCAAATGCCCAAGATGTAAACAAAAAAGCCAAGTAAGAGGGCGAGATAAAATACAATGGACAATTGCATTATTGGTAACTTCATTAATAATTTATATTCCCGCTAATTTATTCGGAATTATGATCACAGTTGTATTTGGCTCAGCGTCGACCTCAACTATTATGGATGGTGTTATCTATATGTGGCAGTCAGGGGATGTACCAGTGGCATTAGTTATCTTTTCCGCAAGTGTGGTTATTCCAATTTTAAAGATTATTTCACTCAGCTGGTTATGTTATTTTGCTTTAGCCGTGAAAGATAAAAATAAACATAATTGCTTAAAAATGAAGAAATTATATAATGCGGTAGAATTTATTGGTAAATGGTCAATGATAGATATCTTTGTTGTTTCTGTAGTTTGTTCTTTAGTTAGAAACCAACAAATGATGGGAGTTTATCCTGATATTGGTGTTACTTTTTTCGCAACCGTCGTCATCATTACTATGATTGCATCCCAAAAATTTGATCCACGCTTACTTTGGGATCGAAATCGAAAATAGAATAATAGGAATAATATGGCAACCTCAAGAAAAATAGCAAAAATAATTAAAATCCGAGCAATTTCTGCAATATGGATTATTCCCATAGTAACCGCCGTTGTTGGATTATGGATTATCTATGCCCACTTTGCTGATAGAGGCACATCTTTTACCTTATTAGCCAATGATGCAAATGGCATTGTTGCAGGTAAGACAGTAATCAAAAATCGTAGTGTTGACGTTGGTATAGTTGATGAAGTGACATTATCTGATGACTACAAGAAAGTCGTCATAAAAGGTCGAATTTATAATGATATGGAACCATTGTTAAAAAATGACTCAATTTTTTGGGTAGTTAAACCTGAAATTGGCCGTGATGGTGTGACAGGGCTTGGCACTATTTTATCTGGTGTATATATTGAACTGGTCTCAGGCAACGATACGCATAGTTTCAAAAATAACCCATTTATTTTATCTGATACACCACCGTTATCTGATCCAAGTATAAAAGGAATTCGCTTAAATTTAGAAAGTGACCAAAGTGGTGTAGTACCTCGTGGTGCAAAAGTGATGTTCCGTGGTTATCAAGTCGGTAATGTTGAAACGTCCTTATTTGATGTCGATGCTCGTAAAATGAAATATCAAGTTTTTATAACCAAACCTTATGATGCATTAGTTACCGAAAATGTACGCTTTTGGAAAGAGGGTGGTATCAATTTATCTTTATCATCACGTGGAGCAAGTCTTGAAGTTCCTTCGTTAGATGTTCTAATGTCTGGTGGAATCAGCTTTGATTTACCAGATGGCGCAAAACTAGGTGAACCGGCGAAGCAACATGATGTCTATAAATTATATGAAGATAGAAAATCGATTCAAGATTCACAGTACACTGAATATAAAGAATTTCTAATTATGATTACTGATTCCATATCGGGATTAACCGAAGGTGCGCCAGTGGAATATCATGGTATAAGATTGGGTACAGTGAGTAAAGTACCGTTTTATACCACAGAAATGTTAAAAGAAAGATCAATTCTCAACCAAAAAGTACCAGTATTAATCAGAATAGAGCCTGATCGTCTATCAGAATTAGTTGATGATAAGATCGATATAGCAGCTTTGATAAAAGATGAACAAAAAAATGGACTAAGAGCATCATTAAAAACGTCCAATATGTTTACTGGTGCGCTTTATATTGATCTAGATTTTTATCCTGATTTAAAAAATAAATACAATATAAAATTAGCTAACCAATATGGTTACGATACTATCGAAACAACATCAACAGGATTTGCTCAAATTCAAGCAAAAATATTGCAATTACTCGACAACTTTAACAGTTTACCGTTGAATAACACGATGACACAATTTAATAAATCATTAGAATCAAGTGAAAAACTAATGAATTCATTAAATCAAATTATGGCGAGTAAAGAGATGCAAGCTATGCCGAAGGATTTACAAAAGGCAATTCGTTCATTACACGAGACCATGAAAGGGTTGCAACCGGGATCTGAACTTAACACGCAAATGATCGAAAGTTTACAGAAAATTCAACTAATGATGGACGAGCTGACTCCTTTACTTAACACATTAAATAATAAAAGTAATGCATTGATTTTCTCAGCGCCAAATAAAAAAGACCAAGAACCCAAAGCCAGAGGTAAGAAATAATGGTTAAATTAATTCGAACGCTAAAAGTTACGATATTGGTGACATTATTAGGAACTATAATTGGTTGTTCATCAAATGCACCGAGTAAAAGTTATTTTCAATTAACTAGTAATTTGACTGGCTCAAGAATGACACAAACTACAGATCATTTTATTTGGATTGAGTCCATTGAGGTAGCTAGTTTCTTAAATAAACCCGGTATTGTCCTGCAAACACAGGACATAAAATATGTCACAGCAACTAATCATTTATGGGCATCGACGCTGTCTCAACAACTTGCCGATCGATTGTCACAAGACTTAACTCAAATTTTGCCTAATTATTTGGTGTCAACTAAATCAATTACCACGCCAACTCTTACAGTTAAACTTTTTATTGATGGTTTCCATGGCGGTTATAATGGCGATGCAATCATAAAAGGACGCTGGGTAGTGACAGATAAGAAAGGTAAAATTGTAACTAAAGCTATTGAACGTCATGTTCCACTTGCAACAAATGGTTATGATGCTTTGGTAAAAGCCTTATCCGAAGGCTGGCAAAATGAAGAATTAGACTTTGCAAATTCAATTAAACATTAATACTTACTAAACATTCCGTCAATATGATGACGGAATGTTCTCTGCTCTTAATTTCAGATCATCAAAACAGTGCTTTTAATTTATCTAATATCTGGTCTTTAATTTCAACCCATCCTCGCACACTATTAATAAATGCTATTTTATCGGCTTGTAAAATATCTTGTTTGACAATCTTTTGCTCGGTTAATTGATGATTATCCAAATAATACTGTCGCATAGTACCAGCAAGTAAACCCGAAGTAATAGTTGGTGTTACCCACTTTTCATTAATCAACAACGCAATATTACCATTAACAAACTCAGTGATTTCATCATATTGATTATAATTGATATATTCTTGCCCAACTGCTAATTCGGGAAAGTGTTGTCGATTAGTCGTTTTATGATAGAGAAAAGTGTTTTCCTTATCGACACATTTGGGTGCAAAATCAAGCTTATCAATTACCATTGAATGAGTAAGTTTATCGAGACTTATTTTTGCTTGGCCATATTTAGGTTGCAGAAGCCTAATTTTATATCTTCCTGATGAATGAGTTTTTGCTAAATTAGTTAATGTCTGTTTAATTGTTTGAATATCACATTCAAAATCAAAATAACTCGTTGAATTTATCAACCTATCTAAATGCATATCAAACAAAACCAACTCGCCATCTTTAAGCAATAATGTTTCAATAATATATTCAGGAATAGTTAGCGTTCGATTTAAGATGGCTGTTTTAGCTAAAATCTCATGATATTCATCATCAGCAGTTGAATCCCATGTAATGCCACCACCAACACCATAATTCAACTGTTGATTATGTATGGTTAAAGTTCGTATTGGAATATTAAATACTGCCTTTTTCATTAAAGGTTCTACATAACCAATTGTGCCACAGTAAACCCCACGGGCCGAGTTTTCAATATCACTAATGATTTGCATGGTACTTGATTTGGGCGCACCAGTAATTGAACCACACGGGAACAGCGCTTGAAATAGCTGATACAAACTTATATTTTCTTTTACGGTTGCTTGAATAGTTGAAGTGAGTTGCCAGACAGTCGGATACTTTTCTGCTGTAAATAAATGTGGAACGGTTACTGAACCTGGCACTGATATTTTGCTTAAATCATTACGAAGTAAATCAACAATCATCATATTTTCAGCAAGATTTTTTTCTGACTTCAACAGCGCCACTTGTTGTTTATCTTGGTCAGAATTTAAACCTCGTGCTGCTGTTCCTTTCATCGGTTTAGTTGTAATGGTTCTATCTTCTAATTTAAAAAATAGCTCAGGGGAGATAGATAAAATATGATTATTTTCAAATTCAATATAGGCACAATAATTTGCCCGATTATTTTTTTGTAGAAAATGATAATAATCTAAAGGATCACCATTGAATGAAGCGTTAAATTGAATGGTATAGTTGGTTTGATAAGTATTGCCTAATTCAATTTGTGATCGAATATAACTAATTTTCTGCTGATATTCGTCAATATTAGTGTCACAAGACAATTCAAAATATTCGGGTAAAGCGCATTCAGTATGAGCTATTGTTGTATAGCTCTCAAAAATACCAAAAAAAAGTAAAGGTAAATCCTGGTCTGACTTTGTGACTATTTTGGTCTTATTTGACTCATTAAAGCCCATAGCGCTTTCATAAGCAAGATAACCGCAAGCAAAATAACCTTGTTGTATAAACTCTTCTATCTCATCAATATGTTTTTTTATTGAGTGATAATCCGATGACTTTATGATTTTTATTGGATCACAAAAATATTTACGTTGCCCCTCAAAATCGATATAAATTTTCATGCTTATTGCTCACTAACAAAATTGCTTATCATTTTTAAACCAAATTCAGTCTTGATCGCTTCAGGGTGGAATTGTACAGATTCGATAGGTAATGTTTTATGTCGTAACCCCATAATCAACCCTTGTTTATTGGTAGCAGTGATTGTTAAAGGTGACTCATTTGACGAATTTTGTACAATTAACGAATGATATCTTACAACAGACAGAGGATTTTTAATTCCAGAAAATAATCCCTTTTCATCATGAATGATCTCATCAATTTTTCCATGCATGGGTACAGGTGCTTTAATAATCGAGAATCCAAAATATTGAGCAATCGCTTGATGGCCTAAACAGATACCAAGTATTGGACATTTATTCTCAAAAGCCTGAATTGCTGACAACGATATCCCAGCATTATCTGGCGTACCTGGCCCTGGGGAAATTACCATTTTAGAAAACGACAATTGTTTTAATTCATCAATAGATTTTTCATCATTTTTGATGACCATAACCTTCGCGCCAGCACGGCACAGGTAATCATATATATTAAATGTAAATGAATCATAGTTATCAATCAGAAGAATCAAAATTATATCCAATACTTATTACTTTAAAAAATGAAGGTTTGAAATGTGACAGATGATTCTATTATAAAAAGGGATATCACATAAAGCAGTTTATATATAAGCTTTCAAAAACCCCGTTCCTCAACTTTTTTTTAAATTTTGAGGAACGGGGTTTTTGAATGTAATTTAAGAAAAAAATTTAACTTAGGGGATCAAAATCATGTATAAAATTGCATGATATATAAAATAAATGATGTTCCTCTTTCAATAACTTTCAATGCATTACATATGCCATCTTTTATTTAAACTTCTGTGAAGCGCGTTATAAAAGCTCCTTTTTTCTTTGAGATATTTCTTCGTAATGTGATCTCTCTCACAAAAATATACTAATCTACTTGTATGGTAGTATTTAATCGATTAATTTGTAGTTACACAATTTATTTTCGAGGTATTTAATGAAAATTGTAAAAGCAGAAGTTTTTGTTTGTAGTCCAGGAAGGAATTTTGTCACATTAAAAATAACGACAGATAGCGGCGTATATGGAGTAGGTGATGCGACGCTCAATGGACGTGAGCTTTCCGTCGCATCATATCTTAAAGATCATCTTTGCCCACAATTAATAGGTCGAGATGCCAGTCAAATAGAAGATATTTTTCAATATTTCTATAAAGGTGCCTATTGGCGTCGTGGACCTGTGACGATGTCAGCAATATCAGCCATAGATATGGCGTTATGGGATATCAAAGGTAAAGTTGCCAATATGCCACTTTATCAATTATTAGGTGGAGCTTCTCGTACCGGTGTAATGGTGTATTGCCATACCACAGGTAAAGATATTGAAGAAGCGTTAGATGATTATGCTAAACATAAAGAAATGGGCTTTAAGGCCATTCGAGTGCAGTGTGGCATACCAGGAATGAAAACCACCTATGGTCAAAGTAAAGGTAAAAACTTAGCTTACGAACCAGCAACACGAGGTAACTATCCTGAAGAACAGTTTTGGGCTACCGATAAATATCTTGATTTCACACCAAAATTATTTGAGGCAGTAAGAAATAAATTTGGTTTTAACGAACATTTATTGCATGACATGCACCATCGTTTAACACCGATTGAAGCAGCTCGATTTGGTAAAAGTGTTGAAGACTATCGCCTATTTTGGATGGAAGACCCAACACCAGCGGAAAATCAAGAATGTTTCCGTTTAATTCGCCAACACACCGTAACACCAATTGCCGTAGGTGAAGTATTTAACAGTATTTGGGACTGTAAACAGTTAATTGAAGAACAGCTTATTGACTATATCCGAACCACAATAACCCATGCAGGCGGTATAACTCATATGCGTCGAATAGCTGATTTTGCGTCGCTTTATCAAGTTAGAACAGGCTCTCATGGACCATCAGATTTATCACCAATCTGTCATGCAGCTGCACTTCATTTTGATATGTGGGTACCTAACTTTGGTGTTCAAGAATTTATGGGTTACTCAGAGCAAATGCTAGAAGTCTTCTCACCAAACTGGACCTTTACTGATGGTTATATGCACCCAAGTGACAAACCAGGTTTAGGTATCGATTTTGATGAAAAACTAGCAGCAAAATATCCATACAACCCCGCTTATTTGCCAATTGCTCGTTTAGAAGATGGCACGTTGTGGAATTGGTAAGTTGAGGGAGCTTATATGAAAAGTATCGTTGTAAAAAAACCTAATGAACTAGAAATCGAGGAACGTGAAGTTCCTCAACCAGCTAAAGGTGAAGTTAGAGTCAAAGTTAAACTAGCTGGCATCTGTGGTTCAGATAGTCATATTTATCGAGGACACAATCCATTTGCAAAATATCCAAGAGTCATCGGACATGAATTTTTTGGCGTCATTGATGAGGTAGGTGAAGGAGTAGATCGATCAAGAATTGGTGAACGTGTTTCTGTCGATCCCGTCATTAGCTGTGGTTGTTGTTACCCTTGTTCAGTTGGGCGTCCCAATGTTTGTACATCTTTGACTGTTTTAGGCGTTCATCGTGATGGTGGATTTAGTCAATATACAACAGTGCCAAGCAAAAATGCCTACCCGATTCCAGATGATATTAGTAATGAATTTGCTGTAATGATTGAACCGTTTACTATTGCAGCGAATGCTACTAGTCATTTGAAACCAGCTGAAAATGATGTTGCTTTAATTTATGGTGCAGGTCCAATGGGACTAACATCAGTACAGGCGCTAAAAGGTGTTTATAAAGTTAAACAAGTTATCGTTGTCGATCGAATTGATGAACGTTTGGCTATGGCACAAACAAGTGGTGCAGATATAGTAATAAACAATACAGATATATTACTAAAGAATGAACTAGAAAAACTCAATATTAAACCGACGATTATAATTGATGCTGCGTGTCATCCTTCGATTTTACAAGAAGCAATTACTATTGCCTCTCCCGCTGCAAGGATCCTAATCATGGGCTTTTCAAGTGATCCTTGTGTAATTACTCAACAAGGGATAACCAGCAAAGAGCTATCTATTTTTTCTTCTCGATTAAATGCGAATAAGTTTCCAGTTGTTATCGATTGGTTAAAGAAAAAATTAATAGACCCTCAGAAGCTAATCACTCATCAATTTGATTATACGCAAGTAATTCAAGCTATTGAAACTTTTGAGAAAGATCAGAAACATTGCTGCAAAGTTTTATTGACCTTTAATTAACACTCAAAAAGCCTTATGAAGAACGTTTTTAGATAAAATATTAAAAGAGAGAACAGTATGAATAATATAGGAAATAAGTGTGAAAGGGATACTTCGGATTTAGTTAAAGCCGCAGTATCAGGCTGGTTAGGAACAGCTCTAGAATTTATGGATTTTCAATTATATTCTTTAGGTGCTGCTTTAGTTTTCCATGAAATTTTCTTTCCGGAACAATCTGCTATTATGGCGCTGATTTTAGCAATGGGCACTTATGGTGCTGGTTATGTTGCACGAATCATTGGTGCCTTCGTTTTTGGTCGCATGGGTGATGCTATCGGCCGTAAAAAAGTTTTATTCATTACTATTACAATGATGGGGGTATGTACTACGTTAATTGGTGTACTACCAACTTATGCTCAAGTAGGTATTTTTGCGCCATTGATGTTGGTTGTTTTACGTATAATTCAAGGATTAGGCGCAGGTGCTGAAATTTCTGGCGCTGGAACAATGCTCGCTGAATATGCACCAAAAGGGAAAAGAGGAATAATTTCTTCATTAGTTGCAATGGGAACTAACTGTGGGACATTAAGTGCAACAGCAATATGGGCATTTATGTTTTTTTTATTAGATAAAGATCAATTAGTTGCATGGGGTTGGCGCATTCCATTTATAGCAAGTGTTGTTGTTATGATTTTTGCAATTTGGCTAAGAATGAATTTAAAAGAAAGCCCTGTATTTGATGAGGTTAATGATACTAATACGCTAAAAAATGATAGTGATGTTACAAAACATATCTCATTACTTGGAATGTTTAAAAGTAAATCATTCTGGTTAGCTACAGGATTACGTTTTGGTCAAGCAGGAAATTCTGGTCTAATCCAAACTTTCTTAGCGGGATATTTAGTGCAAGCATTATTATTTAATAAAAGTATTCCAACTGATGCAATTATGTTTAGTTCAATTGTCGGCTTCTTGACTATTCCTTTCTTAGGTTGGTTATCAGATAAGATTGGTCGAAAAATTCCTTATATAATACTAACATTGTCTGCAATTATACTAGCATATCCAATGTTATCTATCATTGTAGATATAAATCATTCTGTAAATACTATTACATTATGTTTGATTCTCATTCATAATATTGCAGTTTTAGGCTTATTTGCCCTAGAAAACATCACCATGGCCGAAATGTTCGGTGCTCGCAATCGATTCACCCAAATGGCAATATCTAAAGAAGCAGGTGGTTTAATTGCCGTAGGATTTGGCCCAATTCTGGCTGGAATTTTCTGTAAAATGGTAAATGATTGGTGGCCAATTGTGGCTATGATTATTGTTTACTCATGTATTGGTCTTATCTCGGCTATTCTTATGCCGGAGGTAAAAGATCGTGATTTAGCTGACTTACATGATGCGGCAGATAGTAAAAATTAGACGGAAGAAATAATGAGATTATCGAATCAAACTTTATCACAACTACCTAAAGAGGTAGTTGTTCCAACTTATGATAGAAGCAAAATTAAAACCAAAATTGTTCATCTTGGTTTTGGAGCATTTCATCGTGCTCATCAAGCTATTTATGCAGATATATTGGCTGCGCAATATGATAGCGATTGGGGATACTGTGAAGTTAACTTGATTGGTGGTGAAGCACAAATTCAAGATTTAAAACAACAAGATTGCTTATTTAGTGTGTGTGAAATGTCTTATGATAATTGGAATACTCGTGTTGTAGGTATTGCAAAAGAAGCATTACATGCAGATGTTGATGGAATTCAGAAAGTCTTAGATGTGATGACTCGCCCAGAAATTGCAATTGTGTCAATCACTGTAACCGAAAAAGGTTATTGCTATCTACCATCAACATCATCAATTGATACTAATAATCCATTAATTATTCATGATGTAACTAATCCACATACACCTAAATCTGTTCCAGGTGTCATTGTGGAAGCTTTACGTTTACGTAAAGAGCAAGGATTAAAACCTTTTACAGTTATGTCTTGTGACAATATGCCTGAAAATGGACATGTTACTCGTAATGTTGTTTTAGCCTTGGCTAAGCAGCGCGATGAAAGTTTAGCGCAATGGATTGAGGATAATGTTACTTTCCCATCAACAATGGTTGATCGAATTGTACCTGCGGCAACGCCAGAAACGATGGCTAAAATAAAAAAACAACTTGGTGGTATTGATGATCCGGCAGGTATCGCTGGTGAACCATTTAGACAATGGGTGATTGAAGATAATTTTGTGGCTGGTCGTCCAGAGTGGCAAAAAGCAGGGGCAGAATTAGTTAATGATGTATTGCCTTATGAAGAGATGAAATTACGCATGTTAAATGGTAGTCATTCATTTTTCGCTTATTTAGGTTATTTAGCTGGTTATATGCATATTGATGAATGTATGCAAGATCCTAATTATGTTAAAGCAGCTAGGCATTTAATGTTAAATGAGCAAGCAACTACATTACGGGTAAAAAATGTTGATTTGTCAGCTTATGCTGATTCATTACTCGATCGTTATCGCAACACCGGTTTAAAACATCGTACATGGCAAATCGCAATGGACGGAACATTAAAGCTTCCACAACGTATGCTTGATTCTGTTAGATATCATTTAGCTAATGGTACACCATTTGATTGTTTAGCTTTAGGTGTTGCAGCTTGGATGCGTTATGTTAGTGGTGTGGATGATAGTGGTAACGTTATTGAAGTTTGCGATCCGGCAGCCGAGAAATTAAAAGAGTTGGTTTTAAATAGTTCTGATAATCAAGATCGAGTTAATACACTGTTATCTTTAAAACATGTTTTTGGAGAGGATCTACCCCAAAATCCATTGTTTATTGAACAGGTAACTAAAGCTTATCTTTCTTTAAGAGACATAGGAGCAAAAGAGACCGTTAAACAAATAACTCAAAATTTTTAATTCCACTAACAATAATTAATAAGCCAAGTGCAATCATCTTTAGATGATTGCACTTTTATTATTAAATAAAAAACTTTTCTTATATTCAAAAATCCCCTATATTCTCTTTTATTGTAATTTGTTTTTTGAAAGTAATATATGTTCAAATCGGAAGCGTTAACTACCTCAGAACCTGTTAATCAACAAATATATCGCCAATTAAGAAAGGCCATTATCACTTGCCGAGTATTACCAGGTGTTTTATTGTCTGAAAAAGACATTTCGGGTCAATTTAATGTTTCACGCCAACCCGTTCGTGAAGCTTTTATTAAACTAGCAGAAGCTGGATTGGTCCAAATTCTTCCACAACGTGGAACTTTTGTAACGAAAATATCAGTTAAAAAAGTAATTGATGGTCAATTTATTCGTGATGCGGTTGAGTGTGCAATTATTAAACGTGCAGCACAAGAAATTAATGATTCAGATCTTTTATTACTCGAAAAAAATTTAAAAGAACAAATTGACGCTAACAAACATAAAGATATTGGTTATTTTCTTGAAAAAGATGATGAATTTCATCAGATTATAATGAATGTTATTGATTGCCCCATGGCATGGGAAACCGTCGAAAATATCAAAGCAATGATGGACAGGGTAAGATACCTTACTTTAGAAGATATATCCCCACCAGAAGACCTAGTTAAACAGCATGGAAAAATCGTTATTGCGCTAAAAAATCATGATCCTGAAATGGCTGCACTTGCACTTCATGAGCATTTATCAACTATATTAAAAACGATAAAAATAGTATCACAACAGCATAATGAATGGTTTGTTGATTGATCATTTTATTAAATAAACAAACTAATTCGCGATTTCAATTTTTAAATTAAGCTTAGTTTATCGAGTGAGACTTTTTAGTATGATAAAACAAGTTAAAATTAGAGTATCTGGTCGTGTTCAAGGGGTAGGGTTCCGTTTTTTTACCTATCAACAAGCAGTTAAGTTAGGATTAGCGGGTTATGTTAGAAATTTAGATAATGGTGACGTTGAGTTAGTTGCTAAAGGGGATGATTTAATAATATCTAAGTTAATACAGTGGATTGAAAGAGGTGGTCCTACATCCGCACGAATAACTGGTATTGATGTTTCAGAACAGCCCCCCCAAAATGATTTAACTTCTTTTAATGTTAGATATTAATTTACTAAAAAATAAAGTAAAATAAGGCAATTTTTGGGTGATTTGTAATAAAGGTCTACTTTTATTAGTGATTAACTTTATTTACATAATTAACGTAAACTATGAATAAAAAAAATTTAATCTGTATCCTACTCCTTATTCTGATAATTGGTATTTATTCTGTTTACCAAACAGAAGATAGTGTTTCGGTCGCACCATCAAACGCAAATTCGCCTGATACACCCATTTATCAAAGTGATGAGATGATAACCAATGTCTATGATTTATCAGGCACTATGGTATATAAAATTGCTTCAAGCAAAGTAAAACATTTTGATAGCAATGAAAATACAGATTTTGATTTACCTAATGTCACGCTTTACGATCAGGAACATGCCGCGACTTGGCATATTCAAGCAAAACGTGCAACATTGACTAATGATAAATTAATCTACCTTTATCAAGATGTTCAATTAACAAATTTATCACCTGATTCACAATTACAGCAAGTATTGACAGATAACGCAGTGGTCGATTTAAAAACACAACTTGTCACATCAAATGATCCTGTAAAAATAAAAGGGATTGGCTTTTTATCGACGGGGACAGGGTTAGTCGGCGATTTAAGAGAAAAGACGGCAAATATACTTGAGAATATAAAAACCTATTATAATACTGAGGCACAATAAAAAATGAGATTGAGAAAACAAGCAATTTATCCATTATTTTTTATGTTATATGTATCATTTGCTTGTTTTGCAAATGAGCCTAATTTTGAAGCGTCTTCCCCTCAAAAAGATCAAAAGATGGTTGTTAATGATAAACCTATTACAATTGATGCAGATAACCAACAAATTGATATTGAAAAAAATATTATTACCTTTAGTGGTAATGTACAGATTGTTCAGGAAGGTCTTACCATTTGGGCTGATAAGGTTGTTATAACCGATATGCAAGACTCTACCAAACAAAAAATTACTGGATATGGTAACCCTGTAAGATATAAGCAAATTATGCCTAAAAATAATAAAGTTGTAACAGGTCATTCATCACAAGTTATTTATGATGTGAAAGAAAGTAATATTGTACTGCAAGGTGATGCGGAGCTTATTCAGCAAGATAACCGTATAAAAAGTCCGATCATTACTTATGATGTCAAAAAACAACGAATACTTGCGCAGCCGGGTAATTCAGGACGGGTGAAATCTACTATCATCCCAAGTCAAGTTAAAGAGATGAATAAATAAAATGTCAATTTTAAAAGCTGAAAACCTCGCAAAAGTTTATAAAAAACGACGTGTTGTTGAAGATGTAAGTCTCACCGTCAATTCTGGTGAAATTGTTGGTTTACTTGGTCCTAACGGTGCGGGTAAAACTACTACTTTTTATATGGTAGTTGGCATTGTGACTTTAAATGCAGGAAGAATCTATCTTGATGATCATGATATCAGTATTTTACCATTACATGAGCGTGCTCAAAAAGGTATTGGTTATCTACCTCAAGAAGCCTCAATATTTAGAAAATTATCTGTTATAGACAATATTATGGCTATTTTAGAAACACGCCAAGATATTGACAAAAATGAAAAATTAAATCGAGCAGAAGAGTTACTTGAAGAATTTCATATCACACATATTCGAGATAATATAGGTCAATCTTTGTCAGGCGGTGAAAGACGAAGAGTTGAAATTGCTCGAGCTTTAGCTGCTAATCCAAAATTTATTTTACTTGATGAACCATTCGCTGGGGTTGATCCGATTTCTGTTATTGATATCAAAAATATCATCAAACATCTGCGAGATCGTGGGTTAGGGGTACTAATTACGGATCATAATGTCCGTGAAACGCTTGATGTTTGTGAACGTGCCTATATAGTAAATAAGGGACATTTAATTGCTGAAGGTACGCCAGATAGCATATTAAATAATGAATATGTAAAACGTGTTTACTTAGGACATGAATTCAGATTATAGATTATGATGAAACAAGGGTTACAACTGAAGGTATCGCAACAGTTGTCAATGACGCCACAATTGCAACTGGCGATTCGAATGTTGCAATTGTCTACATTAGAATTACGACAAGAAATTCAAACCGCACTTGAAAACAATCCACTATTAGAGGTTGCTGATCAATACGATGAGATCAATGTTGAAGAGCATGAGCCTAGCGAAAATATTGATACTCGTGAAGCACTCGATAGTCAAGAAATCCCAGAGGATATTCCTTTAGATGCAACTTTAGATGATATCTATACTGCAGGCACACCATCAGGAACCTATTCAGATTATCGTAATGATGAGTTACCTATCTATCAAGGTGAAACACACGAAACCTTGCATGATTATTTAAATTGGCAATTAGATTTAACGCCTTTTAGTGAGGTAGATCGTGCAATTGCGCTATCCATTATTGAAGCAATAGACGAAAGAGGTTACCTGACTGTTTCAACTGAAGAAATTTTAGAGGAACAAGGTAATAATGAAATTGAGCTTGACGAGGTTGAAGCTGTATTAAAGCGAATTTGGCATTTTGATCCCATCGGGGTTGGAGCAAGAACATTACAAGAATGTTTATCTATTCAAATCCAACATGTAACACCACCGGCATTAGTAAAAGAGATCATCAATGATAATTTAGATTTATTAGCAAGTCATGATTACCGGACACTGAAAAAACGATTAAATGCTTCTGATGAGCAACTAAAAGAAGCTATTAACTTTATTCAACATTTACAGCCTTATCCGGGGGATTCTGTTAATACCACGCCACCTGATTATGTTATTCCGGACGTTGTAGTGAAAAAAATTGATGGTAAATGGATAGCAGAATTAAATAATGATACTGTTCCAACGCTACGTATTAATCAACACTATGCTGCGATGGAAAAAGTCAGCAATGAACATGACAGCCAATATATTCGCTCACATTTACAAGACGCTAATTGGTTTATAAAAAGTGTCGAGAATCGTAACGAGACGTTATTAAAAGTTAGTCAATTTATTGTTGAGCATCAACAAGACTTTTTTGAAAATGGCGCTGAATATATGAAGCCAATGATTTTATCTGATGTTGCTGAAGCTATAGATATGCATGAATCGACTATTTCACGAGTGACAACGCAAAAATATTTACAATGCCCAACCGGTATTTTTGAGTTAAAATTCTTTTTCTCAAGTCATGTTAACACTCAATCCGGTGGGGAAGCTTCTTCCACAGCAATTCGGGCATTAATTAAAAAATATATTTCAGATGAAGATTCTAAAAAACCTCTGAGTGATAGTAAATTAGTCTCACTCCTTGAAAATCAAGGTATCATAATTGCTCGCCGTACAGTGGCCAAATATCGTGAAGCGTTATCAATACCTCCATCAAGCCATCGAAAACAACTTTAACTTAATTCTTAATATGTAGTCATCACACCTTAAGTGATAACTTAACCGATAAGCAATAAACCATTTATCTAATTGAATTGATTAATATAAAACTCAGTGATTACAAGTATAGCTTTGGTTAGTTATTTATATAAAGTGTAGTTGAAAGTTTATTTAAGAAGTAGTGAGATATCATCGCTTAAACAACAATAAGCGATGATATTTTCATAAAGATTTTAAGCTAAAAATGTTGGAATCTTATGTTCAAAGGCACTGATTGCATCTTCATGTTGAAGTGTTAAACCGATATTATCTAGTCCATTTAACAAACAATGGCGTTTAAAAGCATCAATTTTAAAAGGATATTGTTTATCTCCAGCAATGACAACTTCGTTAACCAAATCAATAGTAAACTCAATTCCTTCGTTGGCTTCTACAATCTTGAAAAGCTCATCAACATCTTCTTCAGGTAGATTCACTAACAATAGTTGATTATTGAACGAGTTATTATAAAAAATATCGGCAAAACTCGATCCTATAATAGTTTTAAAACCATAATCTGTTAATGCCCATGGAGCGTGTTCACGAGAAGATCCACAGCCAAAGTTTTCACGAGCTAATAAAATACTCGCACCCTTATAACGAGGTTTATTTAACACAAATTCAGGGTTTGGTTGTTTACCGGCATCATCTAAAAATCGCCATTCATGAAATGCATGTTGTCCAAATCCTGTACGAGTAACTTTCTGTAAGAATTGTTTAGGAATAATGGCATCAGTATCCACATTTGCAGCATCTAAAGGAACGACTAATCCAGTATGTTTTGTAAATTTCGCCATGACAAGTCTCCTTAAAATGGTTTGCGAATATCAGTAAAATGACCAGTAATGGCAGCAGCAGCAGCCATTGCAGGGCTAACTAAATGTGTTCTGGCATCACGTCCTTGTCGTCCTTCGAAATTACGATTACTGGTTGATGCACAGCGATCGCCAGGAGCTAACTTATCATCATTCATCGCTAAACACATTGAACATCCTGGTAAACGCCATTCAAAACCTGCATCGATGAAAATTTTGTCTAATCCTTCAGCTTCCGCTTGTTCACGTACAGGCCCAGAACCTGGAACAACCAAAGCTTGAACGCCATCAGCTACTTTACGTCCTTTGGCGACTTCTGCAGCAGCACGAAGATCTTCGATACGAGAATTCGTGCAAGAGCCGATAAATACTTTATTGATCTTAATATCAGACATCTTAGTACCAGCAGTTAAACCCATATAAGCTAACGCACGTTCAGCAGACTGTTTTTCAATCGGATCAGAAAAATCTTGTGGATTTGGAACTTGCTTATCAATAGCAGTGACTTGACCAGGGTTAGTTCCCCAAGTTACTTGTGGAGCAATATCTTTAGCTTCCAAAGTTACAATCGTATCGAAATGTGCACCTTCATCTGTTTTTAAGGTTTTCCAATAAGCGACTGCTTGCTCAAAATCTGTCCCTTTAGGCGAAAATTGTCGACCTTTCAAATATTCAAATGTGATTTCATCCGGTGCAACCAGTCCAGCTTTGGCACCCATTTCAATCGCCATGTTACATAATGTCATTCGACCTTCCATTGACAAAGATGTAATTGCTTCCCCGCAAAATTCAACTACATGGCCAGTACCACCAGCGCTCGTTGTTTTGCCAATGATGGCTAAAATAATATCTTTAGCAGTTATGCCACTGGCTACTTTGCCTTTTACTTCAATTTTCATGGTTTTAGCCCGACCTTGTTTTAAGGTTTGGGTAGCTAAAACATGTTCAACTTCTGATGTCCCAATACCAAAAGCTAATGCACCAAAAGCACCATGCGTTGCAGTATGTGAGTCACCACACACAATGGTCATACCAGGCAATGTCATGCCTTGTTCAGGTCCAACAACATGAACGATACCTCGTAATGGACTTTGTAAACCATATAAAGATACGCCAAATTCTTCAGCATTCTTAGCTAATTCAGTTAATTGGATTCTAGCCATCTCGCTACAAGCACTTAACTCATTGCTTTTCGTTGAAGTATTGTGATCCATCGTAGCAAATGTTTTATGTGGTTGGCGGACTTTACGATTCATCGCTCGTAAGCCATCAAAGGCTTGAGGAGAGGTTACTTCATGAACCAAATGGCGATCGATATACAAAATAGGGGTCTCATTCGGTGCTTCATAGACAACATGTGCATCATATAATTTTTGATACAATGTTTTTGGTTTTGTAGACATTGCTTATATTCCTTTAATATTCTTTAAAAGGGTTAAAATGATAGCTTAACCCTTAGTCTAAAAATTAAATTAAACGACAAATGGTATCACCCATTTCATCGGTTGAAACATAACTACCACCACGAGCAAGATCGATAGTGCGGGTCCCTTGTTCTAAAGCTTTATTAACTGCATTTTCAATAGCTTTGGCGATATCATCACGTTTTAAACTATAACGCACTAATAATGCTAAAGATAAAATTTGTGCCGCTGGATTAGCAATATTTTTACCAGCAATATCTGGTGCACTACCGCCAGCTGGTTCATATAATCCGAATCCATCTTCATTCAAGCTAGCAGACGGTAGCATTCCCATTGAACCGGTAATCATAGCGCACTCATCAGATAAAATATCACCAAATAAATTAGAACATAATAATACATCAAATTGAGAAGGATCTTTAACAAGTTGCATGGTTGCATTATCGATATACATATGTTCAAGTGCGACATCTGGATATTGTTTAGCAACTTCGTTTACAACTTCACGCCACAATATTGATGTTTGTAATACATTAGCTTTATCAACAGAAGTGACTTTTTTACGACGAATTTTTGCAGCTTCAAATGCCATTTTAGCTATACGCTCAATTTCAAAACGGTGATAAACTTCAGTATCAAAAGCACGTTCTTGAGGGCCAGAACCTTCACGCCCTTTGGGTAAACCAAAATAGATACCACCAGTTAGCTCACGCATACATAAAATATCAAAACCACGCTTAGCAATATCTTCACGTAAAGGACATAATTCTTCTAAACCTTGATATAAACTAGCAGGACGCATATTCGCAAATAATTTAAAATGTTTTCGTAATGGTAATAAAGCTCCGCGTTCAGGTTGTTGATCTGGCGGTAAGTTTGTCCATTTTGGACCACCAACTGAGCCAAACAAAATAGCATCGGCTTTTTCACAACCTTCTAGTGTTTCTTTAGGTAATGGACAACCATGAATATCAATTGCTGCACCACCGACATCATATTCACTAGTCGTAATTGCAAGGTTATATTTTTGACGAATGACTTCAAGCACTTTATAAGCCTGTTTCATCACTTCTGGACCAATACCGTCGCCAGGTAATACTGCAATATGGTAATTTTGAGACATATCTATTCCTTATAATTAATTTAAGCATTTCGTCAATAAATAACGAAATCGCATCTATTATTTAATCGTGGTGCAATTTTTGTTTTTGCTCAGCAACTTGATTAGCTCTATAAACATTATTTAAAACATTAATTAATGCTAATGCGGATGAATGAACAATATCAGTCGCAAGCCCAACACCGTGGAATTTGCGTCCTTTATATTCGGCAACGATATCAACTTGACCTAAGGCATTCTCACCTTGACCTTTAGAAGCTAATTGATATTTTACAATGGTAATTGGTTCACCAGTAATACGATTTATTGCTTGATAAACTGCATCAACTGGACCATTACCCGTTGCCGCATCTGAATATTTTTGATCGCCAATAATCAAACTTACTGACGCAGTTGAAACGACAGTAGAGCCTGATTGAACATTAAAATAATCTAAAACATAATGCTCTTGATCATCTTTAAGTTGATTAATAAATATCAAAGCTTCTAAATCATAATCAAAAACTTGGCCTTTTTTATCAGCAAGCTCTAAAAAAGCTTCATAAACTTGATCTAAATTATAATCGTTATCGTGGTAACCCAATTCTTCTAGGCGATGTTTAACAGCTGCTCGACCAGAGCGTGAAGTTAAATTTAATTGGATTTGATTTAAACCGATCGACTCTGGTGTCATGATTTCATAAGTTTCGCGGTTTTTTAATACACCATCTTGATGTATTCCTGAAGAGTGGGCAAAAGCATTGCTACCAATAACCGCCTTGTTAGACGGTATTGGTGTATTAGTAATTTGGCTTACAATTTGGCTGGTACGGTAGATTTCTTGATGATTGATATTAGTGTGAACGTTTAAGATATTTTGACGAACTTTGATCGCCATAATCACTTCTTCTAAAGCAGTATTACCAGCTCGTTCACCTAAACCATTCATCGCGCCTTCAATCTGCCGAGCACCTTCCTGAATCGCGCTAATCGAGTTAGCCACCGACATGCCCAAGTCATCATGACAATGAACAGAGATAATCGCTTTATCAATGTTCGGGACACGTTCAAATAAGGTACGAATAATGCCACCAAATTGATAAGGGACAGTATAACCGACAGTATCCGGAATATTGATCGTTGTTGCCCCTGCTTGAATTGCTGCTTCAACAATCCGACATAAGTTATCAATTGGGGTACGGCCTGCATCTTCACAAGAAAACTCCACATCATCTGTATAATTACGTGCACGTTTAACACAGTGCACCGCTCGTTCAACGACATCTTCAAATGTCATTTTTAATTTATCTTTAACATGTAAGGTTGATGTCGCCATAAAGGTATGAATACGAAATTGATCGGCTACTTTTAGCGCTTCAGCGGCAACATCAATATCTTTGTCAATACAACGAGACAACGCACATACACGACTATTCTTAATGGTTTTAGCGATAGTTTGTACTGATTCAAAATCACCAGGCGATGAGATAGGAAAACCAACTTCCATCACATCAACCCGCATTCTTTCTAATGCTAAAGCTATTTGTAATTTTTCTTTAACACTTAAACTTGCTTGTAACGCTTGCTCACCATCACGTAATGTTGTGTCAAAAATAATAATCTGATCGCTCATTGTTATTTCCTTTATATTTTGGTGCTATCTCGGTATTTCAAGTTAAGAAAACAAAAAACCCGCACTTTAGCGCGGGTTCTTGTTAATCTATCGAGTTAAGTATTAAATCACTTTTACTCCACACACAAGCTATCCGCGCAAACTGATGCGAGGAGGAGGCTGAGTAGGAGGCTAGTAAATTTAATCATTAACTTCTCAATTGTTATATTATTTATAAAATATTGGTGATATTTTTATCAAATGATCATTGTTGTGTCAATGATTATTTGAATATTAATTACTCATTACAATAAATATCAGCAACAAATATCACCATAATAAAATTAAATTATCGTTAGATTCCTTCAGGAATTTCTATTGTTTCTAATTTTTTAATAATGAAAATGTGTGCAAGAGCCCCAATTAAAGAAACAGCAGAGATATAACACATTGCATAAGCAAAACTATTAGTGTATTCGAGAATTAACCCCATGATAATTGGAGTAATTATACCCGCACAGTTACCAGCAATATTGAAAAATCCTCCAACTGTACCCATTACTTTTGCTGGTACAATATCACTTAGTAAAACCCAACCGATATTTGCAAAAGCATTTGCAAAAAAAGCAAATGATAATAAACCAATGGCAATAGCTGGATAATCTTCAAAAAAGTTAGCTAAACACATAACCCCAGCAAAACCTAACCCTAAAATTGATGGTAATTTTCGTGAAAAAGTTCTACTTTTGCCTTTTTTCATTAATGCATCACTTACAAATCCACTGCATAATAATCCAACCATCGCCATAATATAAGGGAACATTGCCCCAATACCAGCTTTAGATATAGATAAATGTAACCCTTTTTCTAGGTAAACAATAAACCAAGTAAGAAAGAAATAAAGGGTTGAATTTAAGGCAAATTGAGCGATACATAAGCCTAAAAAATTACGTTGCTTTAACACATAACTAATTTCTTTCCATTCAACTTTTTCTTGGCGTTTTTGGGCTTGTCCTAGACCACCTCCTTGTTTTATATAATCAATTTCAAGTTGATTAGTATTTTTACTATCTAGAGGATCACGATAACGGATTAACCAATAAATACCGAAGATGATACCTACAATACCACAAACGTAAAATGACATTTCCCAACCATAATTAGCCACAACGAAAGCTAAAATTGGTGTCAATCCCGCAAGGCCAATGTATTGCGCACAAGCATAAAGTGCAGTAGCACTAGCTCTTTCTTGGGTAGGAAACCAAGTTGATATTATTTTAGTATTAGCTGGAAAAGATGGCGCTTCAGCTACACCTATTAACGCTCTGCATAACAGTAAAAAAATGAATGATGCTGTTGCTGTGGTAAATAAATGATTTGAAGCAATTCCCATAAGTAGAGTGAATATACTCCATAAAACAATTGCACATCCGTATAATTTTCGTACTCCAATGCGATCAAGTATATAGCCAACTGGTATTTGACTTAAAACATATGCCCAAGTAAACATTGAAAAAAGAAGACCAAGTTGTGTTGGAGTTAATGAAAAATCAGCTTGAATACTTGTGCCGGCTACAGATAAATTTGCTCTATCCATATAATTGATTGCTGTTACAATAAAAAGTAACACCAATACAAAATATCGAGATTTTGTTGCTTTCATGTTATTTCCTTATTAGTTATACATAACGTCCATTAGTTAAACAGTTACAATCACTCATGATTTTATGAGTTGTTTGATATGCTTGGGAGATTATCCATTCAGGCGTCTTTTCCCAATATTCAGGCCGAAATGTTTCAATCGAAACCATTCCTGTGTATCCCATATCTTTTAATGTGATTAGAAAATTATTTAAATCGAGTACTCCTTTATCGCAAAAACGACGTAATGCTTGAGATAACTGTTCATCAGGTGCGTCGTCACCATTATTTATATGTACAGCAAAAATTTTATTAACAGGAATTTGTTTTATTATTGAAAAGTCGTTCAAACGGTTGTATAGATAAAGATTAAAAGAATCAATAACTAACCCAACATTATCTTTATCTACTGCTTTTACTATTTGCCAGGCTTGTTCAACAGTTCTAACAGAGCTGCGATTAAAACCAACCAATTCAAAGCAAAGTTTAATGCCATAGGGCTTAGCTAAATTTGATAAGTGAGATAGGATTCGTACTGAATTTTTATAATTATCTTCCCATGAACCAATAAATGGCCCGCCATCGGGATTTCTTTGTAATGGGGGAACAATAATAAAATATTCAGATCCAATTATTTGCGCTATTTCGCATCCCCAGATAAATTCTGCTACTAAATCTTGCTCCTGTTGGCTTTGAGAACCATCAAATAATGTTGAAAATGTATAAAGTGCATTTAATGCATGAGGTTTTAAGTTATTTTTTTCAAAAAATTGCTTTAATTCATTTATATCATGATCTTTTAGATATTCATGAAGCATATCTAACCTTAGTTCGATAAAATCAAAGCCATTTTTTTCACACAAGACTAAATCTTTATCTACACTAGAGCATTTCATTGCATTTGATTGATTGTATCCAATTTTCACGATAGCACTCCTAATCTAAAGGAAACTTCACAACTTTATTGCTTTGTGTACTTCGATAAATTGCTTCAATCAACTCAACAGTTTTTAAACCAGCAAGCCCATCAATTAAAGGAGGTGTATCGTTTATTATTGAATTGAGAAAATCTTCAATTTGAAGTTGATGATAATAGTACATGGAATCAACACTATTAAAAAAATCACAATCTTCTTTTTTCCATGTTTGTAACAGATCTTCCTCACCTTGAATTGTCCATAAATCATTATATGGGGGCTCAGTAATTGAAGATACACCAGCAATAAACATTGCACCTCCATCAGTTTGTACGCCAATAGAAGCCCCATTTTCACCATGGATATGTACTTTTCCATATAGCGCAGGATTTTGAGAATTACTTACTAACACATTACCTATACCACCATTCTTGAATTTAATAATTGCAACGGCTGTATCTTCGACTTCGATATAAGGATGATTTAAGTTACTCCATAATCCATAAACCTCTTCTACTTCACCCATGTACCATAAAAGTAAATCCAGTTGATGAGGAGCTTGATTGACTAAAACGCCTCCACCTTCACCTTTCCATGTTCCTCTCCAAGGATCACTTTCGTAGTAAGCTTTATCACGCCAACCTAACATTGTTACTGTTCCGATGATTGGTTTTCCGATTTTTCCTTCATCAATTGCTTTTTTTATTCTTAAACATGGTCTATAAAAACGACGTTGACATACGGTTCCGACTTTAGCTTTTCCGTTTTTGGCAGCAGATAATATTGCATGAGAATCGGCCAAATTTGATGCTAAAGGTTTTTCGACAAGAATATGGCATCCTAAACTTGTTGCAGTTATGGCGACCGATGCATGGATAGGGTGAGGAGTACAAATACTCAACATCTCAATCCCTTCATTTAAAATCATTTGCTCAACATTATCATAGGCTTTAACACCATACTGTTTAGCAAATTCTTGAGCTCGTGATAAGTTCTGATCACAAACAGCAATAAAATTAGATTGTTTTAAATTCATTAATGCTTTTGCGTGAAAATGTCCTACTTTTCCACAACCAACAATAGCTGTTTTTAAATTTTCCATTCAATAAAATCCTCCAATGTTACTGGTAACTTATTGATTCAAAAAAAATGAATCAATTTTTTTCAATTATAAGATTAATCGAATAATAAATTATTTGATACCGGTCACATTTTTGGAAAAATTATTTTCTATTTATCAAATTAAGGATTAACTCGGCATAACCAACGGATTATATTTTTTTGAAAGTAAATCAATTTCTATATCCATCACTGATTATTAATGGTTCATCAAACATGAACGCCAAGAAATAAATTGAAAAATAGTTTAATAGTATGCAAAATGGTAGGAGTTTAAGGGCATAAGCGATAAGGTGCCTGATAAGTACTTTTCAATAGATCCAAAATAATCATTTCAAAAATAAGAATGTTCATTATTTATGTATCATTTTTTGCTCTAAAAAATAGTTTTACACAAGTAACGCTATTTCAGAATTAATTATCAATTATTGGAGCCATTATGAATATTGTCGAAATTTCACAAAAACGTTATACCACCAAACATTATGACAAAACGAAAAAGATTCCCCAAGATAAGATTGAGCAGTTATTAACTGTTTTAAGAAACAGTCCGTCATCGGTCAACTCTCAACCGTGGCATTTTTATGTTATTGATAATGAAGCGGCCAAAAATAAAATTTTGCCGGCAATAGCTGATTTTAATCAACCACGTGTCACCGGCTCATCACATACTATTGTTTTTTGTATTAAAACTCCGTTGGATGAAGCCCATTTAGTTAATCTCCTTAATCAAGAAGAGAAAGACGGTCGTTTGCCTTCGGCGGAATTAAAGGCGTCTCAAGATCAGGGACGACGTTATTTTGTAAATTTAAATAGCAAAACACCTGAATCACAACAGTGCTGGGAAGGTAAACAAGCCTATATTGCATTAGGGCAATTGCTTTTTGCTGCTGCAGCAATTGGTGTTGATTCTACCGCAATAGAGGGTTACGATTCTGCTAAAATGGATGAAATTTTAGATCTTAAAAGCAAAGGATTGAAAAGCATTGTGGTTGCCACGTTAGGTTATCGTGCTCAAGATGATGGTAATGCGCATCGTCCAAAATCACGTCTGCCGAAAGATCAAATCTTCACCTTTTTATAATCTGATTAACATCCCACCTCGTATTAGGTGGGATGAGTAAAAAAGGTATGTTTTTATTTCACTGAATAATTTTTATAGTGTTTCAGTTTCTCTTCCAGCGCTTGTTGTTGTTCTAAACTAAACTCGTTATAAAAAAAGTAATACCCCGAACTCTCTTGTATGAAAAACACATAACCTTTTGATGTTTTATCTATTTTATGAAATTCAGCATAGTTAATATTAAAAGATCCAACTGTTTTTTTGTAATTGAATGTTAGATGATCATCATAAAAAATACAGGTCATACTGCCAAAGCGTTCATTCAATGTTAAAACCTGCTTTTTTGATTGTTTTTTAAAATTAGCCAAAAATAAGGTAAGTAATAAAATAGGCAGTATGAAAATTAGTACTGATAAAGTAGGATTTTTTGGAAATAGCAACAAACTCAAAAATAAAAGGATAGTAGATAAAATAAACATCCTTTTTCTTGAATTTCGAAATTGATAACAAATAAAAGCATATACTTTTTGATAGTCAAATTGATAATTTACCGTTGCTATTTCGGGTTGTTGGTTTTTGTTTAAATAAGGAGCCAGATAATCTTTTAGCAGCAGTAACTCATCCGGTTGAAAAAGATCATAACGAACAAATTCAAAAATAATCTTATTACTAAAAAAAAATAATCCAGTTGTGGTTTCTTTTATTTGATACAAATCAGAGTAATAGAAAGTACTGACTTCGTTTTTATCTCTATTTAGCTGTACTATTTTTTCATTATCGAAGGTGAAGGTAAAATTACGCATATTATCAGCAATCGAATCATCTAATTGTTCTGCAAAATCATTATCTAAACAATCTAGCAGTGCGTAATAAGTATCAACTAAATATTGTCGATCAATGTGGCAATTAACGGTGATATTACTCATCCTTGCTCCTAAAATGGTCTTTATCACTAATACTGTCAATTTAATTGATTATATATAAAACTGAGTAAATTGTATGTAAAAAACAAAACCGACAGTGAATAAATCTAATCAATTCGACAAATAACCCTAGACCCCATTGACAGAATCGTTACAATATACGGCATGACTTTTATAGCAAGTAAAATTAACTTGGCTATGATTAATTTAACAAACGGATGATGTTTTATGGCGCAATATGTTTATACCATGAATCGTGTTGGGAAGATTGTTCCTCCTAAACGTTATATTTTAAAAGATATCTCATTAAGTTTTTTCCCCGGTGCCAAAATTGGTGTTCTTGGCTTAAATGGGGCAGGTAAATCGACATTACTACGAATTATGGCAGGAGTGGATACCGAAATTGAAGGTGAAGCTCGTCCACAGCCGGACATAAAAATAGGTTATTTACCGCAAGAACCTAAACTTGATCCTAAACAAACTGTACGTGAAGCAATTGAACAAGCCGTTGGTGATGCCAAAAAAGCATTGGCTCGTTTAGATGAAGTTTATGCGGCTTATGCTGATCCAGATGCTGATTTTGACAAATTAGCCAAAGAACAAGCCGAACTTGAAGCCATTATACAATCGCAAGATGCGCATAATCTGGATAATCAATTAGAACGAGCTGCCGATGCGCTACGCTTGCCTGATTGGGATGCAAAAATCGAAAATTTATCGGGTGGTGAACGCCGTCGAGTGGCGATTTGTCAGTTATTGCTGGAAAAACCAGACATGTTATTAATTGACGAACCGACCAACCATTTAGATGCTGAATCTGTCGCATGGTTAGAACGCTTTTTACATGACTATGAAGGCACTGTGGTCGCCGTAACCCATGACCGTTATTTCTTAGACAATGTTGCTGGTTGGATTTTAGAGCTAGACCGTGGTGAAGGTATTCCATGGGAAGGTAATTACTCTTCTTGGCTTGAACAGAAAGATCAGCGACTAGCGCAAGAAGCGGCAACTGAATCCGCTCGCCGTAAATCGATTGAAAAAGAGCTTGAATGGGTGCGTCAAAATCCGAAAGGGCGCCAAGCAAAAAGCAAAGCCCGTTTAGCCCGTTTTGAAGAGCTTAATAGCAACGATTACCAAAAACGTAATGAGACCAATGAACTCTTTATTCCGCCAGGGCAACGTTTAGGTGATAAAGTCATTGAAGTCGCTAATTTAACTAAATCATATGGCGATCGAGTATTAATCGATAATCTCTCATTTAGTATTCCTAAAGGGGCGATTGTTGGGATCATTGGTCCAAATGGTGCGGGTAAATCGACGCTATTTAGAATGCTATCGGGTAAAGAACAACCAGATTCAGGAACTATCACATTAGGTGATACCGTACAACTTGCCTCTGTCGATCAATTCCGTGACAGTATGGATGATAATAAGACTGTTTGGGATGAAATTTCAAATGGACAAGACATCATGCGTATTGGTAACTTCGAAATCCCAAGCCGTGCTTATGTTGGTCGCTTTAATTTTAAAGGCGTTGATCAGCAAAAACGAGTTGGTGAATTGTCTGGTGGTGAACGTGGTCGGGTGCATTTAGCTAAGTTATTACAAGTTGGAGGTAATGTACTATTGCTCGATGAGCCAACCAATGACCTTGATGTCGAAACCTTACGTGCGCTTGAAAATGCGTTATTAGAGTTTCCGGGCTGTGCATTAGTCATTTCGCATGACCGTTGGTTCTTAGACCGCATTGCAACTCATATTCTCGATTACCAAGACGAAGGGCATGTTGAGTTCTTTGAAGGTAACTTTACCGAATATGAAGAGTGGAAAAAACGGACTTTAGGCGCGGAGGCACTTGAACCTAAACGAGCCAAATATAAACGAATTACAAAATAACTTCATAAATTATTCCGCCGAAAGTTATCGGCGGATTTATCAATCTCTAATCAATAAAAATTTAAAGCAAGGATTTAGATGTCTTAACCAACTTAGCAAAAGTATCGGTTAATAATCTTGGAATTGCTGTAATACCTCGAGCTTTAGCATCATCACACACTGCAATAGCCAAATCCGGTTTTGAACTTTTGTGGATCGCCTTTTGAATAATTTTGGGTACCGACATATCAATATGAGCAACGGTATTATAAGCAGCTAATTTATAGACATGACTAAAGCCATGTTTGAATAAAAAGTTTTCAATATCACGCGCGGGTAATACAGTAATATAATCGTTTAGATTTTCACCTGGAGCACATTGTGATTGCACGGTTTCGGCATATTTTTTACCTGCCATATCACCATCAGTAATCACGTACCAACGAATGCCCATTTTATTTGCATAATGGATTAATGGTTTTAAACCACATTGCGCAAATTCTAACAATTGAATTCCTTCCGAACTTAAGTGATAACCACTTTGTTCTGCGAGCTCTCTTAATAACCACACTTCAGTTTCACCCTCAACCAGTAACCAACAACGGGCAAATAGGGCTGTAGGGCGTCGATAAAGGACATGGAACAAAATACGTCGACTATCGGCAACACTCAATGAATGAGGTGAAATGTACTTAGTGACAATTTGATCTGGAAGTCGGATTAATCGATAAATACTCTCCAAAGGAAATAACGACACCAAATCACTTGAATTAGAGGTAATAATTTTTTGAGCGGGTAAATTTTTCAATAATCGAAAGCCAACCGATAAAATAATTGGATGTAGCTGACTTTCTGGCTCTTCCAAAATTAAAATAGGGACTGAGCTGTGTGATAGTGGATTATCACCCTTAGCATTAACAATAGAACCAAATATACCTAAAAGGGCAGTACGTAAATAATCATTATCCAAATCATCCAAAATATTATTGATGCGCTCAAGAGAATTCCAATCTTCTATTTTTGGACTATTTTTTTGCGCCATTTTTTTATAATTAGAACGTTGTTGATAATCAACAAAATAGTATTCTAATAATGAACGAGCAGCTTGTAACCCTCGATTAAGTTCAGCTTGGCTCAATTGCTCTGAGTGGGCTTTTAACTGTTCGGAAAGCTGGTCAATAAAGTGTTGTGATAAAGGTTGATTAGTAACAGGTAAATCTTTAGCATTAATCGAATTTTTAAGCGGCATCACTGGATTCAAATTAATTAAAATAGCAATTAATAACTTAGAATCATCTAATTTTAACAACTGTCCGTGCTCATTTAACAAATGATGCTCAGTGATAATACTATCACCACTTTTTTGAGCACTCATTTGGTAAGTAATTCGATATAAATTATCTAACTGCGAGCTATAGCTAACGGCTTGCAAAGGTTGATAAGCTTGTTCATTTAATTGCTTTGGATAGGATTCACAATAGACAACATTTATTGAGATATGATTACCATCATTATCATTATCATAATAGAAATCTGAATCGACAAACTGATAAAACTTATTATCTAGAGTTAGCAACTTTAACGCACTAAGTAAACTTGATTTCCCCCATTGATTTTCACCAATTAGAACGCTTGATTTAGCGTTAAGTTTTAACGAAAGTTGCTTAATTCCTCTAAACCCTTTGATATCAATTTGTTCAATAAACATGACATATCCTTATGGTTAAAGTTGGTACTTTTCAGTTCGTTTCGCAATGCGCTCAGCTTTACGCTTAGCACTATCAATTAACTTATGCTCATCACGTACAATAGCTTTAATGGGTTTATTAAAATAGGTTCTTAAAAAACGCCAAATATCTCGCTGAGTTAGCCCAATATTAATTGATGAAAAATAAAGTCCAATTAAATCTTTATCACGCCAACGCGTCGGGACTTTATCACGTGTTTGTGCTCGATGAAGATCAATTACAGAAAGTTTTATTTCTTCACTATTTTCATATAACGGTAAATCCAACAAAAAATGACACAAATAACAATCACGGTGATTGACACCCGCGCCGTGCATTTTAGCGGTCATATTAGCTAAATAAATAGTTAACGAACGTTTTAAATGATAGCTAGGTGGATTGTTTAACCATGGTCGAGTAAAATCCTCTAAACTAATGGTTGGATTAAGATCTTTAGTAATAATAAACGAATGCCGAGTAAGCGGATTTAATCCCTTGCGCCCAAAAGCGCGCCCATCCATCGTATTAACACCAACTTGCTCTAAACGATGAATTGCATCCCACTCTTGTTTAGCATCTAGAACTGGCAAACGTAAAGAAATAAGGTTTTTTACAATCTCTTTAACCGTGCTGCCACGATGAATTTTAATAAAATAAGATTCACCATCCAACTCAAAATTAAGGGTTTTTCTTTGTTTAACCGCACGATAAACTTTACCTGAAATTAATTCAACTTCAGTGAATGGATCTTTACCTAACCATAACTCTTTAAAGGGTGATTTTAGTTTGATTTCATTCATAACGACATCCTAAAATAATGTCTGCTGCGCGTTGTGCTAGATGATATAAATCTTCACTATCACCATAAGCAATCGCATGATTATGCCAATTACCCCATTGCTCCTTATCACTAATAGACCGTTCTAACGCTTGATTCAATGTGCTTTGATCATAAGGTTCTGGCAGCACAATGCCGGCATTAGCTTGGCTGATATGATAAGCATACCCAGAAATACCCGACACAATCACCGGTACCCCAGCCGCTAAAGCTTCAATCAATACCATGCCTGCGGCTTCTTGCCTTGCCGGATGTAACAAGAGATCAGCTGAAAATAGAAAATCAGGAATATCATTACGACCGGAGAAAAAACGCACTTGTTTACTAATGCCTAAGTCATCGGCTAACTTCTGATAAGGTTCAGGATTATCCTGTCCTACGACCAGATAGCTAACTTTCTGCCTAAGCGCATCGGGTAAAGCTGCAATAGCTCTCAAAGAACGGTCAACCCCCTTACGTTTAAAATCTGACCCAATTTGCACAATTACAAAATCATCTAAGCTAATTTGATTAGCTTGTCGAAATTGTTCACGTTTTTTGGGGCTATCAGCACAATATTTTCGATCTAAAGCAATCCCTGGCGGTAATAAAAAAAATCGCTCATCTTGGGTATGATAGTGATTCTTAAAATCTTGAATTTGTTGCTTAGTTAGCACCATGATTTTAGTTTGTGAACTTCGCGAAAATACTGAATTTTCAAATGCTAAATAGTGCTTGCAACGTTTCGATAATCTATAAAAAAAGCCTTTATGAGCGACTTTTTCAGCAAAACAAGTATCTCCAGCAAAATAGACATCCAAATCAGGCATTTTATTAAAACCCACCACACAGTTTACTGGATTAGCTTGTATGTGAGCCTTCACCCAATGATAATAGGCTTGATTTCGGCTATGGTTAGAGAATCCTTTTTGGGGCACGATAATAATATCAATCCCAGCTGGCTTATCACCTTGCCAGTCCAATACATAAACACGGATCTGATGTCCACGAGCTTGGCAAGCGGTAGCAATTTGCAAGAAATCACGTTGTAACCCGCCAAAAGGGTAATATTTATAAATACAAAAAGCTAGTTGCATCTAGATTGCCTCAAGTCAGAAAGGAATATTATATACTCACTCTTGATTGATGCGCAAAGCTTGATTTTGCCTACAAGGATTGTTAAGACTATTTATAAATTCCAGTATTTAAGAGTGAAATAGTAAAAACTAAATAGAATCTAAAAGCGATTTTAACGGTTAGAATCGCAAATAATTATCTTTTCATTTCTTATTAACAATATTAAAAGAACTAAAAAATAAATGATTGTTTTAGACATGTTCAAAGCACTTTATATCAAAGTAAATTCATAGCTAAAACTATTTTTCTGAAGAGAATCTAACAATATTTTTTATAAGCTTACAAAAACCTATATTTTATATTATATTAGCAAACTTAGTTTTTATTAATGGATAAGAGAAGATTAGTATGAATAAGGACATTTTTTTTAATAACAAATATGTTATTTTATTTCTCTTTCTCGTTGTGTGCTTCACATGGGGAACGACATGGATTGGAATAAAAATTGCCGTTGAAACTGTTAACCCTTTGTTAGCCGCAGGTCTGCGCTTTGTTATCGCATTTCCTTTTTTAGTATTAATTACAATTATTGCTAAATCACCAATACTGTTTCCTCGAAAATCATTCCATTTTTTTCTACTATTAACGTTATTTTATTTTACCATTCCTTATTATTTAATTAGTTTTGGTGAACAATATGTATCGTCAGGTTTAACCTCATTGTTATTTAGCACCATGCCGATTTTTTCAATTATTTTCGCTAAGATAATCTTAAAAGATAAAATATATATAAATCAGGTAATAGGTATTACAGTGGGATTTTTATGTTTGATGTACATTTTAATCTCTGAAGGTTTTATTCTTTCCTATAGCGATTTTTGGGGCGTAATATCCATACTGTTAGCGGCATTGATGCATGGTTTTTTATATGTTTACTCCAAAAAAGCTGGCGAAGGTATAAATGTATTTACCTTCAATACTCTACCGATAGGCGTTGCGGGTATCGCACTTTGTTTGTTGAGTTTTACTTTTGAAGAAAATAATTTTCAAACTATCTCGTTAAATAGCTGGTTAGCATTAATTTATCTCGGTATTTTTGCATCCGTATTTGGCTTTATTGCTTATTTCTTTTTATTAAAACGAATGAGCCCAGTAGTATTGTCATTTATTTTTATTATTTTCCCGGTCGTTGCTATTTTTATTTCATCGATTTATGAGCATAAAATCATTTCAACTAACTTCATCATTTGTACAATCATTATGTTGTGTGGGTTTGCTATAACAAAATTACCTGTCAATGTTTTTAAAAAGTGGATAAAGAGCGACAAAAATAGAGGCAATCAATAAATCGTTACTTCAACAAAAGGTTAACTTGATTTTTTGATTCAGACATCGATTGACTTTGAATGGTTTTAACACTTATCAAAGTCAATCCTTATCTACTATGATTGAATCCTGTTTTATCTACACTTTTTAGATAATTAAAATTATAGCAAGTTGCAACTAAATGATTGATAGCAAAGTTAAGCTATAGCAATATTATAACTCAAAGCGATAAGTTTCATTAATTGCACTACCTTGCGCACCAAATTGGCGTAAATTATTATCAACCGCATTCATCGATTGCCAATGGTTTTCGCACCAATCAGGGGCAAGTAGGGTGGGTTTGCGGGCATTGGCGGAGATACGGTGGTATAAAATATTGGCAGGGGTTTGCCGAATAATATCACCAGCAATATCGACATACTGCTCTAAGGACAATACATCAAGCCGACCCGCACGCCATGCTTTAGCCATAATACTACCTTCTACAATATGTAGTGGATGTAGTTTTAAACCATCAACACCGCTATTTAAAACACTATCTAGCGTAATTAAATTATCTTGCTTAGTTTCTTTAGGTAGACCAATAATTAAGTGAGTACAAACTTTTATACCAAGTCTACGCGCCTTTTGAACGGTTTGGTGATAAACATTGAACGTATGTCCACGATTAATACTGTGTAAGGTTTTATCATGAGCGGTTTGTAAGCCAAGCTCCAGCCAAACTTCAAAGCCTTTAGCATGATAACTGGCAAGTAAATCGAGCGCTTCATCCGGCACACAATCAGGGCGAGTACCAACACAAAGTCCAACAATATCGGCATTATTAAGTGCTTCTTCATACATATTTTTGAGTATTTCGACTTCGGCATAAGTACTGGTATAAGCCTGAAAATAAGCAAGATAGCGCTTAGATTTTTTCATCTGATGCGCCTGTTGGGCAAGTTGCTGTGAAATGGTTTTGACTTGAATCGACTCATCGATAATCGATGCGACATTACAAAAGGTGCAACCGCCTACACCGATAGTTCCGTCCCGATTAGGACAGCTAAAACCGCCATGTAAGGTGAGTTTATAGATTTTTTCGCCATAACGGCGTTGCAGGTCAGCACCAAACGTATTGACCACTAAATGAAGTTGCATAATCAGCCAAAAATAAAATTTTGCCTATTTTACGAAGCGAATGAGTTAAATTCAACCGATGATAAATTTTTATATACAATTGACGTAACTTTAGTCGGCTTTTCTTTAAGATGTTTTGAAACGAACACTATGGTGTAACATATTATGCCGTAATAAGTTTTATTGATGATTTTTAGAATCGCAATATTTTCAAAGCTTAATACTGAGAAAATTATACGAGTAATCTAATCTTTTTATTTTTCTGTACCTAGAAAATAAGATGTTTCAGTTTCTACCTTACTATCATCTTTCCAATCTTGGATATCTCTTTCATATTGTATTAATTCGACCTGATCACCTTTTTTATAATTGCGTAATTGAAAGGCTTTTTCTAATCCTACTTCTAACTCGTAAGGTTTATCATTGGGTAAAAAACAACCATGATCTGCGCGCCCCCTCTTTTCCGATTTGGTAATTAACACCTTGATATCAAATACACTTTTTTCATGTTCCTGTTCGCCTTCGCCAATAGAAAAAATACCGTGTTGTGGATCTTCTAATAATGTCCCGGTTAGCAAACAGAGATTTTGGAAAGAGGCAGTAGCTATCTGACTGAATAAAATACAAATAATAAAACTTATTATGCGGCAAATCGTTTTCATAGCGTTAATAGACTCGGTAAGACAAATTTCCAATATTATTCAAAAAATTTAATTAAAAAAAAAGCGTTTTTTTGTCTAGTCCTGATACTTTTACAAGTCGTTTGATTTTTTATTAACTGGCTAAAAAACAATAATTGCGATCTTCTGCTTTACTATAAATATTTTTTATAATTCAAAAAAAGGATTGAAATCGTTGGCTGATTAAGTAAGGATATTCGTTATGCTGTTTTCCATACTTGAAAACAATAATTAAGTCAAAAAGTCAATGTAATCCAAAAACAAGGAGTCAATATGTTTAGTAAAGAAATGACTATTGCCGATTATGATAAGGAATTATGGGACGCCATTAAGGGTGAAGAGCAACGTCAAGAAGATCATCTCGAATTAATTGCCTCCGAAAACTATACCAGTCCAAGAGTGATGCAGGCACAGGGTACTCAATTAACTAACAAATATGCGGAAGGCTACCCAGGTAAGCGTTATTATGGCGGTTGTGAATATGTTGATATTGTTGAGCAATTAGCGATTGAACGAGCCAAAGCGTTATTTGGTGCAGATTATGCCAATGTACAACCACATTCAGGATCGCAAGCGAATTTTGCCGTTTATATGGCATTGTTAAAACCAGGCGATACTGTGTTAGGTATGAATTTGTCGCAAGGTGGTCATTTAACTCATGGTTCACCAGTTAGTTTTTCCGGTAAACTCTATAATGTGGTTGCTTATGGCGTTGACGAAACTGGACATATTGATTATGACCAATTAGCGAAAACGGCCTTAGAGTCAAAACCGAAAATGATCATCGGTGGTTTTTCAGCTTACTCAGGCGTGGTTGATTGGAAGCGTATGCGTGAGATTGCTGATAGTGTAGGCGCTTTCTTATTTGTAGACATGGCACACGTGGCCGGCTTAGTAGCAGCAGGGGTTTATCCAAATCCTGTCCCATTTGCACATGTAGTGACAACCACAACGCACAAAACGCTTGGCGGACCTCGTGGTGGACTTATTTTGGCCAAAGGTGGCAGTGAAGAACTTTATAAAAAATTAAATTCAGCTGTATTCCCTGGCGCACAGGGTGGTCCATTAATGCATGTCATTGCTGCCAAAGCAGTTGCATTAAAAGAGGCGATGGAACCAGCATATCAAGAATATCAAAAACAAGTTGTTAAAAATGCTCAGGCGATGGTTGATGTAATTATCAAACGTGGCTACAAAGTCGTGTCTGGCGAAACAAAAAATCACTTATTCTTAATTGATTTGGTTGATAAAAAGATAACCGGTAAAGAGGCTGATGCCGCTTTAGGTAGTGCTAATATCACCGTCAATAAAAATAGCGTACCTAATGATCCACAAAGTCCATTTGTGACATCTGGCGTTCGAATTGGTACACCAGCCATAACTCGTCGAGGTTTTAAAGAAGAAGAATCTCGTGAATTAGCCAACTGGATTTGTGATGTATTAGATAACATTGATGATGAACAAGCGATTCAAGCAGTTAAACAAAAAGTTTTGGCAATTTGTCATCGATTACCTGTTTATCAACATTAATATTCTCGCCGACGTTATGTCGGCGAAATTATTATAAAATATTAGTTTTGAGTTGTTTTTTGAGTCATTTGTTGCTGCTGCTTAACATAATTGGCAATATCATCTTTAAACCATACTGCACTGCCAACAAGTAATACACCAACTAAGATAGCTGACCAAAATATTATCCGTGCTTTTTTATTACGTTTTCTTAAAGGATCACTTAAGTTTCGTTTAGCATTGGCTGGTAATTCGGCCTTACTGGTCAGTAGCCCACCAAGGAGTAAATTGATTTTTACTTGCCCATTGATTGCCCAACCTGAAGCTTCGAGCAATGGACCTAGTGTTCTTCTTCTTAATTTTAACCAAGCTAAAATGACTGATGGCCCAGATATAATTAAGAATAAACCTAAAATCACCAATGGAAATTGCCACCAAGAAAGAGAAAAAATAGCCTGAAAAATAGTAGCAAGTGCAGTACCAATCGCGCCTATTGCTAAGCCAATCGCAGCAAATATGCCAACACTCTTACCAATATCAAATTTATTTTCTGGATTTTGCACAGCTTGGGTACTGGTCTTTTCAATATCTGCGTCTTTATTGCTTGCCCATTTATTAATCTGTTCCGTGATTAATCGACCAATACGTTGATAAGGTGCCCAAATTGCTTGTTGAATACTAATTGGCTTACTAATCATTTTGACCACATTAGCATCCCAATCATTACCAGCATTATCAATAAACACCCCATTACGGCCTTCCATTAATAAATCACCTTGTCCGGCGGTTATGGCAGCGACAATCGTCTGTTTTTGACCTAGCCTTGTACATTCACAATACAGCAAACATAGCTCTGAATAATTTGCCATTGTTGAATGTTTAGCGATGTTTTCAACGGCAACACAAAGCGTAGCACAGCGACCATCAATATAAAGCTTGCCTAATTGAAAAGCGGCATAATGGTCAAGTGAGAAGAACTCGGCAAATGAAGCAAAGTTAATCAATAAACGATAAAGATGTTTTTGAAAAAGTACTAACTTTTCTAACACAAAAACATCCGAAGCTGAAATAGGCGTTTTATTATCTTGTTCGACCATTTTCTCAAATTCATCTAATAAATTATCATTGATAAAATGAGTGATCTGATCGGCAGGAATATCCTCAATACTCGCCGTTGGTTTAGTTGCAACACTTAACTGCTCTATATCGGGTTTAGAACTAATTAATGTCGCGTATGCATCAAGACTAGTTTGAATATTTTGCCACTCTTGTTGTGTTAAATGATTTGGATCGGATAAGTGAGAAGCCACTAAAGCCCTAAATCGAGTGATTTTACTTTTCCAAAGTGGATTAAGTCCATTAACGAGATCCAATGAATTATTAGTATCAATCTTAGATAAAGGCAGTTCAGAAAGCGCTTCATCTGAAAGTAATCCATTTTGAGAAGGGACAATATATTTCTCATCAACATTTAATGCCGTTTGTGCTTGAGGCGCATATTGAGCTAATTCAACACGAAGAAAATAATCATCAATTTTGGGTTTGAGCTCTTGGACTAATTTCCATATTTCTGAGCGATTTTCCCCAAAAGGTGTTTGGGTATTGCTGATATTAGTTTGCCACGCTTGCCAACTTTTTAGATTTTTAACAAAGGTTTGGGCTATTTCCAGATTTATCCCATCTTGCCCACTCATATCTTTTTGCCCGCCAGTAGTCTTAATGGCTGTTTGGATAAAGCTTTGCATTTCAGGCGATAACTCAGCAGAAGGTGGAAAAATCAAATCACCATTGTAGAGCTTGCTGGCATTAATTTTTAGTGATTGTTGGACATCATCTTGAGTCAAATAATCGGCTTGGCTTTTATTTAAATTGGCCAAAATACTATGCGCTGTAACTAATAATTTTTTACCTTGCTCGGTTGAATCATCAATTTGTGATAACGACAAAGTTTCGGATGATTGAATAATAGTATCGAAAGAGACGATTTTATCTTTTACCCAACTAATCGCATCTAAAATATCAGGAATACGGATGCGTCCATCTTTATCAGAATCTAATAACTCTAATGTTCTTTGATCAAAATCTAAACCAGTAGTCGGGCAACTTAGTGCGACCCATAATTTTGGATCTAAATTGGGCAAATTGATAATGTCATTGGCATTTTTTAAAACGACTTGATCTAAACCACCAACACGCTGAAATGTCCAAGTATGACTCATAATCACCTCCATACTGAAATATTATTAATTTATTCAATTTATTAATAAGTATAGCAGTATTTATTTTTAGAAGAGAAAAGGAATGCTCATATTTAAGAGCTGTAATATATCTTTGATAATTGATTGCCAATTGCAACTTTATGATAGAATAACGCCTTATTATTTAATATCCAAATAAAAAATATGTCATTAATAAATCTTACCAATGCTTATCTGTCATTTAGTGATGCACCACTACTTGACCATATTGATATGTCGATTGAAATCAATGAACGAGTCTGTCTTGTTGGTCGTAACGGTGCAGGTAAATCAACACTGCTAAAAGTACTTAACAAAGAAATCCCATTGGATGAGGGGCAGATCGTTTATGAAAGTAACGTTGTTGTCTCTCGATTACAACAAGATCCGCCTCGAGATATTCAAGGTAATGTTTTTGACTTTGTAGCTGAAGGATTAAAAGAGCAAGCTCAATTATTGAAAGATTATTATGCATTATCACATTTGGTTGAAACGGATCCAAGTGAAAGTAATCTATCTAAGTTAGCTAAAATGCAAGAACAGCTTGATCACCAAAACGGTTGGCAACTGGATAATCGTATTCGTAATGTTATTTCTTCACTATCGTTAGATGGCGACGCCTTATTATCATCATTATCAGGTGGTTGGCTACGTAAAGCGGCGTTGGCAAAAGCACTCGTTTGCCAACCTTCAGTTCTATTACTAGACGAGCCAACCAACCATTTAGATATCGAAACCATTAAATGGCTCGAAGAGTTCTTAAAAAGCTTTAATGGTAGCATTGTGTTTATATCGCATGACCGATCTTTTATTCGGCAGATGGCGACTCGGATTATCGATTTGGATCGCGGTAAAGTCGCCTCTTGGGGTGGCAATTATGATAGTTATTTACTTGGTAAAGAAGAGGCATTACGCGTCGAAGAGCTGCAAAATGCGGAATTTGATAAAAAATTAGCACAAGAAGAAGTCTGGATCCGCCAAGGAATCAAGGCCCGTCGAACACGTAATGAAGGACGCGTTCGAGCACTAAAAGCCATGAGGCAAGAATACTCACAGCGTCGCCAAGTTATGGGTAGCGCTAAAATGCAAATCGAAGAAGCATTACGTTCAGGAAAAATTGTATTCGAGCTGGAAAATGTCACTTATCAAATTGAAGATAAACGACTGGTTAATGACTTTTCCGTGCAAGTATTACGAGGCGATAAGATCGCTTTAATTGGACCGAACGGTATTGGTAAAACGACATTATTAAAACTAATGTTAGGCAGCCTAGCACCAACATCAGGAAGTGTGCACTGTGGAACCAAACTCGAAGTTGCTTACTTTGACCAGTATCGACTAGAACTTGATCCCGAAAAAACTGTGATGGATAACCTTGCAGAAGGTAAGCAAGAAGTGATGGTAAATGGTCGTTTAAGACATGTGCTTGGCTATTTACAAGATTTCCTCTTTCCGCCAAAACGCGCTAGAACCCCAGTACGAGCACTATCTGGTGGAGAGCGCAACCGTCTATTACTCGCAAAACTCTTTTTGAAACCAAGTAACTTATTAGTACTTGACGAACCAACCAATGATCTCGATATTGAAACGTTAGAGTTATTAGAAGAACTGGTTAATGATTATCAAGGAACGGTTTTACTCGTTAGCCACGACAGACAATTTGTTGATAACGTGGTGACTCAATGTTGGTTTTTTGAAGAACAAGGGCGAATTGGAATATATGCTGGTGGTTACACTGACGCATTACAACAGCAAGCACAATCAATGAGTGCACAAGTTACTAACAGTAAAAGTCATGAATCGGTTAAAAATGACCCAGCAAAAACGGAAAAAAAGAAGGTAAAATTAAGCTATAACGAACAACGAGAATTGGCACAGTTACCCAATAAAATTGAAGAACTTGAAACAGCGATTGCTGATTTACAAGCACAAATTGGCCATAGTGACTTCTTCAATCAACCACATGAAGTCACCAGCCCAATATTACAATCTTTAGCCGATAAAGAAGCGGAACTTGAAGCCGTGTTCGAACGTTGGGAACAATTAGAAGCATTAACACAATAAGCGCTCACTATGAGCGCTAATTTACCAAGTCTTTCTTGAAATAAAGTAAAAAAGCAGAAGTGTCAAAATCACAAAAATAGCACCGACAAAGCCAATGTAATGGGTAGACAAATAGACTAATACTTGGCTACCCACAAAAGCGCCTCCACCAATACCGATATTATAAATACCGGAATAAACCGAAGTTGCAATATCGGCAGCATCAGGTGCTGCATCAATCACTTTACTTTGCATCACCATACTAATAACGGTAATCGAAAGCCCCCAGACCATCCCTTGTAATATTGCGGTAATAAGGCTGAACGAACAAACATAAAGCGATAATAGACAGATTATTAATAGTAGTGCGGGAACAACAAATATCGCAACAGGGTGAGCATCAGCATACCTAGCAAAAATAACGCTACCAATCATCCCTGAAAAACCAACGGCTAATAACAAGTTAACTATCACGTGCTCATCAAAACCGCCAACATTAATCATAAACGGCGTAATATAAGTATAAGCCGTAAAATGACCAGTAATCATAATTGCCGTTAACAAATAAATATTTAGCAATACAGGGCGTTTAAGAACTTTAGGAATATCTTTGACTAAAATCTTGTTCAAACTTGGTACAGAAGGTAACAAGTAGAGCAGCGATAACATGACACAAAAAGCAATAAAACCGATACATAAAAAAGTTACACGCCAGCCAACCAGTTGCCCAATCATGGTTCCAATTGGAATACCTAAAACAGTTGCCATTGAAGTACCAACCACAATAAAGCCCATGGCTTTAGCTTTTTTACCATTTGGCGCTAACCGAACCGCTAAAGGTGTAGTAATAGCCCAAAACACAGCATGAGCGCAGGCAATACCAATCCTCGCAACCATTAAACTGTAAAAACTCCAAGCAAAGCCAGCAAGGATATGGCTACCAATAAACAAACAAAACAGAAAAATCAAAAGTTTTCGGCGATCCATTCTTGACGTTAAAACCGTTAACGGCAAAGACAACAACGATACAGCCCAAGCATAAATCGTTAATAACAACCCAGCATGAGCAACATCCATCGAAAAACTTTCGGCAATATTGGGTAGCAACCCAACCGGTACAAATTCTGTTGTATTAAATATAAATGCAGCAAAAGCAAGGCAAAAGATCGATGACCAGATTCGAGACCGGTGGTTAACTTTTCTCATGATTAGTTTTAAGAAGGGATTGATATTTAATAGTGTAATTATAGCTGAATATGTTTTACGATTAAACAGAGAAAGCAAATAAATAATAAGATCAAATTAAATCATTTAACCACAGTACTGCTTTAATGGATTATAATATTACCACCTAAATCATTCTTCGATTAACTATCATGAATCAAATTCTTATCACAGTTTGTCTATTAACCTGTAGTAATATTTTTATGACTTTTGCTTGGTATGGGCATTTACGCTTTTTGCATAATCAAGCTTGGATTGTGGCTGTATTGGTTAGTTGGGGGATAGCATTATTTGAGTATTTGCTACAAGTACCTGCAAACCGTATCGGCTTTCAAGTCGCCAGTGCGGGGCAATTGAAAATTATTCAAGAAGTGATTAGCCTATCTGTATTTATTCCGTTTTCAATTTACATATTAAAAGAACCATTCAAAACTGATTACATCTGGGCGGGGCTATGTCTACTTGGTGCAGTTTTTTTTATGTTTAAAGATAAAATTTTAGCATAAAACCAATCTACAGCACGCATGATGATATTGGTTGTTAACGCCTAACAACCAATATCATTTCGACTATAACGCCTTAAATGAAATATCCGGTAAAATGGTTTCACCTTGCCAATAAAGTTGACTAGCAACTTGTGCGGCAATATGACAATATAGCTGGGTAAACTCACTATCAGGATGACTAATAACCGTCGGCTTGCCGGAATCTAAATCTTGACGTAATAAACGGTGAAGAGGAATCTGACCCAGTAATTTTGTATGATATTTTTCAGCCAAATGCTTAGCCCCCTCCTCACCAAAAATCGCTTCGTGATGCCCACAATTTTCACAGATGTGATAACTCATATTTTCGATAATACCAAGGGTAGGGATGTTAACCTTATTAAACATCACAATCCCTTTTTGGGCATCAATTAAAGCAATATCTTGTGGCGTCGTCACAATCACAGCAGCAGTAACCGGAATATTTTGGGCTAGAGTTAATTGAATATCTCCTGTCCCAGGTGGCATATCCATAATCAAATAATCAAGTTCAGGCCAAAGCGTATCTTCCAAAATCTGACACAATGCTTTACTTGCCATCGGTCCACGCCACACCATAGCATTATCAGGCTCAACCAAATAACCAATAGAATTACTCGCAAGACCATAGGCCATAATTGGTGACATATGTTTATTATCCGGTGTTACTGGTTGCTCTTTTTCGGTGCCGAGCATGGTAGGAATAGAAGGACCATAAATATCCGCATCTAAAATCCCCACTTTAGCCCCTTGCTTTTGTAATGCTAAAGCTAAATTAACCGCGGTTGATGATTTACCAACTCCACCTTTGCCCGAACTTACCGCAATAATATTTTTAACATTATTGATAGGATGATTATTATTCGCCCGCTTTAACGTCGCAATATTATAGTTAATCTTCCAATTAACATTTTCAACCCCATCCAACTTAAGTAACTGAGGTGTCACGGTTGTTTTCAGGTCTTCAAAGCCAGTTTGCCAAGCAAAAGGCATCACTAAGCTAATTAGCAGTTCTTGGTTAGCCTGTTCACATTGAGTAATTGCGCCAAGCTCAATCAAATTTTTGGATAAAGTGGGATGAGTAAAATTCTCTAGAATTTTTTTTGCTTCCATGGTTATTAGCCTTAACTGTTATCAACAAGTTTTATACTCATATTGCTTCAAATAGATATGATTATCGATATTGTTTTAACTTGATAAGAGTGATCACTCTTTCTGATAGAATGATAACCATTCCCTGCACAATATCGCTCAAAGTATATAAAGAATTTTTATCAAATTATGGCATAAATCTGGCGATAATCCCACGATTGATGTACTATTTCCGCCATTATGTAATAAAAGGTATTAATTCAATATGACAACTCAACGCAAAATATTGGTAACTTGTGCGCTTCCTTATGCAAATGGTGCAATTCACTTAGGTCATATGCTCGAACATATTCAAGCAGATGTATGGGTACGCTATCAACGTATGCGTGGCAATGAGATCTATTTTATTTGCGCTGATGATGCTCATGGTACGCCAATTATGCTTAAAGCACAGCAATTAGGCATCACCCCAGAACAAATGATAGATGAAGTTAAAATTGAGCATCAACGTGATTTTGCCGGTTTCAATATTAGTTACGATAATTACCACTCAACCCATAGCCCTGAAAATCGGGAAATATCTGAAAAGATCTATAAACGATTAAAGGCTAATGGCTATATTAAAACCAAAGTAATATCACAACTATTCGATCCCGAAAAAAAGATGTTTTTACCGGATCGTTTTGTTAAAGGGACTTGCCCTCGCTGTAAATCACCAGACCAATATGGCGATAACTGTGAAGTTTGTGGTGCAACTTATAATCCGATTGATTTAATTAATCCGCAATCAGTGGTATCGGGTGCAACGCCGATCATGAAAGATTCAGAGCACTTCTTTTTTGACTTGCCAGCGTTTTCAGATATGTTACAAGCGTGGATCCGCTCAGGAACATTGCAAGATCAAGTGGCTAACAAAATGCAAGAGTGGTTTGAAGCAGGCCTACAACCATGGGATATCAGTCGTGATGCGCCATATTTTGGTTTTGAAATTCCCGATGCACCCGGCAAATATTTTTATGTTTGGTTAGATGCGCCAATCGGTTATATGGGGTCTTTCCTCAATTACTGTAATAAACACAATAAACCGATTTTTGATCAGTTTTGGAATAAAGATTCAACCACTGAACTTTATCATTTTATTGGTAAAGATATTGTCTACTTCCATAGCCTGTTTTGGCCGGCAATGTTAGACGGTAGCGAACATCGAAAACCTTCTAATATTTTTGTGCATGGCTATGTCACTGTCGACGGGGCGAAGATGTCGAAATCACGTGGTACCTTTATTCAAGCAAGTACCTATTTGAAACATTTAGATCCGGATTGTTTGCGTTACTATTATGCAGCCAAACTCTCGCCACATATCGATGATATCGATTTAAATTTAGAAGATTTTGTGCAACGGGTGAATAGTGATTTAGTTAATAAAGTGGTGAATATTGCATCCCGTTCGGCTGGTTTTATCAGTAAACGTTTTGGCGGTAAATTATCCGACAATCTTGCAGAGCCGGAACTTTATGCTTTATTCGTTGAAAAATCAAAAGTCATCGCTGATTATTTTGAACAACGTGAATCCGGTAAAGCGATTCGTGAAATTATGGCATTGGCTGATGAAGCAAATCGTTATATTGATGAAAAAGCGCCATGGGTGGTGGCTAAACAAGAGGGACAAGATCAAGCATTACAAGATATTTGTTCTATGGGTATTCATCTATTCCGCATTTTAATGACCTATTTAAAACCAGTCGTGCCGTCATTAGCGGAGCGCAGTGAGGCGTTTTTAAACAGCCAATTAATCTGGGACACGATTGATAAACCATTAACTGGGCACACGATTAACCAATTTAAAGCCCTGTTTAACCGTATAGATATGGATAAAATTACTGCTATGATTGAAGAAACCAAAACTGCTTTAGCAACACCTGCCAAAGAAAAAGTGGCAGAACCTATTGCTGATACTATCAATTTTGATGACTTTGCCAAAGTTGATATGCGTGTTGCGTTAATTAAAAATGCCACGGTGGTTGAAGGGTCGGATAAATTATTGCAGTTAACACTGGATATTGGTGATGAAACTCGCAACGTATTTTCCGGCATCAAACAGTTCTATCCTGATCCTGCGGTTTTAGTTGGTAAACTAACCATAATGATCGCTAACTTAGCGCCGCGTAAAATGCGCTTTGGTATCTCAGAAGGCATGGTACTTTGTGCAAGCGGTAAAGATGATAGTGAAGGTGTTTACCTATTATCACCAGATAGCGGGGCAAAACCGGGAATGCGAATTTCGTAATCCTCTAAATTATTGACATCTTAACAAGTTAAATGCTTGTTAAGATGTATTTAGGATAATATTGGCATTGTAAAATTGGCTCCCAGCATAAACAACCCAACTCTCAACTTAAAAGGCTTTTGTGGTGTTTTATATCAAAAAAAAGTTGAGGAGTGGGGTTTTTGAGGTTTTAAATTTCACTTAAAAACTTTTAAATGGTCAAAATAACTAAATTTGTAATCCGAAGCCCTAAAATAAAATTTCCTAGGATCAATTGCTCTAATTTTAAAGATTCGTAATTGCAATATATTCAATTAAAACAATAGATAACCAATTATAATTTAGATCCTTTTTAGATCCTATTTACAAAAGTTAACGTAAATGAGTGAAAAAAAGTGTTGCATCGTGTTTTTCCAATCACTATACTTTTTACACGGTTTTAGCTACAAGGCTAAAATTTGATATAAAAGTATAAAATTACAAATAAATCAAAAAATTACTTGACAGGATAGTCCAAAATGCATTATAATTTTCAACAGGCAACAGGCAACAGGCAACCTGGCCAACCTATCTTTTAAATTCGTCTAAGTCCAGCACCCAGTTTAAATTTTTCACTGAAACTTGTTTTTCCACGCAATCAAGTGAAATTCTGCGAATTTTCGCGCGATCGCTTCCGCGATCCTTTTTCGGATGCTGTTTTCGATCCTTTTCCAAATTATCCCGGCAGATTGTTTTTTTCGTGGCTTTTTTTCTTCCTTTTTCGGGTCACGCATTGACATCACAGACAACTAGGAATGCGATACAGGGTAGTGCACCTTATCTGACTTTCGACGGTGGTCGTACACGTGCGGTTGATGCTAACGGTCTGCTTGGGATTACTCTATCTGACGGAACTAGGTATACACCTTCAACCAATACTTCATCTTCTTCAGCTCCAATCGTCTTGCCCGTTGAGGGTCAGAGTTTTACTGATATTCGTATGTTGGTTCCTACTAATTCTACTTCGGTCGATTTAAGTACACTTATCGGTCCTCCTAATAATTATTGGGGGGATGATGATGGTGATGCTGACGTTAGTGCTACAGGTCGTTTAAGTTTATCTATCGTCGATAAAAACAATCAGTCAGTATCACGTAATTCCGTGCTAACTATTTGTAACGCACCTTATAGGATTAAGTTATCCAGTACTAACGGTACATTATCTACTCGTTATGGCGTTCCTAATCGTAGTACTTTCAGTGCTCGTAGTGAGACTTATTACGTCAATCCTAAGGCTGGGCCGGTGGTTTGTTTTGCTCGGCCTAATTTAAAGTATGGTAAGCTTAATGAGAATGGTATTTCTCACGATTTCCGCGGTCCATCTTCAATGTGGGACCCTAATAAAGGTTTTCTCACACAAAAAACAGACCCTCGCTATTACGGTCAAAACTTTCCTACAACTGGTGCTAACAAACTGTACTTTGATTTACTCATTACCGGTAGTAGTCAGCCATTGTCTTGGTCTCCAGTTTCTCGGAGTGGTATCACAGCTACAATGTCTAATTCTACTGCTACAAGCGTTCGTGTTACTTTAACGGGTCCTTACGCTACCGAATCCCAGATTAATTCATCCAGTCCTATTCCTATTTCTAAACCTACTTTGCCTCAGACCTTCGAGTTGGTCGGTCGTGATAGTAATGGTGCTCCAGTCGTCAAATATGGTTTTACTTTGAAGCAGTGGTTCGTCAACCGAGGTTTTAAGAATGACACTTATTCTAATACATTATCTTGGTGTAATAGTCTTGGTTATCAAGTGCCTCGCGTAAAGGATTTAACTAATGCATCTCGTGATTGGAATGGTAACCCTATATCCATCGGCGCCACCCCTTCCTCATCTGGTAATTATTACCAACGTAGAATTGGTTCAGGTTTTTTCACTGAGTGGGGTGATATGAATGATTATTCAGGCGTTGGCTTCGGCAACTATTGGTACTGGACTAGTGACCCGAATGGTAGTAACCGGTTTATCGTGAACACATACAACGGTGGCGTGACTTGGCACTACACCTACCGCGACGGCTACGGCCTTTGCTCCCATCCTTAGTTTTTATTTCTTCGTCCTTAATCCTTAGGGCGGGGGTGGGGGTGATAAAAAATAGTGTTAGGTGATTAAAAGTAAGCTGACTCAAGGAGTCAACGTCGTTTAGCCATAAAAAGCGATTTTGCGGCTAAGCGACGTTTGAATTACCCGCCTAGGCGGGTTTATTTTTTAGGTATTTTATCTCAAAAAAAGTTGAGGAGCGGGGTTTTTGGGGTTTAAAATTCTGCTTTGAAATATTGCCTCTAATAAATAATTCCGCTTTAAACTGTGGCGCTTTTTAGTAGCCGTTTTTTTCACCAAAAAAAGTTGAGGAGTGGGGTTTTTTAAGTTTTAAATTTCACTTAAAAATTATTAAATGATCCAAATCACTAAATTTCTATTTCAAAGCCCTAAAATAAAATTTTTGAGGATCAATCGCTCTAATTTTAAAGATTTGTAATTGTAATATATTTAATTAAAATAATAGCTAACAAATTATAATTTAGATCCTTTTTAGATCCTCTTTACAAAAATTAATATAAATGAGCGAAAAAAAGTGTTGCATCGTGTTTTTCCAATCACTATACTTTTTACACGGTTTTAGCTACTAGGCTAAAATTTAACAGAAACGTATAAAATTGTAAATTAATCAAAAAATTACTTGACAGGATTGTCACATATGCATTATAATTTTCAACAGGCAACAGGCAACAGGCAACCTGGCCAACCTATCTTTTAAATTCGTCTAAGTCCAGCACCCAGTTTAAATTTTTCACTGAAACTTATTTTTCCACGCAATCAAGTGAAATTCTGCGAATTTTCGCGCGATCGCTTCCGCGATCCTCTTCTCGATCTTTTTTCCGATCCTTTTTCCGATCGTTTTCCGGATCCTGTTTCAGATCCGGTTTTCGATCTTTTTCCCAATTATCCCGGCAGATTGTTTTTTTTGTGGTCTTTTTCCTTCCTTTTTCTGGTCACGCATTGACATCACAGACAACTAGGAATGCGATACAGGGTAGTGCACCTTATCTGACTTTCGACGGTGGTCGTACTCGTGCGGTTGATGCTGACGGTCTGCTTGGGATTACGCTATCTAACGGAACTAATTACACGCCTTCTACCAATTTATCATCTACAACCCCAATCGTCTTGCCGGTTGAGGGTCAGAGTTTTGCTGATATTCGTATGTTCGTTCCTACTGATACTACTTCAGTCGCTTTGAGTTCTCTTATCGGTCCTCCTAATAATTATTGGGGTGATGATGATGGTGATTCTGGCGTTACCGCTACAGGTTATTTAAGTTTATCTATCGTCGATAAAAACAATGAATCTGTATCACGTAGTACCGTTCCAACAATTTGTAAGGCACCTTATAAGGTTAAGTTATCCAGTACTAACGGTACATTATCTACTCGTTATGGTTTTCCTAATCGTAGTACTTTCAGTGCTAGTAATGTGACTTATTACGTCAATCCTAAGGCTGGGGCTGTGGTTTGTTTTGCCAGACCTAATTTGATTCCTGGTACAGGTGATTTTGCTGGCCCGTCTTCAATGTGGGACTCTGCTAATGGTTTTATTCCTCAATCAACTTCTCCGTCACTTTACGGTAGAAACTTTCCTACAACTGGTGCTAATGGATTGTACTTTGATTTAGATATTGGTGGTAGTAGTCAGCCATTGTCTTGGTCTCCTGTTTCTCATGGAGGTATCACTGCTACTATGTCTAATCCTACTGCTACAAGCGTACGCGTTACTTTAAGTGGTCCTTACGCTACCAAATCCCAGATTAATTCATCCAATCCTGGTCGTGTTTCCACTCCATCTTTGCCTCAGACATTCGAGTTGGTCGGTCGTGATACTAATGGTACACCTGTCGTCAAATATGGTTTTACTTTGAAGCAGTGGTTCGTCAACCGTGGTAATAAGGGGGGGCGTTCTCCTGCCTTATCTTGGTGTAATAGTATTGGTTATCGTCTGCCTCGCGTAAGAGATTTAACCAACGCATCTTGTCCAAACAACGATTCTGAGTGTCAGGGTTCAGTCGGCGCCAGCCCTTCCTCACCTACTAAGTTTTATATGCGTCATATAGGTTCAGGATTTTTAACTGAGTGGGGTCGTATGTATAATTATTACACTGACCTTGGCTTCACCACCGATTGTTACTGGACTAGTGACCCGACCGGTAGTTCCCATTTTAGCGTGTGCACATACAAGGGTTATGTGGTTAGGTACGACACCGCCTTCTACGATCTTTGCACCTATCCTTAGTTCTTATTCCTTCCTCCTTAATCCTTAGGGCGGGGTGGGGGTGATAAAAAATAGTGTTGAGTCATTAAAAGTAAGCTGACTCAAGGAGTCAACGACGTTTAGCTATAAAAAAAGCGATTTTGTGGCTTAGCGACGCTTCAATTACCCGCCTCGGCGGGTTTATTTTTGAGGTGTTTTATCGCAAAAAAGTTGAGGAGCGGGGTTTTTGGGGTAACGTCTTGTTCTATAAAATTATTAAAAACGCTAATTTTTAAATTCTAATATTGAATTTTTTTATGGTTAATAATTGTGATTTTTTTAGGCTTTGTAAAGATGAGAATTTTAATGAAAACAATAGTCAGTCAATTCATTTTAGATCTTTTAGTGATCGTCTTTACGAAAGTTAGCAATTAAAATTTAAAACAAGATTGCATCATATTTTTCTAGTCATTATACTTCTTGTGTCATTTTATACAAATGAATGAAATTCCGTTAAAAAAACGTAAAATCTTAAATAAATCATAAATTTACTTGACAGGATTGTCGGCTATGTATTATAATTTTCAACAGGCAACAGGCAACAGGCAACTTGGCCAACCTATAATTTAAATTCGTCAAAGTTAAGCTTCCAACTTTTATTTTTCTCTAAAATTCATTATTTCACGAGGTTCATTAGACTTTTACGGATCTTCGTGGGATCTTTTTATCGATCCAATTTATTTCGGCAGATCTTTCTGGTTCTTTTACTGTCTATCCCTTTTTTTAGTCATGCATTAACATCGAAAACTAGTAATGTTATTTATGGTAGTGTTCCGTATTTGACGTTCGACGGGGGGCAAACCCGTGCAGTTAATACTGATGGTTTGCTTGGGATCACGTTATCTAATGGTATTCAATACACGCCTTCAACGAACATTTCATCAATTACGCCAATCGAGTTACCCGCAGTTGGTCAAAGTTTTGCTGATATTGGTATGATGCTGCCAGTTGATACTAATTCAGCCTTGCTGAGTACACTTATCGGTTCACCTTATAATTTTTGGGGAGATGATGATGGCGATGGTGATATTTCTGCGACTGGTAGTTTAAGTTTGTCTATCGTTGATAGGGACAATCAGTCGGTATCACGTGAGACTGTGTTAACGATGTGTAATGCGCCTTATCAGATTAAATTAACCAGTACTGAAGGTACATTAATGACACGTTATGGTCTTCCTCGCAGTAGTCATTTTAATGCAAGTGATGTGACTTACTTTGTCAATCCTAAGGCATCGCCGGTTATTTGTTTTGCTAAGCCTAACTTGCACGTTGGTAATCTTAATGAAGATGGTAAATCTCACGACTTCCGTGGTTCAGCTTTGATTTGGGACCCTGATAAAGGGTTTCTTACTCAATCAGCTACACCATCATCTTATAATTTGAATTTTCCGACAACCGGGGCTGATGGTTTGTATTTTGATTTAGATATTGGTGGTAGTAATCAAGCATTGTTTTGGGCTCCTGTTTCTCATAGCGGTATCACTGCTACGATGACAGATTCATCACCTACAAGTGTCCGTGTTACATTATCTGGTCCCGTTGCAACATCGTCTCAATGGAGTTCAGATAATCCGGGAAGTGTGCCTAGACCAGCTTTACCTCAGACTTTTGAGTTAGTCGGGCGGGATAGTGAAGGTAATGATGTTGTTAAGTATGGTTTTGTGTTAAAGCAATGGTTCGTTAACCGTGGGCACGTGAATAAGATTCTAAGTAATCAAATAGCTTGGTGTGATGATATAGGTTATCGTCTGCCTGCGGTTAAAGATTTAACTAATGCTTCTTGTCGAGGGACTAATTCCGGTTCTCACTGTCAAGGTTCAGTTGGTGCAACACCTGCGTCACCGAGTAATTTTTATCAGCGTAGTATTGGTGCCGGGTTTTTTACTGAGTGGGGCTATTTGTACCAACACTCTGGAGGTAGCTTTAGAGGCGCTTGGTATTGGACTAGTGATCGCCATGCTAGTGGTCAGTTTGTAGTGAATTCACATTATGGCAATATATTTTGGAATGATCCTAATCTTCCACCATTTGGCATGTGTGTGACAGATTAGCTTTTAGTTGTTTTTCTTCGGTTAGGGAATCGTTGATGTACAGGCAATTAAAAAGCGATTTTGTGGTGTCGAAGTTTAAGCTATCCGCCTCAATTGGGGCGGATTTATTAAAATGATACGGTAAAAAAAAGTTGAGGAACGGGGTTTTTGAACCCCAAAATCCTTTTATTGTTCCTTCCATATTCAACTTTTTATTTTTGATTTTCTGCTGGGTTGCCTGAATATGGAAAATGGCTGTCTTTTAGTTGGAATGAGAAATCTTTAGTATCAACTTCCCCAACGGTTTTATCACTGTCATAGAGCGCTAGTAAGAATTCAGCCATTTGGTCGGCAGAATGATATTTGGCAAAACTTTTGTCATAATTATATTCACTGACATTGTTGGCTTTTTTGCCAAATTCAGTTTGCGTTGCCGCTGGGGCGAGTACTTTGGCTCTTAGTTTTGCGTTAGTCTGTATTAATTCTTGAGCAAGCCCTTCTGTAAAGGCACTGACGTAAAATTTGGTGGCGCAATAGGTTACCGCGTTAGGTACAATGGTATAACCACCTCGTGATGAGATGTTAATCAGCTGTGTGTTGGTGTGATTATGGTATTTACGTACATAAAGGGTTGATAGGATGGTTAATGCTTCTATGTTTAGGTGGAGCATTGACTCAATTTTAGTTAACTCTTGTGTACTTACACTACCATAATGTCCAAAACCAGCATTGTTGATCCACGTTTCGATAAAGTAATTTCTTAGTTCATTAAATAATGTGTAGATGGATTGTATATCGGTGAGATCACAAACTTTAATAATGACTTCTATGTCGGGGTTGATTGTTTCTATTTGGTTTTTTAATGATTCTAAATTTTCTATTCTTCTTGCTATTATAATAAGGTCTTTGTTTCTTTTTGCAAAAGCGATTGCTGTTGCGTAACCTATGCCTGAGCTGGCTCCGGTGATGACTGTATATCTTTTTTCAGCGTTAATAGTTTCTGTTTCTGTTTCGATATCAATTTCTATTTCAATTTCCATTTCCATTTCGTATCCTTTTTATATCCGTATCTATGTTCTAATTAATCAATTTTAGTCGCTCGCATTAAAATTGTTTAGCGAACATTAAAGTTCGCACATATGATAACAATTTTTTGTTTAGAGTATTTTCTTTTTTTAATTAAGGATGTGTATTATATTTATATATAAAATGACTATAAATAGTGTCAAAATTTATTTATTAACAACTGGTGGTTGATAATATGGATTTAGTTAAGTGTATGGAAGCTTTTGTGATAACGGTTAAGACCGGATCGTTTGCTGCAACTTCAATCTCTTTAAATACCTCTCCACAAATGGTCGCAAAGTATATTTTGTTTTTAGAAAATTATTTGGGCTTAAAGTTGTTAAATAGAACGACGCGATCGCAAAATTTGACCGAGTTTGGCAAGCAGTATTATGAGCGATGTCTATTTATTTTAAGTGAGATTAAGAATACTAAGACATTAGCACAAACATATAGTAAGGAGCCGAAAGGTCGTTTAAGAATTAGTGCACCGGTGAGTTATGGTCAATTTAATTTGGTTCCGGTTATCAGCCATTTTATGAAATGTTATCCGAAGGTGAATATTGATATTCAGTTAAACGATCGTTATGTTGATTTAGTTAAAGATGATTTTGATGTGGTGTTTCGAATCGGTTCTTTAAGTGATTCGGGATTGATTGCGAGAAAGCTTAGTGATTTGCAACTTATTTTTGCTGCATCGCCAAGTTATTTGGCTCGTTATGGTGTGCCAGCAGTACCCGATGATTTGAAAAAGCATCAATGTTTGATCTATCAATATGTTAATTCAAACAAAAAAGATAATTTGTGGCCGTTTAAGATAAATGGTGAATTGATTAATGTTCCAATTACAGGATCATTTCAAAGTAATAATACGGCAGCACTAGCTGTGGCAGCCCTTGAAGGGTTAGGTATTACGATGTTACCTGAGTCGACGTTGAAAGAGTCAATTAAACAAAATAAATTAATCCCAGTTTTACAAAATTTTTTACCGCCGGCGAGGGAAGTCCATTTGTTGTATACCGCCGATAAGCAAAGGTTGCCTAAGCTCAATATTTTTATCGATTTTATTATTAATGCGATGACTTAATCAGGATAAATAAAAAAAGCGATCTGATGATCGCTTTTTTATTAATTTTTATTGAATTATTTTATTGTTGCAAGTGTGCTTACTTCTTTACCTAACATATTGTTTAGGTAATCTAGATCACTTGCCGTTAAGGTTCCAACTGCATATTTTAACTGTAATAAACTTGTTAAATAGTTGTATTTAGCATCAGAAAGATTTCGTTTTGAGCTATACAGTTGTGTTGTTGCGTTAAGTACGTCAACGATAGTACGTGTTCCCACTTGGTATCCAGAAGAGGTTGCTTCTAATGAGCTTTGTGCTGAAACAACCGCTTGTTGATAAGCTTTAATCGCACTGATCGATGATGAGATGTTGTTGTAAGATGAGCGGATTTGGTTAATCACACTACGATTAGTACTTTCAAGTTTTTCACTTGAGCTTACGAAGCTGTGTTGTGCTTGTTGTACTTGTGATACTGTTGCGCCACCAGAGAATAGTGGTAAGCTAACGCTAACCCCAATTCTGTTATCACCTGCATATTTTTTACCGGCAGTATGACGCTTGTAATTGGTATCACCATAACTCTCGCTTTTATTTAGGTTGGTTGATGCTTCTAAGCTAGCAGTAGGCATAAAACCGGATTGAGCCATTTTGATTTGGTCGCGAGCAATCTCTTGGTTTAACTTCATTGTTAATAAATTGAGATTAGTGGTTTCAGATTGTTTTAACAATGTGTTGATTTGAGTTGGTTGCTCAGTTCTAAAGGTTTTAGTGTCAACGCTGGCAAGTTGAGAATAGAAGCGTCCACTTACTTGGCGTAATGCTTCAAGCGCATTATTTAAATCATTTAATGCATTAACTTGTTGTGCAACAGTTAAGTCGTAATTTGCTTGAGCATTTTGTACGTCGGTAATAGCAACTAGCCCAACTTGATGTTGTTGGCGAGTTTGTTCTAATTGACGACCAATTGCTTTTTTCTGTGCATCGATAAAGCTTAATGCATCAAGGGCTTTTAATACGTTAAAATAGGCTACCGAGGTGTTTAAAATTAATGTTTGGCCTTGGTATTGATAAGAGATATCCGCAATAGTGGCTTGTTTTTTGGTGATATCTAACGCTTTCCAATTAGAAAAATTAAAGATACTTTGTGATACACCAACTTGGTATAAGCTACCGCTTTTAGATTTAACACCGCTATCGTCTCGACGTCCATGTGCTACACCATAAGAAGCACTAAGGCCAACTTGCGGAAGTAAGCTTGCACGAGAACCTGAAATTGCTGAGTAAGCTTTATCTTTTTCAGCTAATGAACTGCGTAGATCTGGGTTGGTTTGTTTCGCTTGTTCATAAACCTGTACTAAGTTTTCAGCAAACACAGATTGACTTAATGCTAAGCCAATTAAAAAGGTTAAAGTTTTTTTCATTAATCTTCTCTTTAAAAGCAATAAAATAGAATAATATTTTCAATTGCATAATTTTAACAGATAATTAGCATATAGAAAGTATACTTATTCGTGATTCGCACTTTTTATTAAAATTTAGCTTAAAATTGAGAATTTGATATGAAATTTAAACCTGTGCTTTTTAACAAGAAAGATGTTTTTAATTTAACTAAACGCATTTTATATAAGGGCTTTTTTTCGTTATTGGAATACCGTTTTCAATACCGTAAATTTGATGGTTCAGTCAGTGAGGTGGTGAGTCGCGAAATTCTGGAGCGTGGCCATGCTGTGGTGCTTTTAGCATATGATGATAAGCGTGATGAAGTTGTGCTTATTGAGCAAATTCGGATAGCTGCAATTGAGACAGAAGATTCGCCTTGGATGTTAGAGTTGATTGCCGGGATGATGGATCATGAGAATGAGTCGATTGAAGAAGTAGCAAAACGAGAGGCCTTGGAAGAGGCGGGTATTGTTGTTGGGCAATGTAAGCCAATTATTAGTTATCTTGCATCACCAGGTGGTTTAACTGAGAAGTTACATGTTTTGGTTGGTCAGGTTGATGCTTCAACCGCAAAAGGTGTGCACGGTTTAGCTGAAGAAAACGAGGATATCAAGGTTCATGTAGTCAGCCGTGAGCAAGCCTATAAGTGGGTTGAAGAAGGCGTAATTAATAATGCGGCATCAATTATTGCATTACAATGGTTACAACTTAATCATTTGACACTAAGAAATGAGTGGAAATAAGCTATTTTTGTTAAATTCAGGAAATTATTGCTTCCCTAAAAATAAATTTTATTTTACAATTTAGTATAACATCATGATTTAAAAATAAAAAATTGTGATGTTGATCACAATATCAATTCTATTGCTGGCATGATTTCATATATATAATTATTGAGGTAGATTTTGGCGTCACTTTTAACGCTTCAAATACAGAATAAGCATTGTGCAAATATTTTGCATATTACTGATACACATCTGTTTGCTGATGAGGATGGTGCTTTATTAGGCATTAAGTCAAATGCGAGTTTTTTATCGGTTATTAATGAAATTAAGCGCGGTAATAGAAAGTATGATTTGATCGTTGCAACAGGTGATTTTGTGCAAGATGGTTCCAAGAAATCCTATGCCCGCTTTGCCGAGCAGATTAAGCAGTTTAATACGCCATGTGTTTGGTTGGCTGGTAATCATGATAATTTTAGTTATATGCAGGAAGTTTTTTCGAATTACCAACTGGCTGAAAATAAAGTGGTATCGCTAGGTGATAATTGGTTGATTGTGCTTTTAAATAGCCAAGTTGTTGGTCAGGCATGTGGTTTGTTACCTCAATCTGAGTTGCAATTTCTTGAAAAGACGTTATTAGCTCATACTGATAAAAATGTGATGGTCTTTTTGCATCACCATCCTATTAATTCGGGTTGTCATTGGTTAGATGAGCATATTTTAAAAAATAGTAATGAACTTGAGGAAATCGTTAAAAAATTTCCTTCAATAAAAGGTCTTGGTTGGGGGCATATTCATCAACAACAAGATCATGTTTGGCATAATTGCCACGCGTTTTCTACACCATCTACTTGTTTTCAATTCAAGCCAAATTGTTATGAGTTTCAATTATCTAATGATGAAGCTCCAGGCTGGCGTGAAATTAAGCTTAATGAAGATGGAACAATTGAATCTAACGTTTTCCGTATTGCAGATAATCTGTTTTTGCCTGATGTTTCGCAAAAAGGTTACTAATATCTATCTTTTCAAAGGTTACTCAAACGTTAATTTTTACAACGATTGTTTAGAGCAATGGAGCAAAAAAATAAAATAGTCTTTCAACAATCCGTTGCCAGATTGGTCGTTTTTTCCATTTTTCAATATCCACTTTGTCTGATTGTGATAAATATTGTTCTAACAGTGTAGATAGTGATTTTGCAAACTGTGCATCATCAATTACCGTTGTGATTTCAAAATTGAGCCATAAACTTCGCATATCTAAGTTAACGGTTCCAACTAAACTAAGTTGGTTGTCGATTAATACACTTTTGGTATGGAGTAAATTATCGTTAAATTGATAAAGCTTAACCCCACCGTTTAATAATTCAGAAAAGAATGCTCGACTTGCCCATTTGACCATTAGCGAATCATTCTTTTTAGGGACGATGATGATTACTTCAACACCTCGTTGAGCGGCTGTACATACTGCATGTAAAATATCATCACTTGGTACTAAATATGGCGTTGTGAATATAATTTGTTCTTGAGCTGAGTAGATTGCGGTTAAGAGTACCTGATGGATCATGTTTTCAGTATAACCAGGACCTGAAGCAATCAGTTGCATAATATGTTTTTTATCTTCTGGCGGCTCTGCGAAATCAGTAATTTGAGGAAGGGCTAAATATTTTCCTGTTTCTAGTTCCCAGTCACTGGCGTATATTGCACCCATTAGTGTGGTTACTGGACCACACATTCTGATCATGATATCAACCCACTCCCCAACATGTTTATTTTGTTTGAAGAATCGTGGATCTACGATGTTCATGCTACCAGTATATGAGATGTAGTTGTCAATAATGGCGACTTTTCGATGTTGTCGTAAATCAAGTCGTCTAAACATAAATCTTAATAGATTAACCTGCAATGCTTCGATGATGGTTATGCCTGCGTCTCGCATTCTTTGGCTGGCTTTGGAGCGGATAAAATGTCGACTACCGGCTGAGTCAATCATTAGGCGACAGGTGACGCCTCGTTGAGTGGCTTGTATAAGCGCTTGTTCAACATCGTCAGCTCTACCACCTTCGTTCCAGATGTAAAAGACCATTTCGATATTTGACTTGGCTTGGTTTATGTCTTGAATTAGTTGGTCAAAAATGGCATCGGTATTGCTCAGTAATTCAATGTGGTTGCCTCTGATCCCATCAAGACCTGTTTGATGTTTGCAGAGTTGAAAAATGGGTTTACTAACCTGGCTGACTTTGGTGGTAAAGATGTCAGGAAAATCACTTAACCGATTAATAAATTTTGTAATAGTCGGGCGCATTCTTTGCGCACGTTTAGCTCTTTGCTGACCAAGATGAGCTTCACCTAGTGCAAAATAGAGAATGACACCAATTATAGGTAATATATATATTACTAACATCCATGCGATTACGTAAGTGGTTGGTCGTCTTTTAAAGACAATACGTAAGGTGGTTGACACAATAAGCAACCAGTAAACAAGAAATATTAATGTACTTACTAAGGCATGAAATGATGTAAATTGCATAATTATCAGCTATAACTTAAGTTTAGTTTACTAATTGGGTCTTTAGTACAATCGAAATTTTGAAATATTTCAGGCAACGGTTTTGGATTATTATGTTTATCTACAGAAACATAAGTAAATGTCGCGTCAGTAATGCAGAAGCGTTGTGTTGCATTGTCAGCATCTGTTATTTTTTTTATCCAAACTTCAATACCAATTGTAATGGATGTTGTACCGGTTTTTATACAATGTGCATAACAACAAACAACATCGCCAACCATTGCTGGTTTGTAGAAGGTGATACTACTTGCATTTACTGTTACTACTCTTCTTTTAGCAATTTCTTTAGCTAAAATACCACCGGCTAAATCCATTTGTGACATTATCCACCCGCCAAATATATGGCCATGAGGGTTGGTGTCTGCTGGCATGGCTAAAGTGCGTAAAACGAGTTGTCCATTAGGGTTATCTTGCGTCATGTTGAAAGTACTCCTACTTATATTTTTTTATCCGTTATCAGCCATTTTATTCATATGCCGATAGATGTAAATGCCCGATATCAATGACATGACTAATGATGCAATCGGTAAAATAAATACTTTGAAGATCCAGAAGAAATCACTTGATGCATAATAGGTTGCAACTAGGCTAAATGAACCGCAAACCGTAAAAAAAGCGATCCATATCAAGTTGAGTTTATTCCAAATAGCGATATCGAGATGTATCTCTTTACCTAACATTTTTTGTAGTAGATTTTTTTTGAAACCAAACTGACTAATAGATAATGCAGCAGCAAATAAGAAGTTTATGATGGTTACTTTCCATTTAATTATGTCTTGATTTTGCGTATAAAGTGTTATGCCACCAAAAATCATTATCATCAGATAGGAGACGAGCTCGACTTTATCAATTTTTTTATACATAACAAGAATAATTAAAAATGAGATGGTTGCTGAAACCATCAAGGCTTGTACGCCAACAAAAATATCGTAAATTGTTAAAAATATAAAAAAGACGATAAGTGGTATAAAATTTAATAGCTGCTTCATTTAATTATTAACCTGAAAGATAAAAGTAAGAGTTCTCAATAAGTGAAAAGCCTATTAAATAGGCTTATTTTTTTGTATGAAGTTCCGGATGAGTTTTACAGTTACCTGATTTGCAATGACCATAAAGATATAAGCTATGAAAGGTGAGTTCCACGCCATATTGCTCTGCAATTTCTTTTTGACGTTTGTTGATAATTTCGTCTCGAAATTCAAAAACCTCTCCACAATCTAAACAAATTAAGTGGTCATGATGTTTTTGTGAGGCAAGCTCAAAAACGGCTCTTCCTCCTTCAAAATTGTGGCGTGTTACAATACCCGCATCATCAAATTGATTTAATACACGATATACAGTAGCAAGACCAATCTCTTCGCCCATATCAAGTAGTTTTTTATAAAGATCTTCCACAGTAATGTGTTGGCATGAAGGATCGCGTAGTAATTCTAAAATTTTTAATCGCGGTAACGTAACCTTTAAACCCGCACTTTTGAGTGCTGCATTGTTATCTTTATCATGATTTGTCATATTACATTCCAATTTAGTTAATTAATTAGGCATATTATAAAATATGAACGGAAAATAAAATAAATCACTCTGATAGATCAAATATTCATTTCGGTTTTTACTTGGTTTACCCAATTATTAATTCTTTCTTCTGTTAATTCTGGTTGGCGATCTTCATCAATTGCTAAACCTACAAAGTGGTTGTCATCAACTAAGCTTTTAGATGCTTCAAAACTGTAACCTTCAGTAGACCAATGACCGACAATTTTTGCGCCTTTAGGTTCGATAATATCGCGAATTGTTCCCATTGCATCACAAAAATATTCAGCATAATCTTCTTGGTCACCACAGCCAAATATTGCGACTGTTTTGCCATTAAAGTCAACGTTTTCTAAGTTAGGAAAAAAATCATCCCAATCCGCTTGAGACTCACCGTAATACCAAGTTGGAATACCAAAAAATAAGAAGTCATATTTTTCGATATGTTCTTTTGTTGTTTTTGCGATATCAAAAAGATCTGCTTTGTCTGTACCTAAAATTTGTTGGATTTGTTTAGCTACATTTTCTGTGTTGCCTGTGTCACTACCAAAAAAAATTCCAACTTGTGCCATATTTTTACCTTTACTGTTTTTACAATATACATGTTTTGAGTATAACACTGTCGGTAGTTATCAGCAATAATTCTCAATTACTCCAAACATAAGTAATTATTTACTACACAATTTTTTCAACTTGAATTAAAATTAGCCACTATTTTATGGCAATCGACGTTTCGGAATTATTTATGAATCTGCATGAGTATCAATCAAAACACCTATTTAAACAATATAATTTGCCAGTGCCAGAAGGTTATGTGTGTAATTCAATCGATGAAATACAAGATACATTGGCTGAGCTCTCTTCTCAATCTAATGCTTGGGTAGCAAAGTGCCAAGTTCATGCAGGTGGACGTGGTAAGTCAGGTGGGGTAATTTGTACTAAAGATTTTAATGAAATTAGATTGTTTGCTGAAAAATGGTTAGGTCAATATTTAGTGACTTATCAAACAACGTCTAAAGGGCAACCAGTTAATAAAATTTTAATTGAAAAAGCGTCTAATATAGAGAAAGAGCTTTATTTAGGGGCGGTTGTTGATCGTAGTACAAAACGCATTGTGATTATGGCATCTACCGAAGGTGGTGTTGAGATCGAAAAAGTCGCTGAGCAATCGCCACATTTAATTCATAAAATATCACTCGACCCTTTAACAGGACCATGCGGATATCAAGGCCGAGAGTTAGCTTTTAAACTTGGCTTAACCGGTAAATTAGTCAATCAATTCGCTAAATTATTTGTTAATTTTGCTAATCTTTTCATTGAAAAAGATGTTTCTTTAGCAGAAGTCAATCCTTTAGTTATTACCGATACACAAGAATTAATCTGCCTAGATGCTAAAGTTGTGCTAGATGATAATGCTATGTTTAGACATCCTGATTTAGTCGTATTAAGAGATACTACACAGGAAGACGAACGGGAGTCGATAGCGGCTAAACAAGGCATTAGCTATGTATCTTTAGATGGCAATATTGGTTGCATGGTTAATGGCGCAGGCCTTGCTATGGCAACTATGGATATGATTAAACTTTATGGTGGTGAGCCAGCAAACTTTTTAGATGTTGGTGGTGGCACGACAAAAGAACGGGTTGCCGAAGCCTTTAAATTGATACTTTCTGATAAAAATGTGAAAGCAATATTAGTCAATATTTTTGGTGGTATTGTTCGCTGCGATCTTATTGCTAATGGCATTATTGATGCAATTAAGGAAATAGGTTTGACTGTTCCTGTTGTCGTTCGTCTTGAAGGTAATAATGCGGAACTAGCAAGAGATATTTTAGCTAAAAGTAAATTAAATGTTATTACCGCAAAAAGTTTAGTCGATGCAGCCCAACAGATCGTCAGTGTTGCACAATAAGAGAATGGGTGGAGAATAATTACTATGTCAATTTTGATTAATAAAGATACAAAAGTTATTTGTCAGGGATTTACTGGCAGCCAAGGTACATTCCATTCTGAACAAGCACTGGCTTATGGTACTAAATTAGTTGGTGGTGTAACACCAGGCAAAGGTGGTACGACACATTTAGGTTTACCTGTTTTTAATACCGTTAAAGAAGCAGTTGAAGCAACCGGTGCAACTGCAACCGTTATTTATGTTCCCGCTGCTTTTGGTAAAGATTCAATTTTAGAAGCCATTGATGCAGGTATAAAATTAATCGTCTGTATTACAGAAGGCATTCCAACCTTGGATATGCTTATTGTTAAAGAAAAATTAACCCAAAATGATGTTGTGATGATTGGTCCAAATTGCCCAGGAATTATTGTTCCTGATGAGTGTAAAATTGGTATCATGCCTGGACATATTCATTTAGCTGGTAAAGTTGGGATTGTTTCGCGTTCAGGTACGCTAACTTATGAAGCAGTTAAACAAACAACCGATATTGGATTAGGCCAATCCGTTTGCGTCGGAATCGGTGGTGATCCCATTCCCGGCAGTGATTTTATTTCAATATTAAAATTACTCCAACAAGATCCTAAAACAGAAGCAATAGTTATGATTGGTGAAATTGGTGGTAGCGCAGAAGAAGAAGCCGCCAATTATATTAAACATAATGTTACTAAACCTGTAGTTGCTTATATAGCTGGTGTTTCGGCCCCAGCCGGCAAACGTATGGGACATGCAGGTGCAATCATTTCTGGCAATAAAGGTACCGCAGCAGAAAAAACTAAAGCACTGCAATCAGCAGGTGTTACTGTTGTAAGTAGCTTAGCTCAAATTGGTGAAGCAATAAAAAAACATTTTTAAGTTTTATTTTTTTGACATTAATCAATTTTTATTCATTAAATTTTGTTGTACAATAATAACGTTACAAAATTTGTGGGCATTTAAGGATAAGGGAGCGCTTTATGTTAGATATAGTAGAACTGTCACGCCTTCAGTTTGCACTCACTGCGATGTATCATTTTATTTTTGTACCATTAACGCTTGGTATGGCGTTTATGCTTGCAATTATGGAAACGGTATACGTTGTTAGTGGTAAGCAAGTCTGGAAAGATATGACTAAATTCTGGGGTAAACTATTTGGTATCAACTTCGCTGTTGGTGTTGCTACTGGTTTAACTATGGAATTTCAGTTTGGTACAAATTGGTCTTATTATTCGCATTATGTAGGTGATATTTTCGGTGCACCGCTTGCAATAGAAGGATTAATGGCATTTTTCTTAGAATCAACCATGGTTGGTTTATTCTTTTTTGGATGGGATAGATTAAGCCGTGGCAAGCATTTAATGGTCACTTGGTGTGTGGCTTTTGGTTCTAATCTTTCTGCGCTCTGGATTTTAGTTGCCAATGGTTGGATGCAGTTCCCTGTCGGCTCAGACTTTAATCCGATTAACTCAAGAATGGAAATGCAAAGTTTTTTTGAGTTAATTACCAATTCTGTTGCTCAATATAAATTCGTTCACACCGTAGCAGCGGGTTATTTAACTGGTGCTATTTTTGTCTTAAGTATTAGTTCATATTATTTACTCAAAAAACGTGATTTACCATTTGCTAAGCGCTCTTTTGCTGTAGCTGCAGTATTTGGTTTTATTATGTCAATTGTGGTCGCTATTATGGGTGATGAAGCTGGTCATGAAATGACTACTGTACAGCCGGTTAAATTAGCTGCAATTGAAGCTGAATGGGAAACTCAGCCAGCACCTGCGTCGTTCAACGTTATTGCGTTCCCTTCACAAGAGAAAAAAGAGAACTTGTTTGCGGTTGAAATTCCTTATGCGATGGGAATTATGACAACTCGCTCATTAGATACCAAAGTAACTGGTTTAAAAGATATTTTAGCGGTTAATGAGACTCGAATTCGTAATGGTATTTTAGCGTATTCAAATTTAGAAAAAATTCAAAAAGGTGATAAAGACCCTGCGGTATTAAAAGCCTTTGAAGATAATAAAGTTGATTTAGGCTATGGTTACCTAGTTAAACGTTTTACCGATAAAGATAACCTAACAATTCCAGAAGCTACTGAAGAACATATTAAAGCAGCGACTGAAGATTCAATCCCCGCTGTATGGCCTTTATTCTGGGCATTTAGAGGAATGGTTGGCTTTGGTTTATTAATGATTTTAGGTACTGGTCTTGCTTTATGGTCAACTTACAAAAATAAAATTGGTGAAAAACGTTGGTTATGCCGTTTACTTCTTTTATCACTCCCATTCCCTTGGCTAGCATGTGAATGTGGTTGGTTTGTTGCAGAATATGGTCGTCAACCTTGGGCAATTCAAGACATATTGCCAACTGGAGTAGCTAATTCATCATTAACTCCAGGTGAAGTACTATTCACTATGGTTCTTATTTGTGGACTTTATACAATGTTCTTAGTTGCTGAGATGTTCTTAATGTTTAAGTTTGCTCGATTAGGACCAAGCTCTTTAGGTACTGGCAGCTATCATTATGAAAAAACACAATCGATATCAGAATAAGGCATAGGGAGTATATACAATGATTGATTATGAAATTGTAAGAGTCACCTGGTGGGTGCTGATTAGCGTTGTGTTAATCGCTTTTGTTGTCACCGATGGTTTTGATATGGGTGTTGGTATCTTACTACCATTTATTGGCAAAACTGATACTGAACGCCGTATTATGATAAATGCAATAGCACCACACTGGGATGGTAACCAAGTTTGGTTAATTACTGGTGGTGCAGGTATTTTTGCTGCTTGGCCTATGGCTTATGCGGTATCTTTTTCCGGATTTTATATTGCGATGATTTTGGTGTTATGTGCACTGTTTTTTAGACCAATTGGGTTTGATTATCGTAGTAAATTAGAAAATTCTAAATGGCGTAATATGTGGGATATCGCAATCTTTTTAGGTAGCTTTGTTCCTGCTCTTGTTTTCGGTGTTGCATTCGGAAACTTGTTAGAAGGCGTTCCATTTAGATTTGATAATAGTTATCGCTCTTTTTATGATGGGTCATTTTTTGGTTTACTTAACCCATTTGCAATATTAGCAGGTGTTGTGAGTTTAATGTTAATCGTTGCTCATGGTGGTGCTTGGTTGCAAATGAAAACTTCTGGTGAACTTTATTTAAGAGCAAGAAAAGCAACTCAAATAGCTAGTTTAATTATGTTAATTGCATTTGTATTAGCTGGAGTTTGGGTTGCCTTCGGTATTCATGGTTATGAGGTAACTAGCGCTATAGATCCTAATGGTGTTTCAAACCCATTGAGCAAAACTGTTTCGACAGATGTTTCATGGTTAAAAAATTACATGAACTATCCAATATTATGGGTTGTACCAGCTTTAGGTGTTTTATTACCTTTATTTACTATTTTATTTTCTAGTTTAAATAAAAATGGATTAGTGTTTTTATCTTCTGCACTAACCATTGCTTGTGTATTACTGACATATGGTATTGCGACATTCCCATTCATCATTCCTTCAAGCATTATGCCAAATGCGAGTTTGACAATTTGGGACGCATCTTCTAGCCAATTAACACTTAATATCATGTTTGGTGTAGCACTAATCTTTGTACCACTCATTCTGTTCTATACCACATGGTGTTACATTAAGATGTTTGGCCGTTTAGATAAAAATCATATTGAAAATAATAAACATTCACTTTATTAAGGATTTATTATGTATTACTTTCTATGGTTAGCAGGATTAATTGCAGCTTGTATGCTTGCAGTTGTTACAGGACTTTGGCTTGAAAATAACGATAAAGAAACTAAAGAGTCATAAAATAGATAAAAAGGTGGCAAATTGCCACCTTTTTAGTTATAGGGCTGTATATTAGACAAATAATTAACAAATGATAATTGTTTTCATTTAACTATTTTTATATCATAGTGCAGCGAATTTTATAATCATATATAATGACGCAAATTTTTTGTTCAAATTATAAAATATGAAACAATTCAATTGGAATGCAAGAGTCTATTATGAAGACACAGATGCTGGCGGAGTAGTTTATCATGCTAGGTATCTAGCCTTCTTTGAACGAGCTAGAACGGAAATGCTAAGACATCTTGATATTAGTCAGCAAAAGTTATTACAGGAAGGTATTGCATTTGTTGTCAAAAAGATGGATATTAGCTACGATTTTCCAGCCCGTTTAGATGACATGCTAACTATCAGCACTAAGGTTGAGCAAATTCGTAAGGCGTCTATTATTTTTAAACAGACAATTTTAAACCAGAATAAGCAAATTATCAGCAGCGCTGATGTCGTTATTGCTTGTGTCAATATGACTAAAATGAAGCCGTGTGCGCTTCCCAAGTTATTAGTTTTGGAGTTAATTTAAGTGGATAATCTCAATATTATTGATCTATTTTTACAAGCTGGACTTTTAGTACAAGGTGTTATGTTATTGTTATTAGCATTTTCGGTAATGTCTTGGGCTATCATTTTCCAACGTAGCAAAATTTTAAGCAAAGCAAAAAAACAAGTCGAACAGTTTGACGATAGTTTTTGGTCTGCCGAAGACTTAAATGTGCTCTTTGATAAAGCAAAATTCAATAAAGAAGAGATCTGTGGCACAGAACATATTTTCTATTCGGGATTTAAAGAATTTTCTCGTTTATATCAAATTAATCCAAATATGCCAGAAGCTGCATTAGATGGCGCATCTCGTTCAATGCGTTTAGCAATGAATCGTGAATTAGATAACTTAGAATTGCATATTCCATTCTTAGGAACAGTCGGTTCAATCAGTCCATATATTGGTCTTTTTGGTACTGTGTGGGGTATTATGCATGCCTTTATTTCACTTGGCGCAGTTAAGCAAGCTACATTACAAATGGTTGCACCAGGTATTGCGGAAGCGTTAATTGCAACAGCTATTGGTTTGTTTGCGGCGATTCCAGCTGTATTAGCATATAATCGATTATCATTAAGTGTAAGTCGAATGGAACAAAACTATTTGAACTTCATTGATGAGTTTTCTACAATTTTACAACGTCAAGCAGTAGCTGTTAGGAAATAATTATGAGTAGACGTTCACGCTATTCAACCAAATCAGAAATCAATATTGTACCGTTACTTGACGTATTGCTTGTATTAGTATTGATTTTTATGGCGACAGCCCCAATTATTAGTCAAAGTGTTGAAGTTGATCTGCCTGAAGCGACAGAGTCAAAAACTGTTTCACCTTCCGATAATAAACCAATTATTATTGAGGTTTCCGGAGTTGGTGTTTATGCAATAATTATTGACCAAAATCGACAATCGAATATACCTCAAGAGCAAATTGTTGCAGAAGTTAAACAGCAAATGTCATTAAATGATAAAGCAGTGTTTTTAGTCGGTGGAGCTAAACAAGTTCCTTACGAAGAAATTATAAAAGCTTTGAATTTGCTTCAATCTGCGGGTGTTAAATCGGTCGGTTTGATGACTCAACCAATTTAAATTAATAATTATAAAAAATGTCAGCAATGTCTAACAAGTTAAGATCAAAACTAAGTCTACCAGTTATCATATCCATTATTTTACATGGTATATTGATTATTGTTTTAGGATATCAATTTATTCCTGATGATAATGGAGAAAATTACGGTAGTATTAATGGTAATTCTATTGATGCAATCATGATTGATCCGTCAGTTATGACCGAACAATATCAAAGACAATTGCAGGCGCAAGTTAATCAGGAAAAAGCAAATCAACAGCGTCAAGAGCAATTAGACAAACAAGTTAAAGAATTAGCCGAAAAAGCTGCTGCAGAAAAAGCCGCTGCAGAGAAAGCCGCTGCTGAAAAAGCTGCTGCCGAAAAAGCTGCTGCTGAGAAAGCCGCTGCTGAAAAGGCTGCTGCTGAGAAAGCCGCTGCAGAAAAAGCTGCTGCTGAAAAGGCTGCTGCTGAGAAAGCCGCTGCAGAAAAAGCTGCCGCTGAGAAAGCTGCTGCAGAAAAAGCTGCCGCCGAGAAGGCCGCAGCTGCAAAAAGGGCTGAGCAAGCAAAAAAGGATAAAGCGCTTAATGAGCTCTTAGGTGGTCTCACATCAGGCTCTCCTGATGTTTCCGGTGGTGCAGCTAGTCGTAAAGGTGTCTCAGATGGCGAATTAAATAAATATAGATCGTTAGTACAAAATGCAATTAGTAATAAGTTTATTAATCCGCAAAATCTTTATCGAGGAAAAACTTGTACATTGCAAATCCAGATAGCACCTGATGGATTATTGCTGAATGTCACCTCAAAAGGAGGTGATGCTGATTTATGTCGAGAGGCATTAGCAGCTACTAAATTAGCGGTTATACCAAAACCTTCTAGTAAGTTATACAATGAAGTTAAAACAATGACTATTGATTTCCAACCCAAATAAGTAAGATCTGAACTGCTTAAATCTTAATACGATATTTAACCATTTCATCTATTAATAAATAAATATTTCGCATTTTAATAATCAGATGTTGAAAATTTATTAATCATCCCAATATATTCTCTATTCATTCCGAATTAAGTGTTTTAGTAAGAGAAGGAGCAGAATATGACAACAATTGTCAGTGTCCGTCGTGAAGGTCAAGTCGTTATTGGAGGCGATGGGCAAGTTACATTAGGTGAACGAATTATTATGAAAGGTAATGCTCGAAAAGTTCGCCGTTTATACAATAATAAAGTGATAGCAGGATTTGCTGGAGGTACAGCAGATGCTTTTACTTTATTTGAATTATTTGAACGTAAATTAGAAATGCATCAAGGCCATTTAACTAAAGCGGCAGTTGAACTAGCCAAAGATTGGCGAACCGATAGGATGTTGCGTAAGTTAGAAGCATTACTTGCTGTAGCTGATGAAACCGCATCATTAATTATTACTGGTACAGGGGATGTTATTCAACCAGAAGATGATCTGATTGCGATTGGATCTGGTGGACCTTATGCTCAAGCTGCTGCAAGAGCTTTATTAGATAATACTTCATTATCTGCGCATGATATTGTACAAAAATCGCTATCAATAGCTGGTGACATTTGTGTTTACACCAATAACTTCCAAACTATTGAAGAGCTTAATTACTAATTAAAACTGATTTAAGAGAAATATTATTATGTCTGAAATGACTCCTCGCGAAATTGTAAGCGAATTAAACCAACATATTATTGGACAAGATAAAGCAAAACGTTCTGTTGCTATTGCTTTACGTAATCGCTGGCGTCGTATGCAACTTGATGAAGCATTACGTCATGAAGTTACCCCAAAAAATATTCTTATGATAGGCCCAACAGGGGTAGGTAAAACAGAAATCGCAAGACGATTAGCTAAACTTGCACATGCTCCATTTATCAAAGTAGAGGCCACAAAATTTACGGAAGTTGGTTATGTAGGTAAAGAAGTTGACTCAATCATTCGTGATCTTACCGATTCTGCTGTTAAGATGATTCGTCAAGAAGCAATTGAACGAAATCGTAATAGAGCAGAAGAATTAGCTGAAGAACGTATTTTAGATGTGCTAGTACCGCCAGCAAAAGATGGTTGGGGGCAAGTTGAAAACAATAATGATTCAACTGCTAGACAAGCATTTAGAAAAAAATTACGTGAAGGCGCTCTTGATGATAAGGAAATTGAGATTGAAATAGCTGGCGTTAATATTGGTGTTGAAATTATGGCACCGCCAGGTATGGAAGAGATGACCAATCAACTGCAGTCAATGTTTCAAAATTTAGGTGGTCAAAAAACCAAAGCTCGTAAAATGAAGATCAAAGATGCCTTGAAACAGCTAATTGAAGAAGAAGCTGCTAAATTGGTTAATCCCGATGATCTTAAACACGAAGCCATTGAAGCTGTCGAGCAAAATGGTATTGTGTTTATCGATGAGATCGATAAGGTGTGTAAGCGTGGTAATTCATCTGGTCCTGATGTTTCACGTGAAGGTGTTCAACGTGATTTACTACCACTTGTTGAAGGTTGTACTGTTTCAACTAAACATGGTTCAGTAAAAACTGATCATATTTTGTTTATCGCATCAGGTGCGTTCCAAACTGCGAGTCCTTCAGATTTGATTCCTGAGCTGCAAGGACGTTTACCAATTCGCGTTGAATTACAAGCATTAACTAGTGAAGATTTTGAGCGTATTTTAACGGAACCTAATGCGTCGTTAACAGTGCAATATAAAGCATTAATGGCAACAGAAGGTGTTAATATTGATTTTACACCAGATGGGATTCGTAAAATTGCTGAATCTGCTTGGCAAGTTAATGAGCAAAATGAGAATATCGGTGCTCGCCGTTTGCATACTGTGCTTGAACGTTTGATGGAAGAGGTTTCTTTCGAAGCTAGTGAATTGGGTGGTCAAACCATTACAATTGATGCTAAATATGTCAGCGATCATCTTGATAAACTTGTTGCTGATGAAGATTTAAGCAAATTCATTTTATAATCAAATAGATTAATTGAATAAAAAAAGGTGAGTTATTTAGCTCACCTTTTTTATATCTATTATCATTATTTCATCAAATATTTATTTCTTGATAAATTCACCTAAAATATCAACTGCTTTTTGTCTAGATTTATCTTTATCTCTGGAACCATTGTTTTCTAATTTATCACGTAGCTTATCTAAACGTTGTTGTAATTTATCACTAAGCACATCAGATACTATTTTGGCAATATCTAGTTGATAGTGTAAATTAGAAAATTGACCATATATACGTAGTGGTATAGTCACTTTTTGTAGTTTTGCAATAGTTTCACTTTTACTATTCCAACCACCTAATATTTTTATATTTAGATTAACATCTAAATCACGATTAACCATTCCCACTCTTCCTGAACTATCTATTACATTTAATGTTTCAGAGTTTGCATTGAGTGAATTAAGATCAATGTTACCTTGATTTATATAAGCATTGGTTGTGATTTTATGAAACTCAGTATATTTTTTATGATTTTCAGAATTTATATTACCATTGCTATATTTCGCGGCGGCATTTTCGATGATGCTTTGGATGTTAATATTATTTAGTTTAGCATTAGTAATGACGATATTAGCATTACCTTTAATGTTCTCTAATAATTTAGTTGTTGATAATGTATTGGCTTCTAATACTCCAGAAGCATTGAATATACCATCAAGATCATAAGCCATATTCATCTGCGTAAAAAATGAGCTTAAATTGATATTGCTAACTTTAGTATTCAATTTAACTTGTGGGTTTTTTTGTTTACCATTAGCGGTGCCGTTGGCAGCAATTTGCCCATTTGCAAAATTGAAAGTTAGATTTTTTAAGTTTGCTATACCATCTTGATTGTCAACTTCAACATTCAAATTACCTAATGCAATTTTATCCGCTTTGACTTCTTTGATATTTATTTTTGCTTTTCCATCAAATGAATTAAGCATACTTAATTCATTATCATTTTTGGAAACATTCGATACAACTGGTGAAGTTTGTTGAACGTTAGTACTTTTCGTTGAATTTTCATTTTTTTGGATAAAAGGTGTTAAATCAAATTTATTTGAATTTAATTGGAAATCGATCACCGGTTTGTTATCAAAACGGACATTGATCTTACTTGTAAAATCATTATCGTTAATTGAGAAAACCAAATTTTGGCTATCCAATTGCATTGGTGCTTTTTGATAATTAAATACGCCAGTTACATTACCTTTTATCTCTTTTTCTGAATTGACTATGCCGTTAAACGTGTAATCCAATTTTTTTAAATCAATAACTGCTTTTTCAGGGAATTGGGCTAAATCAATATTGGCGTTTAATGAATAATATAAGTCTTGCTGGTTTTTATCGATATTCCCATTGAGTTCAAGAGAAAGGTTTTTATCGTTATTTTTTTCTAATAACAGATTAATATTTCTGAAATTTATCAAATCACGATTATGCTGAAATGCAATTGTACTATCCGCTATTTCAAACTTATTTAAACTGAACTTCCAATCAGATGGATTTTTTTTATCTTCAGATGGTTGTTTTTCAGAAGAATTAGTTATAGCTTGAGTGCTATTTTTAGCATTTTCACCTTTGCTTTCATCCGTAATATTGATTGTTGCTGATTTAATAAATACATTTTTAATTGCTAAATTTTTTGAAAACAAAGGAAGAAGCTCAACATCAAGCCTCATGTTGTCAGCGGTTAAAAGAGGTTTTGTTGCACCGCTATCGGATAATTTAACCGAATCAGTTAAAATACTAACTTGAGGCCAGATATGCCAACGTAGATTGCCCTCTATAGTCAGTTCATACCCTGTTTTGTCTTTCACTGTTTGTGAGATGTAACCACGAAAATTATTAGGATCAACAAATATAATAAGGGAAGCGATACTGATAACAATGACCAAAATTAAGATAAATAGCGTAACCAATATTTTTTTTATCATATTAATGTCCTTTATTAAGGTTATGAACTGTATTAGTCTTTATCAATACGACTGGCGACAGCGCCATGTTGGTCTTTATACTTTGCATCTTGTCTGCGATTATATGGTCTAGAAGCTGGTCCACTAAGTGTTTCAAAACTTAATGCACCAATAGTCATACCAGGTCTAAGTGCTACTGGTATCTTTCCTGAGTTGTAAAATTCTAAAACAATTTGTCCATGCCAGCCTGGATCGATACGATGAGCAGTAACATGTACCATAAGTCCTAAGCGAGCTAATGATGAACGGCCATCTAACCAGCCAACCAAATCATCAGGAATAGTAACTGATTCGAGTGTCACTGCTAAAGCAAGTTCGCCAGGATGTAAATAAAATGCTTCACCTTCAGCTAATATCATCTCTTCGCTCATAACGCGATCTAGAACGGCTGCAACTTCTTCTTTAGGTCCACTTAAATCAATATAAGGTGTTGTATGCTCTCTGAAAGTACGAAATTGATTACCTAATCGAACATCTACTGTTGCTCCATTAATACAACTTGATGCAGGTTGTGGCGTGATTTTTAATTTACCACTATCTAAATATGCTTCAATATCACGGTCACATAATCTCATAAGTTATCCTTAAAGTCTGCTTTTTATCTTATTCTAGCAGGTTCTTTTGATGGCGTCGATGTTGGTTGGTTAAGGTTGTATCACCCAAGCTCGACCAAAATGATTGTAATAACCTGCTTGTTTACCTGCTTTGTTTCCTATACCTAGATAAAGATCAAAGTGATGGCCTTTAATTGCCCCGCCAACATCAAGCGCAACCATTAAACGAACTTCCCGCCTTCCACGATATTGACCATCATTATCAAGCAGTGGTACATCAACTAATACAACTGAACCGGTTGGGACTAATGTTTTATCTGATGCCACTGCTGCATTGGCAACTAAAGGTACTGCTGCTGCACCTTTTACTTCGGCGTTATATTGCGGTTTAAAAAACACAAATGATCGGTTTTGGATTAATAGCTCTTTGACTTTCTTTTCACTCTTACTTTTTGCCCAATCTCTTATGGATTGAATAGACATATCTTCTTTAGCGATCTCTCCTGATTCAACCAATAAGCGTCCTATACTTGAATAGCCATGGCCATTTTTTCCACCATAACAGAAGAAAACAAGCGGATTACCATCTTCAAAATCGATATAGGCACTTCCTTGGACTTCCATTATGAAATTGTCCATTAATGAATTACTATAAGCGATCTCCAGTCCTTTTCCAGCTAATGCGCCATTGTAGATCTGTTCTCGACTTGGTAACTGCCCTTTAGATTGGGTTGGCATTCTATAAATTGGATATTTAAATTCACCAGTTGGTTGGTATCTAGCCTTAATAACCGGAGTGTAATAACCGGTTAGATGTACATTACCATATCCATCTTTACCAGCCATTTCATAACTTTTTAGACCCACTTTATGGAATTCTGCTGAGCCCAATGAGCGATTAATCCAAGCATCAACGGCTTTATAAATATGTTCATTTTTACGATACAAAGAAGGCGATGTTGTTTTTATTTTTTCAATTTGAATCGTATAGTCAGAAATATTTACAGGCACAGCTAAATACGGACGACTGGCATTTAAATCATGTGGTAGTTTACCGTCTTTAAATTGTTTACTTGATGAATTAGGATCACTCTGGCAGCCAGCAAGTAGTGACATGATAAATGCTAAACATAATAGATAAATGTGAAATTTGTTTTCTTTCATCTTGATAATTTATTGTAATAAGTTAAATGATATGGTTGGTTATGCTACACAATTCTATTATAAGAAACTACCAATAATTATGATATTGCTATAAAAATTTTTCATGTGATTGAGCTTGCGATTTAGCGCTGTAGACTTTATAGTCCTTTACTTCTTATAAAAAAACGAAAATTGTAAAAACGACAGGTAATCGATACGATGAACAGTACGTCTTCAAATAATGATCTTAAACGAAATCTCTCCAGTAGACATATTCAACTAATAGCAATAAGTGGTGCAATTGGTACGGGATTATTTATGGGTTCTGGGAAGACAATCAGCCTTGCCGGACCATCTATTGTTTTTGTGTACATGATTATTGGGTTTGTTTTATTTTTTGTTATGCGGGCAATGGGAGAAATTTTATTATCCAACCTAAATTATAAATCATTCAGTGATTTTGCTAACGATTTATTGGGTCCTTGGGCTGGTTTTTTTACTGGTTGGACTTATTGGTTTTGTTGGGTAATTACCGGAATTGCAGATGTTGTTGCTATCGCAGGATATGCTCAACACTGGTTTCCAGAACTACAAGCATGGATCCCAATGCTACTTACAGTTATTGTGCTTTTAACTTTGAATTTGTTAACTGTTAGGATGTTTGGTGAAACTGAGTTTTGGTTTTCTATGATCAAAATAGTGGCCATTTTAGCCTTGATAGCTATTGGACTTGTTTTAGTCTTCACGGCTTATCATTCAGAACAAACCAATACTACGGCTGCGTTTTCTAATCTTTGGGAGTATGGTGGTTTCTTTCCCCATGGTACGATGGGATTTTTTGCTGGTTTCCAAATTGCAATTTTTGCCTTTGTTGGTATTGAGCTTGTTGGAACTACAGCGGCTGAAACACTAGATCCAAATAAAAATTTACCAAGGGCAATTAATTCAGTGCCAGCACGAATTATCTTTTTCTATGTTTTTGCCTTGATTATTATCATGAGTGTAACACCTTGGCAGTTTATTTCACCCAATAAAAGCCCATTTGTTGAACTATTTACCTTGATTGGCTTACCTGCTGCGGCAAGTATTATCAATTTTGTGGTATTAACTTCGGCGGCTTCTTCAGCCAATAGTGGTATTTACTCAACCAGTCGAATGTTGTTTGGTCTTGCTAAAAAACAAGATGCACCAGAACCATTTGGTAAATTATCAAGACGTTCAGTCCCCGCTAATGGTTTGTTATTTTCATGTACCTGCTTGTTCGGTGGGGTAGTACTGATTTATTTAGTACCAAATGTGATGGAAGCATTCACTATTGTAACGACTATTTCTGCCATTTTATTTATGTTTATTTGGTCGTTGATATTGATTTCCTATATTGCTTATCGCCGTAAAAAAGCTAATTTGCATCAAGAATCACAATTTAAAATGCCTGGTGGAATTTTTATGTGTTATGTTTGTTTAGCGTTTTTTGCTTTTGTGATTGTGTTATTGACATTTGAAGCTGATACTCGCCAAGCACTGATCGCAACCCCACTATGGTTTATTATTTTAGGTGTGAGTTACTTTATTCGTTCATCAACACGCCAATAGCTCTCATCTTTAATCGGCAGGTTTACTGCCGATTATCAATTCCCTTATTATTTTTTAGGATTTATTTGGCCAAATAAAACTTGCAATAATACCTAAAGATAAAATGCCTAATACTATATAAAGGCTGAGAGTAGGGCTAATGTTAATACCATATTTAAATAGATGGTCGCTAGCATTTAAAGCCAGTTTTGCTGCGATAAAAAATAGTAGGCAGACTACAGCTTTGCCTAAATGAACAAGATATTGTTGCATTGCTTCTAAAACAAAATACATAGTCCGTAACCCTAAAATAGCGAAAATCATTGCACTATAAACAACGAGTGGTTCTTGGCTGACCGCGATTACTGCGGGAACAGAATCAAATGCAAACATAACATCACTCAATTCAATTACCACAACACATAAAAATAGAGGCGTTGCATATAAGGCACTTTTTGGCATTTTATGAATTAACTCTTTGTTTTCTGGCTTAGCTAACTCCGCGTTTAGTTGTTTTCGCGTTAATAAAAAGTGATGCCCAACTATTTTAGGGTAAGAGGGGAAAATTCGTTTAGCAATACGATAAGCAAAATGTTCTGAATAATCTTTAATTTTTTCATCTTGACCTTGGTTTTTCAGCATCATAAATCCAGTTAATGCAACCACTACTGAAAAGAACAATTCCATCCAAGGACCTAACGATAATAAACCTGTACCTATTACAACAAAAATAGCTCGGAAAATAATCGCACCAATTACGCCCCAATAAAATAATCGATGTCGATAATTGTTAGGGATAGCAAACCATGAAAACAGCGCCATAATAACGAATAAGTTGTCTACTGAAAGCGCTTTTTCAAGCACATAACCCGTGATAAATAAACTTGCTATCTCACTTCCATGGTGAAGATAAAGATAAAGTGCAAAACCTAATGCAACAGCAACCCAGAATAAAGACCATAATATTGCGCTGGTTAGGCTAATGGGTTTATCGTTATGGTGAGCATATAAATCAATTATAATCGCAGTTAAAGCCAAAATGACGAACATCAGTACAGTTTCGATTGGAAAACCTAATGAATGATGAATCATAGCCTTGTTACCTATATTAAATTATCTCTTGGATTAAATTCAAAAATGTAAAATATAATGGTATTTAGAACATTATTTTTAAAGAGACTGAGTATATATTGATAGGCTTATCAAAAAAAGATATATTTGTTTCCACACTAATATATTTAATAAATTTTTTGAGCATACATTCATGACAAATATAAGGGTATCTTTTCTATTTATCGTTGCTTTTTATTCAAGCTTATTGCAAGCACAATCGGTTGAACCATATATATCATCATTACCCAAAGGGAGTGATTTATCAATTTTAGTGCAAACTGTTGATGGCAATCCTAAAACATTAGCCAAATACAAAAGTGATCAATTTAAACAGCCAGCTAGTACGCAAAAAGTAATAACTGCACTAGCTGCACAGCTTGAACTGGGTAATGACTTTCGGTTTGTTACTGGAATGTACGCGAATGGTTCAGTTAGTAATAAACAACTCAATGGTGATCTGATTATCAAATTGAGTGGTGATCCCACTTTTAGTCGAGAAAGATTAAAAAATATGATTAGCGCCCTTCGTCAAAAGGGTGTAGAAAAAATTTCAGGTAATGTTATTTTAGACACTTCAATTTTTGCTAGTCATGATAAAGCAGAAGGGTGGTCATGGAATAATTTAACTGCTTGTTACAATGCCCCTGCATCAGCTGCAACAATTGATGATAACTGCTTTTATGCAACAATTACTCCGGGTAAAGTAGGTGGTAAAGCATCAGTTTCTGTTTCATCTAATATTCCAGTTATGGTTTCTGGTGATGTCAGAACGATTTCCGCTAGTAGTAAAGACGCACATGATAAATATTGTGAGCTTGATGTTAATGCCGATAAAAATCGCTACTATTTATCTGGATGCATCGCTTCTAATGCGGATAAAACACCATTAAAATTTGCAGTAATGGATCCAACCGAATATTTTTCTACTGTTTTAAAAAATGAATTAAAACAACAAAAAATAACTTATGGTGGACGTGTTTTTGAAAGAAAACAAAAATCCACTGGTTCCTTAACGTTATTAACATCAAGTCAATCAGCACCGCTTTCTGAGTTAATAACGGTTATGCTCAAAAAATCAAATAATTTGTATGCTGACACCATTTTTAGAACACTTGGCGCACGCTATTATAATACTGCAGGAACATGGCGTAATGGTGGTGATGCGGTTAAACAAATCCTTCGTAAAAAAGCAGGTATTGACTTAGAAAACTTAGTGATTGCCGATGGCTCGGGTTTATCTCGTCTTAATCTAGTTAGCGCCAACAAACTAATGGAAGTGTTGCAGTATATTTCAGCACATAACAATCAACTCGCTTTTATTGAAAAATTACCAATTGCGGGTGTTGATGGAACGTTGCAAAACCGTAAAAGCTTCAGTCAAGCACCATTTAAAGATGTAGTTATGGCTAAAACAGGCTATATTCAAGGTAGTTATAATTTAGCCGGATTTATTCAAAAATCAGACGGACGTTATGTCGCTTTTGTTCAATTATTATCAGGGTATCGGGCTGATAGTAAAGGGGAACCTAAAAACGGGGCAGTTATGAAGTTCGAATCTGAGTTTTATAAAAATTTCATTAATTAGATTTGACTAATTTGAGAATTAAGATTTTGGGGCGATGTTATTTACTCATCGCCCTAAATTTTAAGTTAAAAATTTTCAGCTAAAAAACCACCACTTTGATGCTTCCAAAGTTGAGCATAAAGTCCATCTTTACTAAGCAACTCTTGATGTGTTCCTTGTTCGATGATTTTTCCTTGATCTAAAACGATTAATCGATCCATCGCCGCGATTGTAGATAATCGATGGGCAATAGCTATAACCGTTTTACCTTCCATTAACGTATATAAGCTTTCTTGAATAGCTTGTTCAATTTCTGAATCAAGCGCACTAGTTGCCTCATCTAACAATAGAATTGGTGCATTTTTTAAAATAACTCGAGCAATAGCGATACGTTGGCGTTGTCCTCCGGACAATTTAACCCCACGTTCACCAACAAAAGCATCATATCCAGTTCTTCCATTAGCATCTACTAAGGTTTCAATAAAACTATCGGCATGAGCTTTTTTAGCTGCGATTATCATCTCTTGTTCTGTGGCATGGTTATTACCGTATAATAAGTTATCTCTTACTGAGCGGTGTAATAGTGAAGTATCTTGGGTAACCATACCAATTTGAGCGCGTAAGCTTTCTTGATTGACTTTGGTGATGTCTTGATTATCAATAAAAATATGACCATTTTGTAAATCATAAAATCGCAACAATAAATTGATTAAAGTGGATTTACCCGCCCCTGATCTGCCAACTAAACCGATCTTTTCACCTGGTTTAATGGTTAAATTTAAGTTGTCGATAATGGCATTGTTTAATTTTGCATCGTAACTAAAATTAATATTTTTAAATTCGATTTTACCATCAGTCACCTTAAGAGTTGGTGCATCAGGTTCATCGACAACAGTTTTAGCAACAGAAAACGTATTCATACCATCTTTAACCACGCCGATATTTTCAAATAATGCTGCCATTTCCCACATAATCCAATGTGAAAAGCCGTTCAATCTAAGTGCGACAGCAGTTGTAGTGGCGATAGCTCCAACACCAATTAAATCATTAGTCCATAGCCATAATGATAAGCCAGTAGTACCAAGAACGAGGAAAATAGACAATAAATGATTAACAATTTCAAAACTACTAACTAAACGCATTTGTTTATTAACGGTAACTAAAAATTCGTCCATCGACTCTTGTGCATATTTTGCTTCATTGCCTGCATGAGAAAACAGTTTAACTGTCATAATATTCGTGTAAGCATCAGTCACTCGGCCTGTCATGGTAGAACGTGCATCTGCTTGCATACTTGCCACTTTACTTAGTCGTGGAATAAAGTAATACATTGCAATGCCATAAACAAAACACCAAACCATAAACGGTACTAATAACCAAAGATCTAACTGACCTATGATTGTTGCCATAGTAATAAACGAAATCAAAACATAGATAAAGATATCAGCAACCAAAAAACAGGTATCCCTAACCGCAAGTGCGGTTTGCATCACTTTTGCTGATATACGGCCGGCAAATTCATCTTGGAAAAAGCGCATACTTTGATTTAGCACTAATCGATGTAGATTCCAACGCAGTCGCATTGGAAAGTTTCCCGCCAAACATTGATGTTTAATGATGGTTTGTAAGGCAATAATGATCGTGCTAGCTAATATAATGATCGTAAATACAATTAAGGTTGATTTTTCCTGCTGCCAAAATTGACTTGGTGAAACAGCTGCCAGCCAGTCAACAACTTTACCGAGTGCAGCATATAAAAAGGCTTCAAAAGCGCCAGCTAATGAACTCAGTATGATTAATAATAGAAGGAAAGAACGTGTGCCTTTCGTCGATTGCCAAATAAAACTAAAAAAACTTTTAGCCATCGGCTGTGGTTCATCTTGTGGATAAGGTGATACCAATTTTTCAAAAAATCGATACATATTAGACCTATTAGTTAAAAGGTTATTCATTGATAGGTTTACCAATGATCTAAAAAAGTGAGGGTTTTATTACCAAATGCTAAGTGCTATAAGCGAAATATGATATTTTTAAATTAAAAGAGACATCACTCCAATACCTATTAAACTAACATTAATAAAAATTAAAAAAAGTTGAGGAAAGGGGTTTTTGAGCTTTCCTCATGGGAAATTATATAGTGAAAAGTACTAGATTACTAATAATTGTCTTAAAAAACATCTTTAATAATTTGTACAACGCGTCCGACAATATTATATTTTTCGAAATGAGCTTTAGGAACCTCAATCGTTGGGTATTGATGATTATTACAAATCAAAATCCAATTTCCGAGTGATAGGCGAATTTTTCTTAGTAGAGTGAAATTCTCGTATTCAATTAAATAAATTGCGCCATCGATTATTTCGTTTATTTCTGTATTAATAATTAATCCATTATTATTTTCGATTTCAGGTGCCATTAAATCACCTTTCGCCCAATAGATTATAAGTTTTTTGATATCTAAACCACGATGAGAAGCCCAACCTTCAACAATAGGATAATTCATTACTGGTGGCGTTTCACGTACGTAACGTTGATTTTGCGCCTCTTCTTTAGTTGGTAATTGTTTTTTATAAACCGGGATACGATAGATATTTTCATTATAAACTTCGTTATTATCATCGTCTTTAGGATCCAACACTTCCAATTTATAACCGGTAGCTAACCAGTTGAATGAAACATTACATTTTTCAGCAATTACTTCTAAACGAGTTAGTGAAGGGTAGGTTTTTCCAGACAAATAATCTCGTATTACCGTTTCTGACATATCACATTTTTTTGCAAAGGATGAAACAGATAATCCTTGCATTGACGAATGTAGCCTATCTTTAAAAGTTTTTACATTTTTATTTTTAATCATACTTATTTCGTTTTTATTTTTTCATCCGTTTGATAATTATATTGTATTTTTTATGAGTTTTACATATGAATTTGAATCAATCTTCTTAATTTTATTAAGTTTTAATGCGATTTTTTGTTTAAACGCGTTTTATATTATGGAAAAATATTCTTTTCTCGCATAAAAATAAAAAAACAGCGAGTGTTATAATAAGAAGTATGGCTTTTTTTTCCGTTTTATTGTCTTTGTTTTTCCGTTGAAATTTCAAGTAGTTTTATAGATATTAAGTTTTTTTTAATGCGTAATTGATATTTATCAAATATATATTATTCTTATTTATATGTTGGGTGTTATTTTAATTTATTGATTTATAATGGTTAAAGTCATTTTTTAGCTAAAATTGCTACATTGGCTGAAAGGCAAATAAAAACGTTGACTAAAAAGAAAAAAAGTGGATAATAAGCAGCGTAAGGATTTTTCATTGTTTTCTTTCCTTATATTCCTTATATTTCATGTTGGCCCGTATATTTTATGCGGGTCTTTTTTTATCTAAATTAACTTGTCATGAAATCCCATCATAAAAAGAGTATAATCAATTCCAATATTTAATAATCTATTTGTTCGTTTAACTTGTTCAAATAGCGATACATTTTTAAATGAGGTTTTAATTATGTCATTTAGCATTCCACATCTATTAGTTTTTCTTGCCGTGGTGGTTCTCATTTTCGGAACAAAGAAGTTACGTAATTTAGGTTCTGATCTTGGTTCAGCATTGAAAGGTTTTAAAAAAGCGATGAATGATGATGTTGAAGATGATAATAAGCTTGATAAGAAATAACCCTATTTATTGATATGAAAACGCAATTTGATGTGGCCATCGTTGGTGGTGGATTGGTTGGTTTAGCAACTGCATGTGCTCTTAGCCAATCTAATTTAACTGTAGCTATTGTTGATGTTAACGTTAATGATAATCAAAATTTTGCTTTTGACGAAATAGGAATTAGAGCTTCTGCAATTAATAGCGCAAGTCAGCAATATTTTTCTCAAATTGGTATTTGGAACGATTTATGTGCGAGCGAACGCGTTAATGCTTTTAGCGAGATCGGAGTTTGGGAAAAAAACGGTTTAGCGCATCTTACTGCACATGCTAAAGATTATGGTTATCCAAATCTTGGGTATATCATCGAAAATAATTTAATTTCTTACTACCTGTATCAACATGCTCAAGCAAATTCAAATATCACTATTTTCAATTTGGCCGCTATAGACAATAGCTATAATGAAGATTATGCTTTTTTAACACTTTCGGATAATACTCGGTTACAAGCAAAACTGATTATAGGTGCTGATGGCGCACACTCTTGGCTGCGCAGACAGGAAAAAATTTCTGTGTTTGAGCGTGATTACCTTCATCATGCAGTGATTACAACTGTTGAAACACAATATCCTCACCAAGCATGTGCTAGGCAGATTTTTTACCCTAATGGTATTGTAGCATTTTTACCACTTTGGCAACCCAATTACAGTTGTTTAGTATGGTCAACTAAACCAGAGCAAGCAGCTATTTTAACTTCGTTAACTGAATCTGAGTTTTGCCAAGAGCTGTTTAAATTAAGCGGTGATAAAGTAGGACAATGTCAGTTGGTCAATCCGAGAATGGTGTTTCCATTAAAAGCTCGGTTTGCAAAACAATTTATTAAACATCGATTAGTGTTAATTGGTGATGCTGCCCATACTATTCATCCATTGGCTGGTCAAGGAGTTAATTTAGGATTTGAAGATTCTGCATTATTGGTGGCAACCATTAATAAACTTATTGATGAACATAAAGATATTGGTTTAGTAGAAAACTTAAAATCATTCCAATTCACTCGCCGTAAAGATGCTTTAGTCATGTTAACCGCAATGCGAACTATTCAAGATATGTTTAATGGCGATAATGCTTTTAAAAAAATGGTGAGAACAGTTGGGATGAACGCAATTGATAACTTTTCGCCAATAAAGAAACGTCTCATCAAATATGCCATGAAAATTTAGTTTGTAAATTAATCCTGTAGCTAACACTACAGGATTATCATTAGTTTATTTAAAAGCTACTTGATAAGATGTTGGGATAAATGGAGATGCTGGAATTCTTAGCGGCCAGTAAGGATCTTTCAATAAACCTCGACCAATTGCAACTAAATCAGCATCGCCAGTACTTAATACATAATCAGCAAGATATGGGTCTTCAAGCATACCAACAGTAATAATTGGCAAATTAGTGACCTTCCTAATAGCTCGCGCTAAATAAACCTGGTATCCAGCATGAAATAGAGGCGTATGCTTTGGATCTAACTGACCATCACCACCGCCACTCACATCTAAAACATCTGCGCCTGCTTGTGCAAAACGTTTAGCAATTTGGCAACCATAATTAATATCGTAACCATTAGTACCGTATTCTTGAGCCGAAAACCGAACAATTAGTGGCATATCTTTTGGCATCACTGATTTTGCTGCTTTAATTACTTGTTCACCAAATAATAATTTATCCTTACCATATTCGTCCGTTCTAATATTCGTTTTTGATGAGCTGAATTGATGGATTAAATAACCATGTGCACCGTGTATTTCAATTGCGTCAAAACCTGCTTCAACCGCACGTTTGGTTGATTGTTTAAATTTTTCGATAATATCAGCGATTTCACTTTTGGTTAATTCTCTTGGCATTTGATATTGCCATTTTGGATTCGCTTCGACGTTCCCATCATAGCGGATAGGAGAACAGGATACGACATCAGACTCACCCAAAGCTTTACGTCCTGCATGGGCAATTTGAATAGCGATTTTTCCTTTTTGAGCATGAACCGCATCAACGATACGTTTAAGCTGATCGCGTTGCTCATCATTCCATAGACCTAAGCAATTTGGCGATATTCGACCATTTGGAGCAATATTGGTCATTTCTAAAATTATTAAACCCACGCCACCAACCGCTCGTGAAACATAATGAACAAAGTGCCAATCATTAGCCAATCCGTCTTTTGCTTGATATTGACACATCGGCGGCATAACAATACGATTTTTGAGTGATAAATTTTTTACTTTAAATGGCGTATTAATATAGGCTATTTTAGCCATGGATGGCTCCTGTTTTTATTAATGGTGTAAATGTTTAAGTTAACTGACGAATAGTATATAGTGTTTAAAAACGGAATATTAGAGCAAATAAACGTTAAAAAACCCCGTTCCTCAACTTTTTTTGCAATTAAATCGTTTATGGTTTGCGAACTGATTTAAGATAGTAGAGCCAACATAATAAACCCAATAATCCTAAAACAGTTCCAGCAATAATTATCGCGATCCAACCATAGTTGCTATACAAATAAGTAGAAGCGATAGAACCCAACATGCCTCCGATAAAATAACTTACCATATAACCAGTGTTCATACGGCTACGTGCTTCTGGTCGAATTTGATAAATGGCGTTCATGTTTGATACATGAGTAACTTGAACAGCAAAATCCAGTAATACTACCCCTATAATTAAGGCTAAAAGTGAATATTCAGCAACAGAAAGTGGTACCCATGAAGCGAGTAGTAATATTAGGCCAATGGTCGTGGCTAAAAAGCCTTTTCCTTTGTCTGATAATTTGCCAACGATAGGTGAACCTAGTGCACCAGCGGCACCGGCTAGGCCGAATAAACCGATTATAAAATCAGAATAATAGTAAGGTTTATTACTTAATAAAAAGGCAAGTGGCGTCCATAACAGTGAAAATAACGCAAAGGAAATAACTGCCAACAATGAGCGAATTCGTAAAACAGGTTCTTGTTTATATAGTGAGCCAATTGATAATAACAGTTGAAAATAGTTAATACTGATGGTGTTATTATAAGTTGGTAATGATAACCAAAGTAGCAAAGTAACAATGATCATTACTGACGCGGCAATCCAATAAACATAATGCCAATCTGTCATCGAAGAAACAAAACCAGCGAATGCACGACCTAATAATATACCTAGCAACATACCACTCATCAATGTACCGACAATTTTACCTCGATGCTCTGGTCGTGATAGTGTTGCGGCAAATGGAATTAATACTTGGGCTACGGTTGAAAATAGACCTGTCATAGCCGTACCAAGCATAAGTAACCATAAGTTTTGTGAAGTTGCACTAATAATTAGCCCACAAGTTGATAATATCATCAAGGTCAATATTAATCGTTTACGTTCTATTTTGTCACCCAGTGGGGTAATGAACAGCAAGCCAACAGCATAACTAAATTGTGCAGCCATAATGATAAAACCTGCATGTTTAATTGCAATATGTAAATCATTAGTTATCGAGTGTAATAGTGGTTGCGCATAATAATTACTCGCTACCGCGACGCCAATGGCAAATGCCATTAGGAATACTAACCATGCAGATAGCCCTTGAGCTTGTTTGCTATTCATAATAAACAATTTAGAAAATAAATAATGTGTAATTATATATCAAAAGGTTGTTAGATACTGATAGATTGTGTTGATTATTGATTTAATAGATTATAAATAGGTGTTGCTAAGCCAATTTTTGCATTTTCCGATTTTAGTTTATACCAATAACCATTCGATTCATCTAGACATTTAGTATTGCCTTTGATCTCACAGTAAATAGGCACAATATCTAAATGAAAATGGCTAAAAGTATGTCGAAATGCAATTAACTGTTTGGGTTTGCTAGTTTTAATACCATGGCTGTCTAGCCAGTCAGTTAATGCTTGCTCGCTTGCAAATTGTGGTAAACAATATAATCCGCCCCAAATACCAGCAGGCGGTCTTTTTTCAAGCCAAATCATGTTGTTATGTTCAAGCATTAAAAAGTAGGCGGTTTTTTCAGGAATAGTCTTTTTAGGTTTTTTAGTTGGATATTGTTGCCAACTGTCGGTCTTATAAGCAATACATAATTGATGTAAAGGGCATAAAGTGCATTTGGGTTTAGAACGAGTACAAACCATTGCACCAATATCCATCATGGCTTGATTAAATTTAGCAACTTCATTTTTAGGCGTGACTTGCTCACTTAATTGCCAAAGTTGATTTTCGACATTTTTATTACCAGGCCATCCTTCTATAGCAAAAGTTCGAGTTAAAACCCGTTTTACGTTACCATCTAATATTGGATAATGTTGATTTTGTGATAGAGATAGGATAGCCCCAGCGGTTGAGCGCCCAACGCCTGGTAAGGCGATAACATCCTCAAATTTGGTTGGAAATTTTCCCCCAAACTTGTCAGCAATAACTTGTGCTGCTTTATGTAAATTACGAGCACGTGCATAATAACCAAGGCCAGTCCAAAGATGTAAGATATCGTCAATTGGAGCCTTAGCTAAATCGGTAATTTTAGGAAACTGTTTAATAAAGCGCTTAAAGTATGGAATAACAGTTGCAACTTGTGTTTGCTGCAGCATAACCTCTGACAACCAAACATGATAAGGGCTTTTTTCAATTTGCCATGGTAATGATTTTCTGCCGTACTGTTCATACCAGTTGAGTACGGCATTTGAAAAACTTAAATTAGTCATTACATGACAGCGGTAATAGAATCACTAGGATAACAACCAAGCACTTTAGTATATAAAGTGATGGAAGCTAATTCTTTAAGTGCGATCTGCATTTCGTAATCGTTAATATTACCTTGTAAATCAATATAAAACATCTCTTCCCAAGATGTGCCATGGATAGGGCGTGATTCAAGTTTTGTCATAACAATATTATGATTACGTAATACGGATAAAGCATCTACCAAAGCCCCAGCTTGTTGGCCCGTTTTCATCAAGATTGTAGTTTTGGCTGGAATTTGATCGGAAACTTCAATCGATTCACGCGATAACACAATAAAGCGGGTGATATTCTCTTTTTGATTAGCAAAATTGTGCTCCAGAACTTGTAAGCCATATAATTCACCACCGTCTTTATTTCCCATAGCTGCAATGTTTGGTTGATTTAATTTAGCTACGGTTTCCATTGCTGACGAAGTACTATCACAATAAACAATTTTCCAATGAGGATACTTTTCTAAGAAATTACTACATTGTTGGAATGGTTGCGGGTGGCTATAAATAGTATCTATTTGCTCAAGTTTAGTGTTAGGAAGAGCTAAAATGCAGTGATCAATCATTAAGGATAGTTCACCAATAATATGTAAATTGGTTTTTTGTAACAAATCATACACTTCATTAATAGATCCCGAACTCGAGTTTTCTATCGGTACAATTCCATAATCAACAACTTTTGATTCAATCTTTTCAAAAACATCTTTAAATGTATTACAACTTGATTCAGTCAATTGATCAAAATGGGCGCTAGCATAACGGCGAGTTGCTGAATGTGAATATGAACCTTTTGGTCCTAAGAAAGCAATTTTAGCTGATGAGATAACGCCTTGGTTGAGTTTTTCTTGTAAAAACTTCTGTTGTAGTAGAACCGAATCTTCAATAATAATTTGGTATAAACGCTTAATTAATAGGTCATCAAGATGATATTGTTTACCTTGTTCGATTAATGCCTTAATCAATGAACGTTCACGATCTAAATCACGCACAGGGATATTTGCTTTTATTTTAGCCTGGATAACTTCGGCTGAAATTTGGCGTCTTTCAGCAATGATTTCAATTAATTTTTGATCAAGTTGGTTAATTTTGTTTCGTAAAGGCAATAAAGGACTGGTTGTCATATTCATTAATAGATTAAAAATTAGATGGGTAATATTATAACAAGCAAAAAAATAAAGGCACTATTAAAGTGCCTTTTTGTTAAATTATAAATTATTATTCTTCTTCAATTACTGTATTTTTAATACTGTCAAATGCACGGCGCGACTCACCTTTATGTTGGAGTTTATTTAGCTGTCTTTCAAGTTTACCAACTAAATCATTAATTGCAGCATACATGTCAGAGTGTTTAGCGGAAGCAACTAGTGGCGAGCCTTTGGTTGCAATGGTTGCATCAATAATAAATCCATCGGGCTCTTTAGATAAGATAAAGTGAGGGTTGATTAGTAGAGCTCTCCATTTATCTAATTTCGAAAACTTATCTTCAAGATAACTACGAATTGCAGGAGTAATGTCCATTTGTTTACTTGTGATACTTAAAGTCATAATTGACCTCCACTATGTTTACTTACTAATTGAGCTATTATTATATTGATTACATTGACAAATTTTTCACATTTAGTCAATAGGTTATTGAGTTTATATTAAGATTTTTGTGACTTTTGTCTAAAATAATTTTTTGGTATTTGATATTAGGTAGCACATAACTGCTTTTAATCTGTTTTTTATTATATACTGTGGTTTATTTAGATTGATTTAAAGTATTAAGTTTAGTTATTTAATGAGGAATATGTGAGCTATTTAAATAATGTTAAGATTGTTTTAGTTGAAACTTCGCATACTGGTAATATGGGGTCTGCTGCTCGTGCAATGAAAACGATGGGATTAACTCGTTTATGTTTAGTGAACCCTGTAATAAAACCCGATTCCCAATCGATTTCACTGGCAGCCGGGGCGAGTGATATTATCAAACAGGCACAGATTTTTTCATCCCTTGAAGAGGCGGTAGCAGATTGTTCATTGGTTATAGGTACCAGTGCGCGTCCTAGAAGTTTGCAATGGCCAAACTTAACCCCGAAAGAGTGTGGCGACAAAATTATTGCTGAAACCGCGCATCATGCTCAAGTGGCTTTAGTTTTTGGTCGAGAAAGAGTTGGATTAACTAATGATGAATTACAAAAGTGCCATTTTCATGTTGGTATTCCAGCTAATCCAGATTATAGCTCTTTAAATTTAGCTATGTCAGTTCAGGTTCTAACTTACGAAATTCGAATGTCAATGTTGTCAACTTTAGAGGCATCTTTAAAACATGATGATGATAATCTGAATGAGGTTCAGTATCCTAAAAGCGAAGATATTGAACGGTTTTATCAGCATTTAGAGCAGACGTTATTAAAAACCGGATTTATTAATCCTAATCATCCTGGGCAGATTATGGGTCGTTTACGTAGATTATTTACGCGAGCTGGTATTGAACAGCAAGAACTCAATATTTTACGGGGAATTTTAACGTCAATAGATAAAAAATAGTGAGATTAGTCCCCTAGTTTTGTGTAAATCTAGGGGATTTTTTATTATTAAGTTTTTTTACGCCAAGTTGTGCCGTTAGCACCATCTTCTAAAATAATATTCATTTGATTTAGTTTATCTCGAGCTTCATCAGCTAAAGCCCAATTCTTACTTGCTCGAGCATCGTTGCGTTGTTTAATTAACGCTTCAATTAGCTGTGTATCTTCATCATCTTGACTATTACCTTGTAAGAATTTAACCGGATCTTGTTCAAGTAAACCAAGTACAGAAGATAAATAACGTAACTCAGCAGCTAGTTCATTAGCTAATGGCATGTTATTTTCTGCTTTAGCTTTGTTGATCTCTCTAGCCAAATCAAATAGAGTTGAATAAGCTTCTGGAGTATTGAAATCATCATCCATTGCCTGACAAAATTGTCGATGATAATCGCTATCTGGCGTGTTGTGCGGATAGTTAGCATCGGTGTCTCTCAAAGCCGTATAAAGTCTTTCTAAAGCGGTACGAGCTTGTTTTAGATTTTCTTCACTATAGTTAAGTTGACTACGATAATGGCCTGATAATAAGAAATATCGAACAGTTTCAGCATCATAATGTTTTAAAACATCACGGATAGTGAAAAAGTTATTCAGTGATTTGGACATTTTCTCTTGGTCTATCATTACCATGCCTGAGTGCATCCAATAATTTACATATTGGCCATTATGGGCACAGGTTGATTGGGCAATTTCGTTTTCATGATGTGGGAACATTAAGTCAGAACCACCGCCATGAATATCAAAATGGTTGCCTAATTGATGGCTATTCATTGCAGAGCATTCAATGTGCCAACCAGGTCGACCTTTCCCCCATGGTGAATCCCAGCTTGGTTCGTTGGGTTTTGACATCTTCCAGAGAACGAAGTCCATTGGATTATGTTTTACGTCCACTACATCAACTCGAGCACCTGCTTGTAACTGTTCTAAATTTTGGCGTGATAAAATACCGTAGTTAGGATCACTATCTACCGAAAACATCACATCTCCATTGTCAGCAATATAAGCATGATTTTTTCTTATTAACTCTTCAACAAGTTCAATGATTTGTGACATATGACGAGTTGCTCGAGGTTCGACATCGGGTCGTTTTATATTAAGTGCATCGAAATCGGCATACATCTCATTTAACATACGTTCAGTTAATTCGTCACAAGTTTCACCATTTTCTAATGCACGCTTGATGATCTTGTCATCGACATCGGTAATATTACGAACATAAGTGAGATCGTAACCTAAAAAACGTAAATAACGAGTAACGACATCAAATGCGACAAAAGTACGGCCATGGCCAATGTGGCATAGATCATAGATAGTAACACCACAAACATATAGCCCAACTTTATTTGGTGTAATTGGTTTAAATATTTCTTTCTCACGTGATAATGTATTAAATATTTTGAGCATTTTATCCTGCAGAATAAATTTGATAAATTTTAGTGTTTAATATAACAAAAAACTGGAAGTGGCGAAATTACTTCTTATAATCTCGTTAAATAAATTAAATGGAATTAATTGATGATATCAAAATTTGGGGTAGAAGCTTTCGGGCTAATTTTAATGATTATAATCACTGCCTTTCAAGTTATTTGTATTGCAATAGGCTTTAAATTTGATAATCACTTAGAAAAATTACTATTTTTGTTTACGTGGATTCTTTTAGCAATAGTATTCTTTGTGGTTTTTGTTAACAAGGATTTAGGAGGCTTTGGCAATATAGGGTTTTATAAGTTTATTGCACTTTTTGTTGGTTTTTTGGCATGTCTTCTAGCGTCTTTTGCTAATTTATCACTCACTATTATATATATATTAATTTTGATACTTAAAAAGCTATTTAAGTTAATAGGTTTTAAATATCGATATAAATGAGAGAACTTTGGTTGGATAGATGAGTGAAAATTGGCGAGTAAACTCGCCAATTTAAATTGCTATTATATTTATTTAAAAAGGCGGTAAAGATAAATAAGTAAAATAGAACCAAGCACAGAGATAAACAAGCTTGGGAAGTTAAAACCAGTCACACTACCCCAACCAAAGAAGGTACTGATATAACCGCCGACTAACGCACCAGCTACACCAAGTAGGATAGTTTTTATCACACCAACACGGCCTAATGGCATAAAAAACTTAGCGATCCATCCAGCAATTAATCCTAGAATAATCCAGCTTAAAATACCCATGATAATTTCCTTCGTCTAATTAAGTTGAAAGTTACTAGTATAGCTAAAAAATAACGATGATAGTTGTTGAACAGATATTAATAAAACGTAAAATTTACAGCTTTAAAAATTGTTATCTAAATATGAAGAAAAATGATTATTATGTAGAACAGTATGAAGCTATAGATGTATGAAACACAAATTCATACAAATATTAGGCGTAGTTTACAATTATTTTTTCAAATATTCTAGGTATTTTGTTTAATTGTTGATTTATATGATTAATGATTAGGAGCGATAATGTAATCGCCCCTGATATTAAACTATTCGAAAATCGTTTTGTGTAGAACCTTTATTACATCTTCGGCATCATTGCTTCTTGCTAGAAGGCAAAGATTATGGGTGCTAGCACCGTAACAACAAAGTCGAATAATAAAGTCATCTAAAGCGCCAAAGACTTCTTTAGCGATACCTTTTGTTGTGGTTAGATTGTTACCAATGATGGCAATTAGTGCTAAATCTTCTTCAACTTCAACATGGCAAACTGTTGATAATTCATCGAATAATGCTTTTGTTAATAGGCTATTTCCATTGGTATTAGTGCCTGTAGTATCAATGGTTAATGCGATACTAACTTCAGAGGTGGTGACTAAATCAACCGAAATATTATGTTTAGCCAATATGGTAAAGACATTAGCTAAAAAACCTTGTGCGTGTAGCATATTTAAGCTAGTTAAGGTCAATAATGTTTGTTTGCGACGAAGCGCTAACGCTCTAAATGAAGGTAGTGCAGATTTTATGCTATGTGTGTTATAAACGATAGTTCCACCTGCTTCTGGTGCTTTACTTGAACCAACAAATACTGGAATATTGCTACGTACAGCAGGAACAAGTGTTGCAGGGTGTAGAACTTTAGCACCAAAGGTCGCCATTTCGGCTGCTTCAGCAAATGATATTTCGTCAATTCGTTTCGCACCTGATGTGATACGAGGATCGGTAGTATAAATACCAGCAACATCGGTCCAAATGTCTATTTGCGTGGCGTTTAAAGCCTCACCAAGAAGAGCTGCGGTATAATCACTACCACCACGACCTAAAGTTGTGGTTTTGCCCGTACTTTCACTACCAATGAATCCTTGAGTAACTACGATAGCTTCTGGATTCAAAGATTTCAAATGCGCACAGCAAAGTTGTTTAATTTCGTCAATTTTTGGTACGGCTTTACCAAACTTGTCATCGGTACGCATCACTTTACGTACATCAAACCATAGGGCATTTTTTTGTTTTTGTTTTAATATTTCGACAAATAGTTTTGATGACATTATTTCGCCATGACTGACTAATTCATCCGTCAAAGCAGGGGAAGTTGCCAAGCTTGCTGCTTCTGATAATGAGGCAATATTTGCAATTATTTGGTCAATTTCAGCGCGTAGGGTTGGATTTTCAGGAAGATTTTCTAATATGTTGTATTGAATCGATTGAATTTTAGCGATATGTTTTGCTCTTACATTGGCATCACGACCTTCAGCTAATGCTACCAGTAAATTTGTTATACCTGCAGAGGCAGACAACACAACAACTTTGACACTAGGATTAGCTATAACAATATTGGCACTATTAACCATTGCGGGATAATCTGCAACACTAGTACCGCCAAACTTAGCAATTATAAATGATCTTTCCATGTATTCCTCATATTAAAAATTTTTATTTTTAACAGAGATAGAGCGGGCATGTCCTAATACAGTTAAAAAAATACATACCATGAAGCGCTCCACCTGTTAGGGTGACAACCCAAGGGATTCAGCCCTTGCAGTCGATTTAATTGCTTTCTGGAATAACAATTAAACCTCGGCATTACATCCCATCAATCATTTATTTACGGCTCCAGTCCCTAAAATGATCTGCCTGAGTAATGCGCCTCTTCTTAATTCTGATTTCAGTGTCGTATAGGATTAACGATTTTACCAAATGTGTCAATAGGTTAAATATTAAAAAAAATTATAGAGCTTTGTTAAAATAAACTGTTAATTATAAACTCCGTTCAAATAATTCAATAATCGTTTGATATAGTTTTTTCACAGAACAATCTTTAGTTGGTGTGCTAAAAATCGTATCATCACCGGCAATTGAGCCTAAAATCCCTTCTGATTTACCGATTGAATCTAACAATCTCGCAATAAGCTGAGCTGCGCCTGGGCTTGTTCGAATAACAACCATTGAACTATTGTAATCAATATCTAACACTAAATTTTTTAATGGACTGCTTGTTGTTGGAACACTCATTTCAGCAGGTAAACAATAAACCATCTCAGATTTTGCGTTGCGAGTTCTTACAGCGCCAAATTTAGTTAACATTCGCGATACTTTAGATTGATTTATATTATCAAATCCTTGCTCTTGTAAGGCTTGTACGATACCTATCTGAGAACTAAACTTTTCTTGTAAAAGCATTTCTTTGAAAGTTTTAGTGAGATCTTTTTGTTTCATACTGTTCCTTTAAATTTAATTTATGACTAACTGATTAAAACAATAAGTCATATTAACGGGTTAACTAAAATGCTTGATTACGGTCAGTTATTTTTAATGATTGCTAATTAAGCAAGTGTGCTTATAAAGCTTCATTCAAATATTGAATATAATCTACATAATTATGCATGACATTTGCATAAAATTAAAGATTAGATTTTATAGCATTTTTGGGACGAAATGATTTAATGATGTGATCATGTGTTTCGATGTAAGGACCTTCTAGCAGATCAATACAATATGGAACACTTGCAAATATGCCAGTAACAATAGTGTTACCTTCATCATCCTTTACACCTTCAAGTGTTTCCTTGATTGATTTTGGTCGACCTGGTAAATTCAAAATTAAACATTGCTTACGAATAACACCAACTTGTCTGGATAAAATCGCAGTTGGAACAAAATGTAAACTAATCTGCCGCATCTGTTCGCCAAATCCGGGCATTATTCTATCTGCTATAGCTAAAGTTGCGTCAGGTGTTACATCTCTTATTGCTGGTCCTGTGCCGCCTGTGGTTAAAATCAGATTACATTGCAAATCATCAACCAATTCGCATAATGTTTTTTCAATGATGATTTGTTCATCGGGAATAATGCGTTGTTCGGTAATAAAAGCTGTTTTCAATGCAGATTTCAACCATGATAACAAAGCTGGAATACCTTCATCTTGATAAACGCCTTGTGATGCTCTATCTGATATTGAAACTAATCCAATTTTAACCATAACATTTATTCCTTAATCCATATATTTATCTAAATATTAAACAATATTGTCAATTGATTAAACATGATATCATATTATTCAAATAGCAATTTACTCAATTAGGATACATTTATGTCGTCAACACCTGCACTAGAACTTATAGCGCTAAAGAAAAAATATAAAAATGGTGTAGAAGCATTAAAAGGAATTAATTTAACTGTAGCGGCAGGAGATTTTTATGCTTTACTTGGACCAAATGGTGCAGGTAAGTCAACCACCATTGGTATTATTAGCTCTTTAGTTACTAAAACCTCAGGCCAAGTTAAAATCTTTGGATATGACTTAGATACGGATCTTGTTAATGCAAAAAGACAATTAGGACTTGTTCCTCAGGAATTTAACTTTAACCAATTTGAAGAAGTAATCCAAATTGTTACCAATCAAGGTGGTTACTATGGGTTGCCACGAAAATTGGCTTTACAACGAGCTGAAAAGTATCTGCGTATTTTAGATTTATGGGATAAACGACATAGTAGAGCTAATATGTTATCAGGTGGGATGAAAAGACGACTAATGATAGCTCGCGCACTTGTCCACGAACCTAAATTATTAATTCTGGATGAACCTACTGCTGGGGTTGATATAGAGTTACGTCGTTCCATGTGGGATTTTCTACGTGAGATTAATAAACAAGGTATCACCATTATATTAACCACGCATTATTTGGAAGAAGCAGAAATGCTTTGCCGTCACATTGGTATAATTCAGCACGGAGAATTAATTGCTAACTCTTCAATGCGTGATTTACTAGCAAAAAGTCAATCTGAAACAATTATTATTGATTATGTACCAACATCAACACCAATCTCCCTTAAAGGGTATAATTATACTGATATTGAATCTGGCATGTTAGAAGTAAACGTAGATAAACAACAAGGATTAAATCAGTTATTTGAACAACTCAATCAACAAAACATAAAAGTGATTAGTGTTCGTAATAAAGCTAATCGATTAGAAGAATTATTTGTAGATTTGTTGCGAAATGATACCAAAGGAGCTATTGATGAATAATTTATATTGGATTGCCTTAAAAAGTATTTGGCGTAAAGAAGTTACCCGATTTTTAAGAATTTGGATCCAAACACTGATTCCTCCTGTTATTACAATGTCACTATATTTTATTATTTTCGGTAATTTAATCGGTTCGCGAGTTGGTGATATGGGTGGCTTTAGTTATATGGCATTCATTGTGCCAGGCTTAATTATGATGTCGGTCATAACCAATTCATATACAAACGTCTGTTCTTCATTTTTTAGTGCTAAATTTCAACGTAATATTGAAGAAATACTTGTTGCTCCTGTTCCGACTCATATTATTATTTGGGGATATGTTGGTGGTGGTGTAATGCGTGGTTTATTAACTGGTGTGTTGGTCACTGCTGTATCGTTATTTTTTGTTAGATATGAAGTTCATTCGTGGACTTTTGTAGTTTTCACCTTATTATTAACCTCAATTTTGTTTTCATTAGCTGGATTGTTAAATGCAGTATTTGCAAAATCATTTGATGATATAAGTATTATTCCAACCTTTGTATTAACACCGTTAACTTACTTGGGCGGAGTTTTTTATTCAATCACTATGTTACCGACTTTTTGGCAATGGGTTTCTAAACTTAATCCTATTGTTTATATGATTAATGGATTTCGCTATGGTTTTTTAGGTATTAGTGATGTTTCATTAGTCATTACTTTTTCGATGCTTATATTATTTGTTAGCATTTTATATTTTATAGCATGGCGAATAATTGAAAGTGGAAGAGGTCTTAGAAGTTAGACAGAACTGACTAAACCGCCGACCAATGTCGGCGGTAAGATAAAACTTATTTTGCTCCTGCAACGGCTTCTTTTGCCATTTCAGTAATTTTAGCAAAATCACCTTTAGCAATTGCATCAGTTGGAATAAACCAAGTTCCACCAACGCAAAGAACATTATCAAGCGCTAAATAATCGCGATAGTTTTTAGGATTCACACCGCCAGTAGGGCAGAATTTCATATAACCACAAGGACCAGCAAACGCTTTTAACGCAGCAACACCGCCATTAATTTCAGCAGGGAAGAATTTTAATGCTGTTAAACCATATTCTTGAGCTGTTAATAATTCTGAAATGGTTGCAATCCCAGGAATAACTGGCACAGGGCCTTCAACTGCTGCTTTTAAAATAGAGTCAGTAATACCCGGAGTGATGATAAATTCTACACCCGCCTCAGTTACTTGTTTAAGTTGCTCTACTGTGGTTACAGTACCGGCACCGACTACAGCTTCTGGAACTTCGTTAATAATTTTCTTAATTGCGTCAAGTGCACAAGCTGTTCTTAATGTGACTTCTAAAACCTTCACGCCACCAGCAATCAATGCTTTTGCTAAAGGAACGGCATCTTCTAAACGCTCAATAACAATAACAGGAACTACTGGACCTAATGTTAAAATTTCTTCAGCGCTTTTTTTCCAATTTTTCATATGTATTACCTATACTTTATTTACTTCTATACAGCAATAAGCCCTCAAATTATTGAGGGCTTATTTTACTCATAAATACCTAATTTCTTTTCTAAATAGTGAATGTTCGTGCCACCTTTTATGAAGCCTTCATCATTTAAAATCTCTAGATGAAGTTCGATATTGGTTTTTATACCATCAATAACCAGTTCTGCTAATGCATTCTTCATGCGGGCAATAGCGACTTCACGAGTTTCACCATAGGCGATTAATTTACCGATCATTGAATCATAATATGGTGGTACAGTATAGCCAGCATATATATGTGATTCCCAACGGATACCAAATCCTCCCGGAGCATGGAAACGTGTTATTTTGCCCGGAGATGGCATAAATGTTTTTGGATCTTCGGCATTGATTCGGCATTCAATTGCATGGCCTTTAATTTCAATGTCACTTTGCTTAATTGACAAAGGTTGTCCAGCTGCAATCAGAATTTGTTCACGAATAAGATCAACTCCAGTAACCATTTCAGTAACTGGGTGTTCTACTTGAATACGAGTATTCATTTCGATGAAGTAGAATTCACCATTTTCAAATAAGAACTCAAAAGTACCTGCACCACGATATCCAATCTCGATACATGCATTAACACAACGTTCACCGATGAATTTACGCATTTTCGGTGTAATACCAACCGCTGGTGCTTCTTCAAGTACTTTTTGGTGACGTCTTTGCATTGAACAATCGCGTTCACCTAAATAAACTGCATGACCTTGCCCATCAGATAAAACTTGTATTTCGATATGGCGTGGGTTTTCTAGGAATTTTTCCATGTAAACCATATCATTATTAAATGCAGTTTTTGCTTCAAGTTTAGTCATTTTGATTGATTGTTCGAGATCTTTTTCTTCACGAACAATACGCATTCCACGACCACCGCCGCCGCCAGACGCTTTAATAATAACTGGATAACCAATTTTTTTAGCAATTTGCTTATTAAGGTCCATATTACTGCCAAGAGGACCATCAGAACCAGGAACACAAGGTACGCCTGCTTTTTTCATTGCTTCAATGGCTGAAACTTTATCACCCATTAAACGAATAGTATCAGGTTTTGGACCGATAAATATAAAGCCTGAACGTTCAACTTGTTCAGCAAAATCCGCATTTTCTGATAAAAATCCATATCCAGGATGAATAGCTGCTGCGCCGGTTACTTCGGCAGCAGAGATTAATGCAGGGATATTAAGATAACTTTTGGCTGAAGCTGCTGGACCTATACAAACGGTTTCGTCTGCAAGTAGCACATGTTTTAAGTCTTTATCTGCCGAAGAGTGAACAGCGACAGTTTTAATTCCAAGTTCTTTACATGCTCTTAAAATACGAAGAGCGATTTCTCCGCGGTTAGCAATAAGAATTTTATCAAGCATATTCAATCTCTTAATCGTCTAAGTTAACAAATAATTCTGATTATTCAATAATGAATAGTGGTTGATCGAATTCAACTGGTTGACCATTTTCAACTAAGATAGCTTTAATAGTCCCTGCTTTTTCTGATTCAATTTGGTTCATCATTTTCATTGCTTCAACAATGCAAAGCACATCACCAACATTTACAGACTGACCGACTTCAACAAATGCTTTAGATTCAGGGCTTGGAGTTCGATAAAACGTACCAACCATTGGTGATTTTATGGTTGTGCCACTATTAGTTTCTGTGATGACTTCTGCTTCAACTGTAGCCGCAGTGACTGTAGGAGCAGGAACAGCAACTGGTTGGGGAATTTGAATGTTTTGCACTGGAGCTGTATAGGTAGGTGTCGACCGACTAATTCGAACCGATTCTTCACCCTCAGAAATTTCAAGCTCAGAAATACCTGATTCTTCTACTAATTCAATTAACTTTTTAATTTTACGTATATCCATGAATTACACCGTGTTTATTTGATATAAATAACAATTATTTTAATGTACCTTTAATATCTTAAAAGTAATCTTTTAATTCGATACTAAAAATAGTAACTCAACATTAACGCGGAAGGATACACTGTAAATCATAATTTGTCATTATATATCTCCTTTACAAACACTTGTTATACTATTTTCTAGGTATTATTTTTAAATTGCGATACAATATAACCCTTAATTATTATTGAGGCTGGCTGTGGTTTTTATCTGCTAAATGAACTATTATTTGTCGGATAAAATTAAAATATATATTTTGTAGACGCCTAAGTTTGCTTCTAATACTCAAATATATTTAAACAAGATTAATTCTAGGAAGAGTTTTTATTATGTTCAAAAAAGTTCGCGGCTTGTTTTCAAATGATTTATCGATTGATTTAGGTACAGCCAACACGCTTATTTATGTTAAAGGGCAAGGCATTGTGCTTAACGAACCTTCAGTTGTTGCCATTCGTCAAGATCGCTCAGGAACACCTAAAAGTGTTGCTGCCGTTGGCCATGCTGCGAAACAGATGCTAGGGCGAACACCTGGTAATATTGCAGCTATCAGACCAATGAAAGACGGTGTGATTGCAGACTTTTCCGTCACTGAAAAAATGTTACAGTATTTTATTCGACAAGTTCACAGCCATAGCTTCTTAAGACCAAGTCCTCGTGTATTGGTATGTGTGCCAGTTGGCGCAACACAAGTGGAACGTCGTGCTATTCGTGAATCAGCATTAGGTGCTGGTGCTCGTGAAGTTTATTTAATTGAAGAACCAATGGCTGCGGCAATTGGTGCTGATTTACCAGTTTCTGCACCAACTGGCTCAATGGTTGTTGATATCGGTGGTGGTACAACAGAAGTGGCTGTTATTTCATTAAATGGTGTAGTTTATTCCGCTTCTGCACGCATTGGTGGAGACCGTTTTGATGAAGCAATAATCAATTATGTTCGTCGCAATTATGGTGCATTAATTGGTGAAGCGACCGCAGAAAAAATTAAACACTTCATTGGAAGTGCTTATCCAGGTGATGAAGTCCTTGAAATCGAAGTACGTGGTCGTAACTTAGCTGAAGGTGTGCCACGTAGTTTTACACTAAATTCGAATGAAATCTTAGAAGCATTACAAGAGCCATTAAGTGGTATTGTTAGTGCTGTTAAAGTTGCTCTAGAACAATGTCCTCCAGAACTAGCTTCTGATATTTCAGAACATGGTATGGTATTGACTGGTGGTGGTGCATTATTACGTAATATTGATAAATTATTATCTGCTGAAACAGGGATTCACGTTGTTGTAGCTGAAGACCCACTTACTTGCGTAGCTCGTGGTGGTGGTAAAGCTCTTGATATGGTAGATATGCATGGTGGTGATCTCTTCAGTGAAGAGTAATAATATTACTAGCAAGTAACGAATATTTCATTTTTTCCGCCGACATTGTCGGCGGAGTCATATCTTAAAATAGTTAAATTCTAGATATATAACAGGTAAATACTGGACAATGAAATTACTTTTTTCTAAACGTTCGCCTCTGAGTGTTCAATTATTTATATCACTGGCACTCGCTTTGACGTTAATAGTGTTAGATATCAATTATCGTCCTTTTAAAGAGGTTCGTTATTATTTAGATACCTTAATTTCGCCACTTTATCATGTTTCAAATGCACCAAAATCATCATTTGATTCGCTGTATGAAATGTCGAAAACACAAGAGACACTAATTAAAGAAAATGCAGAACTGCAAGAAACCTTAATGCAACAAAAAAGTAATCTATTATTGCTTGAACATTTAAAGCATGAAAATGACCGCCTAAGAGGGCTATTAGGTTCACCTTTAAGACACGATGAACATAAAATGGCTGCTCAAGTATTATTAGCTGATACTGATCCTTACGTTTATCAGGTGGTAATTAATAAAGGTAAAAATGACGGTGTATATATAGGTCAGCCGGTAGTAGATGAAAAAGGTATCGTTGGACAAATTTATCAAACCGCTCAATCAACAAGCCGAGCGATCTTAGTTTGTGATTATCAACATGCAATTCCAGTACAAGTATTAAGAAATGATATTTCAATGGTAGCTGTTGGTAATGGATGCAGTAACGATTTAACGCTTGATTTTTTACCTAACAATGTTGATGTCAAAGTTGGTGATGTTTTAGTCACTTCTGGACTTGATGGTCGCTTCCCAGAAGGGTACCCAGTGGCTGTGGTTAGTTCAGTAAAGCTTGATATAAGTGATTCCACCCCCATTATTTCTGCTACGCCAACCGCAGATTTAAAACGTTTACGTTATCTACTGTTATTGTGGGGCGATCAAGGAGTAAAACATGAGGGGTAATAATCGAATTAGTATACTGGTTATTTGGTTAACGTTGCTAATTGGCTTATGTGTACAAATCATACCGTGGTCACCTGAATATAATATGTTTAAGCCTCATTTATTAATGTTAATTATGGCCTATTGGTTAATAGCATTACCGCACCGAATTGGTATGAGCATAGCATTTTTATTAGGTATCATTTTAGATCTATTCTCAGGATCGCTTTTAGGTATTCACGCATTTATTTTTTCATGCGTGGCTTATTTGTTAATGTTTAAATTCCAGTTAATCCGTAATTTAGCTTTATGGCAACAATCAATTATTATTTTTGCCGTTTCGCTTTGTTATAATATATTAGTATTTCTGTTTCAAGTCAGTATTTATCATACCATAACGATTTCACCTTTAATTTTAGTATCTAGTTTTGTTGATGGGGTATTATGGATAGTGATTTATCTATTCTTACGACTAATAAGACGGAACTTTGCTATTAATTAATAAGGGATCATTATGTCTGTCGAATTATTAATGAACGTAACGCCATCAGAAACTCGGGTGGCATATATTGAAGATGGGATATTACAAGAAATCCACGTAGATCGTGAATCACGTCGAGGTATTGTAGGAAATATCTATAAAGGCAAAATCATTCGTATTTTACCGGGTATGCAAGCTGCGTTTGTTGATATCGGTCTTGAAAAAGCTGCTTTTTTGCACGCCTCGGATATCATGCCGCATACCGAATGTGTATCGGACAGTGAACAAGAACAGTTTCAAGTTAAAGATATTTCTGAATTGGTCCGTCAAGGCCAAGATTTAATGGTACAAGTTGTTAAAGATCCTTTGGGGACTAAAGGTGCCAGACTTACTACAGATATAACTTTACCTTCGCGTTATTTAGTTTTAATGCCTGGTCCTAACTCTGCTCATGTAGCGACATCGCAACGAATTGAATCGGAAGAAGAGCGTGAAAGGCTTAAAAAAATTGTTGAACAATATGTTACCGATGAAAGTGGTTTTATTGTTAGAACTGCTGCCGAAGGAGCAAATGCTCACGAACTTGAACAAGATGCCAATTTTTTAAAACGTTTATGGGCAAAAATTCAAGAACGAATGGCGCGTCCAATCAGCAAATATTTAGTCTATGGTGAGCTTGCTTTATCTCAACGAGTATTACGGGATTTTGTTGGCGACCCAATTGAACGAATTTTGGTTGACTCTAAACTTACTTATGATTTGTTGGTTGAGTTTACACAGGAATTTATGCCAGAAGTTACCAACAAATTAACCCATTATCGCGGTAATATCCCAATTTTCGATCTGTATGATATTGAAAACGAAATTCAACGAGCGTTAGACCGTAAAGTCAAATTAAAATCGGGTGGTTATTTAATTATTGATCAAACCGAAGCTATGACGACCATTGATATTAATACTGGTGCATTTGTAGGTCATCGTAATTTAGAAGAAACTATTTTCAACACCAATATCGAAGCAACCATTGCGATTGCGCGTCAATTACGATTACGCAACTTAGGCGGTATTATCATTATCGATTTTATTGATATGCAAGAAGATATTCACCGTGAACGAGTGTTACTATCTTTACAAGACTTTTTAGCCAAAGATCGAGCACGAACATCCGTGAACACTTTCTCTGGTTTGGGGTTAGTTGAAATGACACGTAAGCGGACTCGAGAAAGTATTGGTCATATACTTTGTGAAGAGTGTCCTGCATGTAAAGGTCGAGGGATTGTTAAATCAGTAGAAACGGTTTGTAATGAAATACTCCGTGAAATTGTTCGTATATACAAAGCTCACCGCTCTGAATACTTTTTGGTTTATGCCTCAGCTGCAGTGGCTAATGCATTAACGACGGATGAATCACATGCGCTAGCAGAAGTTGAAGTGTTTGTTGGCAAACGTGTTGAAGTAAAAGTTGAACCACTTTATATTCAAGAACAATATGATGTAGTACTTATGTAATAATACATTTTACAGTTTTTATATTGATAATCATTAGATTAAGGAATTTATGAACGTAGTCCAAGTGAGTGAACGGTTACTCAATCCAAATAACTTAAATCAGCAAGATATAGTAAATTTGCTTGATATGCTTAGTTCAAGGCAAATTGATTTTGGTGATTTATATTTTTTATCTGGTTATTACGAAAGTTGGTCTCTTGAAGATAGCATTATTAAAAATGCCTCTTTTCATCGCGATCAAGGTGTTGGTGTTAGAGCGATTATTGGTGAAAAAACAGGATTTGCTTATACTGATCAGCTTTCTTTAGCTCGATTAGAGCAAAGTGTATTAGCCGCAAACTCTATTACTAAAAATCAAACACCCATTATGGTTACTCCATTTAAAACGGCTAACAATATCATCAAGTATCCATCGCTTAATCCGATAAATAGCTTTTCGCAGGAGCAAAAAATTGCCTTATTACACCAAGTTGATAAGTTAGCACGTTCAATTGATCCAAGAGTCATTGAAGTTTCAGCAAGCTTAATTGGTAGTTATGAAGACATTTTAATTGCTGGCACTGATGGTACCTTATGTGCAGATGTTAGGCCTTTAGTTCGCTTATCAGTATCCGTCCTTGTCGAACAAGATGGTAAACGTGAACGAGGGAGTAGTGGCGGTGGTGGTCGATTTAGTTATGACTATTTTTTAACGACTAATGCGAAAACAGGTGAAAGTTATGTAGATAGTTATACCCGAGAAGCTGTGCGTCAAGCTTTAGTTTTGCTCTCAGCCAAACCGGCTCCAGCAGGCACCATGCCAGTTGTTTTAGGTGCAGGTTGGCCAGGTGTGTTACTTCACGAAGCAGTAGGACACGGGTTAGAGGGAGACTTTAATCGTAAAAATAGTTCTGTGTTTTCAGGAAAAATTGGCGAACAAGTTACCTCAGAGCTTTGTACTATCGTTGATGATGGAACCATTGAAAATCGTCGAGGTTCACTCTCTATTGATGATGAAGGTACGCCAAGTCAAAAAACGGTATTAATCGAAAACGGTGTTTTAAAAGGCTACATGTTTGATAAGCTTAACGCAAAATTAATGAATTGCCATTCGACTGGCAATGGTCGCCGTGAAGGGTATGCCTGTTTACCTATGCCTAGAATGACCAATACCTACATGCTAGCGGGAACATCGAGTTTTGATGAAATCATCCAAAGTGTAGATTATGGACTATATGCACCTAATTTTGCAGGTGGGCAAGTCGATATAACTTCAGGAAAATTTGTCTTCTCAACTTCAGAAGCCTATTTAATTGAAAAAGGTAAAATTACTACGGCGGTCACAGGTGCAACGCTTATTGGATCAGGTATTGAAACGATGCAACAAATTTCAATGGTAGGCAATGATCTCGAACTTGATCCAGGTGTTGGTGTTTGTGGTAAAGCAGGGCAAAGCGTTCCTGTTGGAGTTGGTCAACCGACTTTAAAAGTGAATAATTTAACCGTAGGTGGTACTATTAACCACTAATAATAATACATTAATGAGAAAATAAGCTAAATGGATACAATCATTACACTATACCAAGCATTTGTTCATATGGATATAAAAACACTCTCAAACCCAGATGTGTTATGGATATTATATGGAATGCTATTTGTCATCATTCTATTAGAAAATGGTGTGTTACCCGCAGCTTTTTTACCGGGTGATAGTTTACTGTTTCTAACTGGCGTATTGATAAGTCTTGATGTTTTTCATTTTGGTCTTATAAACTTAATTCTAATTGCTGGTGCTGCCTTCGGCACATGGCTCGGTTATGCACAAGGCCGGTGGTTGGGTAATACCAAAACTGTACAGAATTGGATGGCACATTTGCCAGAAAAATATCACCATAAATCAGAGGTACTATTCCACAAATATGGCTTACAAGCACTATTTATTGGACGATTTATTGCATTTGTTCGCACATTATTACCAATGATGGCGGGGTTATCAGGTTTGCATAGCCGTAAATTTCACATCTACAATTGGGTAAGTGCAACATTATGGATATTTTTGATTGTTACATTAGGCTATTTATTTGGTTTATCACCAATTTTTAAAACATACGAAAAACAGATTATGTCTTTATTAATGTTAATACCAGTATTTTTATTGGTATTAGGATTAGTATTTTCGATTTGGTTAGCAGTAAAGCGTTGGTTAAGTAATAAAAAACAAGCAAAGCAAAACCGTAAAGAATAAAAAGGTGAAATTAACCGATAAGCCGGGTTCTGTCGTGGACAATCATTCCTCTAGGCTAATACTCACGCATTAGCTCAAGCAGTCTACCCGGATTCAACGCGGGCCGCGCCAATGAATCCCTATTTGACCTTGCTCCGAGTGGAGTTTACCGTGCCACAACTGTTACCAGCTGCGCGGTGCGCTCTTACCGCACCCTTTCACCCTTACCTGATCTTATTGCTAAGCCATCGGCGGTATACTCTCTGTTGCACTAGTCGTGAATGTTCGCTCTCGCCAACACCCCCCAGGCGTTACCTGGCACTCTGCCCTATGGAGCCCGGACTTTCCTCCCCTCTGTTTGTCTCCCTTTTACAAGGGACTACAACAAAGCAGCGATTGTCTGGTTAATTTCGCAAATGAGTATAACGTAATAAAGACTTTTGTCCAGAGCGGAATAAAGTATATGAATGGAATCTAAACAAAATATGAAATTAAAATCTGAGAATAAGGGGATTTAACGGTAAGAACAATCATTAAGCAAATAGATAAAAAAGCACATCTAATTGATGTGCTTAATAATCAAATGATAATTACCACTTCTTCTGTTTATTGTTTTGCGAATAGTTAAACCAAGTTACAACACCTTGGTTTACCACTACTTCTAACGTACCTTCAAGAATGTCGTATTGAGTTTCCCCAAAAATTGCATTTTTGGTTGAACTTTTTTTAAGATATGTATAAGTCCATTTTGATTCGTTAGCATTAATGCTAACCTTACTTGCTGGTTGACCAAAAATATGCAGCAGTTGTGCCTCAGTGGTTGAGCCTTCAACAATTTTATCCACTTTCTCATGACTTAGTGGGGTACCTTGTTCTAAATAATTTTTTTGTGAACATGCGGATAATGCTAATACTGAAAATAAAAGCACCAAAATTTTACTAAGATTTTTCATAATAATTGCCTATTAAACTATGATTTATATCAAAAGATGGCTAATCATAGCATAGGATTAATATTGATGAAAATAATCAAGTTAGTTTAAATAAAGAAAATAGATGAATTGAATTGATAAAAGAATAAAGCAAAAACGAACACATGAAAACAAGTGTTTCTATATGTTTCCATATGTTTGTAAAAAAGTGTTAATTAGATTGTTGTCAGTTAATGATTTGAAGATGTATTATCTGAACTTTTTCTCAAAACTCGCTTAATTGGCTGTCTTGTCATTGAATTTATATAACGGCTTGGCCAAATTTGCGAGGGTTTTAAATTGAGAGCTTTAGCGATAATTGACTCTCCTTTTGTCCAAGGTCTAACAAGCGCATTGCTAAGTGTTGAGGAACTTAGTCCGGATTGACGAGATAATTCAGCGAGAGTTGTCCCTTTCTTTTTTAATGCGGCAATAATGTCTGCTTTATGCCAATCATTAGATTTAATCTCCATTTTTTTCTTCCTTCTTAGTTTATAACCTTAAATATCTATGTTATGCTTTCTAGTTATCAAAACCAGTAAGTTTATAATTTAACTTTAAATAACAATGGTAAGTAGTTTCTTAATATTGTATCAAAGTTTCTTTAATTTCTATAACTTTTTCTTGTTTCTTAAAATAGGATTATTAGAATGAAAGAGTGGTTCTCACCAAAAGAACTATTAAGTATTGCAGGGATGCCATCAACAACACAAGGTATAAATCGTAAAGCAAGATCTGAAAACTGGACTTCTCGTAAACGTTCAGGCGTTCGTGGTAAAGCTATTGAATATCACATTAGCAGCTTGTCAATAGATGTTAAAAAAGCTTTGTATCTAGAGGAAGAGAGTGCAACTTACGTTGTTTCGCCAATTAATCCATTACAACTGTGGATGACAGCATTTGAACAATTATCTACAGAAGAACAAACGATTGTCAGTTCATGGATAATGCGAAATGGTATCAAAGATTTTATTTCTTTTATTAACAAACACAAAAAAGATAATTAGTGTTATTGTACAAGCTGAGATATACTTTATCGTCAGAAAATTATTAGTAGCAATGGAATAATCAATGGAAAATCAGTTTCAATTAACAAATACTAAAGAGATTATTAATTATTTAAACCAGCAGTTTCCTAATTGTTTTACTATTGAAGGGGAAGCAAAGCCTTTAAAAATTGGCATCTTTCAAGATATTATTTCTCGCCTAGAAAATAGTGAATTATTGAGCAAAACCAAACTTCGCATTGCACTTAGAGCCTACACCATGGGTTGGCGCTATCTATATTGCATAAAGGAAGGTGCAAATCGCGTTGACTTAGATGGTAACCCAACTGAAGTTATTACCAAAGAACAAATGGAACATGCTCAGCAACAATTAAAAGAAAGCAAGGAGCAAGCTAAGGAAAGGGCAAAACAAAAACGTAAAGCAGCCCCTAAACCTTCTCGAAAACCTAGAGCTCTGAAAATTGGTGATTTTGTTCGAGTCAATGTTGGTCAAAAACCAGTCAAAGGACAGATCATCACTATTGAAAAAGAGCACATCAAAGTCAAAGTAGGAACAGGAATGGAACTAACAGTCAAACCTGAGCATATTATTAATCGATAGAGAATTTATATGAATAAGTTACTGAAAGGTTTTGTTAAATTCGGTCTCATTTTATGTATTATTAGTACAACGGCTCAGGCCAAAGCTCCTGCAACGGAACAAATTCCAGTTCTAAAACAAGATGAAGTACATCAAGTTGTCGCCAAACGAGTAACTAATTTCTTTACTCAATCACATTATCGTGATTTTTCCTTAGATGGTGCATTTTCAGCTAAAATTTTCGATCGCTATTTCAAATTATTAGATGGTAATAAAACTATCTTTCTTCAAGATGATGTAAACAAATTCCGTATTTACCAAGAACAATTAGGTCAAGAATTAAGAGATGGCGATCTAAAAACAGCTTATGATATCTACAACCTTTTTTTACAAAAACGCTACAACCGATATCAATATGCGCTTGAAGTATTGCAACGTCCAATGGACTTTAGCGCTAAAGACGAAATTAATTTTAAGCGTGAAGACCTAGCATGGGCAACTAATGAAAAAGAACTTGATGACTATTGGGAAAAACGCGTTAAATATGACGAGCTAAATTTAGCATTAACGGGTAAAAACGAGACTCAGATTCGTGAAGTATTAACTAAACGATATAAACGCGTATTAAAAACTATTGAACAATCTAATAATGAAGATTGTTTCCAAGTCTTTATGAATGCGTTTGCTCGCGAAATTGACCCTCATACTAGCTATTTAGCGCCGCGTAAAAAACGGGATTTTGATTCTGAAATGAGTTTATCTTTCGAAGGAATCGGTGCCACACTTAGTCAACAAGATGATTATACTGTAATCATGTCATTTGTAACTGGCGGCCCAGCCGAAAAAAGTAAATTATTAACAGTTGGCGATAAAATTATCGGGGTAGGGCAAAGCAATTCTCCTATTGAAGATGTAATCGGTTGGCGATTAGAGGATATTGTTGACAAAATACGCGGTCCTAAAAACACCATAGTAAAATTAGAAATTTTACCAGCGGGCAATAACAGCAAACCTAAAATCATTGAACTTAAACGTGACAAAATTCATTTTGAAGATCGAGAAGCAAAATTAAAAGTTATCAATAATAGCCGAGGCAAAGTCGGTATTATTGAAATACCAAGCTTCTATATTGGGTTAAGCAAAAAGGTTCAATCATTATTAATGGAAGCTAACAGCGAAAAATTACAAGGCCTAGTTATTGATTTGCGCAATAATGGTGGTGGTTCCTTAGCTGAAGTTATTGAGTTAACAGGTTTATTTATTGACAATGGTCCAGTCGTACAAGTGCGTGATAACCTTCAAAAAATCACGACTTATGATGACAAAAATAAAGGTATTGACTACAGCGGTCCAATTGTTGTGATGATTAACCGTTATAGTGCTTCAGCATCAGAAATTTTCTCAGCAGCAATGCAAGATTATGGTCGGGCAGTAATTGTTGGTGAAACCACCTATGGCAAGGGAACAGTCCAAACTTCACGAGGTATCTCATACCCAGTTGATGCTCGTTTACACCCAAGCTGGCCTGAACTTGGTGGTGCTCAATATACTGTCCAAAAATTCTATCGTATTAATGGTGGCAGTACCCAATTAAAGGGTGTTGATCCTGATATTGAAATGACCAAAAGCCAATATGTTGATGAAACTGGTGAACGATTCTTAGATAATGCTATGCCATGGGATAAAATTCCTTCTGCAGACTATTTAACTGTAGCAAACATCAAACCACTATTAGCAAACTTAAAATCGCAACATGAAGCTCGAATTGCTAAAAACCCAGAATTCAACTATATCGAAGAAGACATTAAAGAATTTAATAGCAAAAAAAATGACAATCTCACTGTCTCATTAAATAAAAATGAACGTGAAACAGAGCAAAAAACTAAAGAAGAGCGAGACCTTAAGCGTATGAATGAACGTTTAAACCGTGCAGGTCTAGCACCTATTAAAAATTTAAAGGAACTACCTAAAGATTATAAACAGCCAGATCCATTCTTAGATGAATCGGTAGAGATCTTGTTTGACTTAATACCTAATTACCCAAGTATTGAAGAAAGTAAAAACTTAGGTGGATTTTTATCTTTAGATACACCAATTGAATAGTGTTAAAACAAAAGTAAGGAGAAAAGACTATGTGTACTGACTTAAAATATGCTTTAGTTGCAACCGTATTAATTTTATCCATTATTGCAGCTTTTGGCGTTGTTGTTTGCATGAATTAAGACTTGATTAATTTAGTCCAGATAATTATAGTATGCACCCTGCTTTTTTAAAGCGGGTGCTAAATTAAGGTGAGGTGTCCGAGTGGTTGAAGGAGCACGCCTGGAAAGTGTGTATACGGCAACGTATCAAGGGTTCGAATCCCTTCCTCACCGCCATTAAAATTTATTTAGTCATTGCAGCAAAGAACCCAGAGGTTCTATCTCATTACTGGTGACATATTCGCACAAGGTTAATGACCTGACGAGTAACCTCATCTTCTCCTTGATCTTCCGGAGTTAATATGGAAAATTTACGCACCGTTCAGGATTATATACGCTGGACCACGTCACAACTTAGTCAATCAGATATCTTTCTAGGGCATGGAACAGATAATCCTATAGATGAAGCTAAACAACTTATCTTAGCAACGTTAGGCTTATCATTATTTATTCCCCCTGAGTTTTATGCATCAAATCTAACTAGCGATGAAAAACAACAATTAAATGCGATCATCAATAAGCGACTTACTGATCGCTTACCAACACCTTACTTAACCAATCAAGCATGGTTTTGTGGTCACTGCTTTTATGTTGATGAAAGAGTATTAATACCTCGCTCTCCGATAGGCGAATTGATTAACAATCAATTTAAAGACTTAATTATTAGTCAACCAAAGAAAATCTTAGATCTTTGTACCGGTAGTGGCTGTATTGGGATTGCCTGTGCTTATGCCTTCCCTGAGGCGCAAGTTGATATTACCGATATCTCACTTGAAGCTCTTGATGTTGCTCAAACCAATATTGAAATGCACGATATGCAATATCAAGTCACCCCAATTCTATCTGATCTGTTTAATGGATTACCTGATAACAAATATGACTTAATCGTCACTAATCCGCCTTATGTCGATGATGAAGACATGAATGATCTTCCAGACGAATTTTTATATGAACCAAAATTGGCGCTTGAAGCTGGGCTTGATGGGTTAGATTTAGTGAAAAGAATTTTATATGATGCAAGTAACTATTTAACACCAGAAGGCTTATTAATTTGCGAAGTCGGCAACAGCTGGGTATCTTTACAAGAACAGTATCCAGACGTACCATTTAACTGGATAACTTTTGAACATGGTGGACTAGGTGTATTTTCACTGACCAATAATGACCTAAAAGCTTATCAACACTATTTTAATTAAATTAAATATAAAAAATAAAATCGGAATAGAGAACTATGGCAGGAAATTCAATTGGTAAATTATTTAAAGTCACTACCTTTGGTGAATCACATGGCATTGCATTAGGATGCATTGTCGATGGTGTACCACCAGGACTGAGTTTAAACGAATCCGATATGCAACATGACCTGGATCGTCGTCGCCCAGGATCATCTCGCTATACAACTCAGCGTCGCGAAGCGGATCAAGTAAAAATTCTTTCAGGTGTATTTGAAGGGGTAACTACAGGAACCAGCATTGGATTACTTATTGAAAATACTGACCAACGTTCGCAAGATTATAGCAAAATAAAAGATATCTTCAGACCTAGTCATGCTGACTACACCTACCAAAAAAAATACGGAATTCGTGATTATCGTGGTGGCGGTCGATCATCAGCTCGTGAAACCGCCATGCGAGTTGCTGCAGGTGCTATTGCTAAAAAATATTTACATGAAAAACTGGGTATCACTATTCGCGGCTATCTAGCTCAAATGGGTGATATCGAGTGCCAACTAAAAGATTGGCAACAAGTAGACCAAAATCCTTTCTTTTGCCCTGATGAAAGCAAATTGGAAGCTCTTGATGAATTACTAAGAAAACTAAAAAAAGAGGGTGATTCTATCGGTGCTAAAGTTTGTATAGTGGCTGAGCATGTGCCAGTAGGGTTAGGAGAACCAGTCTTTGACAAACTCGACGCCGATCTTGCCCATGCCCTAATGAGCATCAATGCCGTCAAAGGCGTTGAAATAGGCGACGGATTTGCTACTGTCAACAAACGCGGAAGTGAAAATCGTGATGAAATTACCCTTGAAGGCTTTTTATCTAATCACGCTGGCGGTATTTTAGGCGGTATTAGCTCCGGGCAAACCATTTTGGCAAGTATTGCTTTAAAACCTACGCCAAGTATTGAAATTGCCGGGCAGTCGATTAATGTTTATGGTGATAGCGTTGAAGTATCGACGCATGGCCGACATGATCCTTGTGTGGGTATCCGAGCAGTACCAATTGCTGAAGCAATGGTTGCAATTGTTTTAATGGATCATTATCTTCGACATCGAGCACAATGTAGTGATGTAAAATAATCATGAGTTACGAATTACTGGCTTTACTTTTTTTTATAGCCATGTTGGCTGGTTTTATTGATTCTATCGCTGGTGGCGGTGGGCTATTAACGGTACCGGCTCTTTTGGCGGTAGGCTTACCGCCAGCCAGCGCTTTAGCCACCAATAAATTACAAAGTACTGGGGGATCTTTCTCTGCCAGCCTTTACTTTATTCGTGAACGCATGGTTGATTTAAAACAGCAAAAATTCGCAATTACCTGTGCCTTTATTGGCTCGGCGCTTGGCACATTATCCGTCATGCATATACAAGCTGACTTCTTAAAATTACTCTTACCGATCTTAACTATTAGTGTCGGGCTCTATTTTTTACTCTCCCCGACCATTGGTGAAAATGACCGTAAAAGTCGCCTAACCATAATCCAATTCGCCTTATTACCAGCATTAGCTATCGGATTTTATGACGGTTTTTTTGGGCCCGGAGCTGGCTCATTTTACGCACTCGCCTATATCACCCTTGCCGGTTTTAATTTAACCAAAGCCACTGCACATACCAAAGTACTCAATTTTACCTCTAACTTAGCGGGCTTAATCTTTTTTATTGTTGGTGGAGAAGTGGTATGGTCAATTGGTCTTGTTATGCTTGTTGGTCAATTTATTGGCGCAAGATTAGGGGCAAAAATGGTTATCGCTAAAGGGCGAAAATTGATAAGGCCAATGCTTATTACCGTTTCCACCATTATGAGTATCAAACTTATCTATGAAAACTTCTTTTAGTTATTCCGTTTTATACTAATAAGTAGGGTTTTCATAACAAACTTGTTGTTGTTTTGTAGTTGAAGTTAAAAGACTACAAAAATGAAACGGTATACACTCCTCAATCTTTTTTACAAAAATTATTTGGTATTGAATAATTTCATATTAAATATCTTCTTCTAAACCATAAATATTTCTTAAATTTCTTGTACAAAACTGTAGCACTATATCTTTGTTGTTATGATTATTATCTTAGATATAAAAAAACACAAAAAAGTTGGTAGAAAAATCCAGGTTAATATTTTAATTATAAAACAATTGGTTATAATAAGAGTGTTCCCTATATACATAGGGATAAACCGCGAAGATAAATCAAATATATTCTGGTTATTACGTGTTCCCTATATACATAGGGATAAACCGTCGGGCCCCGGAATCAGCAGCGAACATAATTAGTGTTCCCTATATACATAGGGATAAACCGAAAAATTGAAACGAGTTCCAGGGGATATAGTAGTGTTCCCTATATACATAGGGATAAACCGCGTAACGCAGTTTGCTTATTATTGATTAAATCGTGTTCCCTATATACATAGGGATAAACCGGGCGTCTGCTTGAAATTAGTAACCGTAACGCCGTGTTCCCTATATACATAGGGATAAACCGTGTAAACCGCAAGTCGCAGTCTGACCGAAGGGGGGGCCCTATATACATAGGGATAAATCGTACAAAATTCAGTAAAAATTTATTTAATTACTAAATTGAAGAAGTGATTTGTTATCATTGTGGTATCTATATAGGAAACTGGTAAGATATATTGATACTAGATAATTGAGTAAGTATGATAATTATCGACGATCCAAAGGTGAATAACAGCAATGAATTATATTGTAAACAAAATGCTATATTAAATTAAACTAGTCTATCTATTTTGTTAAATTGGTTTTTTGAGCTATAGTTTTTACTGCACATATAATTATATTTAATATATAGTTAAATTTATATTGCAAAATGATTTGCTTATAACAATCCATTAAGTGATGCCATGAAACTTCAACAATTACGTTACATTTTAGAAATAGCTCGCTCAGGCTCGATTAATGAGGCTGCTAAGAATCTTTATATTACTCAGCCTAGTCTTTCTACTGCGGTTAAGGATTTGGAAGCCGAATTCGGTATCGAGATTTTTGTAAGAACATCAAAAGGGGTTTCACTCTCGGCTGATGGTGTGGAATTTTTGGGGTATGCTAAGCAGGTTTTAGATCAAGCTCAATTGTTGGAGCAACATTTTTCAAAAAAAGAACCCTCTAAGCAGTTATGCAGTATTTCAACGCAACATTATGCGTTTGCAGTTAATGCGTTTGTTAATTTAATCAAGAAGAATCATACAGATGAATATGAGTTCACCTTACGAGAAACGCGGACTTACGACATTATTACTGATGTTGCCAATTTGCGTAGTGAAGTGGGTATTTTGTATCTGACCGATTTTAATCAAAAGGTGATTTTGCGACTGCTTAAAGAGCATCGTCTTACTTTTAATCCTTTGTTTGAAGCCGATCCTCATGTGTTTATTAGCACCCATCATCCTTTAGCTGCTATGAAGTCGTTGACGCTTGAAGATTTGGAGGATTTTCCATATCTCTCTTTTGAACAGGGTGAATATAACTCTTTTTATTTTTCGGAAGAGATTTTAAGTACCGTCTATCATAAGAAAAGTATTCATGTAAGTGATAGAGCGACGTTGTTTAATTTATTGCATGGGTTAAATGGTTATACAATTAGTACTGGCGTGCTCAGTACTGATTTGAATGGTTCGGATATTTTGTCTATTCCTTTGGCCGTTGATGAGAAGATTTTAATCGGTTGGATAACTTCGCAAAAAGCGCAATTAAGTTTGTCGGCGCAAAATTATATTGAAGCGTTGAAAAAGCTTATCCAAGAAGAATATGGTTTTAAACTTAAATAAGCGTTTTAAATTACTAAATCAAATTGCTATTTCAATAAATTCCAGTATAATTGCGCACAATTCATATATTGATTATATGAATACCGAGGAATGTCTGAATTAGAGATCGGTCATTCCATTTTTTTATTTATTTTAAGAGGTTTATTATGTCTCTAACTGTAGAAGCAAAAGCGAAAATCGTTGCTGAATATGGTCGTGGTACTAACGACACTGGTTCAACTGAAGTTCAAGTCGCTCTTTTAACTGCGCGTATTAATGATTTACAAGGTCATTTTTCTGAGCATAAGAAAGATCACCATAGCCGTCGTGGTTTATTACGTATGGTTTCTAGCCGTCGTAAATTATTAGATTATTTACGTCGTACAGACTTTGACCGTTATAACCAGTTGATTCAAAAACTAGGTTTACGTCGCTAATATTTATCTACTTGAAAAGAGGCTTAGGCCTCTTTTTCGTTGTATAAATTTAGGGCTTTGCTATAATGCTGAGCTCGAAAAGCATGTTTAATTGCTTTGTAGAGAAAAATTAATAAAAATAGAAGATTATGTCTCATGTTTCGCGCGACTAATGAGAGCTCTATAATTTATAGATTTGTCATTAGTCGTGACAGTGAAATAATCTTTTGTTGAGTATCCCCCACATGGTTGAAGTGTGTATCAATATGTTCCAGCATTGCGCTGCTTCCTGTCGAAATATCAAACTTCAACATGATTTATAACAAGAGGAATTTATTTTGTTTAATCCGACATATCAAAAATTTCAATATGGTCGTCATACAGTTACATTAGAAACGGGTATTATGGCGCGTCAAGCAACAGCTGCGGTTATGGTCAATATGGACGATACTGCGGTTTTTGTGACTGTAGTAGCTAATAAGAAAGTGAAAGAAGGGCAAGACTTCTTTCCTTTAACCGTTAACTATCAAGAACGTACTTATGCAGCAGGCCGTATTCCAGGTGGTTTCTTTAAACGAGAAGGTCGTCCGAGCGAAGGCGAAACGTTAATTGCTCGTTTAATTGACCGTCCGCTTCGTCCTTTATTCCCAGAAGGTTTTGTTAATGAGATTCAAATCATTGCAACAGTGGTTTCTGTTAACCCAGATGTTAGCCCTGATTTGGTGGCGATGATTGGTGCATCGGCTGCGCTTTGTTTATCTGGCGTACCGTTCCATGGCCCAATTGGTGCAGCACGTGTTGGTTTTATCAATGATGAGTTTGTGCTAAATCCATCAGTTAAAGAGCTAGCATCAAGCCGTTTAGATTTGGTTGTTGCAGGTACCAAAAGTGCCGTGTTAATGGTTGAATCAGAAGCTGATTTGTTAACTGAAGATCAGATGTTAGCTGCGGTGGTTTTTGGTCATGATCAACAACAAGTTGTTATTGATAATATTAATGAGTTTGTAGCGAAAGCGAACTGTGAAAAATGGGATTGGGTTGCACCAGCTAAAAATGAAGAGCTGTTTAATGCTGTTTCTGACTTAGCTAAAGCTCGTTTAGGTGAGGCTTATCGTATCACTGAAAAACAAGCTCGTTATGCACAAATCGATTTGATTAAAGAAGAAGTGTTAGCGGTACTTAAAGAGAAAGACGAAGAGCTTGATGAAAACGAAGTTATCAATATTATTGTTGATTTAGAAAGTCAAATCGTTCGTCAACGTGTTATCGCTGGTGAGCCACGTATTGATGGTCGCGAAAAAGATATGATTCGTGCGCTTGATATTCGTACCAATGTATTACCAAGAACGCATGGTAGTGCTTTATTTACGCGTGGTGAAACTCAAGCACTAGTGACAGCAACATTAGGAACTGAACGTGATGCTCAGATTATTGATGAGTTAACTGGTGAGTATACTGAGCGATTCTTATTACACTACAACTTCCCTCCATACTCAGTAGGTGAAACTGGCATGGTTGGTTCGCCAAAACGTCGCGAAATTGGTCATGGTCGTTTAGCTAAGCGTGGTGTTGCTGCTGTAATGCCAAGTAAAGAAGAGTTCCCATATACTGTTCGTGTTGTTTCAGAGATTACTGAATCTAATGGTTCTTCTTCAATGGCTTCAGTTTGTGGTGCTTCATTAGCGCTTATGGATGCTGGTGTGCCAATTAAGTCTTCTGTTGCAGGTATCGCAATGGGGCTTGTGAAAGAAGGCGATAACTTTGTGGTGTTATCTGATATTTTAGGTGATGAAGATCATCTAGGTGATATGGACTTCAAAGTAGCCGGTACCCGTGAAGGTGTGAGTGCACTTCAAATGGATATCAAAATTGAAGGTATCACTAAAGAAATTATGCAAGTTGCATTAAATCAAGCTAAAGGTGCTCGCTTGCATATTTTAGGGGTGATGGAACAAGCAATTAATAAACCTCGTCAGGAAATTTCTGAATTTGCTCCTCGTATCTATACGATGAATGTTAATCCAGATAAAATACGCGATATTATCGGTAAAGGTGGTGCTACGATTCGTGCACTAACTGAAGAGACTGGTACTACCATTGAAATTACTGATGATGGTACAGTTAAAATTGCGGCAACTGATGGCAATAAGGCTAAAGATGCAATCGAACGTATTAACAATTTAGTTGCTGATGTTGAAATTGGTAAAATCTATACTGGTAAGGTAACCCGTATTGTTGATTTCGGTGCTTTTGTATCAATTATTGGTGGTAAAGAGGGACTTGTTCATGTTTCTCAAATAGCTGATCACCGTGTTGAGAAAGTTGCAGACTACTTGAAAGTAGGTCAAGAAGTGAATGTTAAAGTACTTGAAATTGATCGCCAAGGTCGAATTCGTTTAAGTATGAAAGATGCTGTTGAGCCGAATTCTGATGTTGAGCCAGCAGCTGAATAAGATATTATTCACCAGGAGTTAAAAAATGAGATTATTCAACCTGAGGATGTTGTGCTGTATTCTTGCAGTCATTATTTTGTCAGGTTGTTCAAATTCTCAGCCGTTACTTGTTGCTCCTGAGCAAGTTACCTATGACGATGAATTGAAAATAGCGCAAATTAGTCAGCAGTTATCAAGTCGCGATCTTGATACCCCATCTAGGATGCAGCTTATTTTTGAACGAGGAATTATTTACGATTCATTAGGTTTTAAAGCATTTGCACAAAGTGATTTTAACCATCTTTTAAGCTTTAACCCAGAAATTCCAGATGTATATAATTTTCTGGGTACTTATGCGTTAAGAGACGGTGATTTCGATAATGCGATGATGGCGTTTAATACAACATTAGAGCTGGATTCTTCTTATGCTTATGCCTATTTTAATCGTGCAGTAACTCTGTATCGTACAGGGCATTATCAAGCTGCAAAGCTTGATGCAGAAAAATTTTATAAATATGATGTCAATGAGCCTATTCGAATTTTATGGCTTTATTTGATTGAAAAAGAAATAGATAAACAAGCTGCCTTAACTCAGCTACAAAAACGTTACGATCTTATTAACGATAAATCGAGTTATGGCAGTAATATCATTGCATTTTATTTAGGTAAGATAAGCGAATCTAAATTAATGCAAAACCTTCAACAAGGTGTTGAAAATGATCGGCAATTAGCCGAGCGCCTTTGTGAAGCTTACTTTTATTTAGGTAAATATTACCAAAGTAAAGGTAACAATGAGCGTGCCAAAATGTTATTTAAATATGCTTTAGCAAATAATATTTATAACTTTGTTGAACATCAACAGGCGCTCTATGAAATTAAGTTACTTGACGAAAAGTAACAAGGGTCATGCCAGTTTAAAAGTGAAAATATTGTTATAGCGTAGTTCTGATTTGCCCAAAATATATTCTCGATTCTTTACATGTTTCTTATCAATTGTATTTTTTCAAATATCAATTGCATTAGAATAAATGGCTATTTGATTGAGTAAGTATTGGTTGTTAGTTATTGGGGTGAGTTGTAAATTTTCAATTTAGTGAGCTGGCATAAATTTATATAGGCTTCTTTATTTTGGTATAGTCATAATTTGTGATGTATGCAGTAATCCTCATGAATTATCTTGATTAATAACGATCAAATGTAATCCTAACCAAATATTAAGCGTATATAGGCAAATTTATAAGCGAGTTTACATGACAAAAGAAATATCTTTTATTGACCTTGGTTTATCTGAGGAAATCCTTAATGCATTAAATGATCTTGGTTTTACGAAACCATCACCAATCCAAGCTGAATGTATTCCCTTACTCTTAGAGGGTAATGATGTATTAGGTATGGCTCAAACAGGTAGTGGTAAGACTGCAGCCTTTTCAATACCTTTTTTAATGAATATTGATGCTAATTTGAAAGCGCCACAATTATTGGTTTTAGCACCAACACGTGAGCTAGCTATTCAAGTTGCTGATGCTTGTGCTGAGTATTCTAAATATGTAAAAGGGGTTAAAGTATTAGCTCTTTATGGTGGTCAACGTTATGATGTGCAATTGCGTGCATTAAAACAAGGCCCTCAAATTGTTGTGGGGACACCTGGTCGTTTATTAGATCATTTAAACCGTAAGACTTTAGATCTTTCTAATCTTAAAGGTTTAGTATTAGATGAAGCTGATGAAATGCTAAGAATGGGCTTTATTGATGATGTTGAAAGCATTATGGCTTCAATTCCAGAAGATCATCAAACGGCGCTGTTTTCAGCAACTATGCCAGCCCCAATTCGTCGTATTACTAAACGTTTTATGCATAATCCAAAAGAAGTGCAAATCAAAGGGACTAATCAAACGGCTCCCGATATTGATCAAAGCTATTGGTTAGTACGCGGTATGCGTAAGAATGAAGCAATTGTGCGCTTCTTAGAAGCTGAAGATTTTGATGCTGCGATTGTTTTTGTGCGTACTAAAACTGCAACTTTAGAAGTAGCAGAAGTATTAGAAAAACATGGTTATAGTTGTGCAGCCTTAAATGGTGATATGACGCAACAACTACGAGAACAAACACTCGATCGTTTACGTAATGGTCGGTTAGATATTTTAATTGCAACCGATGTTGCAGCACGTGGGTTAGATGTTGAGCGTATTAGTTTAGTAATTAACTATGATATTACACTTGATTCTGAATCGTACGTTCATCGTATCGGACGAACTGGACGCGCTGGACGAGCAGGGCGAGCGATTTTGTTTGTGGATAGTCGTGAGCGTCGTTTGCTTAAAAATATTGAGCAAACTATCAAGAAACCCATTCCGGAAGTGGCACTACCATCTAAAGAATTGCTTGAAAAACGTCGTTTGGCTAAATTTACTCAGCAAGTTCAACAACAACTTGAGAGTGCGGATTTAGATCAGTATCAATCGTTATTAACTCAAATCCAAGCTGATAGTGGTGCAGATCTTGAAACGATTGCAACTGCACTGTTACGTTTAGCACAAAGTGATCGTCCGTTAATTCTTCCTCCTGATCCGGTCTTTAAACCAACAAGAGAGTATCGTGATGGTCGAAGTGGTGAGCGTCGTTTACGAGGCGATAATCGTGAGTCTCCAAAACGTCGTGAGCGTCGAGATGTTGGCGAGATGGATATGTACCGTATTGAAATTGGTAAAGAAAACGGTGTTGAAGTGCGCCATATTGTTGGTGCAATTGCCAATGAAGCTGATATTAGTAGTCGCTATATTGGTAATATCAAACTTTACGAGACTTATTCAACAGTAGAATTACCAAAAGGTATGCCTAAAGATATCCTTAAGCACTTTGAGCGCGTTAGAGTGCTAAATCAACCGATGAAAATGAGTTTAGTTACAGGTAAACCATCTGAAGCTAAGCGTGGAAGTAGAAGTAGTAAACCTGAGTCTAAGGATAAAGGTTTTGCGAAAAAACGGGGTCGCCCATCAGCACCTAAGTTTTAGGACTTTAATTCATCTTAAACCTCTGCATCTTATGGCAGAGGTTTTTTTTCATTTAAATTGTTGCCAGCATTTTTGGGTAACGTGATAAAATCAATCATCGCCAATAAAGTCATTCCTGCCACCATAAATAATGCTAACCGAAAATCTTCAACCATTATCTGATTATGTCCATTATAGCTTGACGCAATAAATAGAAATAAGGCACTTAAAACAATGCCTAGCACGTTGTTTAGTTGTTGAAAAAGGGTTGATAAAATATTAGCGCTTTGCATTTCGTTTTTTTCAATTTCTGAAAAACTTAAGGTTGTTATTGTAGTAAATTGGATCGAACGTGCACCACCAGAAAAGAATAGAACCAATATAATCCAAATGATTGGTGTTTTTGGCGTGAAGAGCGCACACAATACAAAACTAAATGACAATAATAGACCATTAACGATTAGAATTTTACGAAACCCAAACTTGTGAATTAAAGTTGTATTAATGGTTTTGAAAATGATATTTCCTGCGAATAGTGAAAGTAATAAGGAACCAGCTGTTAATGGTGACCATCCAAAACCGACTTGAAACATTAGTGGTAAAATAAATGGAGCACTGTTTAAACCCATCCGTATTAGTGAACCTCCAAAGAAGGTCATTCTAAATGTGCGTTTTGAAAATGCGTATAGGCTAATTAATGGGTATTGTGTATGCGTGAGATGATAATAGGCGAAGATTAATATTAGGCAACCTGCAAAGGAAGTGCCGAGAGCTAGCCATAAACGACTATTTGAGTGGGAAACCATTTCAAGTCCATACACAAACAATAATAAGCCTAAGCCACAAGCGATAAATCCAACAATATTAAATGAGCGTTTTTCAGGTAGTTCTTTAGGTAATAGGTGATGAGCGAAAAATAATGCAATAAAGCCTAATGGAATATTGAGGATAAATATCCAATGCCAAGTGAGATATTGGGCAAAGAATCCACCAATAATTGGTCCCATCAATGGTGCAATTAAACCTGGCCAAACGAGAATTGATATTGTGCTAACAAGATGCTGTTTTTCAGTTCGACTTAGTACTACTGTTCTACCTACTGGCACCATTAATGATCCCCCTAAACCTTGAATCAATCTTGCGATAGTAAACATGGTTAGGTTAGTCGATAAAGCACACAATATTGATGCCAACATAAATAATATAATTGAAATCGAGAAGACACGATAAGCTGTAAATCGATTTGCGATCCAGCCACTCGCGGGAAGGCCAATTGTAAGTGCTAACATATAGGCGCTAATACCGATAGATAAATCTTGTGGATTAGTTAAAAATGATTTCGCCATTGCGGGAATTGCTGTGGTTATCACCGTAGCGTCTAGATTTTCCATGAAGAAGGTTGCCGCTACTAAAATAGCCATTTTACGAACGTGATTATACTGTTCCATAATATTACAAATTAATTCAAAAATATAAAAATTAGGAACTAATATACGCTAAAAATTTTTGCCGTGGTAAAGCTTTTTTACATTTTGCCCTTGGTGTTTATTCAGAGTATACTAATACCAATTCAATTGGTGAACAGAGGTATAGGATGACAGATTCTCTAAATAAATGTAAAGCTAATGAAACACCAGCTTGTTGTTGTGTTGATGTCGGCACAATTATTGATAATGAAGATTGTAGTGCAGAATATGAAAATATTTTCACAACTGAATCAGAAGCAAAAGCAAAATTAGCCTCTTTGACACAAGCAGCTAAAGATGTTGAAACAGAACCTTGCGAAATCAATAGCAGCATCGATAAAGTAGAAAATGGCTATAAATTGACAGCTAAATTTACTTTCTGTTGTGGTGCAGAATGTATGATCTTCCAATTAAAATTACGTTAATCCCTGTTTTATGAAGATTTGTATTATGAGGCATGGTGAAGCAGGTTTTTCTGCTTCATCTGATGCAAGTCGATCATTGACTGATTTTGGTAGAAAACAAGCCAGTTTGGCTGGTATATGGCTTAATCAGCAAGATTTCAAATTTGATTTAGGGTTAGTTAGTCCTTATCTAAGAGCACAACAAACTTTCTCTGAATTGTCTTCATACTGCCACATACCTAAAGTTGAAACTGATAATTTTTTGGTGCCAGGTGGAAGTCCTTCCCATATTGCCGATTTATTAATGACACTTCCCGCTCGAGGGATCGAGAATGTAATTATTGTTTCCCATCTTCCTTTAGTTGGTTATTTGGTTAATGAATTATGTCCAGATGTTTCACCACCAATGTTTCCTACAGCTGCTATTGCTTGTGTTGAACTATCATCCAATGCGGCAGGAAAGTTAGAATGGTTTCATGTAGTGGAATAAAAAAACTTAATCTTTTTGATTTACCGTTAACAGGTCGAACGCTGATCGAAGCGTCGGCTGGGACTGGTAAAACCTATTCGCTCGCATTCATTTATCTCCGGTTATTACTTGGGATTGGTAAAAATAACTATCCTACACCGCTAGAGGTTAATCAAATTTTAGTTGTGACTTTTACAAAAGCTGCAACTCAAGAACTTAGATCGCGAATAAGACAAAATATCCAAGAACTGCGTTTAGGACTTTTACAAGGTCGTCATGAAGATCCTATCTATCAACAGCTAATTGATTTAGTTGAAGATACAGATGATGCTATACAAAGACTAACTCAAGCTCAACAATCAATGGATGATGCAGCGATTTATACTATCCATGGTTTTTGTCAACGCATTTTAACTAGCCATGCTTTTGAATCTGGGGTACTGTTTGAGCAGACGCTAATTACTGATGAGCAAGACCTAAAGTTACAAGTTGTCCAAGATTTTTGGCGTCACTATTTTGTTCCGCTTGATAGAGCGTTAGTTTATTTAATTCTTGATTATTGGCAAGATCCAAAATCGTTATTATCAGATATTAATCCTTATTTAAATTTTGAATTTGATCAATCGCAAGAAGAGAATTTTGACATTACTAAAAAGATCGAGCAGTTTTATCGAAAACATCTTGAGCAGATCGAATTAGTTAAAAAACTGTGGTTAGATTCTGTTGCAGATCTTCCTGAAATCATTGCTCGATCAGGAGTTAATAAACAATCTTATAATAACCGCTTTTTACCGAATTGGTTTGCTAAAGTGACTGCTTGGGCCCAATTACCCACCCAATCATTCAAAATACCTAGTGAATTAACTAAATTTAGCCAATCGATTTTAATTGAAAAAACTAAGCAAGATAAAGATCCTCCTGTTCATGTTGTTTTTGAAAAGATCGATCGGTTATGCAATAGTGCTATTGATTTACGTAGCGAAATTTTAATGGATATCGTTAGCGTCATTCAAAAAGGTATTTATGCGCAAAAAGTTAAACTTGGTAAGATAAGTTTTGACGATTTATTAAGCCAGTTAAATTGCGCTTTACGAGCTAGAAATGGAAAGCGATTAGCACAAAGTATTGCGCAAAAATATTGCGTGGCTCTGATTGATGAATTTCAAGATACTGATCCTGTGCAATATAAAATCTTTGATCGTATCTATGGTCGTTATCCTGAATCAACCGGTTTACTGTTTATTGGTGATCCGAAGCAAGCTATTTATAGTTTTCGTGGTGCGGATATTTTTACTTATCTAAAAGCGAAATTATCAACCGGTGATAATAATTTTACTATGCAGGTTAATCATCGCTCCTCATCGTCTATGGTTGATGCAGTCAATGCACTATTTAGCAATCATGATAATCCTTTTATTTTTGAAAATATTTCTTTTTTTCCAATGGAAAGTGCTGAAAGAAATCAGCATAAAGGATTGATCATCAATCAACGTGAAGTTAATGCGTTAACAGCCTATTTATTACCTGATGAAGTTACCACAAAAACAGATTATCAAGAACATATTGCTAGCTGTTGCGCTAAGCAAATTGTGACTTGGTTGACAGATCCAACAATTTTGATAAAGGATAAAGATGAGCATCGTTCAATCACCACTGCTGATATTGCGATTTTAGTCCGAACTGGGCGCGAAGCCGAAATCATCCAACAAAAATTGGCTGCTTTTGGGGTTAAAAGCGTTTATTTATCCAATCGCAATAGCGTATTCCTATCTAAAGAAGCACAAGAGATTCTTTATCTATTACAAGCTGTTTTAATGCCCGAAAATGAAGCGGCTTTGCGTTTAGCTTTAATGACGACCCTATTAGGGCAAACAATGGCCGAGCTGGAGCAAATTATCGATGATCAAGATAAATGGGAAGGGTTGATAGAGGAGTTCAAACAGTACCAGATTATTTGGCAATATTATGGTGTATTAGTAATGTTGCGGCGGATGATGAAAAAGCGTAAGTTAGCTGAAAATATCCTAGCTAGCCCAAATGGTGAGCGTACATTAACTAACTTTATGCATTTAGGCGAATTGTTGCAAGAAGCCGCTGATGAACTAGATAGCCCACATGCTTTGGTTCGTTGGTTATCTAGGCAAATTGTCAGCCCTGACTCTAATATAGAAAATCATGAACAACGCTTAGAAAGCGATGAAAATTTAGTAAAAATTATTACGATCCATAAATCAAAAGGTTTAGAGTTTCCTATTGTATGGTTACCATTTGCTGCCCAATTTCGTAATTCAGATAGTCAGTTTTATCATGATAAAAATAATGATTATCAACCCACTTATGCTTGGTTATTAACCGATGATGTCAAACAACAAATTGAAGATGAACGTTTAGCTGAAGATCTACGATTACTTTATGTGGCGATGACGCGCTCAATCTATCATTGTAGTGTTGGCTTAGCATCATTGAAAAAGAGTCAATCAGCAATTGATTATTTATTAAAAGGCCAATTACGCTCGATTGGTAAATTTGCTGATTTGGTTGAACTACAATTACCTATATTGGGGGAGCAGTATAATGCCACAGAAGCTCCTAATATGTTACTGGCTGCTAATGAATTTAAACGTAAATTATCTAATAGTTGGCGAGTGACAAGCTATACCGAGTTACAAAAACATAACAATGGTTTTAATTTAGCTAGTGATTGGAGTGAGAGTCGTGTACCGCCAGATGCTTCTTTATTATCTGAGGTGCAATATGACATTCATCATTTCCCCAAAGGTGCTTATGTTGGTACATTGTTACATTCCATTATGGAAAATTTAACGCCAAGTAATGCCGATGAATTATGTACAACTACGATTAAAAAATTGGGTTTAGATGAACCTTGGTTAAGGGTACTAAATGATTGGCTTCAACAAGTATTAACAACTAAGCTACATCAAGATTGTTCGACATTAGCCAGTATTTTAAATAGCAAATGCATTAATGAACTACAATTCTATTTTCCTATTCGCCATGCCGTGACTAGCTCGCAACTAGATAGTTTATGCAAACAATACGATGATTTATCTAAACAGTGTCCACCTTTAGATTTTGAAACGGTACAAGGCATGTTAAAGGGATTTATCGATTTAGTGTTTGAGTATCAAGGTAAATATTATATTGTTGACTATAAATCAAATTGGTTAGGTGATGGTATAGAGGCCTATACTGAGCAAGCATTAAATCAAGTAATGTGTGAGCATCGTTATGAATTGCAATATCAACTTTATTGTTTGGCGTTGCATCGATTTTTGCGAAGTCGTTTACCAGACTATCGATATGAAACTTATTTTGGCGGAGTTTACTATCTATTCTTACGTGGGCTTCCTGATAAAGGTATTTTTTACCACCTACCAAAACAAGAGTTTATTGAGAAACTTGATAAATTGTTTGATGGTGAGAATTTAACTTAAATAAAAAGGCACAAATAGTTGTGCCTTTAATTTTTTGAAGAAATTATGTAAATCAACATGTAAATTTTAGTTGATATCGATAATGTTTATCGGTTAGTAAATATTCACTGTGAACATTTGGTGTCCAAGAATCATCACCGCCTATTCCCATATGATAAGCATCAATACTGACATAGGCGTCTTGTTGTGGTTCTAATAAGTGTCTATGGCTTTTTTCCATCAACTGTTTTGTTCCATATTGATTGATGTTAAATTTAAATTGATGACCAGTAATCATCATCTCATTAAGTGTTAATTGTTTTACATCACAGCGTAGGCCGTTTTCACATGGATAAATGTAAGGTGTGTAAAGTTCAGAAAATGGTAATGACCAATCACCAAAAATCGCTGAAGTTTTTCGATCTGGATAATTTTCATGTGGTCCTAAGCCAAGCCATTTCACCTGTTTTGGTATCCCTTTTAATTGATACGTCAAACCTATACGAGCTGGTGCTGGCATGTCATTGGCAATGTCCACTTCAACTGAGATAGTTAAGATACCATCTAGATCAAACTGATGTACCCACTTACTTTGAATAACTTTGCGTTTTTTCACCGAGTAGCTGTGCAAAACTTCAATGATCACATAATTCTCAGTTTGTGATGCTCTTATTGCTAAACATTTGTGGCTTAAATCAAAGTAACCCGCCGCCTTCCACTGTTCGACCCATGCATATGGATTGTTATTACTGTCAAAGTCACCACTAATTCCAATATCATTATCGATTGGTGCTCGTATAAACTGATCTGCAATAGCGCTGGCTAATAATGGTTTTTTGTTTTTGCTCCATTGACTAAGTTGGCCAGTTTTTTTGTTGATTTGCCAACTTTGGTTCTTCCAATTAACAACAAATTCGTTTTTATTTTCAGTTAATTTTAGTGATGTTTTATTGTTACTAAATGCTAATTGTGGAATAAACCTATTGGTTAATTTAAATTGTTCCCAAGCCACAACGTGTTTTGCTGGAGACCAAGTAGTAGCTCTATTTTGGATGACTCTGAGTGATAAGTGTAAGTCTTCACCATCAAAGTTATTATCAATGTCATCTATAAGTTTGAGTTCAATAGGGTTATTAGGAGAAATAGTCAGTTTAACTTTACTACTCAGTTGGATTTTACCATCAACCAACAATTCCCATTCTAATGTTTCATTGCTAGTAGTATAGAATAAATACTCACTCTTTACTTCAATAACTAATGGTTTTTGGTTTACAAGTTTAAATTGGAAAGGTTGTTGTACTTTTTTAGCTTCAATTAAACTTGGGTGTGTTTGGCGATCAGGAAACACTAAACCGTCTAAACAAAATTGTCTGTCATGATATGCTTCACCAAAATCACCACCGTAAGCCCAATAACTTTCGCCAGATTTGGTATGGCAACGAATACCATGATCAGCCCATTCCCAAATAAATCCTCCTTGTAATCGAGGATATTGTCTAAAGGCTTGCCAATATTTATAGAATGCACCTAGACTGTTTCCCATTGCATGAGCATATTCACATAAAATGAGTGGTCGCTCTTCATCTGGCATGGATATCCATTTTTTTATCGCCCATTTAGGCACATTAGGATGAGGTTGATCTTGTTCAACTCGGGCATACATAGGGCAAATAATGTCAGTAGCTTTAGTATTGGCACCACCACCTTCATATTGTACTGGATGAGTTGGGTCATTGCTTTTTATCCATGAATATAGTGCATCATGATTTGCCCCGTGCCCTGATTCATTTCCTAATGACCAAATAATTATGGCAGGATGATTTCGGTCACGTTGAACCATGCGAGTTACTCGTTCACTATAAGCTGCTAACCAACGAGGATCGTCAGATAATCGAGACATTGGGAACATGCCGTGCGATTCAATATTGGCTTCATCAACTACGTATAGTCCAAATTCATCACAAAGTTCATACCAACGAGGATCGTTAGGGTAATGGCTGCAACGTACAGCGTTGAAGTTGTGCTGTTTAATTAACTTGATATCGTGCAACATGGCTTGTTCGGTAACAGCATAGCCCATATCAGGATAAAATTCGTGGCGGTTAGTTCCTTTAATAAGAAGTGGTTTACCGTTTAAACAGAGTTGCCCATGTTTGATTTCAACAGTTCGGAAACCAATATTATAAGCCTCTGATTCAATCAAGCCGGTTTTCTTATGATTTAAGCTAACAACTAGTCGGTAAAGATTTGGGGTTTCGGCACTCCACAATTGTGGTTTATTGACGGGGATATGGCATGTCATTCGGTCATTATATCCACCTTTTTCATCAACAAAAGATACTCCGATTGGTTGCGTTTGTTCAAGAATGAGTTTGTCTTTTTGCCATAACTCAATACCGACATTTAGCATGTCCATCTCACTGTCATGCTTTACGTTAACTTGCAATGTTAATATTGCATTTTGATAGCAAGCGTCAAGCTCCGTTTTAACATGAATATCACTCAAATGTGATTTTGGTTTGTTAAGTAGTGAAACTCCACGGAAAATACCACTTAATCGCCACATATCTTGATCTTCTAAATAACTACCATCACACCATTTCAATACTAATACAGCAATTCGATTTTCACCTTCTTTTAAAAAAGGCGTTAAATCAAATTCAGCAGCGATGCGACTGTCTTGTGAATAGCCAACCCAATTGCCGTTACACCAAAGATGAAATGCTGAGCTGACACCATCAAATATAATTCTTGTGTCCCCTTTATTTAACCATTTTTTATCAATTTTAAAATAGCGAGAATAGCAACCAGTTGGGTTATCTTCAGGAACAAATGGGGGATTATAAGGAAATGGATATCGGATATTAGTATAAACAGGTGCATCATAGCCATGTAATTGCCAATTTGATGGAACTGGAATAGTATTTTTATCTATTTCTTTTTTTAACCATGATACAGGTACTTGTTTAGGATTTTGATAATAACTAAAAAACCAGTCACCATTAAGTGAAATAATGGCACTTGAATCAGCATTATTTTTAGCACTTTGCTTGTTTCGCCAACTATGAAATTTTGGATGGGTATCAAGTTTGTTCATGCTTAATACAGATAGATTATTCCAATCTTGTCTGTTGATAATATCATCTAGGGACGGATTCATAAGCCTCTCCATTTGTTCAAGTATATCTGATAATGTCTAAAATCTTTTTTGACTTTTTAATTATAATGATTCAATTATTGAAAACAGTGATCAAGTTAACATTTGTGTAATCGAATACATTTTTATTTGATTGACTTTATTTTTATAATTTTAATTTTTTATGTATGCGATTACATTGGTAGGTATACTTTGATTAATTTATACTTTGTATCAATTATTCAATTGGATAGACTGAATACCGTTTAGAGAGGGTGGGCGTATATATATTAATTAAATTTGCTGAAGGTGATTCGCCTTTTGCCAAGCATAATGCCAGTTCCGCAGCTTGTTCAGCCATTGTATGAAGTGGGTAACGGATGGTGGTTAATTTTGGATGTAAATAGCGCGCAAGTAGCAAATCATCAAATCCAATAATGGAAATTTCTGCTGGAATTTTTATGTCGTTATCATATAACACTGACATTGCACCAGCGGCCATTGAGTCGTTATAACAGGCAATTGCGGTAATTTCTCGATTACGTTCCAATAGTGACATCATTGCTTGTTCTCCTCCTTCTTCATTAGGTGAGGAGAAGGCAATAAAGTTTTCATTAACATCAATATTGTGTTCAATTAATGCATCTTTATAGCCTTGTAACCGATCGGACGAGTCAGAAATTTCATGGTTAGAGCATAAATATCCAATTTTAGTATGTCCATGCTGGATTAAATGTTTTACGGCTAGATATGAACCATAACGGTCATCTAGAGCAATACAACGCTTTTCAAAACCTTTCAATAGCCGATTGATTAATACCATCCCTGGCACTTGCTCCATTAATTTTATCAATCTGCTATCGGGTAACATTTTTGCATGAACGACTAGTGATGAGCAGCGATGCTCTATTAAGTGAGTTATTGCATTATATTCTTGTTGTTCATTATGGTAACCATTACCAATTAGCAAAAAATGTCCTGTTTTGGATGCAACTTTTTCTACCGTGCTAACCATAGCGCCAAAAAATGGATCGGATACGTCAGCCACAACAATTCCAATAGTATTAGAGTTTTGTTGTGATAATGCACGAGCATTAGCATCAGGATAATAACTTAATTTTTCCATGGCTTTTTTTACGGTTTCGCGTGTGGTATCACTAACGTTTTCGGCGTTGTTAATCACTCGCGAGACTGTCGCAACAGAAACTTTAGCTAAATGTGCAACATCTTTTATTGTCGCCATAAAAAAAACCTTTTAAATTATTACCGTAACTTTTTTAAAGTTTATTATTAGTTTGGTGTTGGTATCAAGTTAAGTAGAACTGTTAATAACTAAGCCAAAAATGATTCATAATGAAGTTATGAAATATTACAGAATACGTTCTTACTTATCTTAAATAGCTGATACAGATATCTGCTCACTTTTATGACTTAATGTATGATAATAAAGCAAAATTTTGGCTTTGCCAACAAAGTATTGACGCCTGAATCGTTTCAGTTGTAATTTATTAATAAGGGGAATGATTAATTGACTAAATTCCCCTCAAATTAGTTAAATTTTAACCAGTTCGTGCTATTTTGCCGTAACTTTTATTAACATTGCGGTAGCAGGATCGAGTACAGGTAATGGTAAGCCGATATTCATTAACCAATCTCCTGACAGTGTGGTATCTGTTGTCATCCATTTTGGAAATGATTTCATGGCGTGACCATTTACTTTCGGATCAATGTGATCAGGTAGATCTAGAATTTCGATTTTGTATTGCTTATCAGCTAATAATCCAACTAAGCGTAAGTTACCACTTAATGCATAAGTCGGTAATGCCAATTGCGCTATAATAAATGCTGCTTCTTTTTTATCCTGACTGACCACACCATAGCTTTGCATAGCTGCGCTATCATCAACATCTAAACGAACACTATTACCACTATGCAATAATGGGCGTAGCTGTTTATGTAAACGGATATAATGAGTAAAACCTTTTTGTTCTTCTGCCGATTCTTTCACTGGATCGAGCTCAACACCCATATGTCCAAATAATGCTGTTAAACCTCGTAAATTCATATCTAATTCACGATAGGTGGTGTGACAAGTTTTGCCACCGATATGAGCACCCATTACCTCAGGTGGGAAGAAGTAGCTCATACCTCGTTGTATGATTTGTCTATCTAATGCATCATTTGAATCTGAGGCCCAAAAACGTTGAGTACGTTTTAACACTTCAAAATCTATACGACCACCACCAGAAGAACATGATTCAATTTCAACATTAGGATATTTTTCTTGCAGAATATCCATTAAACGATAAACCGCATTAGTTTGTCCAACTACAGCTGGGTGACCTTCGTGGCCTGCCTGAACAATTTCTCTATTCATATCCCATTTAATATAGTCAATATCATAACTACTGAGTAACCAATTTAATCTTTCGAGTAGATAATCAAATACCGCTGGATTTTGTAAATCAAGTAAGTATTGATGACGGCCTTCAGGTTGATTGTAGCCAGGTAATTCAAGTAACCAATCAGGATGTGCTCGATAAAGATCAGAGTTTTTACTGATCATTTCTGGCTCAACCCAGATACCAAATTCCATTCCTTGTTTTTTTACATGTTTGATAACTGGTTCAAGTCCTTTTGGATATTTGCGTTTATCTAAATACCAATCGCCTAATGCTTGATAATCATCATCACGTTTGCCAAACCAACCATCATCAATGATAAAACGTTCAACACCCAGTTGTGCTGCTTTTGTCGCCATTTTCATGATGTAATCTGGGTTGTGATCGAAGAAGATTCCTTCCCAAGTATTAAGATGGACAGGACGAGGTTTATCGCTTGCGAAATGAATAATATTTTGGCGTAAAAATTGATGGAAATGCTGGCTCATCTTATTTAAGCCTTCATTACTATAGGTTGCATAAAGCCAAGGAGTACTTAAAGTTTCACCTTTAGCTAATGATATTTCTCCAGCAAGATAAAGCGCTTCGGCTTGGATGAAGCGCTTACCATTACTTTTCACTGCAACTTGGATACGATGATTACCACTCCAACCTAAATGGATACCCCAAACTTCACCAGTTTGTTCTTTAAATCCATCGGTACCAACTACCATACCCGGAAAGTATTCGTGTGAAGTACGACCACGGCGGTTTTCTTGCAGGTATCCACAATGTTCGATTTTTGTTCTGTGAGGGAAGAACTCTTTAATCCAACGACCACTAAATGCCATTAATTCTTGTGCACGTTCAGGAATTGGTAATGTTACAGATAAACGGTTGACTTGATATGGTTCTTTACCTAGATTAGTCAGACTATTTTGACATTGTAATACACCGGTTTCGTCTAAAATCAGCTTACTAGTCAAACGAAGTTTTGCAATACTATCTTCACTAATTATAGTTATATCATTTTTTTTCTTGGTTACTTTTTTGGTAACAAAAACTGGTGACCAATCTTTACTATTTCGATGACCTTCTAGTCCTGGAGTGCTAAAGTTTCCTACTCCTTCCTCAGGACAAAGGGTGAACGGGACATCGATATCAATACGTGAATTGGGTACGGCAGGTATAAGCATATCGATATCATCAAGATTTACGTTTTGTAATCGTTTACCAAAATAGCAGAGTTCAGCATAAGGTTGGGTGCGTAAGATAATATCTATATCGCGGGTTCTAAGATGGCAATTCATATTCTCTCCAAAGGTTAATCACTTTTCCGATATAGAATAATAATAATTTTCATTAATTAATATGATTAATTTTTAATTTTGTGATTAAGATCTCAATTAATGTAATCGTTTCCATTTTATTTTTCTAAAATGGTTAATTAAGCAATTTTTATTGCAAATGGTTGTGCGAAAAGGCAGTATTTTGTGTTATTATGATTTTTAATCATGGGTGAAATTTTAAAATATTATGAAAAATATTATTACTTTATTTTCTTTAATTACGCTGGTTTTTAGTGTTGAAGCAGCAGATAAATATGTGACTGAAAATGTTGATATTTATCTTCGCCGCGGTCCAGGTTCTCAATATGCCTATTCGAATGCTGTTAAAGCAGGGGAAAAAGTTGCAGAACTAGAGAAAAGCGCTGACGGTAAATACACCCGGATACAACTTCCTAACGGTAGCTCGGCTTGGATTGAATCAAATAAACTAAAAGATCAACCTAGCCTTAAAGTACTTGTCCCAACGTTAGAGTCAAAACTTGCGGAATATAAAGATAAGGTTGATAACGCAGAGCAGTATAGACAAAATGCTATCAATGATTATTCCGAAAAATTAAAACAAGCCGAACAAACAATTGAAAGCCTACAAGCTAGAAATAAAGAATTAGAACAAATCAATAAATCACAAGACACTAAACTTGAATCAATGCTAAATCAAGTTGATGACAAGCGACGAGACCTTATTGTTACTTGGTTTACTTATGGTGGCTTAGTAGCTGGTGGTGGATTCCTATTAGGTTTAATTTTGCCAGCTATTATGCCGGGTCGCCGCAAAAAAGATCGCTGGATGCGCTAAATGAGCAAATTCTATCTTGTTGGCGGTTCTGTTCGAGATAGATTATTACATCTTCCTCTTGTTGATCGAGATTGGGTTGTAGTTGGTTCTACACCCGATGAGCTTTTAGCTCTAGGTTATCAACAAGTTGGTAAAGACTTCCCAGTCTTTTTACATCCCATAACAAAAGAAGAATATGCCTTAGCTCGAACCGAGCGAAAATCGGGTAAAGGCTATACTGGATTTATTTGTGACTTTAGTAAGGATATTACCTTAGAGCAAGATCTTATCCGCCGAGACCTGACTATTAATGCTATCGCCATGGATGAAGATGGTAATCTTGTCGATCCTTATCATGGTATTGATGATATCAAACTTAAATTATTGCGTCATGTTTCCCCTGCGTTTAGAGAAGATCCTTTACGAGTGTTACGAGTTGCTCGATTTGCTGCTCGTTATTATCATTTAGGTTTTAGAATCGCATCTGAAACACAAAAGTTAATGGAAGAAATGGTTTTAGCTGGAGAAATAAATACTCTTACTCCAGAGCGTGTTTGGAAAGAGACCGAGAAGGCATTAGCAAGTGCCGATCCACAAGTTTATTTTCAAGTGTTAAAACAATGTGGTGCTTTGGCGATATTATTTCCATCATTAATTCTTTCTAATACTGTTGCAGATGCATTAAAGAAATCTACTTTATTAACCGATGATTTAACGGTTCGTTTTGCAGTATTATTTGGTGAATTAGCAACTGAAGCAGAGAAACTTTGTTCACAAATTAAAGCACCAAATCAATATACAAAATTAGCGATAATGGTGCAGCAATACCGTCTTAAAGTTGAAAACGTGACACAATTAACAGCTGAACAAATTATTGATTTATTCAATCGAATAGATGTTTGGCGTAATCCTCATCATCTTAATCAATTAATTATTGCTAGCCAATCTTATGCTAAAACAGAATCATTTCCACAAGCAAAGTACCTAGAAAGGGCATATAAATTAGCTCATGGCGTTAATGTTCAAAATATTATTGCTGAAGGTTATAAAGGAAAGTTGATTCAAGATGAGTTACAAAAAAGGCGAATTGAAGCGTTATTAAACGGTATTTGATTGCATCTTAATCAATTGTCACTTTTTTTCAAAATATCTAAAAAAAAGGGTTGACGATTTGCCGTAACACAAGCATAATGCGCCTCGCAGTGTTGGTTATGACGTTGCGAATGAAATGGCTACGTAGCTCAGTTGGTTAGAGCACATCACTCATAATGATGGGGTCACAGGTTCGAATCCCGTCGTAGCCACCATTAAGATTAAGTTATACTTTAACCGAAAGTATATTATGCGGGTGTGGCGAAATTGGTAGACGCACCAGATTTAGGTTCTGGCGCCGCGAGGCGTGGGGGTTCAAGTCCCTTCACCCGCACCATTTAATCTTAATATCTATCCTTTATTGGGGTATAGCCAAGCGGTAAGGCAGCGGGTTTTGATCCCGCCACGCCCAGGTTCGAATCCTGGTACCCCAGCCATTCCAATCTGCAAATTTTGATATCTATTAACTAATCTGTTTTGCTTTTTACATTCTTAGTTATTCCTTTTCACGGGTATGGCGGAATTGGTAGACGCGCTAGATTCAGATTCTAGTTCCGAAAGGTGTGCGAGTTCAAATCTCACTACCCGTACCAGATATCTTTTCTCCTTTATAATTGGGGTATAGCCAAGCGGTAAGGCAGCGGGTTTTGATCCCGCCATGCCCAGGTTCGAATCCTGGTACCCCAGCCATTAAGACCTAACTTAATAGTTTAGTTTGCTGTCGAGAAATGAATTAATGTGCAGTCAAACTTAAAAGTAATAATCATCGCACTTTAATCTACAAGCGCAATGATTAGAACAATTATTATTTAAGTACACAGACGAAATATAATTCATTATTTTTTGGTTGCCACTCAATCGCTCCTATAGTCGTACCAACAGTATATTGGTTGGTAGCATCTCGTTCATCAGATGTCCAATATAGATGACCTTTAGGAAAATGGTTACCCGGGTAGGTGTGGTGATAAAGTTTTCCTTCGTTTGTTATATTACCCCATTCTCCTAGAAGGCTATTACCAATCCTACGATAATAGTGATTAGTTGTAATAGCCAAACAGTTATCAGAATTATTATCTGACTTACATGGGCCATTGGTTATAAGGTTTTGGTCGCTATTGGTCAAATCCTCAATAGTAGGAACAACATATTTACCATTGCAAACACTTGCGCTTTGGTTGTAATGGTAAACATCTTGGCTTGGCGATGTGAACCATTTCTTAATCGTAAACGTGTATATATCTTCGCCATCAGATTTTATGGTAAAGGTAGGATTTACATCCGTTGCTTCACCTGTCAATTTTACTTGAAGCCCTGTATTAATTAGATGACTATCTATATCGCCAACAGTAATTTGGTTTATTTCTATATTCACGCCTTTTGAACTATTTGATGATGTTATCGTCGATAAATCAAATGGTGCTCCAGCTATAAACATAAGGAATCGGGCTTGATCAAATCCCGTTGTTGGAAACCCACCAGAACTTACTTTATTGACGAAACCAGAATCAATAACGTGTTGATTAGCATCCCCCCAAGTTAAATAGACCCAATCACCAGTATAATCCCGATTTTCGAAGAGGAATGAATGCACAATTGATGGACGATTGGCACAAACAGTTGGTTTGATTGCATTGTAAATCAAAAAATCTTTTTTAGCTCCTGGATAAACTTTATAATTTGGAACACCATATTGCGTTACTAAAGCAATAGAGCCTGAAATTCTAATATAAGGACTCCAACCTAATCTTGCCAACTCACAAAAAGTTCTGTTTCTATCTGATTCAAGTAATAAATAGGATTTATTATCATAGCGATAGAACCAATCTATTTTAAATCCCCCATCGGGTGGGGTTATTTGAGTTATACTATCTCCATCATCATCAGCAACTAATTGACTGTCAACTGGATTAGACATGGAAAAAGGTATCATTGTACCGTCAAGACCATAATTAGATTTTAACGATGTCATTAATTGATTAGGTGTGGTGGCATTGGGATCAACTTGAGGGAAATTGATATTTTTTAGTTGACGATTTAGGTCATTGATTCCCGTAAAAACCTGAGATTGGAATTTTATCCCAAAATATTGGAAGTTTTGTTGATCATACTCTCGGGAACCATTAACACCAACCGCATCAGGATCGATAAAATATGGGCGATTGCCATTAATAGATTGTGCTGTGACTGCTACCAGTGCAAAAGCTAAATTACTCATTAAAAATATCGAACTTGTTAATAAAACAATAAACCTTATTGAAAATTGAGAAAACTTTTTAAATTTAAATCCTTTCAATAACATCATGTTACCTTACCTTTTAATTCTTAAATTTAATAGAAAGATACAATCATTACGTTTCAATTAAGTTGATACTTATTTCAATGTTAAAAATGTGGGAAAATTAATTTATTGATAAAGATATTTTTTATTACTGACATGCAAAAATTGAATAAAAACTATCCATGCGGAAAAAAGAGTTTTTACGCATGGACAGCCTTGAAAAAATGATTATCTATATAAATTTACATAAACAGTTTGCGCTGTTTCAGCACGGTTATTTGATATTTCTTTTACATAGTAGAAGTGTGCATCGTTAGCGATAGCATATTTTTGTGCTGCTGCGCTAACTTCGCTGGTATTATTAAATGTTCCATGGAAAACGATTGTTTTATATGGCTTCATGATTTTGAATGCTTCGCTCGTAATTTCATAAGCATCTTGGCCTGCGATTGCTTTAGAAATGATAAAGTCACGAACTGGCGCCTCTTTTTTGTATAATGCAACATCAACATCTTGTTCACGATTTTTTACATCATCAGCAATAATTGAGTAAACATAAAACGCATAGGCATCTTTTTCAGAAGCGATTTTACTCGCTGCATCTAAAATTTCAGAAGTGTTATTATAATCGCCTTTAAATTTTACGACTGCAAATGGTAAATAATAAAGGGCTTTTGAACGAGGATAAAGCACAACACCGTTGTGAGTAACTTCTTCTTTGCTTACCGCAATAGGTGCATTTGATTTATAAACATCGGCATAAACAATTGCACGATCAGTTGATGTGCCTGTAGAAGGTTGTTCAATACCAGTTATATGATAATATTTAGCACCAACTTCGTCTGCAGCTTTTGATATATCATCTGCTGCATTTTGTGCTTGTAAGTAGCTACCGGTTACAGAGATTTCTTTGAAGGGAATTAAGTTATTACTTTCTTCTGCTGTTAATGGTAAAGCCGCATAAATATTGGCAATAGGTAGAGATAATAGTAAAGCTAATGCAATAGATGATTTATTATAACGTTTCATAATAATGTCCTTTGTATTTATGTTATAAAAATAAAAAAACAATCTGTAACGCTTATTCTATGAGGGTATTGCATGAGAGTATGAAAACGAAAAACGCTCTCGGGATCTATCTTTTACTAATTCTTTCAAACAGCTAGATAAAACAATGTGGAAATTGTGGAAAAGAAAAATAACCGTTAAATAGTATATATCAATTAGAATATTTGTGTAGGTATCACTTTAAATTTTTGTAAAGAATATATTTTTAAGCATTTTATGCTAAAGAAATATTACGATATTAAATAATATTATTTTTGTAATAAATCATCATATTATAGCTAAGCATTTATATTTATGGTGCTTATAAAACAATTAATTATCTGTGCAGTTAATCCCCAAATGACATAATCACCATACTGATAAAAGTGTACATCATGTTGCGATTTCTTTTGCCAATTTGCTGTGCGATTTGGAACTAATTCAAAAGGGAAATTATCATCAGGTTTAAAGCCAACAAACATAGTTGCTTTTTTGGGGGAATGCTCAATAAACCATTCTAATGGAACCGTAAAAACCGACTCAACTTCATCATGATTAATTTGTAAATTATCCAATTTATCTACATGCTCAATTTTTGCAACAAAAGGATAAATTATCATGCCTAATGAGGCATAAAATTTAGGTAATTGTCCTAATAGGGTAATTTGATCAAGCGTAATACCCAACTCCTCGAAAGTTTCACGTTTGGCGGTATATTCAGGGCTGATATCCGATAACTCAACTCGTCCTCCAGGAAAACAAATATCCCCTGGTTGCCATTTAAGTTTTTTTGAACGTACCTGAAAAAGCAGGTGCAATTGGTTTTCAATAGTGATAATAGGGATTAACACGGCAGCTTTATTCATGAATTGAAATTGGTTTTTGGTATTTTTCAAAGATTGTGATATTTTTTCTAGGGTGATCATAATATTTATTTCATTTATTTGTAAATTTACATTCTTTTTACGCTATAATAGAAAATTATTGGAGAAATTGTTCGTCAATAGTACATCTGTTTCACCTGAATAATGCTATGCAATACGATATAAATAATATAAAAAAAGAACTTGATGATCTTGCAATACTAAAACACGAACGTGCTCAAAGTGGTATGTCTCTGGAATTTCAGTGTGTCTTTTCATTATTGCCAGTTCTTTTTCATTTTAACCATCCCAATCTGCCAGGTTATGCGGGCGAAGAGACTCCATTAGGTATTGCGTATTATCAACCATCCAATGAAATTGTTGAACAGTTAAAAAATGAGTTCAATTTCAGTGAGGTAAATAAAAAAAATCACGCCAATATTTCAGCATTATATTCAATGGGTAGCACATGTTCCATCGGGCAATCTACCTCATCAGATCTTGATATATGGATCTGTATCGAAAATAGTTTATCTGATGTTAAAAAGCAAGCATTAATAAAGAAATGCAGATTAATAGAAACTTGGGCTGAAGATCTCGGCATTAAACTTACTTTATTTGTTGTTGACGTCGATCGGTTTATTAACCAACATCATGAATGTCTAATGGGGGAAAACTGTGGATCTGCACAGCACATATTACTACTCGAAGAATTCTACCGTTCAGCCAACCTTTTAGCAGGTAAACGACTGTTATGGTTTGCGATTCCTTCTGATTTTACAGTCAATGACGTCACTTATCCAACCTATGAAAAATGTGTCCAGGCATTAGTTGTATCGAATATCATCAAACGCGAAGAATGGATTGATTTTGGACCTTTGACGGGTTTATCTGCTGAAGAGTACTTTGGTGCAAGTTTATGGCAACTGTATAAAAGTATCGATTCACCATTCAAAGCAGTATTAAAAACATTATTACTTGAAGCTTATTCTTCGATCTATCCAAAAAATAGGCCTATCGCGTTTGATATGCGTGAATTAATTCAAAAAGGAGAAATCCATTCCCATCACTATCTTGATTCATACTCGATGTTATTGGATAGGATCTCAAACTATTTAACAAAGATTAGAGATTTTCAACGACTGGAATTAGTTAGACATTGCTTTTATTTAAAAGTGAATGAAAAATTGTCACAAAAAGCTAATTCATCGTCATGGCGACGTGACATATTAAATGAATTTGTGCAAAATTGGGGGTGGCAACAATCATTATTGGAAAAATTAGATGCTAGTAAAACTTGGAAAATAGAACAAGTTCGTGAAATACACGAAATATTACTACATACTATGATGACGGGTTATCGAAATTTGCTCAATTTTGGCCGTCGTAACAATTTAGATTCATTGATTAGCCCACAAGATCTAGCAATACTGACTCGCAAATTATATGCCTCTTTTGAAGTTCTTCCTGGTAAAATCTCTACATTGAAATTAAATATTTCTGATAATTTACAGGAAGATGTTTTAACTTTTATCCATGTTAAAGAAGACCGGATTAACCGAGCTGGTTGGTATGTTTATAACCAAAAACCTAAACTCAATTCGATTGTTGGACATCAATATCTAGAATATAGTAAATACTTAGTCAAATTAGTTGGTTGGTGTTACTTTAATGGTTTGATTTCAGATTCAACTCAATTTTACTATTATGATGGTGATGACCGTGATAACAAAAAAATCACCAAACTGATTGAAGATCTGAAAAATTACTTTCCAATTGATGTTCCAACAGCAACAGAAGAACAATTATATGGTCCGTGTGAAATACGCCATTTAGCAATCATATTGAATTTAGAAAACGATCCAACGGTTAATTTAAAGTTAGAAGATGAAATCAGCACTAATGTTCTAAACTATGGTAAGCAAGAATTAAGTTTGGTTAGCTCAATTGATTTGCTTTATCGTAATTCATGGAATGAAATTCGGGTCTTGCATTTTAGTGGTACTTTGTGCGTGCTAGAAGCTATAAAAGCTTTACTCAATCGTATGCACAAAGATGCTGATTTACCTAATTCGGTCGAAATTTTTTGTTATAGTAACCAGCTAAGTAATGAAATTAAAAATCAAATGAAAAGGCTGATGTACAATTGTGTTGATTTGAGATTATCGACAACTAAAAATAATTCAACACAAGTTAAGCCATTGAGAATTGATGGGGCGTCTTGGTATCTATTCTTCGAACGGTTTGGCGTGTCATTCCATCAATTTGAAAATGCTATCGATTTTTATGGTGCAGTATCAAACAACAAAGTTCAAGGTAGACCGCTAAATATTTTAGATGAAAGTAATGAATTACCTAAAGAGATAGATAGCGTCGCTTATGAAGGTATTATTCAATTCTTTTTTGAAGATACCGCAAATGGATTTGATTTATACATTTTAAACGAGCATAATCAGATCGAAATTTACCGTAATTGTAACGGTACCAAAGAGAACATGGTCAAGGATATTAATGATTTTTATGTATTATCTGATGACCGCTTTACGTTTACCACCAGTAGCTCTGTTAATTTTAATTTACCGCAATTTTACCAAATTACATATAACGATGCTGGTGAACGCGAAATCTTCTTACTTAATTAATTTTGTTCAAAAAGTATATTAAAAAAAGTTGAGGAACGTACTTTTTTAGTATGCAACATGATAAAAAATAAAAGAATTAGCAATGAAAATGAAATTTCTATTAAAATAATGGGAACTTTTTTTAAATTTATGAATCTAACTGTTAGAGTGCACAATTTTGGGCCACACTAATAGTGATAATATAATGAGGGATGGCCTTTAATGGGGGAGCAAATAACAGACCAAGTTTTAGTAGATCGCGTTTTAAACGGAGATAAAAATGCGTTTAATTTACTTGTGGTACGTTATCAAAATAAGCTAGCTCATTTGGTATCACGTTATGTTTTACCTTCTGAAATACCTGATGTTGTGCAAGAAACTTTTATTAAAGCTTATCGTTCATTAAGCTCTTTTAAAGGTGAAAGTATTTTTTATACTTGGTTGTATCGAATCGCGGTTAATACTGCAAAGAATTACTTAACTTCGCAAGGCAGACGACCACCATCTTCGGATATTGATGCAAGTGAAGCGGAAAGTTACGAAGGTGCAGACTCATTAAGAGATGTCGATAACCCTGAAAGTTTAGTTCTTTCTAAAGAAGTTGAAAGAGTAGTATTTGAAGCAATTGAAGCATTACCTGATGATTTAAGAACCGCCATCACACTACGTGAAATTGATGGATTAAGTTATGAGGAAATAGCTGAAATTATGGGTACACCAGTCGGAACTGTGAGATCACGTATTTTTAGAGCACGTGATGCTATTGATGAAAAAATAAAACCATTAATTAGTTAGTGGTTTGAACAAATTAAAATAGGTAGCAAGAAATTAAGGTATCTACTATGCAAATAGAACAGAAGCAGCAACTTTCATTATTGATGGATGGTGAGTTTACAGACGATAACTTTGTTGATGTCGTTAGCCATGATGAAAGTTTGCAATCCTGCTGGCATCGCTATCATATCGCAAGAGAAGCAATGCGAGGAGAATTGCACGGTAGTTCATTAACATTAGATATTAGCAATCAAGTTGCTATGGCGATTGCGGATGATGATTTATACCCACAATTAACAGAGCAACCTTCTCAAGATGAGATTTCAATTCCTAAAGCTGAAAATCTATTTTGGGTGCGAATTAAAGATGTTGTGGCTAAAGTTAGCCAAGTTGGACTTGCTGCTTGTGTTACATTAGCAATTATTGCTGGTGTTCAATATCATCAAGGTCAATCGGACGATGCCAGTGGTGCTCCAACGCTTAATACTGTTCCTATGGGTGTTAATGTAGCTCCTGTTGGTGGAATACAACATAATGACAAGCAATTACTTGAAAAAAGACAATACGATAAAATTAGATTGCTCGTTCAAGATTATGAATTACAAAAAAGGTTAAATGCCCGTTAAATAAAAATGAATTTTCTATTTTCTTTAATAAAAATAAAGCTAAAACAGAGTAATAATTTTATTATTACTCTGTTTTTTATATTGTTTTCTGCCTCAACCATGGCAACAGAAACAAATGAAGCGTTAAATTTATTAAATAAAATGAGTAAAGCGGTGCAAATCAATGATTATCAAATTCATTTTGTATCACAAGATAGAGAACAATTTGGCTCAACTTTTGAATATAATCACTTAGGCGCAGCTAAAAAAGAAAATATTAATGCGCAATTGCTTTATCTTGAAGGTCCAGCAAAAGAGATTATCTTGCATAACAACACCACCAGTTATTTTCAACCTGATAGCCCTTCATTTTCGATTGCTAGTTCTCGCATAACAGAGGCATTTCCTGATGTAATTTATAATGACTTTAATTCATTAGCGAATATTTATGATTTTATTTTATTAGGTAAAACTAGAACGGCAAATCGTGGTGCTCAATTAGTTAAAATAATTGCAAAAGACAAAGATCGCTATAGCTATGTTATATGGATCGATGATGAGACTTTCTTACCATTACGAATAGACTTAATTGATGATGATAATGACATTGTTAATCAATTAAAAGTTGTTGATATCGATGTTGATTTCGATGTTAAAAAATTCAAAAATTATATTGATAATCGAACTTACCCAATTTTATTATCAATTGAAAAACAGAATAATTTACTTGATGCTTGGCGCTTAGCATGGTTGCCAAAAGGATTTAAAGAAATAGCGGCGTATAATGTCAATTTTTATAGTTCTGATATTGCAACTAAATTGTTTTCTGATGGCGTATTTTCTTTTACAGTGAATGTCTCTTTAGAGCAAGCAAGTCAACCTAATCAACTTATTCAGCAGGGCGGAAGAACAATATTCTCAACTAATCTGGGTAACAAAAATATTATTATTATTGGTAATTTACCTGAAGGGACAATTGAAAGAATTGCCCAAAATATTGTTGAGAAATCGCCGTAAACCTCTCGATAACACTATGCTTACTGACCATTAATGTGTAGAATGTTTGCTTCTATTTTCGTGATTATTTGACTTGTTATTTATAGCCAATAACACTAACGATAATTAACAGTACATAACTAAAATATAACTTATTGATATGAATAAAAATATCCGCAATTTTTCAATTATTGCTCATATTGACCATGGTAAATCAACGCTTTCTGATCGTATTATCCAAATCTGTGGAGGACTTTCTGATCGTGAAATGGAAGCTCAAGTTTTAGACTCAATGGATCTGGAACGTGAACGTGGTATTACAATTAAAGCACAAAGTGTTACTTTAGATTATCATGCTAAAGATGGCCAAACATATCAGCTAAACTTCATCGATACACCAGGACATGTGGATTTTTCATATGAAGTTTCTCGTTCACTTGCTGCATGTGAAGGTGCATTACTTGTTGTTGATGCAGGGCAAGGTGTTGAAGCGCAAACTCTTGCAAACTGTTATACAGCACTTGATATGGACCTTGAGGTTGTACCAGTACTTAATAAAATCGACTTACCGGCAGCCGAACCTGAAAGAGTGGCAGAAGAGATTGAAGACATTGTTGGTATTGATGCTAGCAATGCAGTAAGATGCTCGGCTAAAACCGGAGTAGGTGTGGTTGATGTGCTTGAACAACTCGTTCATGATATCCCTGCGCCAGAAGGTGATTCGAATGCACCACTACAAGCACTAATTATTGATTCATGGTTTGATAACTATTTAGGTGTTGTATCACTAATTCGTATCAAGAATGGTGAGTTAAATAAAGGTGATAAAATCAAAGTTATGAGTACAGGAATGACTTATAATGTTGATCGCCTAGGGATCTTTACTCCAAAACAAATAGATAAAGACTGCTTGCATTGTGGTGAAGTAGGTTGGGTTGTTTGTGCAATCAAAGATATATTAGGAGCACCTGTAGGGGACACGTTAACTTTAGCAAAATCTCCAGCAGACAAGCCACTACCAGGATTTAAAAAAGTTAAACCTCAAGTATATGCAGGATTATTTCCAACCAGTTCTGATGATTACGAAGCATTTCGTGATGCATTAGGAAAACTAAGCCTTAACGATGCCTCGCTTTTTTATGAACCTGAAAATTCTGGTGCGTTAGGATTTGGTTTCCGTTGTGGTTTCCTTGGCTTATTGCATATGGAAATCATTCAAGAACGATTAGAAAGAGAGTATAATCTTGATTTAATCACTACTGCACCAACAGTAGTTTATGAGGTTTTGACTACTCAAAATGAAATTATCTATGTTGATAGCCCTGCAAAATTACCTGCAGTGAATAACATTCAAGAACTTCGTGAACCTATAGCTGAATGTAACATATTAGTTCCACAAACGTATTTAGGTAATGTAATTACTCTATGTGTTGAAAAGCGCGGTGTACAAACCAATATGGTTTATCATGGTAATCAAGTTGCATTAACTTACGAAATTCCAATGACTGAAGTTGTTTTAGATTTCTTCGACAAACTGAAATCAACTTCACGTGGTTATGCCTCTTTAGATTACAGCTTCAAACGTTTCCAAGTCGCTGACATGGTTAGGCTTGATGTATTAATTAATGGTGAGCGTGTTGATGCATTAGCACTCATTACCCATAAAGACAATGCACCATACCGTGGGCGTGAACTAGTCGAAAAGATGAAAGATCTTATTCCGCGTCAGCAATTTGATATCGCGATTCAAGCTGCAATTGGCAACCACGTCATAGCTCGTTCAACAGTTAAACAACTTCGTAAAAATGTTTTAGCTAAATGCTATGGTGGTGATGTAAGTCGTAAGAAAAAACTTTTACAAAAACAAAAAGAAGGTAAAAAGCGCATGAAACAAGTAGGTAATGTAGAATTACCGCAAGAAGCGTTTTTAGCTATTCTACATGTTGGTAAAGATTAATCAGTTAAAGAGGATAAAAAATGGCTAACTTATTCGCCATCATATTAACAATAGCAACATTCATTACTGCGATCTTTTGGTTTTTAGAGAAGTACCGATGGAAACCTGCTAGACAACGTAAAGTTGAAGAGATTCGTAAGCAAGCTAATGGTGAAATTGATGGTAAAATTTTGGCAGAAGTTGGAAAACCTAAAGGCTGGATTGAAAATTTAGCATCGTTTTTCCCTGTTCTTTTTGTGGTTTTTGTTATTCGATCATTTATATATGAACCATTTCAAATTCCTTCTGGGTCAATGATGCAAACACTATTAGTTGGTGATTTTATTGCTGTTCAAAAGTTTTCATATGGATTACGTGATCCGATCACCAATACTGTCTTAATTTCAACCGGTCATCCAAAACGTGGTGAAATTGCGGTTTTCAAACACCCCAATGGATCTAATATAGATATTATTAAACGCGTTGTAGGTTTACCTGGCGATAAAATTGTCTATTTGTCTAATGAAAAGAAAATTCTCATTTATCCAGCTTGCCAATCAACCGATAATAATTGTGTTGGTCAGCGTTCTGAACCATTAGATTTACATTACACTCAACCACAACCAAGTAATTGGAAAGAAGTGAACGAAATGGGGAAAAACCCAGGCTTTTATACAATAGAACAATATAAAGACAAAGGTATTGTTGATTCTAACTCTAGAATTACATTAGATATGAAAATTCAACAAGAAACCTTAGGTGAAATTACTCACGATGTTCTAACAACGCCTGGAAAAATGGAAGATACAAGTTATTTTTATCATCAAAATGGTCAACCGATCGGAACATGGGTTGTTCCACAAGATAACTATTTTATGATGGGTGATAACCGTGATAACAGCGGTGACAGTCGATATTTTGGCTTTGTTCCGGAAAAAAACTTTGTTGGTCGAGCTACAACTATTTGGATCAGTTTTGAAAAACAACCTGATCAATGGCCAACAGGAATTCGTTTTAGCCGTATAGGTGGAATCCACTAACTGTGATGAAAAATTTGAATCAACTACAACAAGCTATTGGATATCAGTTTAAAAACACATCTTTACTTCAGTTAGCACTAACTCATCGTAGTGCTAATAAAATGCATAATGAACGCCTTGAATTTTTAGGTGATTCGATATTAAGTTTTGTCATTGCTGATGAACTTTATCATCGATTTCTCAAGCAAGATGAGGGTGATCTTAGTCAAATGCGAGCAAGTTTAGTATGTGGACAGACACTTGCTGAAATGGGAAAAGAATTCAAATTAGGTGATTACCTAATTTTAGGTCAAGGTGAATTAAAAAGTGGTGGTTTTCGCCGTGAATCCATTATCTCTGATGCAGTAGAAGCTATCATTGGCGCTATTTATCTAGATAGTGAAATTGAAAACATTCGCCGCATAATTTTATCTTGGTATCAAAAACGCTTAGATGAAATTCAACCTGGTATTAAGCAAAAAGATGCTAAGACACGTTTACAAGAATATTTGCAAGGTATACGACATGAAAGACCATGTTATTTAATTCTTGAAGTTACTGGCGACAATCATGAGCAAGAGTTCTTAATTCAATGTAAAATTGAAAACGATGATCACCAATACTTAGGGCGAGGTTTAAGCCGTCGCAAGGCTGAACAAGCCGCAGCTCAAGAAGCATTAAACCAATTAGGAATAAAATGACAGAATCAAAACAACATTGTGGATTTGTTGCCATAGTTGGAAGACCAAATGTCGGCAAATCAACACTATTAAACCAACTACTTGGTCAAAAAGTATCAATCACCTCACGTAAAGCGCAAACAACGCGTCACCGTATTGTCGGAATTGATACCCAAGGCGATGATCAAATTATCTATATTGATACACCCGGTTTACATATTGAAGAAAAAAGAGCGATTAATCGCTTAATGAATCGTGCCGCTAGCAGTTCAATTGGTGATGTTGAATTAGTTATTTTTGTCGTGGAAGGAACCCACTGGACTGGAGATGACGAAATGGTTGCAGGCAAACTCAAAGATTGCAAGGCACCTATACTGTTAGTTATCAACAAAATTGATAATGTAACAGATAAAACCCAACTGTTACCGCATATCCAAGAAATTAGTCAAAAAATTAACTTTTTAGATGTTGTGCCAATTAGTGCAGAAAAAGGTGAAGGGATTGACATCATCAAAGATATTGTCAAAAAACATTTACCCGTTGGTGAACACCACTTTCCTGAAGATTATATCACTGACCGATCACAACGATTTATGGCTTCAGAAATCATCCGAGAAAAACTAATGCGTTTTTTAGGTGATGAATTACCTTACTCGGTTACGGTTGAAATTGAACAATTTAAAGTTGATGAACGTACTGGCATGTACCGCATTAATGGCTTAATCCTAGTTGAACGCGATGGACAAAAGAAAATGGTCATTGGCAACAAAGGTGAAAAAATCAAAAAAATCGGTATTGAAGCCCGTAAAGATATGCAACTTTTCTTTGATAACAAGGTGCATTTAGAATTATGGGTTAAAGTCAAAGCTGGTTGGGCTGATGATGAGCGAGCATTACGTAGTTTAGGTTATAGTGACGATTAATCTAACTCTCTAAAAAATCAGGCAAAAGTTTGCCTGATTTTTTTTATCTACTTGTAGTAGATTGATATTATCCAAAAATATCTAACCCTGCCCATAATAAGCATTTTGTCCATGCTTACGGAAATAGTGTTTATCCAATAATTCTTGTTGGATTTTTATGCCGACATTTAGATTGCGTGTAGCTAATGCCATAGCAGCGACTTCTTCTAAGACAACAGCATTATGAACAGCATCATCTGCATTTTTTCCCCAACTAAAAGGACCATGTCCGGATACCAATACACTAGGTATTGCCAATACATCAATGGATCGTTTATTAAACTCTTCAATAATCACTTTACCTGTATTGAGTTCATAATTGTTAATTATTTCAGTTGGTGTTAACTGGCGAGTGCAAGGAATATCTCCATAAAAATAATCTGCATGAGTTGTACCTAAAGCTGGAATATCTAACCCTGCTTGAGACCAAATTGTTGCGTTTCTTGAATGAGTATGAATAACTCCCCCAATTTGTTCAAAAGCCTTATAAAGCTCAATATGCGTTTGTGTGTCGCTTGAAGGATTAAGTTTACCTTCGACTTTTTTACCATCAAGATCGACAATAACAATATCATTCACTTGCAACTTATCATAAGCGACTCCTGACGGTTTGATAGCAATAACACCGTTACTTCTGTCAATTGCAGATACATTCCCCCAAGTAAATGTCACAAGCTGATAATAAGGTAATAATAAATTTGCTGCTAAAACATGTTCTTTTAATTCAGTAAACATATTAACATCCTGTTTGATAATAAATAAAACATCAGGAATAAACATAAAACAATATCAATTGTTCTAATATAAACCTCAATGATCATCTCCAATATGACGAAGTTTTTTACCTAACATCAGATTTTTTTCGATACGTTCCAATGAAATATTTTTGGTTTCAGGTACAAAGAAAATTACAATGAAGATAAATAAAACATTCATGCCGGTATATAACCAAAATGTTTGAGCAACACCTATATGATTTAATAATGTAAGGAATGTTGCACCAATTATCATATTTGAAATCCAATTGGTCGCAGTTGAACAAGTCACACCAAAATCACGGCTTTTTAAAGGTTGAATTTCAGAACATAAAATCCACACCACTGGTGCTGCACTCATTGCATAACCACCAATACACATAATTGCCATTCCAACTGCTGCATAGGATGTAAATGATGATGGATTACCATTTTCGATAAGTTGCAAACAAATACCTAGTACTAATGTACCTAAAGCCATAATACCAAAACCAACTTTTAGAATTGGTTTTCGTCCTAACTTATCAACAGTAAAAATTGCAATAAATGTAGCTAACACAAAAGTAAGACCAACAATAATTGTAGCAATCATTTGTTGCTGGGTACTTTCAAATCCTGCAAGGCTAAAGATTTTTGGTGCATAGTACATAATAATATTCATACCGGTAAATTGTTGCATCGCTTGTAATGCCATACCAAGATAAACTGTTCTGCGTACATTTTTGTTTGCTTTAAACAGTGTCCAGCCTTCCTGTTTTTCCTGTAAACTATCCTTGATATCATTAAATTCTTGTTGAATTTTTACAGGATCGCTACGAATTGATTTTAAAACTTTCTCAGTTTCATTTAATCGTCCTTTTGATGCCAACCACCTAGGACTATTAGGCAGGAAAATCACTACTATAAACAATATGATTGCAGGTATAGAAATGATACCAAGCATCATTCGCCAATCACCTGTGTAGCTAAAATAGGTATCTGATAAAAATGCAACTAAAATACCAATTGTGACTAAAAGTTGGTAAGCAGCAATCATCTTACCGCGAATGTTTTCTGGCGCCATTTCAGAAAGATAAAGTGGCGCCGTATAGGATGCAATACCAACAGCAAACCCCAAAATAACTCGCCAGACTAAAAGAACTTCTACATTAGGAGCTAAAGCTGATCCAAAGCAACTTATAATAAAAAATAAGGCGCCCGCTAATAAGCTATATTTTCTACCTAAATAAAAAGATAACCAACCATTGGATAGAGCCCCCAAAGCAGCTCCTAACATCATTGAACTCACTACCCACTCTTGTAGCTGAGTAGTTAGTTCAAACTGAATAGTAATAAATGGTAAAGCTCCTGCAATTACACCTATGTCTAGACCGAATAGTAGACCGGCCATTGCAGCTGAAAAGCCGATTAGAAAGGTCATTTTTTTTGCAGAATTTATTTCCATTTTATTCGTTGTTAAAGACGTATTCATATCCACCTCTTTATTCCCTTTATTCTGTAATTTTGATAATAATTGGAAAAAATATTTCCAATCATTGAACTAAAATAAATTTATCAAGCATAAGGATTACAATACGCAATCTCATTCCAACGTAACTCATTCCTGAAATCATCGATTCGAGTACTTTCGTCAATAACCAACAGTTCAATTTTATGCAGTTGTGCATAAAGTTTAAAATAATCCATAGAAAGTGCTTGGGTATAAACAGAATGATGTGCTGCTCCAGCAAGAATCCAGGCTTCAGCTGATACTTTTAACGATGGTTTTGGTTTCCAAACTGCACATGCTACAGGTAATTTTGGTAGTGCATAAGGTTGCTTGATTGTCTCAAGTTCATTAGCGACTAATCTAAAGCGGTTACCAATATCAATTAAACTGGCATTGATTGCTAAACCAGGTTTTGCAGGAAAAATAAGTCGAGCAGGATCGGCTTTACCACCAATGCCCAAATGTTGAATATCAAGTAAAGGTTTGACATCATCATCTATGATAGATGGGCAAACTTCTAACATATGTGAGCCGACAACTAACTCATTACCTTCAGTAAAATCATAGGTATAATCTTCCATGAATGCGGTGCCGCCAGGAAGTCCTTTGGCCATTAATTTCATTGTGCTTAGTAATGCTGCGGTTTTCCAATCACCTTCACCTGCAAAGCCATAACCTTTAGCCATTAATCGTTGGACAGCAAGTCCTGGTAATTGTGCCATACCGTATAGATCTTCAAACGTTGTGGTAAATCCGCCATAATTACCTTGTTTAAGGAATTGCTCAATACCTAATTCGATTCTCGCTGCGTCAATTAAGTTTTGTCTTTTCTCTCCACCAATTTGGGCGACGGGAGCAAGTTTATAAAGTGTTTCATATTCATCAATTAGCTGATTGACATCACCATCAGCAATTGAGTTAATTACTGAAACCAAATCACCAACTGCATGAGTGTTGACTGAGTAACCAAATTTAATTTGTGCAGAAACTTTATTTCCTTCTGTTACAGCAACTTCGCGCATATTGTCACCAAATCTAACGATTTTCATGGTTTTTTCTGCATTAATTGCCACACAAACTCGCATCCATTTCCCAATTTGCTCATGAACATCTTTATCTTTCCAGTAACCTGTTACCAGAGAATGAGGTTGGCGCATACGAGAACCGATAAAACCAAATTCACGTCCTCCATGTGCAGTTTGGTTAAGATTCATAAAATCCATATCCATTGAATCCCACGGAACGACTTTATTAAATTGAGTATGAAGTTGTAGAAGAGGTTTTTGCAGATGAGTTAATCCATTAATCCACATCTTAGCTGGCGAAAATGTATGTAACCATGTGATTAATCCAACACATTTTGAAGAATAATTTACTTCCTGACAAAGGTTATATATATCCTCAGGTTTTGTTGCGAGTGGTTTGAGAACAATTTTAACGGGTAGATTTGCTTCATGATTAAAATAATCTGTTACCTCTTGAATATTTCTTTTAATTTGTTCAAGTGATTCTGGCCCATAAAGGTGTTGACTACCTGCAACAAACCAAATTTCAGCTTCTGAATAAACAAACATAATGGACTCCTTTATAATTTATTCATATTTTTTAAGTTAAGCGTTATAGTTGGGTTCACTAGATGCTGACCAAACTAAATACTTTCTATATAATTCTTCATATTTAGGGACCCTGTTTTCATCAGGGGTAAAGGTGGTTTCTAGCTTACTAGACATGCTACTTTGAGCGGTGGAAATATCGGCGTAAACATTGGCCGCTACAGCCGCAAAGATTGCTGCACCTAATGCACAACATTGTTCTGAACTCACAACGGTCAGCGGTTTATTCATTACATCTGCACAAGCTTGCATAATAACCGGGGATTTTTTAGCTATTCCTCCTAAAGCGACAATTTCATTAACAGGCACATCTTGATTAATAAAGCATTCCATAATTGCTCTAGCGCCAAAGGCTGTTGATAAAACCAAGCTTCCAAATAATGTTGCAGCATCAGTTGAAATCGTTAAATTGGTTATAACACCTTTGATTCGTTGATTGGCATAAGGGGTTCGTCTACCATTAAACCAATCAAGCGTTATAGGGATTGTGTCTAGATTTGGATTTTCTGCCCAAGCTTGAGCAATATCATTTAATAATTTATGTTTTAACTCCTTCACTATTGGTTGAGATTCTGGTGAGATTGAAACTAACTTTTCAAGAGGCCAACACAAGAGTTTTTTATACCATGCATAGATGTCTCCAAAAGCTGATTGCCCGGCTTCAAGACCTATAAAGTTTGGTATTACACTACCATCTACTTGACCACAAATGCCTTTAATTGAACGATTATTTATAACGTTTTGTTCTGCCAATAAAATATCGCAGGTAGAGGTGCCAATTACTTTAACTAATGTATAAGGTTTTGCACCCGCACCAACGGCACCCATGTGACAATCAAATGCACCACCAGAAATTACGGTCGATGTTGGTAATCCTAATTTTTCTGCCCACTCTTGGGTAATAGTGCCCACTTTATGATTTGCGGTATAAGTCTTTTCAAATAAAGGATAAGGTAAGTTATTAACTAAACTTGGGTCGAGTTTTTCAAAAAACTCATAAGGGGGTAAACCATTCCATTCTTCGCTCCAAAAACATTTGTGACCGGCAGCGCATCGACCACGCTTTATTGCATTTGGCGCTGTCGTTCCAGAAAGTAAAGCGGGTACCCAATCACAGAGTTCAATCCAAGAAGCCGAAGCATTTTTTACAGCACTGTCTTGACGAAAAATATGCATAATCTTCGCCCAAAACCATTCTGAAGAATAAACTCCACCACAATATTCCAAATATTTAGAGTATGGTTCAGTTTTGCACACTCTATTAATTTCTTCAGCTTCGTGTACCGAGGTATGATCTTTCCATAAAATAAACATTGCATTAGGATTGTTCATAAATTCTGGTTTTAAAGCTAACACATCGCCATTTTCATCAATAGGTGCTGGGGTAGAACCTGTTGAGTCCACACCAATAGCAACTATATTTTGTGCATCAGATTTAAGTTGATTGACAACAGATTGTATTGATTGAGTCATTGACTCAATGTAATCAAGGGGATGATGCCTGAACTGATTTTTTTGCGGATCACAAAACTGGCCCTTAGACCAGCGTGGGTAATAAACTACTGCTGTAGCTAACTCTTTCCCATTTTGACAGTCGACCGCTAAAGCTCTGACAGAATCACTACCAAAATCCAATCCAATGGTTATTTTTTTATTCATCCGCTAACACCTCAAAGACTAATTAAATGGAGTTTTTTGGAAGAATAAATAATTATCGATAAAACAAGTAGGTATGTTGTTGCTATAAATATAGACGATTCTGCACACCTAATTTGTTTTGTGATGTAGATCTCACAATTATCACTATTCAAAAAAAATTTTTATGTAAAAATAAAATAGTTTCAAAAAATTGGTGATGACAAATGAGCAATAAACAACAAAATAACCCTTTGTTACCTGGTTATTCATTTAATGTCCATCTTGTATCTGGTTTAACACCGATCGAAAAAGGAGGAAAATTTGATTTTTTCATTGATCGTCCTAATGGATTAAATGGTTACATTATTAACCTCACTTATGCAGGCCAAGGTACTATTTATCGTGATGATGAATCATTTAATTGTTATCCCGGTGACTTTGTTCTTTTTCCTCCCAAAGAACCCCATTTATACGGACGTAAAGAAGATGAGAATAATTGGTTTCATTTTTGGGTATATTTCAGACCAAAATCAACATGGAAATATTTATTAAGTTGGGAAAACCGATTAAAAGAAACGGGATTTTATCGCCCTAATACCCAAGTAAAAGATGAACTAGAACAGCTATTTATAAAAATTGTCGAGGTAGGGCAATCAAATACGATATATTCTGAAAATTTAGCTATGAGCATGTTAGAGCAATTCTTGATACGTTGCGCACAAGAGACTTCTTGCACTAATCCCCCTAAAATAGATACCCGAGTACTACAAGTTTGCAACTATTTAATTGATACTCTGGATGAAAATAATTTTACGCTTGATATCGTATCGCAGAAAGTGTGTTTGTCGACATCGCGAATTGCTCATATATTTAAAGACCAGATTGGTATGTCTATTGGAGAATGGCGACAAGAGCAACGGGTAAATCGTGCAAAACTGTTATTGCAAACCACTAATATGAGTATCGCAGAAATTAGCCGTTCAATCGGATTTGATGATCAACTTTATTTTTCGCGAATCTTCAAAAAAAGAATTGGTCTATGTCCTCAAAAATATCGCAATAGCACTCGAGAACAAAATGAAAGAAAAATCCAAAGTGTCAACTCGCTTTACTTTTATGATAAGCAAAATGACCATATCATTGAATAAATACAAATTATTAGGTAATTATTTTTTCAGAAAGTTAATACTAAACATCGCTCCTCGTTTTATATATAATAGCCGCTCACAGACTTGGATTTAGAATATCAATTTCGGAGCTTTTTCATGCAGCAGTTTCGTCCTATCCGTCGTGCTTTACTCAGTGTTTCTGATAAAACAGGAATCATTGAATTTGCTAAAGCTTTATCTGAACGTAATATTGAACTCCTTTCTACTGGTGGCACCGCCAAACTTTTAATCGACAACCACATTCCTGTTACCGAAGTATCGAATTATACGGGATTCCCTGAAATGATGGATGGTCGAGTCAAAACGTTACATCCTAAAATACACGGTGGTATTTTAGGGCGTCGAGGGATTGATGACGAAGTGATGCAACAACATCAGATCGCACCGATTGATATGGTGGTTGTCAACTTATATCCTTTCGCGAAAAAGGTAGCTGACCCAAATTGTAGTTTAGAAGATGCGATAGAAAAAATTGATATTGGCGGACCAACTATGGTGCGATCTGCAGCTAAAAATAATAAAGATGTCGCCATTGTTGTTGATTGTCAGGACTATAGCACAATCATTGATATGTTAGATAAACAGCAAAATTGCCTCTCTTTCAAGTATCGATTTAGCTTAGCAATAAAAGCATTTGAACATACTGCTCAATATGACGGTATGATCGCTAACTATTTTGGTAAACTTGTACCTCCATATTATGGCGATACTGAAAAGCCTGCTGGTGAATTCCCTCGCACTTTAAATCTACAATTTGTTAAAAAACAAGATATGCGATATGGCGAAAACTCACATCAACATGCAGCTTTTTATGTGGAAGAACATCTTGAGCCAGGTTCTATTGCTACAGCCAAACAAATACAAGGTAAAGAGCTATCTTATAACAATATTGCCGATACCGATGCTGCATTAGAATGTGTAAAATCATTTGATGAACCAGCTTGTGTAATAGTTAAACACGCTAACCCATGTGGTGTTGCGGTGAGTGATAACATCTTAAATGCCTATCTTAATGCTTTTAAAACCGACCCAACTTCTGCCTTTGGGGGCATTATTGCTTTTAATCGTCCATTAGATGCTAAAACAGCCCAAACTATTGTGGATAAACAATTTGTTGAAGTAATTATTGCACCATCGGTTGATCAAAATGCTTTGGCCATTACACAAACGAAAAAAAATGTTCGAGTATTAGAATGTGGCGAATGGCCAGCGAGCACAAAAGCCAGTTTAGATTTAAAACGCGTTAATGGCGGATTGCTTGTACAAGATCGTGATTTAGGTATGGTAACCAAAGACCAATTAACGGTAGTTACCAAACGACAACCGACTGAAAAAGAGTTATCTGATGCACTATTTTGTTGGAAAGTGGCAAAATTTGTGAAATCTAATGCTATTGTTTACGCTAAAGATAAGATGACTATTGGCATTGGTGCAGGGCAAATGAGTCGTGTTTATTCGGCAAAAATTGCTGGAATAAAAGCACAAGATGAGAATCTAGAAGTTGCTGGTTCAGTGGTGGCTTCTGATGCATTCTTCCCGTTTAGAGATGGTGTTGATGCCGCGGCTGCGGTTGGTGTCACTTGTGTTATTCAGCCGGGTGGTTCAATCCGTGATGACGAAGTAATTCAAGCCGCTAATGAGCATAATATTGCCATGATCTTCACCAATATGCGTCATTTTAGGCATTAATTATAAAAGTATTGAAAGGACCTTGTATGAAAGTATTAGTAATTGGTAATGGTGGGCGCGAACATGCTTTAGCTTGGAAAGCAGCACAATCGCCATTAGTTTCTAAAGTGTTTGTTGCACCAGGTAATGCAGGTACCGCACTTGAGCCAAATTTAGAAAATATCAACATCAAAGCAACAGATATTGCTGGTCTACTCAACTTTGCTCAAGAGCAACAAATAGACTTAACTATTGTTGGACCAGAAGCGCCATTAGTGATTGGTATTGTCGATAGTTTTCAAAAAGCTGGATTAACTATCTTTGGCCCATCAAAAGCGGCTGCTCAACTAGAAGGATCAAAAGCTTTCACTAAAGATTTTTTAGCTCGACATAACATCCCAACTGCTGAATACCAAAACTTCACAGAAATTGAACCAGCCATTGCTTATATTCGTCAAAAAGGCGCACCAATAGTGATAAAAGCTGATGGTTTAGCGGCAGGAAAGGGCGTGATTGTTGCCATGACACAAAAGGAAGCCGAAGAGGCAGTACACGATATGTTAGCGGGAAATGCCTTTGGTGATGCCGGTCATCGAGTCGTAATTGAAGAGTTCCTTGATGGCGAAGAAGCCAGTTTTATCGTAATGGTCGATGGTAAACATGTCGAACCAATGGCAACCAGCCAAGATCATAAACGTGTTGGTGATGGTGATACTGGTTTGAATACTGGTGGAATGGGCGCTTACTCTCCAGCGCCAGTAGTAACCGATGACGTCTTCAATAAAGTTATGGAAGAAATCATTTACCCAACCGTCAATGGCATGGCAAAAGAAGGCAATGTATATGTTGGTTTTCTTTATGCCGGATTAATGATTGATAAACAAGGAAATCCTAAAGTAATCGAATTCAATTGTCGATTTGGCGATCCTGAAACTCAACCAATCATGATGCGAATGCAATCAGACCTAGTTGAGCTCTGCTTGGTTGCCACAAAGGGCGAACTAAATACAGTAAAATCAAAATGGGATATAAGGCCTGCTTTAGGTGTAGTTCTTGCTGCTGGCGGATATCCAGGCGATTACAACACCAAAGATGTTATATTAGGTCTACCTACTGAAACAGATACTAATTGCAAAATCTTCCATGCCGGCACCTGTTTAGAAAACGGTCAAGTCTATACCAATGGTGGGAGAGTTCTATGTGTTACAGCTTTAGGCGATAGTGTTTCAGGCGCTCAAAAACGTGCGTATGAACAAATTAAAAGTATCTATTGGCATGGTTGTTACTATCGTCATGATATTGGCTATCGAGCTATTGAACGCGAAAAAAATAAATAAATTTCACAAAAATAGCGCTATATAGCGCTATTTTTTTATCTACCATTAAGCCAAAAAAGTTGAGGAACGGGGTTTTTTAGCCCTAAAAGTTTTTTGTGGTTTGAAAAAAACCTCAAAAACCCCTCTCCTCAACTTTTTTTGCCTTGTTTTTATGATAAGAAATTTCAAATTATATTCTTTTAATCACAATTGAGGTGTTAATTCCGCCAAAAGCAAAGTTATTAGTTTGAAAATATTCAATATCTAAATTTCGTCCTGAACCAACGATATAATCCAAATCACCACATTGAGGATCGACATTATTTAAGTTGATAGTTGGATTAAACCAGCCAGTATGCATCATTTCTAATGTTAACCATGCTTCTATCGCGCCACATGCACCAAGAGTATGACCAAAATAGCTTTTTAAAGATGATATTGGGGTTTTATTACCGTAGATATTGGCAACAGCATTACTTTCAGCAATATCTCCACGAGCAGTTGCGGTACCGTGAGCACTGATGTAACCAATTTGGCTTGGATCTAATCCTGCATCTTTGAGTGATTGTTCAATGCAATATTGGATTGTTTCTTGCCTTGGTTGGGTAATATGACTCGCATCACAGTTAGTTTTAAAGCCTATAATCTCTCCATAAATTTTTGCTCCTCGAGCCATGGCGTGTTCATATTCCTCTAAAATTAATGCACCGGCTCCTTCACCAATAACTAACCCATCGCGATCCCGATCGTATGGTCTTGGTGATAACTTTGGTGTGTCATTAAGTTGGCTCGTGGCAAATAAGGTATCGAAAACAGCTGCTTCCGAAGGGCATAACTCTTCGGCTCCACCTGCTACCATGATTTTTTGCATACCGTATTTTATAGCTTCATATGCATAACCTATAGCTTGACTTCCAGATGTACAAGCACTTGATGTGGTAATTAATCGACCTTTTAAACCAAAAAATAAACCTGTATTAACTGCAGTTGTATGTGGCATCATTTGAATATAGGTCGTTGCGGTGATGTTGTTAGTATGCTTTTCATTTAACATGGTTGCAAATGATGCAACGGGTTGAGTACTACCTGTTGATGACCCAAACGCAATACCTGTATCACCATTAGTTAGCTCAGGCTCATCTAGTAATCCTGCTTTTTCTAATGCGATTTCAGTTGCTTTAGTTGAGAGTAATGATACTCTTCCCATTGAGCGAATCTTCTTCCGTGTATAGTGATCTGGTAAAACAAAATCATCAATTGGGGCACCAAGTTTGGTATGCAATCCATCGTAAATTTCCCATTCTGGCATATATCGAACAGCATTTTGAAGTTGTTTTAGTTTGAGCTCAACATCATCCCATTCATTGCCAAATGCGGTGACGCCACCTGCGCCAGTTATGACTACTCGTTTTGTCATACCATTCCTCCATTAATAGAAATGACTTGTCTTGTTATATATCCCGCATTATCTGACATTAAATAACTTGCAAGTCCTGCGACTTCGTCAACGTGCCCCATTCGTTTAAGAGGGATCATGTTCATTGCTTCTTTTAAAGCGATTGGTTCCATATCTAAAATACCCGTGTCTATTAGACCCGGGGCAATGCAATTGACGGTAATTTTTCGTTTAGCTAATTCAAGTGCCAACGCTTTGGTTGCACCAATTACGCCTGCTTTGGCCGCGCTGTAATTGACTTGACCACGATTTCCAACGATGCCAGAAACTGATGATATAACTATAATTCTTCCACCATTACGAAGTCCAATCATGGGCATAATACAAGGATGTAATACATTGTAAAAACTATCAAGATCGGTATGAATTACAGCTTTCCAATCATCTTGTGTTAAAGCAGGGAAAGCACCATCACGGATAATACCTGCATTATTAACAACACCGTAATAAGCTCCATATTGTTCAGTATCTGCTTCTATCATTTGCTGACATTGCTCAGTGTTGCTTACATCAAATTGAATTAGTCTAGCTTTTTGGGCGGTTTGTTCGATAATTTTTTGAGTTTCAATCGCCCCTTTTTTGTCACTATGATAATGTATGACGATATCAAAACCATCGGACGCTAGTTTACAGGCAATTGCTTTACCAATTCCTTTGCTTGCTCCAGTTACAAGTACTGTTCGACTCATAATTGTTATCCTTTTAATCGCTGGGAACCAAAAAGTTGGTCTAATTCACTAGGATCAGGTTCATAAACATTTAATTTACCTGATGCAACACATTGTTGATTTATACTGATATCACAATCAAAGTTAGCTAGTTTAGAATCAAAAAGAACTAAATTGGCGGTTATAATTAATTCACTATTAAGCTCAAATGAAGGTAAATTGGTTTTTATTGCTCGCCCTCCAAGTAACATGCCTAATTGTGGTGAGTGATTTTTTTTGGAATCATGATATCCATTCCAAACACCAATAGTTTGTGCCATTAATTCGATAGCATAAAAATTGGGTAGCTGATAATTATCAGTTAAAAATGGAGAAAGTATGCCATCTTTGGTAACTTGAACACTGCAAATGCATTGTTTTTCATCGACTAAATGAACTTTCTCAATCATGATCATGGGAGTTCTGTGTGGCAAATAGTAACTTGCTGATTGATATTGCATTATACTTTTCCAATAATAAGAGATGCATTATTGCCACCAAAAGCAAAAGAGTTTGACATAATGATTGGTGTTTGTAGCATCATTTTTTCTGTAACAATATTAATTTTATCTAGATTTTTATCATAAGGTGATACTGAAAAATCTTGCTGTGGTAAATTAATATTTTGTTTAAGTAATAAGTAACTAATTGCCAATTCAGTAATAGCTGCGCTACCTAATGTATGTCCTGTTAAATGTTTTGTTGAACTACAATAAGGTAAGTTTTGCTCAAATATTCGATAAACAGCTCTACTTTCAGCTTGGTCGTTAAGCACCGTTGCCGTGCCATGTAAATTAAGATAGCCAATCTGATTTGGTTTTAAGTTTGCATTTTCTAATGCCATTTCCATCGCAACTTGTGCTCCTATTCCTTCTGGATGAGGGGAGGAGATATGATAAGCATCGGATGATTCACCTACACCTAATAATGCAATATCACTTGATTCTTCTTTAGTTATTAACATTAATCCACTGGCTTCACCAATGTTTATGCCGTTACGGTCTTGTGCAAATGGCATACAGGGATTATTCGATAGTGCTTCAAGCGCATTAAAACCATTTATTGGCATTCTGCTTAAACTGTCAGCACCACCAACAATGGCAGCATCAACCAATCCTGATTCAATCAGTCGTTGGCCACTTATTACGGCTTTTGCACTAGATGTACAAGCAGTGGAAATGGTATAGCTAGGACCTTGTAAATTGAGTAATTCTGTTAAAAAACACGATGGATTACCAAGTTCTTGTTGGTGATAATAGAAATGGGGTTGACAATGATGTGTCTTTAAATAGTGCTCAATGTTAACGTCGCCCTCGTGTATTCCAGAAGTACTAGTACCCATTATAACCGCAATTCTTTTTGGTCCATATTTTTCGATAACTTGTTGTATCTGCTGTTTAATTTGTAAATATGCAGCATAAAGTAATTGATTATTTCTTGTCGCATATTGCGTCAAATTGTGAGGAATGGAGGGAAGCTCCCCCGTTACTTTACCTAACCAAGTATTTTGGCCATTTAATAACCAACCCTTTTCTTGAGTCAAGTAGTGCTTTGCACAATAATTTTGGGATAAATTATCGATTATCTGTTGTTTGTCGTGTCCTAATGTGTTTATCGCGCCAAGCGCAGCAACATAAATCATCTATTCCATACTCTTAATTGTAATTTGATAACCAAATATAGCATGTTGAATTTTAATTGGTTTTCTAATGTCTGTTGAAGATTTTTGGTTATAAGTTATCTTAATGATTGTTTGTTTTTTATCATTGACAAGGGTCCTAAATAAGTCGTTATCAATGAGTTGCCAATTCGCCGGTAATACGTTTTGCCATGAAATTGTTGGTAATATGCTTAGCATTATGTCTGATAATACTTGCTCAGGAGGGGGAAGTTGCTTAACAAATATATGTTGTTTTGCTTTAACTTTACTACCGTCGTATTCAATTTCAAACAAACGAATACCTATAGTGGATAACCCAATTACTTTCAATTGGTTATCTTTAATATCAACGATTACTATTACCGAGTTTTCTTGATTGTTATATTTAAAGGTTAATAGTTGTTGATCGTGATAGTCTTGAGTTAGATTTATCTTAGGCAAGTTAACTTTGGTTTCTTTGGTTAACCAAGCTTCTGATTTAGGTTGGGACGAGCAGGCTGAAATCAACATACTTAATAATAAAAAAGTTAAATATAAATATTTCTTCATCCTTTTGTCCCTAATATTTCTTGTCTATTATTGATGACTAGTGGTGCAAATAAAAATGCTGTAAAAATACCGCCAGTTAATACTAATCCAAATCCTTTTATGGCAACGGTATGGCTTATTATTAATAACCCAAAAGATAATATAGTAGTCAATGCCGCCATGCTTACTGCTAATAATGCACTTTGGTTTTGGCTTTTATTGTTGCTCAAAAATAGACTATAGTCGATACCAATACCAATAACAAGAATTAGTGCTAACATTGAGAATAAATTAAGAGTTTGATTGGTTATGCCATTAATAGCTAATGCTATACCTGTTGATAATAATGTAGGTAATGTGCTTTTTAATGCAGCTTTTAAACCATATTTGCGATGATAGAAGATAAAGCAAGAGCAAATAAGAATCACAGCACCAGCAATCAGCTGGGATAATTGTATTCGGTAATGGGCAAACATAGTGTTAAATTCTTCACGGCGATCAAGCCAATAGATTCCTTTATCTACTTCCGATAATTTTTTTATTTCAATGATATTTTTAATTCCATTTATTGGAATTAAAGTCGCGCTTTTTCCCGTTGGTAAGGTTAACCAAAGTAGTTTTCGACCTTGGCTAAGTTCACTTTGTTGCCATAGTTCTGGTGTAATAATTGGTTGTTCAAAAGTAGGTAAGTTAGCCTTAATTCCCATTTGTGTTAAAGAGGATATAATTTCAGGACTATATTGTTTAACAAATTCGATATTTTCTTGCTGTTTTTGGAATGAAGGTAAGTTTATGCTCTGATATTGTTCAAAATAACCTTCTGATTTTGCAAGTTCAAGTTTAGGTAAAAATTGTTCAAGTCGTTGTAAGGTTTGTTCAGCTGTATCACCAAAAACAACAAACCATTTTTGATCTGTTGTTTGACGGGTAATACTGATAATTTTTTGTTCTTGTAGTTGTAATTGTTCTGGCAATGCTTGTAGTTTGGCAATATCGTCATCAACTTTTAAATTAATAAACCCATAACCGATAAATAATAGAGCGATTGATACCATTATCAATTGCATCTGTTTATTTTTCCATAAATTTAGCCAGCTACTTAGTAACTTATAACCAACATCTTCACGTACTGGTAATTTGTTAACGAGCAGAGGATACCAGCATATTACAGTTAAAAAAGCACCGAGTAGACCAAAAACTGCAAATATTGATAATTGCTTTAAGCCCGGGAACGGCGCAATTAATAAGATTAGATAAGCAATAAAACTTGTGCATAACGCTAACGTCAAAGTTGAAATGAGTTTTTTTAAACTTGCATAAGGTGATTCTTGATTACCATGTAGCAGTCGTTCAGTTAAGTAGTGCAGTGAATAGTCGACAGTTATTCCTATTACACTAGTACTCATAACAATTGTCATTATGTGAATTTCACCAAATAGGCTTAAAACAGCCACTAAACCACAAATAATTCCAACAAAAATTGATAGTATCGATAAAATAATTGGTCTTATCGATCGAAATACACTAATTATCAATATGATAATGCCTATAATTGATAAGCTACCGATGGTTGTTATATCATCTATAGCTTCACTGCTTGCGTAATCACTATAAAAAAGCACGCCTCGTTTTAAAATTTCAACATTTGGCCACTTTTCATGTAATTGTTTGGTAAGTTCATTTAATTGTGTGGTAATTTGGTGAGATTGGCTCATGTTAAATGATGAATTATTTAACTCAGCAAAAATCATGTACCATTGATTGCCTTGGTCATCTTGTCCTGATAACCAATTATTTTGAATGGTCAACCCACCTGAGTTAGCCAGTTGATTTAATTGAGATGAACGAGTTAATAATAATGGATCATTTTCCAATTCAGTTGCACTTATTCCGCTAAAAGGAGAATATAGCTGGCTTTTTATCCAATTCAGCTGAGTGCCATTTTTTAATCTTTCACTAGTTTTTGAGTCCAGTAGCTGATAACGATATTGAAAAGCAAATTTTCCCCAATTTTTTTGAAATGTTTCATCAAAATAACCGTTTACTTGGCTAATAAAAGATTGTTTTTTTAGGGTTTGATACCACCAATTAACTGGTTCTAATTCGCCATTAGTGGGCTTAATCAACCAGACAAGTTGTCTATCTAATCGATTTTGAAAACCATCAATAAGTTCAGTAGGAACATTGTTGGTTTGCTCTTTAGGTAATAGAGATAAAACACTACTGTTGATTTTACTATTAGCTAAAAGGTAATAAGCAGCAAGAATCAGACAAGCGACCATCATCAACCATAAGATTGCTCTTCTTTTTAATGTTAATTGATTATCTGAATAGCAATTGTTCATCTTGATTTAATTTTGTCGTTTTATGATTTTTGAATGTAAGCTCTGTTTTGTCATTTTGCATATCATTAATAGTGACTTTTTCTAAATAGGATTTTCCACTAAGAATAATTTGTTTAAAAATTTTATTTAGCGGTGCTAATTTAGGTTTTAGCGTTAATGTCCAAATATTATTTTGTTCGGTGACTGTTATATCAAAATTATTTTCAAGCATCTCTTTATCTGCAGTGAAAATTGCCGTTAATAAATGATTGAACTGAAATAGCTGAGGTTGTTTTTCTGCAGTTATTATTTCTGGAGTTTGGTCTTCTATGCGTTGTTCCATTCGCTGTTGATTCATTTTCAATGTCATAGCAAATGGTGTATTTTGTTGCCACCATAGACCTAATTCCTTAGATATTATCATCTTTCCCGTTGAATGGATGGGTGAGGTTAAACCATTAATATAGCGATCTTGGGTAAAATCAGCTCGAACAACTTGGTTTTTGCTAAATAGCAGTTGTATATCACTTAGCGTGATTGCACTCGTTATTGTTGAGAAAGTTAATAATAGTGTTGTTGCGAAAGCAACTAGGCATTTGTTCATTTAATTAATCCAAAGCAATTCAAAAATATATCAGGTGTAACAAAACACATTTCCTTGGTATCTGTAGAGACCGCAACTTGAGTTGTGTAGCCAGAAGTTGTTTTTTTACCAGTTTTTTTATCTTTTATTAGGTAGCTAATTTTTATGCGATGCTCATATTCTTCTAGTTTGGCAAAGATTTCTAAAGTTTGTTCTGCAAGGGCGGGTGCTGTATATTTTATTCTTGCATCGACAATAGGCCAAATATAACCCGAATCAACCATTTCTTTATAACCATAATTAAATTTTCGAAATAATGCTTCGCGAGCTTTTTCAAAAAATTTAAGATAATTACCATGCCAAACCACGCCCATGGCGTCTGTGTCATGGAAAGATGGTTTATAGTCGATGGTGATATGACAGTGATTAAAATTATTCATTTTTATTATTCGTTATTTCAGGTGGATTAAATTGCCAAAAATCGAAAAAATTGAACCAATCAAGTGGTGATTGTAAACAATAATATTCTAATCGATTGGCATAATACTCAATGGTTTGTTCTAGTTCCGCTTGTCTATTTTTTCTAGATAACTTTAGCTCATCAGTAAAATGTTCTAGATATATTTGGAATCGACCATTGGGTTTTAATCCCCAACAAAAGTAAACGGGGAACTTTAATGCAGAAGATAGTATAAATGGCCCTTTAGGAAAAGGTGCAGGTTTACCAAGGAAATTGGCCCAAACAATAGCATTTTCTGGCACTCTTTGGTAAGGATTAATTGATGTTCTGTCAGCAATGATAGCTACCCATTCACCAGCTTCTAGCTTTTGTTGCAGTATTATGGCAGTATCCGCTCCTAATGTAGCAACTTCTATTAGATTGATTATTGAATTTTGATTAACCTGTTTTAATACTTTGTTAAATCGTACAGCATTACCTTTATGCACTAAAGCATTTATTGTCACATTATGGGATAATTCTGCTAGTGCTCGACACATTTCAATATCACCTAAATGTGAACAAATTAAGATAATCCCCTTTTTTTCAGAAATTAGTCTTAAATATTCGCCTTTGTTTGGTGAATAGATATCATCAAGCTTAATATCGCCTTGCCAACTGGCTAGTTTATCTAACAGTGACTCACCAAATTGTTGAAAGTGTCGGAAAGAGGTTAATTTTTTCTTTTCAATCAATGGCACATTAGGATATTGTTTAAGGATTTTTTCTAAATATGCTTTGGATGCTTGTCGTTGTTTTTTCCCTGTTAACCAGAAATAACTGATAACTGGGAACATGAACATTTGAGCAACACGTCTTCCTAGAAGGCGATAAAGCATTAAAATTAACTTGATCCCCATTAAACCTTTGCGTTCGTCAGTTTGAGACCAGTGACTATCTTTATTTTTCTTACGTCGGTTTTGTTTTATTAATGCTGGAATTCGTGGCAACATGCCAAAAAATAGTCGAGTATGCATCCAAGTAATTAATAGGTTATCTTTGAATGCGTTAAAGTGAGAAACACCATCAGCGGGATAAGTGACATGTGTTGGTACAAAAATAGAATCAGTACCTTGCCAATATAATCGAACCATTATGTCGGTGTCAAAATCCATTTTTTTACCAATTTGTTGTTGACTGATGAGGTGACAAGTCTGTTTTAATGGATAGACACGAAGCCCACACATGCTGTCCTTAATATTAAAACTTAAGGTTTCAATCCATACCCAAAAATGGGTAATATATCGCGCAATAAGTCGGTGTTTAGGAACTGAATCATCATAGATAGGACAACCAGATATTAAAGTGTTGGGATTTAATTGTGATTGTTCAATAAGCTGTTTGACAATTTGGCTATCATGTTGGCCATCAGCATCTATCTGAATGGCATAAGCAAAACCATGATCTAATGCGTGACTAAAACCACACATTACTGCCGCACCTTTACCTTCATTTTTAGTTAAACGCACTAAATTGACCCATGCATATTGTTTTGCTATTTCTGTCAGTCTTTGTGCATGTTCATACGAGCTACCATCATCAATTAGAAAACAAGTCAATTGATAATGTTCAATATTTTGTAAAACACGCGGTAAAGCATCACTATGATTGTAACAAGGTATAATAAAGCAATAGTTTTTTGATAGCGAAGGCTCAATTACTGACATAGTGTAAGCTTTCCTGTACTTGCTATGTTGCCATGCTGTGTAATAAAACTATAAGTGAATTTTAGTTTATTTTCATTCCAGAGTAGCGTTAGTTTTAGGCGATCATTAGGTAATATTGGCGATTGAAATTTTACCACCTCGATGGACGATATTGATAAGTTTGGATTAATTAATTTTTGGGCATAACCAATTACCCAATTAACCTGAGTCACACCTGGTAACACTGGTTGTGTAGGAAAATGTCCTTTAAACCAAAAAAGATCTGGCGGTATTGTGATTTCAATATTAGCTTCTGTTTCAGTTTTACTAATGCTTATTTCGTTGGGAAACTCTTTTTTCATATCTTATTTGGAGTATCGAATAATGCTTTTAAGTCAGTATATGTGCATTTTCCTTGCAAATTTTCCGGAAAACTTTCAATAAAACGCCATTTCTTAGGTATTTCAACTAATGATAATGTATCTTTAAGTAAATGTCGAAAATATTGTGTAAGTTTGAAATAATTAAAGTTATCTATTTCCTTACTATGAGATGGTTTTATTTTAATGATGGCGGCCAATATTGTTCTATTGTTTTTTTCTAAGGGAATAACAATTGCTTTTTCAACGGCTGTAATTTTATTGATCTGGTTCTCTATATAGGTTAAAGATAGGCGTTGTTCTGCAATTTTGACTATTTTATCCATCCGGCCTTTTAAATAAAATTTAATGTCATCTATTTTTTGTAATTTATCATTTAGTAATTCAGCTTGTGGTAATAAAGGTGATATTAATAATGGTTGTTGATTGGGGGTATATTTTAATTGTAATGGGTAAAAGAGTTCCCAAGGTGTATTAAGCGATTTTTGTTGTCTTTTGGCTATAATACCAGTCTCGCTTGAACCGTAAATTTCATAAGGTAAAACATTGAAATTCTGTAAACAAAATTGGGCATTTTCAAAACTAAGCTCTCCACCAGATGAAAATACACAAGTACAGTTAATAGTAGATAAATTATGATCTAAATTTTTGATAATTGATGGCGTTGTGATGTAAGTAATGTTTTTAGATTGATAAGTTGCTAATTGTTCTTGATAGAGTATTGTTTCACAAACAAAAGGTATTTTGGAGCTTAAAGAAAGCATTATTTTAAAGGTTAATCCATACATGTGCTCATGTGACACAGAAGCAATAAGTAAGTCACAAGGTGAAACTTTTAAATTATCTATTAATATATTAATTTCTCGCTCAAGTTGAGAAATAGATTTTTTAATTGGTTTTGGCAAACCTGTTGAGCCAGAGGTGAATAATGTAAATGATGTTTGTTTAAAATCCGGATTATTTTTTACTGATTTAACTGATTGATGTTGATTAATATTGCTGATGTTGATAATTGGCAAATTAGTTGGCAAATTAATATTTGTAAGATGTGTATCGGTTAATACAGCTTGATAATAGTGTAATAATTCGACATGCCTAGGATTTAGTAAAAGTGGATGCTTTCCTGAATATAAGAGAGCGAGAAATCCTGCAACAAAATTAAAACTATCATCCATGAATAAAACCCAATTTTCTTCAGTATGATTGTCTAATTCATTAACAATTATGCTAATTTGTTGTTTTAGATCTCCAACAGTTAAAGCTAGTTGCTTTCTAAATGCAATTATTTCATTATCTGGTCGTAATAATTGCTCGGATAATAAAACTAATGTTTTGCTTTTTGACGAACAATCCATTCTCCCCCCATTAATAATCCGATAAGAATATAACTTATTAATCCGTTATACATTGTCCACCAATAAATATCATTAATAAGACAAGTTATTAATGCGATTAAACCATTTAGTATGAAAAATAGACACCAACATATAGTTACTTTTCTTGTATAGTTAATTGCACTTGCTGGTAAATTATCATGTTTTAATCTGGCGAATCTTTCGATAATATTTTGTGGCTGATACAATGAATATCCAAAAAATATTAAGAATAGAAGATTTGTTGCTACGGGGTAATAGAGCAAAAATTGAAATTTGTTAAATATCCAGCTGGTTAATGCTAAAAGCAAACCAAAGCAAGTTGTTACTTTTGCTAACCAACCAATATTTGAAAATAAATTAGGTAAGGCGATTAGCCTTAACACTAATAATGCAGCAATGCATAAAACAGCGATATTAATAATTTGATATTTTAAAGATAAGTAAATAACTATCGGATAGCAAAACAGGATTATTCCTGTCATTGCTTTTATTATTAACTTAAATTTATTCATTATGCTATTTAGCATTTAGCAAATTGTACACTGCATCAACCACATCTTGAACAGTTCTTACTGCTTTAAACGTTTCAGGATCAACTTTTTTGCCTATCTTTTTTTGTAAATGTACAACTAAATCTACTGCATCAATACTATCTAAGTCTAATTCTTCAAAAAGTTTAGATTCTGGCTTAATCTCATCGGCAGATAATTCAAAAAGCTGAACTAGTGCTGATTGTACTTGTTGAAAAATTTGTTGCTTATCCATTAAAAATCTTCCTTATTACTGTTGAGAATTAATAAAATCAGCTAGCGTTTTAACTGAGTAAAATGCTTTTTTGGTTTCTTCACTTTCTGACGATAAAACAATACCATATTGATTTTTGATAGCAAGACCTAGTTCTAATGCATCTATTGAGTCTAAACCTAAACCATCACCAAATAATGGAGCTTGGGTATCGATATCTTCAGATGTGATATCTTCTAAATTAAGCACTTCGATTATTAATGATTTTATATCATGATGTAATTTTTCCATTTAATTTCCCTTTTATCTATTATTCTTTTTTATGGTTCCAGCGTTAATAATGTTGTGAGATGTCTGGTAAGTTTTCTTGCTGCAACAGTTGTATTTTCTTCTAGAAAGTCATCTATTTTGATTTTTTCACCTACTGTAATATTAAACAATGCTTTTTTTTCAGGGATGTCATACCATTTTTGTTTTTTTATCAACCATGGTGGATTACATTGAATATGTATTATTCGGATATCAGCATGACACCTTAATGCTATGTTAGCAGCTCCTCTTTGTAATGTTATAGGATGATTAGGTATGCTTCTAGTTCCTTCGGGAAATATCAAAATTCTTCCTTTGTTTGATAAGATTTCATTACATTGTGGTAGTATTTGGCCTGATTCACCGTTTAGTATATAACCTGCTGTTTTTATAATGCGGCTAATAAAAAGGTTATTGAGTAACGCACCCTTAACTAAGCAATCACATCGACGCATAACTGAAACGAGAAGAACAACATCTAGCAAAGATGGGTGGTTAGCAACAATTAAACATCCGTCATCTTGCTTTAATTTTTCAACTTCATTAAATTGATAGTTGAAAATACATAATGATTTTACTATCCATAAAAACACTTTAAAGCTAATACTTATGCTGTATTGAGCAATAATAATTCTTTTTTGTTTCTTCCAAACAAATAATCTCAATAAACTAAACCATATCAACGATAAAACGAATAATCCAAAAAGACCAAATATAATAAAACCCAGTGCGGTCGCAAATAATCGCCACCACTGGTTTATAGTATAGAATTTTTGTTTATTTATGTATTTATCGTCCATTGCCAGTCTTGAGATAATCCTTGTATGATGAAATTTTGTTTTTTATTTAGATAAGCATGTAAAAAAGCCAATGATTGAGGATAATTGATTGGATTTTTCTGTGATGTTTTATTAATACTTTGGCATGTTAACTGATTGCCATTTGTTAAGATATAACCTACCGCATAATATGGAATTATTTGATGAATTTCTGTTTGGTAAGATTCAGGAACCATCCCATCAAAATCAATCAATAGTACTTTTTTATCTTTTTGTTGTAGTGTTGGTAGAGCCTCAATCAAACTTTGTTGAAAACCATCATTATTCGCACTAAGCGATGTGATAGGGATAGCTTGCTTGGCAATAATTGTGAATAAACCTGAAGCAGTATTATGGACCGATAATGCAAAATCGGTTGGTGAAATGTCATTAGCTTGATTAAGTGAAACTAGTATTTTATATGTTTTTTCAAGTTCACCATGTTGGCTTGAAAAAATCGCTAAATCCACATTATTATTTTCTATGAGCTCTAAAGCAACTTCAACAGCAAGGCGTGAAGAAATGCTCATTCTTCTTGCTTGCATCATAGGCAGTTTATTGAGTTTGGGTATGTGTAAATCCCAATTGTGATTAATCTGTTTTGACCATAATTGCCAGTCAGATTTGGAGGATAAACCAGCAGATAAAGCAAACCAATTTTCGATTGAAAAAGAAAGTCTCATATTAATATTTTTTAATTAATTCTTTACTTAGCAACTTTTTGTAATATTATTAATTCGATAATACTGAAAAAATCTGATTTATTTATACAATACAGTAAAACAATAAAAAGGCAATACATTGACTGGACAAGAAAACATCAAGTATGGATTCAATAAGGAAATTTATACAGCATTAGAAGCAATTACTGAAGCTCAAAAAATTGCCTTTGCTCCTATATTATTCCAAGCCATAATGTGCATGAAAAACAAAGGAATTTTATCTTCTATTGATCAATCTGGTAAAATTGGTATTAATTTAGAGGATTTAACTAAAAAAGTTTCTTTATCACCTTATGCACTTGAACTTCTGCTGGATGTTGCACTTAGTATGCGTGTTATTTATCAGCAAGACTCCAACTATATTTTAGGTAAAATTGGTCATTTTTTATTGCATGATAAAATGACAGAAGTTAACCTTAATTTTTCCCAAGATATCTGCTACCAAAGTATGTTTTTTCTTCAAGAAGCACTTGAAAAAGGCGAACCGAGTGGCCTCAAAGTTTTTGGTGATGGTAAAACGATTTACCCCATGTTGCAGTCTCTGCCTGAACAAGCAAAAAAAAGTTGGTTTGATTTCGACCATTTTTATTCAGATCACGCTTTTCCTGCTGTTTTACCTTACATCATGAAATTGAACCCTAAACATGTTTATGATATAGGTGGTAATACAGGTAAATGGGCAATTTTTTCAGCTAAACATTTGCCTGAAACTCAAGTGACAATCTTAGATTTACCTGAACAAATCTCAGTTGCAAAAGAAAATATTAAAAAATCGGGCTTTGAAGATCGTATTGATGGTATTGGTGTAAATGTACTGGAAACTGATATTTTCCCTAACCAAGCTGATATCTGGTGGATGAGCCAGTTTTTAGATTGTTTTAGTTCAGATCAAATTGTCCATATTTTGAAAACAATACACCGTAGTATGAATGATGATGCTTCTGTTTGTATTATGGATCTTTTTTGGGATCGCCAAAACTTTGAGGCAGGAGCATTAAGTTTAAATGCTTCTTCTCTCTATTTTACTTGTTTAGCAAATGGTAATAGCCGTTTTTACCATTCAAAAGTATTTTATCAATGTCTAAATGAAGCAGGGTTTCACGTTGAGGAAGATATTGATGGGATTGGATTTGGACACACTTTATTAATATGTAAAAAACGTTAATTAAAATTATCCTTAAGGAGTAAACAATGAGATTTTTTAAATATATTGCAGCATTCTTTTTAGTTTCAATATTATTCGGTTGTGCAAGTAAATATCAAGCGCCAAATAGTATTAGTACCCCAGTTAATGGTTTGACTAAAGCACAAGTTAAACAAGCTATTTTAGATAGTGGTACTAAAGGTAGAGCAGCATTTGGTACTTGGAAAATGCAAGCATTAAATAATGATACTATCCGAGGTCAATTATTCAATCGTAAATTTGAAGTTGTTGTTGATATCCCTTACTCTGCAACAGGGTATTCAATTAAGTATGTTTCAGTTAGTTCAAACTTACAAGGTAGTAATGGAAAAGTTCATCGCAACTACAATCGTTGGATAAACAATCTTGATGCTAAAATTAGAGAAAATATTTTCAGAGCAAAATAACGCTTTGAACTTAATGAAATTTATTTTTTAATTAAACCACCTTTAAGCCCAAAAATTGTTTGGGCTTCTTTTTAAGAACAATTTATAGATATTGTAATATGACAATATGTTACTTTTTTAATAATTTGTTATCTCCTAACAATAGTATTAATCGTTAAAATTAACTATCTATTCTTTGCATTGAAGTTTAATATATAACAGTATTCATAAAATGTGATGAATATTAAAGTTCAAGTTCCAATCTTTTCTTTTCTATCTTTTTCTATTTCATAAATTTTAGCACTTGAGGACAATTATTATGTTTCAATGGCTTTCAAATTGGATTTTAGATGGACTTAAACATTCACCAGAAATACTTTTATTTCTCTCACTGAGCTTAGGGTATTTGATTGGTGGTATTCGAATTGGTAAATTTCAATTAGGTGGAGTGGCTGGTTCCCTACTAGTTGCTGTCGCATTAAGCGTGTTTGGTGTTACGGTTGATGCTGGTGTCAAAGCTGTACTTTTTGCTTTATTTATTTATGCAGTAGGGTTCGAAAGTGGACCTCAATTCTTTCGTTCATTGGGGGTTAAAACCCTTCGTGAAATCTTTTTAGCACTATTTATTGCCGTTGTTGGCTTTGTTACGGTGCTCGTTTTAGCCAAATTATTCAATTTAGATAAAGGCCTTGCTGCTGGTTTAGCTGCAGGAGGATTAACCCAATCAGCAATAATGGGGACGGCATCAGATGCGCTTACTCAGCTAGGTTTAAGCCCTGAAGAGTTAAGCCGATTACAAGGTAATGTGACTATTGGATATGCCGTAACTTATATCTTTGGTTCACTCGGAGCCATAATTGTCTGTGTTAATATTTTACCTAAAATTATGGGTCGTGAAATTAACGATGATGCAATTCAGGCAGAAGCAGAACAATTACATGGTTCACTTTTATTAGGTAGTGGTCAGAACTTTGCCTTATCAGATGTAACTGGTCGTTTATATCGTATTACCAATAAAGTTAATCAAACCGTTGAAAGTTTAGAAAAGGTGATTAATGGCATAAGTATCGAACGAATCAAACGTGGTAATCGTATTATTGAAGCTGGGCCAGAAACTATATTAAAGGCCAAAGATATTATTTTAGTTGTTGGTCATCGTGATGCCATGATTAAAGCCACTGATTTATTAGGTGAAGAGGTGAATTCGGCACAGGGTATGGATGTGGTTATGAATACTCAAGATGTCGAAATGCGTAATACACGTTATGTTGGTCAAAACTTAACGCAAGTACTTTCATCTGATGAAGTAATGAAACTAAAACATGGTATTTATTTAATTGCTGTCCATCGCGATGGGCAACCATTGCCATTAAATAATGATATGGTGTTCAAATTAGGTGACATTATTACGGTTTATGGTACTGATGGTGACTTAAGGCGAGTAGTTGATAAAATTGGTGCGCCGATAACAAAAAGCGAAAAAACTGACTGGATATTCCATGGTTTAGGTCTTGTCGTTGGCCTTATTATTGGTCTTATTGTAATTCGTGTTAGTGGTATTCCAATTACCTTAGGTGCTGGTGGTGGTGCTTTGTTATCAGGCTTATTATTTGGATGGTATCGATCTTTACATCAAACTGTTGGGAACATCCCAACGGGTGCGGTGCAATTACTTAAAGATTTCGGTCTTGCTGGCTTCGTAGCCGTAGTTGGTCTAAGCTCTGGATTGCAAGCTATTGATACCATTAAAGATCAAGGTATTTCTTTATTTCTAATTGGTGTTGTAGTTACTTTATTGCCTATGTTGCTTGGTATTTACTTTGGTAAGTATGTGCTGGGTTATAAAAATTCTGCAGTATTCGCTGGTGCTTTGGCGGGTTCTCGTAGTGCAAATCCAGCTTTTGGTGAAGTACTAAATAAAGCGGGTAACTCAACACCTACTAACTCTTTTGCTATTACCTATGCTTTAGCTAATGTTTTCCTAACTTTATTAGGGCCATTAGTTGTTGCTTTTGTTTAATTGACATCTCAAATTAAGGATACATGGTTATGAAAAGTAATAATGAATATGCAAAATATGCGAATTTAAGTCCTTTTGAATTGAAAGATAATTTAATTAAACTAGCACAAAGCCATACTGACCGTGTAATGTTAAATGCGGGGCGTGGTAATCCTAATTTCTTGGCAACATGGCCACGACAAGCTTTTTTCCAACTTGGTGTTTTTGCTTTGCAAGAGTCTGAAATGTCTTTTTCATATATGAATGAAGGCATAGGAGGAATGCCAATTAAGGCTGGTTTAACAGGTCGTTTTGAACATTTTGTCCGTCAAAATTATCAAACTCCTGGCGTGTCATTTTTAGGTAAAGCATTTTCATATATTCGCGATCAACTTGGTCTAGATGAAAATGCCTTCTTACAAGAGATGGTGGAAGGTATTTTGGGCTGTAACTATCCAGTACCTGATAGAATGCTGCATTTTAGTGAAGAGGTGGTTAAAGCCTATGTTCTTTCTCAAATGGGTGCGCAATATTTAAGACGAGATGATCTTGATCTATTTGCTGTTGAAGGTGGTACTGCTGCAATGGCTTATATTTTCAATTCAATGAAAGAAAATAACTTAATCCAAAAAGGTGATAAAATTGCAATTGGTGCACCTATTTTTACGCCGTATTTGGAAATTCCAGAGCTTAATGATTATCAATTGGTTGAAGTGTTAGTTAATTCTGATCCTGATAAAAATTGGCAATATCCAGAAGCCGAATTGCGCAAATTAGAAGATCCTTCCATCAAAGCATTTTATTTAGTTAACCCATCTAATCCACCATCAGTAAAAATTGATGATAAAAGTTTGAAAATCATTGCTGATATTGTGAAAAAACGTCCAGATTTAATTATTTTAACTGATGATGTTTACGGTACATTTGCTGATGATTTCCAATCCTTATTTGCTATTTGCCCTAAAAATACGATTTTAGTTTATTCATTCTCTAAGTATTTTGGTGCAACAGGTTGGCGTTTAGGTGTGATTGCAATAGCACACGATAATATTTTAGATAACAAAATTAAAGCATTACCAAGCAAGGCTAGACAGATTTTAGATAAACGTTACAGCTCAATTGTGACCGATCCTGAAAATCTTAAATTTATCGATCGTTTAGTAGCAGATAGCCGTGCGGTTGCGTTAAATCACACTGCTGGTCTTTCTACGCCACAACAGGTTCAAATGGTGTTATTTGCATTGTGTGAAATGATGGATACTGATCAAAGTTATAAAGCCGCATTAAAATCATTAATTCGTCGTCGAGCAGCATCATTGTATCAACATTTAGGACTTGAACATCATACTGATGAAAATAGTGTCGATTATTATACCTTAATTGATCTAGAACATATTTGTCGTGAACTTTATGATGATAAGTTTGCTAAATGGATCTTAAAAAATAAAAATCCGTTAAATTAATACCATCAAAAAAATCAATATTATTATAGATTTATCGACCAAATCCCTTTGGTAACAAATTTATTTATCACCTATTCTAGCTTATATTTTTATAAGTAGAAATTAGTTTTATTCCTCCATTTTAATATAAAAATAAAATCAAAGATTATTTTAAAAAATGTGATCTTGATCACGGTAACTTTCTTTCGAAACATATTTAATAAAACAAAAAGGAGTAAATTAATGATTTTCAATTTACAACGCTATTCAACTCACGATGGTCCTGGCATTAGAACTGTCATATTTTTAAAAGGCTGTTCATTGAGTTGTGTTTGGTGTCAAAACCCTGAAAGTCAATTAACCAAGCAAGAATTTTTGTATGACAATCGTCTATGTCTCCAAGATTGCGAATTATGTGTAAAACATTCACCTAATGTATTTTGTAAAGTAAAAGGTGAATTGAAGATTAAACGTTCAAAATTGGATGATCAGTTAATCGAAAACATGAAGTATCTTTGTCCTAGTTTGGCTCTTACAGTTTGTGGTGAACTTTATTCGGTGGATGAAATAATGACTGTTGTTGATAAAGATGCACCTTTTTACAAACGTACAGATGGTGGTGTGACATTATCTGGTGGTGAGCCATTTATGCAGCCAAAGTTGAGCCAACAAATTCTACAACGATGTAAGGAACATCAATACCACACTGCAGTTGAAACTTGTTTGCACGTACCGTGGAAATATATTGAATCATCTTTACCTTATGTAGATCTTTTTTTGGCTGATTTAAAACATACGGATGAGAAAATATTTAAAGCGTGGACCAATGGTTCTGCAAAACGTGTTTTAGATAATTTTCGCTTACTATCTAAAGCAGATAAAACCATTATAGTAAGGGTTCCTCTGATTCAAGGTTTCAATGCAGATAAACAATCTATTCGCTCAATTGTTGATTTCACGGTTGGTGAGATTTTGACTAGTGAGATCCATTTTTTACCATACCATACACTAGGTATTAATAAATATAAAATGTTGGACAAGCCTTATTACGCACCTACTGAACCATTAAACGACAATGAATTGATTGAATATGCTATGCAATATGCGAAAGATAAAAATTTAAATGTGATTTTGCGTGGATAATATTTGTCACAGGAATTAAAAAAGGAGACAACAATGGCAAACTTAGACTTAACTACAATTACCCCACGAATTAAAGCACATAAAGATGCATTAATTCATATTATTAAACCAAATATTTGCGTTGAACGTGCCGAGCATTATACTGAATCTTATAAAGCTCATCTTGATCAACCTATCATTATTCGCCGAGCTTTTGCTTTAGCGAATCACTTAGCAAAAAAAACCATTTGGATTAAACATGATGAACTTATTGTGGGTAATCAAGCAAATCAACCCAGAGCTGCACCAATATTCCCCGAATATACAGTAGGTTGGATCGAAAAAGAAATTGATGAATTAGGTGACAGGCCTGGTGCTGGTTTTGAAGTCACTGAACATGATAAGGCTGTGTTACATGAAATTTGCCCATGGTGGAATGGTCAAACAGTATTAGACCGCTGTTATGCACTTTTTACTGATGAACAAAAATCACTACTTGATACAGTAATGATTAAAGCTGAAGGCAATATGAATGCTGGTGATGCACATCTAGCAGTTAATTTTCCTCTGATTTTGAATAATGGTATTGATGGACTTATCGAAAAAATAAGAGAACGTCGTAGTCGTCTAGACTTAACGAATTTAGACGATTTTTATAAAGATCAATTTTTAAAAGCCTCCGATATGTCAATGGTTGCAATGAGTGAGTATATAGATCGTTATGCTAAACTAGCAACAGAAATGGCAGCAATTGAAATGCGTGATTGGCGTAAAAAAGAGTTACAACAAATTGCTGAAAATTGTCAATTAATAGCTCATAAAGCACCACAGACCTACTGGCAAGCATTGCAACTTTGTTATTTTGTGATGTTATTATTACAAATCGAATCTAATGGGCACTCAGTTTCTTTTGGACGTTTGGATCAATATCTCTATTCTTTCTACCAGAAAGATGTTGAACAAAATAAAACCATTACTCGTGAAAATGCGATTGAATTATTACATAGCTGTTGGTTGAAATTACTTGAAGTGAATAAGATCCGTTCTGGTTCTCATTCAAAATCTTCAGCAGGAAGTCCGATGTATCAGAATGTAACAATTGGTGGTCAAAAGTTAGTTGATGGAAAACCAATAGATGCAGTAAATGGCTTGTCTTTTGCGATCTTAGAATCATGTGGTCGTTTAAAATCAACTCAACCCAACTTAAGTGTGCGTTATCATGCTGGTTTAAGTAACGAATTCTTAGATGCGTGTATTCAAGTTATCCGTTGTGGTTTTGGTATGCCAGCATTTAATAATGACGAAATTGTTATTCCTGAATTTATTAAACTCGGAGTTGAACCACAAGATGCCTATGAATATTCTGCAATTGGTTGTATTGAAACAGCTGTGCCGGGCAAATGGGGATATCGTTGTACAGGGATGAGTTTTATCAACTTTGCAAGAGTGGTATTGGCATCACTTGAAGGAGGTAAAGATGCAACAAGTGGCGTAGTTTATTTACCACAAGAAAAAGCGTTAAGTAAAGGCAATTTTACTAGCTTTGATGAAGTGATGTATTCATGGAGTGAGCAAATTCGTTATTACACAAGAAAATCAATCGAAATTGAATATGTTATTGACACAATGTTAGAAGAAAATGCACATGATATTATCTGCTCTGTGTTGGTTGATGATTGTATCGAGCGTGGAAAAACTATAAAACAAGGTGGAGCTAAATATGATTGGGTTTCTGGGTTACAAGTTGGTTTAGCTAACACTGCGAATAGTCTCGAAGCAGTGAAAAAATTAGTTTTTGATCAAGGTGTGGTAGGTCAAAAAGAACTAGCTAAATCATTAGCTGAAAATTTTGAAGGACTAGGTGGTGAGCAGTTACGTCAACGTCTACTAAATGGTGCTCCTAAATATGGTAACGATAATGATGAAGTTGATCGATTGTTAGTTGACGCTTATAACAGCTATATAGATGAACTCAAGAATTATAAAAATCCTCGCTATGGCCGAGGTCCTATTGGAGGCACTTATTATGCTGGTACCTCATCTATTTCGGCCAATGTGCCATTTGGTGCGCAAACGGCGGCAACACCCGATGGACGTAAAGCTTGGACACCGTTAGCTGAAGGTGCAAGTCCATCATCAGGTACAGATACATTAGGACCGACAGCTGTATTTAATTCTGTCGGAAAATTACCTACAGATAAAATACTGGGCGGAGTATTACTAAATCAAAAACTTAATCCTTCTACTCTTGATAATGTTCGAGATAGACAAAAATTAATGTCAATGTTACGTACTTTTTTCGAATTCCATCTGGGATGGCATGTTCAATTTAATGTGGTATCTCGTGAGACATTAATGGCAGCAAAAGCTAATCCCGATCAATTTCGAGACTTAGTTGTTCGTGTAGCAGGTTACTCAGCTTTTTTTACTGCATTATCACCTGATGCACAAGATGACATAATTGCTCGCACTGAGCATGTTATTTGATAAGTAGTATGATATACTTCCAAAAAACTAAGACATCGCGATATGGCTTAGTTTCATCATTTTTATAAACGAAGCGGATCATTTTAATATCCGTTTTGTTTATGAAATATCATGTTGTTGTAGGATAGTCTCTGACTTGTTTGACCATTTAACTTGAGCTTTTGGTATCAACACTAAAGAGTTGTTCAAAAATGTTTTACATTCTTATATGATTTTCAGCTGAATAGTAAATAAGTTAAGATTAAGGCAATCTAAAAAGGTTAGAAATAAATGCTTTATTTAATGAATGAACGCCAAAAAGAAATTATTTATCAAGTTAATGAAATTGGGCAAGTGAGTGTTGCTCGTCTTGCTAAAGATTTAGCGGTTTCAGTTGTCACTATTCGTCATGATCTTAATTTTTTAGAAAAAAATGGTTATTTAAAACGTGAACATGGTTATGCGGTAACTGTTGACAGTGATAATTTAGATGCACGAATGAAAATTAAATTTCCACTTAAACAAAAAATTGCTGAATATGCCGCTTCATTAGTTAATAATGATGAATATATTTTTATTGAGGGTGGAAGTACCAATGCATTATTAGCAAGGCATCTTGCTTATACTCGTCGGGTCACCTTAATAACATCAAGCTATTATATTGCTCAATTACTTAAATCAACAGATCTAAATGTGGTTGTAATTGGTGGTGAATATCAGAAAAAAAGTGATAGTGTTGTTGGCGAATTGGCTTGTTTAGCAATTAAGCATCTCTCTTTCGATAAAGCATTTATTGGGGTTGATGGATTTACAAAGCAAACTGGATTCACTGGAAGAGATAAAATGCGTACCGAATTAGTTAATACTATTTTAGCTAAACCTAGTGAAAGTATTATTATTACTGATTCGTCTAAATTTGGAATAAAACAAAAATATCAATTTCAACCATTAAATTCTATTAATCGTGTAATTACTGATTATAGTATTGATGTTGATAGTGAAAATTATTTATATAATAGTAATATTATCGTTGATAAAGTAAAAAATTAAACTATTACAAACATCGAGTTAAATTGGCTATTATACTTCTCTCTCCATTAAAAATTGCCTATTTTAGACTCTTCTTGCTGTTATATATTGCCTAACTAGAAAAATTAATATTTAAATCTTATTCACAACCTAATGAGAATTAAACGGAAACTCGTAATCAATTACAGTGGCCTAACTAACTACGGTGGAGTAAAATTGATAAGATAGATATTATTTATCACTAATAATGTTGCTAATTCTGCTACTTGTTTCGACCTACTATAACTAAATAAAACAAGCGTGATAACCGTTAATGCAGGGTAACTTAGGTAATATTATTCGAAATTAAATGTTATACCGAACAGCACATTGGACAATAATAGTATTTATCCCGTTGGTTTTTGAATGGAATGGTAACAAGGAAAGATGGCGGAAGGGCTAACTTATCAAAATTATTTTTATACGATTGATTTAAAATCATATTTTAAATAAAAAATAAATCTGCACCCGTCTTAGTATCCGTTCACTGTCTGTACCTTAACTGATCTAAACAGAAACTAGCATACATAAATTTTATTTTTTAACAAATGTAGTATAGCAAAGTTTACTTATTTTTAGCTGGTATCTGTAGTTAATTTTTCAGCATGTTTTGAACAATAAATAAAACATTCCTTTTGACATGAATATGAAAATTTTTCATACACCTTTGCATGATATCTGTCTGTATTTTTTGTATTTTAATTGTTCTAATTAGCTGCAATGCAGCAAAAGAACATAAATGTTGATAATCTGTAATATTATCTAACTCATTATTTCTTAAATTATCCAGCACTGGCACGAATTTATTTTCTGAGATTCCAAAGTAATCTTCTAAAAGATTAGCTTCATCAGCCTCTACCTTTTTAATAATTAACTCATCAATCTTAAGATAGGGCAATAATTTATAAAGTTTATTTGTTTCCTAGAAACTCTGATTTAAGCTTATAATTTCATAAATAACCATGCTGGTTGTTACATTCGATAATACTAATGGTAGATTTGTTTTGGTAAAAACAATGGAAACAATAAATTATAATCATATTGCTAGCAACACATATTATGTTGTCATTCCAGCGCACGCAACATTTAGTGTTAGTATGCACGAGAGCGATAAACATCATAAAACGGGCATTCCTGACATCATTACGCTTATGGCATTAAAAAAATAAAAAAACCGCTTTAGTAGTGGTTTTTTATTATCTGGAGAAATTAAAATTATGGCAAAAATTTCGGGAGTTTTAACCGACGGTGCAGGTCAAGTTATTAATTAAACTTATTTAATTTTTTATAATAACCACATGCAATTACAAATTTTTGGTCACAAGATTTTTTAAACCATTCTTTTGCAATAGATAAATTTTTAGGTACTCCTTGGCCAAAATAATACATTACGCCTAAGTTGTGTTGAGCATATAAATTACCTTGCTCTGCGGATAATTTAAAATAATTTATAGCCTTCTCATAATCTGTAATTGTACTGTTGCCATCAGAATATATCTTACCTAACTTATTTTGAGCTTCTGCGTCTCCGTTGTTTGCTTTCTTAATTAACTCATCAATATCATAAGAATAAACACTAAACGAAAATAAGATAAAAAATATCGCTATTATTTTTTTCATGGTTGATCTCAATAATTAATAAGATGATTATTAAATCATATCCAGTTAAAAGATCCATCTTCAATCTTCAACTTAACATACTCTACCTCATCTTGATACGATTCAAAAATTCCGATTTTGTTTAATCCGTTATTCCGATAAAAGCACTACCAGTCATTGTGTATATCGAGAGAGAGGAAAAATCAAATACGAATCATTTTCGCAATCGTAAATTGAATCGGTGTCTGGGTCGGTTAGTATGTAAATTGTTTTGTGTAGTTTATTGTGATCATGTTATGAAAGATTAGTTAGTTTTATTCATCATAACTAATATTTTTCTGGAGTGTGAATTGAAGTGAAAAGTTGGAAAGCGGATCGCAGAAATTTGCTAAAAATGGTATGAGTTTTACCCTAGCAAAAAAATTGATGATGATTTTCACTGTACGTAAAACAGGTATTTTAGGGAAAATAGATATATTCTAAGTGATATATTTTGGAAGAGAGTTATTTATTGAGTTTTGAATTGTAACTATTTGATTAATCTCTAGGAAAGATGGCGGAAGCGCAGAGATTCGAACTCTGGGAGGGTCGCCCCTCGCCGGTTTTCAAGACCGGTGCTTTCAACCGCTCAGCCACACTTCCGCAATGGCTGTGAATATTAAAGGAGACGGACTTATTTGTAAATAGCTAATTTAATATTTTTCATCAACTGCTCTAATTTTCGCCAAATTCAGGTCAATTTAGGTAAATTGATATGGTTTACTTACCAAAATTAGTGTTGGAATCTTATTATTTGAGTATAATACACCGCAAATATCAAACCATGTTTTGAAATATGTTAAATCAAATAGAAACCGATGAAAAAGGCTATTTAAAGAATTGGCAGGATTGGTCTGTTGATTTGGTGCCTGAATTAGCTATTAAAGAGTCTATTGAATTAACTGATGCTCACTGGGAAGTCATTTTATTCGTTCGTGATTTTTATTTAGAATATAAAACATCACCAGCAATCCGTGCGTTAGTTAAAGCAATGGAGAAAAAATTTGGTCCAGAAAAAGGTAATAGTCGCTATTTATATAAATTATTTCCTGACGGACCAGCTAAACAAGCAACTAAACTTGCAGGCTTACCTAAACCTGTGAAATGTATTTAAGTTAAGAGAACAATTATACTCATGATTAGATGGAAACTCCCATTTATATTACTTCTTGTATTGGGGTATTTGCAGTACTCATTATGGTATGGTAAAAATAATTTTTATGATTACCAAGAAAATGTGCAAATGCTTGAAAACCTACATCAAGAGAATGATAAGTTAAAAGCTCGCAACGAACAGATGTTTGCTGAAGTTGAAGATTTACAAAAAGGTTATGAAGCAATAGAAGAACGAGCTCGAAGTCATTTGGGTATGGTTAAACCTAATGAGTATTTTTATCGAATAATTATTGATTCCAACTCACAACAATAAGGTATTACGTGGCAAATAATAGTGATATTATCGCAATCGTTCCTGCCGCAGGAATTGGTTGTCGCATGGATAGTCAATTACCTAAACAATATTTAAAAATTGGTCAAATGACCATTTTAGAACACACCCTACTAAAATTATTAACCCACCCTAAAATCAGTCAAGTAGTAGTGGTGATAAACCAAGAAGATAAGCTTTTTAAAACACTTGATGTTGCATCAAAAGTTAAAGTGACTTATGGTGGTGAAACTCGTGCTGACTCTGTTTTAGCAGGCTTAAACTTAGTTGCTGAAAATCAATGGGCATTAGTCCATGATGCCGCAAGGCCTTGTGTTAGTCATGAAGATATCACTAAATTAATAAATCGAGTTTTACATGAAAACAAAGGTGGAATATTGGCAACCCCACTCAGTGATACGATCAAGCAAGCTTATACAGATGATGCCAATATCATTAGCCACTCTGTGGATCGTACATATTTATGGGGTGCTGCTACACCTCAGTTGTTTAATGCTGGTGAACTAAAAGCATGTTTGAGTAAGGCTTTAAATAATCATGTCGCCATCACTGATGAAGCATCAGCGATAGAGTATTGTGGTGGTCATCCATTATTAATTGAGTGTCGTCGAGATAATATAAAAATCACTCGCCCAGAAGATTTAAGCTTGGCTACGTTTTATTTAACTAATCAAATTTAATATAGGTAGATTATGCGAATAGGTCATGGATTTGATGTACACAAGTTTGGTGGGGAAGGACCAATTATCCTAGGTGGAGTAATAATTCCTTATCAATATGGACTTATTGCTCATTCTGATGGCGATGTAGTTTTACATGCTATCACTGACGCTTTAATTGGCGCATTAGCTTTGGGCGATATTGGTAAACTATTTCCTGATAATGATCCCAAATACAAAAATATAAACAGCCGATTGTTATTACAAGAAGTTTACCAAATTGTTCAATCTAAAGGTTATGAATTAGTTAATTTAGATACAACTATTATTGCCCAAGAACCTAAAATGAGACCTCATGTAGATCAAATGCGCGTTAATATTGCTGAAGATTTGAATGTACATTTTGACCAAATTAGTGTTAAAGCAACCACCACCGAGCAACTAGGTTTTACAGGCCGTAAAGAAGGGATAGCTTGTGAGGCAGTAGTACTATTAGCAAAAAAAACAAATACAAAATAAACGATAGGCAAAATAAGTGTTAGCAGAACTTAATTATTTTTATGGTAAACCGACAACTCATGGTTTATATAAACAGCAATTTGAAGATTTCATCGTTATTGAAGAGCTTGGTTTTGAGCTTACTGGTGAAGGTGAACATGTTTTAGTTTATCTTGAAAAGAAAGATTGCAATACGGTCTTTGTCGCCGAACAATTAGCTAAATATGTCGGTATTTCAGCTAAAAATGTCAGTTATGCTGGTCTTAAAGACCGTCAAGCAGTTACCCAGCAATGGTTTAGCTTACATATGCCAGGTAAAGAAACACCTGATTTTTCAAAATTTGATTTAACGGGCTGTCGAATATTGCAGATTACTCGTCATAATAAAAAATTAAAAATAGGGGCTTTAAAAGGTAATCGCTTTAAAATTATTTTAAGAAACTTAACCGATAATATTGAGCCTAAATTAAACACAATTAAACAATATGGTGTCCCTAATTATTTTGGTGAGCAAAGATTTGGACGAGATCAAAATAACATAACCCAAGCAAAAAAATGGGCAACTGGCGAAATTTCAGTTAAAGATCGTAAAAAAAGAGGTTTTTATCTTTCTGCTGCTCGTAGTGCTATTTTCAATGATATTGTCAGTCAAAGAATTAAACAAAATATTCAGCAAACGGTGCTCGATGGTGATATATTACAACTATCTAAAAGTAATAGTTGGTTTTTGTCTAAAACTGATGAATTATCACTTTTACAACAACGTTTGCAAAATGGCGAAATTAATATTACTGCACCAATGGTTGGTGATTCGCCATTGGGCACAACATCAGTTGCATTAGAATTTGAAACAAATTGTTTAAAACATTGGTCTTGCTTTGAGGAATTATTCAAGAAAGAACGAATGGAAACAATCAGGCGCTCAATATTATTGCGCCCCGAGCAACTTGAATGGCAATGGATAGGCGAAAATGATATTGAAATCAATTTCTACTTACCTTCTGGTTGCTATGCTACAAGTGTTTTACGCGAATTGATAATTGGAAATGAGTAATGCAAAATTCAAAAATGCAGGCTATGATTAATTTATTGCGCCAGCAGGGAATAAAAGATGATCGTGTTTTAGATGCTATAGCTTCAATACCGCGTGAGAATTTTGTTGATGAAGCGCTTTCTCATCAAGCTTATGATGACCGATCATTACCAATAGGTAGCGGTCAAACCATTTCTCAGCCATATATCGTTGCCAAAATGACTGAATTACTAAGGTTAACGCCGACAGCCAAAGTGCTTGAAATTGGTACAGGTTCAGGATATCAAACCGCAGTACTAGCCAAGCTGGTTGATCATGTCTGCTCAGTAGAAAGAATAAAAAGTTTACAATGGAATACAAAACGGCGATTAAAGCAACTTGATATTCATAACATCTCAACTCGTCATGGTAATGGTTGGCAAGGTTGGCCTGAACGAGGTCCATTTGACGGCATAATCGTTACTGCCGCAGCATCAGAAGTTCCTCAAAGCCTTCTAGAACAGCTTGCTGACAAAGGGCGCTTAGTTTTACCTGTTGGTAAAAACAAACAAACGTTACAATTAATTGAGCGTGATGGAGACAATTTTATAACTACAAATATTGGGGAAGTAAAATTTGTACCGCTTGTTGATGGGGATGTTGAATAAATCGCAAAAAATAGAAAATAATCAATTATTTTCTATTTTTTGATTGAATGTTCTCTATAATTTATTTTCTTTTGCTTTTTCTTCTGAAAGCTTCCATTCACTAATACCGTATAATGCATTAAATAGGTAAATTAAATATTGAGTTGCAATAACAATATTGTCAGTATAAATATTCAAACCGATCACTAATACATTTAACAATACCCACAAATACCAATTGAAGGCGTACCTCATCATTAATAATAGTTGCGCAACTACACCTAAGCCGAATATAAAGCAATTTGTAATGAGTTGATATGAAGTATTGCTCGCACCGATTTCGTTAGTTAAATAGATATTAAAAAATGCTGCAACAATTAAAAATATCAACGCATATAAAAATGCACTTTCATTTAAGGAACGAACTTTAACATTTTTATTCTGATCGAGATTTTTTTGCCAAGTAAATAATCCATAAATATGTGAACCAAAATAGTAAAAAGTAGGTAAGCCTGCCCCAATATTGCCACCAAGAAAATTGGCACAACACTCAGCTACTACAGCAAGCATTCCCAGCACATTTCCTAAGTTTTTTCGTTTAGCTAATAAAATGACACATAATAATCCCAAAAATGCACCAGCATACGATACGGCATAGCGTAAATTGAAATTATTAAATGGATCAGTATACAAAAATGCAAGGGTGACGCAGATAATACAAAATAGTGGATAAAACTTGTTTCGTCCAATAGCGATGATAACATCTCTTAAATTATTCATAATTAATACTCTTATCATTAATAAGTTGATTGACTAATTCAATACAGCGTAAATAACGTTCATCATAGTCAGATGAGTCGATTTGAACATAGCTGATATGGTTCTTTTTCAATAATGAGATTAGTAGTTGTTGAAAATCTTTCCGTTGTTTTGGACTTCCTAAACTACGTAAGCCATCAGCAACCCAAGGCGTGTTATTACCTAATAAAATAACCAAATCAAAGCGATAGTTGTTGATCATGGCTTGTAAAAAAGGATGCTCTTTACCTTCATACTTTTTGCAAAATGCTTGCGTGGTAATAAAATCAGTATCAATGAACGACACTTTATTCGCATGTTTGATAGCAAAATCGATATATTGTGCATGTCCTAATGCAATTTTATCGTAATCAGCATATTGCAATGCTCGTTCATCGCCACCAAGTTGAGAAAACACATAATCACGACCATATTCCCAAGCGCTAGTGGTATTAAACATATTGGCTAACTTATTAACTAATGTTGATTTACCACTCGATTCACCACCAAGAATAGCAACAGTTCGTACAAAAAACGGTCTAACTTCAGTTGGAATATATTGCCAATTTTTTAAAGGCGCTTGACGAATTTGTGTACCACTAACTTGCATAAATCGGCGGGTAGGATCAATAAGCACAGTATCTAAATCGAATAAATCTTTATACATCGCTACATCTTGTGGTTCACTCGAATAAACGCAACTAGGATTGATGCCTTTTTCCTTGAATAACTTTTTAACGCGATCACTCCACTCATTCCAACCATTAGGATATGAAGGAATACCATCTTCTTCTAAAAGCTCAATATGGATATTTTTTTGATATTTAAACGTTTGTAATAACCAACGAATCCTATCGTTAATTGTTGGTTGGCGTGACATTGCGCTTTCTTTAAATAGTGCCATATCTCGCATCGTATCGGAACAAAGAATCACATAAAGTTCGTCAACTTGGCTAATCGCTCTTTGAATAAGATAAATATGTCCGGTATGTAATGGATAAAACTTACCAAAAATGACACCTACCTTTTTATGTTTACTGTTGGGATCAATTTGCAAATAACGGTGTAGTGATTGTAATTTTTGAGCACTAGGATTTTTGATTTTATCATTAATTAATTGGCTCAAATAACCTTTGGTCATTTGGCAGGCATCAGCAACTGTCTGTAACGATAAATTTTTGCGTTTTATGGCAGTTTTCAAATAACTAAAACCATTCATATCGCCTCCTTACCTTTTGTTTTTTATCTGGAACTAAATTTACATCATTTTTAATAAATGTTCAATATATTAAACAAGGAAAATAATTTTGCCTAATCAATTTAAATCTAATAGTAATTAAATATAAAATAGGAGATACTTTTATAATCTTAAAAATAGGCAATCTTCATTTTAAGTAACATCTATAATTTAATAATTAAAATCAGAATGATATAAGGAAATAATTCAATGAAAAAAATTGCATTAGCAATTGCATTAATTTCAGGTAGTGCTTTGGCAGATAATAACGTTAAATTAAATAAAGTGACATTATTTATTCAGGGAGCAGAATTACAAGGTCAGTCAACTGTTTCATTAACTAAAGGTGAAAGTGAAATAGTATTAACTGGTATTGCTAATGATGTTAAACCAAATACAATCAATGTAGGTTTTGGTAATAATAGTGACGTCAGAGTATTATCTACATCATTTAGTGATAACTATTTGGCTAATATTCGTAACGGTGAAGATACTCTATTAACTGTTAAAAAAATGAATAAGTTACAAGAAGATCGCGATACATTAGAAATCGAACTCAAAGCTGTTAATGAACAAATTATGCTTTTACAAGGTAACCGTTTAGATACTTTAGCTAAAAAAGGTCCTGATGACTTAACAGCAATGAAAAATGTATTAGATTTTGTGAAAACCAATTTGACCACTGCGTTAAATGAACAAAATCGATTACAAAAAGAAGTCGATGAGTTAGACAGGCAGATAAGCGAATATGAAAAACAACTAGATGAAAATCAAACTAACAATGGAAAATTACACAATGCCGTTATAGTCAAAGTTGCTTCTGACAAAGATATAACGCTACCTATCACGCTTTCATATATCACAACTAAAGCAGGTTGGGAACCTGCTTATGATGTGCGAGTAGCGGATATCAATTCGCCACTCCAATTAACATATAAAGCAGAAATCCACCAAAACACGGGTTTAGATTGGCAAAATGTTGATTTTAGTTTATCAACATCTAATCCGAGCATAGATATTACTCCACCAGATTTTAATCCCTGGTATATTGACGTTTATAATGAAAAAAGCGGTTTATTTTTTTCCAAATCTGATAAAGAAGATTATTATGAACGCGATGCCAAATCGCAATTGGTTAATCCTAGTCAAATTGGCAATGTTAATACATTAGGTATCAATACCCATTTTGATATCAAATTACCTTATACAATCAAAAATGATAGTAAAAGTAACATAATCACATTACAAACTAAAGATGTTAAAGCAAATTACCAATATGTTTCAATACCAAAATTTGATAGTAGCGTATACTTACTAGCGCAAATAAATGATTGGGATAAGCTGAATTTATTATCAGGAAAAGCCAATATCTTTTTCAGTGGTGATTTTATGGGGGAAACTATCATTTCAACCAAAAATACTAAAGGCTCATTGGATTTTTCATTAGGGCGTGATAAAAATATCTTAGTTTCTCGAAATCGTAATATAAAAGAGACCTCGACTCCTACACTATTTGGTAATGATGTTTCAGAAAAATATGCTTATACTATTGATGTCAAAAATACCAAAGCGTTGCCAATAAATATTGTTGTGAAGGATCAAGTACCTGTTATCTTAAATAAAGCGGTAACACTTGATGATGCCAAATATGATGGCGCAGTATATGACAAACAAACCGGATTATTAACGTGGCAATTCAACTTAAACCCAAGTGAAACTAAAAACCTTAATCTAAGTTTTAAAATCACTTATCCAGATGGTAAAGAACGAGATATATATGGTTTATAAACCTAATAAAACAAAGAATAAAGTATGTTAATTACGTGGTTAGAACAATTTAAGCAAAATAGTCAGATCAGTTTATTAGATCTTCATTTGGCTCAATTTTTGGTTAATAAAATTGATTGTGAAGATGAAGTCATTGCTAAACGTTTTGCTTTTTTAGTTTTATCCTTAAGTATGGAAGTAAGAGCAGGGCACGTGTGCCTTGATCTTACTCGATTAGAAAATATTGAACCACAAATCTGGTCAGAACTTAATTCACCGACGAATGACGATTGGGTTAATGTACTTAAGTTAGCGTCTAATAAACATGTTGTCAGTTTTGGAGATCAACTAGCACCTTTAGTTTTTATTGAAAACAAACTCTATTTTCAACGCATGTGGTTAGATGAACGTTTTGTTGCGCAATATTTCAATCAAACTCAATTGGATATTACGTCGAGTATCGACTTAAAAAAAATACTCGACCAACTCTTTACTCACAACAGCGCAAGTATTGACTGGCAAAAAATTGCAGTTGCTGTTGCATTAACACGGAAAGTTGCCATCATCTCTGGTGGACCGGGAACAGGTAAAACAACTACCGTAGCTAAAATTCTAGCTGGAATCGTATTAAACAACCCAGCAACAAGAATCGTAGCAGCTGCGCCAACCGGCAAAGCTGCATCACGATTAACTGAATCATTAGGGCGAGCAATTGAACAGCTATCTTTTGAATCATTAAATATTAAAACCGAAGCGGTAACACTTCATCGACTATTGGGCGCAAAGACTGATAATCGCTCTTTTAGTTATAACAAGAACAATCAATTACATATCGATGTTCTTGTAATTGATGAAGCCTCAATGGTTGATCTCAATATGATGGCGAGAATTATTGAAGCCTTACCAACTTCTGCCCGATTAATTTTATTAGGTGACAAAGACCAACTTTCATCGGTTGAGGCAGGAGCGGTCTTTGGAGATTTATGTCACTTTATTTCAAATGGGTATAGCCAATCAAGAGCTGATGAGCTAAGCAAGTTAACCGGCTATACCATCCCAATCACGGATCAACCTGTAACAACAATCGCTGATAGCATCTGTTTACTGAAAAAAAGTTATCGATTTAACGAATCATCCGGTATTGGATTGTTAGCAAATGCAGTAAAAGAAGGGCAGTATCATAATGTTAAAAAGCTACTTGCTGATAATACATTACAAGATGTCAGTTATTATGAACTTTCATCAAATCAAACATACCAAGCGCTTTTAGAAGACTGTGTTGAACACTATAAAGATTACTTAAATGCCATTAGGTATCACGATAATAATGATATCGCTACAGTTTTAGCTAAATTCGCTCAATGCCGTTTATTATGTGCTGTGCGTGAAGGAAAATTTGGCGTAGAAGGATTAAATAAACAAATTGAACTGCTACTAGCCAAGCATAAATTGATCAAATTAAATCAACGTGAACAATGGTATATCGGTCGACCAGTTATGATTTTACGTAACAGCACATCGTTAGGTTTATACAATGGTGATATAGGCATTACACTAACAGCTGAACACGATAGTTCAAAACTGCGAGTCTATTTTCCATTTTCGGATGGAGTCATTAAAGGTTTTTCACCTTATCGACTACCTGAACATGAAACAGCCTATGCAATGACAATACACAAATCACAAGGTTCTGAATTTGATCATGTAAATATAATACTACCCACTGAATTCTCACCGTTACTTAATCGCTCTCTACTCTATACGGCAATCACTAGGGCGAAAAAGTCCGTATCCATTTATGCTGATGCCAAAATATTAGAGCGCGTGGTTAAAAGTCAAATACATCGGGAAAGTGGATTAGTTGAGCAAATAGCAAATTATTCGCAAAAGAATTAAAGAAAAGATAAGCAAGCACCAACTAATAATAGCTGGTGCTTTTTATATATTAATGGATGATCTTCGCTAAAAAGTCTTTAGCACGATCAGATTGTGGATTAGTAAAGAACTGTTCTTTAGAAGTATCTTCAATGATCTCACCGGCATCCATAAAAATAACGCGATGGGCAACTTTGCGAGCAAAGCCCATTTCATGGGTCACAACCATCATTGTCATCCCTTCATAGGCTAATTCAACCATAACGTCTAACACTTCGTTAACCATTTCTGGATCAAGTGCTGAAGTTGGTTCATCAAATAACATAACAATTGGATCCATACAAAGTGCACGAGCAATCGCAACACGTTGTTGTTGTCCACCTGAAAGTTGAGCAGGGAATTTATCGGCATGTGCTAACAAACCCACACGATCTAAAAGAGAAAGGGCTTTTTCACGTGCTTCTTCATTTGATCGGCCAAGCACTTTAACTTGAGCTAGTGTCAGATTCTTCAAAATTGTCAGATGTGGGAAAAGCTCAAAATGCTGAAACACCATACCCACTTTAGAACGTAGTTTTGCTAAATTAGTCGATGGATCAGTAATCTCAGTACCATCAATCGTAATTTTACCTTTCTGAATAGGCTCTAAACCATTAACGGTTTTAATTAATGTTGATTTACCAGAACCTGATGGTCCACAGACAACAACAACTTCGCCTTTACCTACTTTAGTAGTACAGTTTTTTAATACTTGAAATTTTCCGTACCATTTTGATACATTTTCTAAGGAGATCATCTACTTATCCCTTTCTTGAAATAATTAACTAAACGAGAAGCAGTATAACAAATTATAAAGTAACTTATTGCTGCAAAAATAATCATTGAATACTTAACTGTGCCACCTTGAACGACACCAATTTGTGTCACACTTGCACCAAATAAATCAATTAAACTCATCACATAAACTAAAGATGTATCTTGGAACAAGATAATACCTTGGGTTAATAACAATGGTACCATTGATCTAAATGCTTGCGGTAATATTATCAAACGCATTGCCTGGCCTTTAGTCATACCCAACGCATAAGCGGCATGATACTGACCTTTAGCAACGGCATTTATACCAGCACGAATGATTTCTGAATAATAGGCTGCTTCAAATAAAGCAAACGCAATCATTGCTGAAACAACCCTAACATCAGCATATGGTGGCAAATTAAATACATGCTTAATAACTTGTGGTAATGCTAAATAGAACCATAACAACACTAATAGTAATGGAATGGAACGGAATAAATTGACATAACATTTAGCAAAAATATTTAAAATTTTATTGTTTGATAAACGCATTAAAGCTAGCACAGTTCCCCAAATAATACCGAATACAACAGCGGTAAAGGTGATCTTAGTTGTTAGCCATAATCCAGATAACAATAAATGATAATTGTTTAAAACCAATGAAGGTATATCTGCAATCCAACTTAAAATTTGCATATTAACCTCCATGACTCATATTAGGTAAGCGTGTATGTTTTTCAACAAAACGCATAATCGTTAACACAGCATAGTTTATCAACATAAACGCAATGGTAACGCCACATAATATTTCAATAATACTATTAGTTGCATCATTAATACGATCGATTTGACCGATCAAATCAATAAGCCCAATGGTCGAAGCCACTGATGAGTTTTTAATGATGTTGGTCATTTCAGATGTTAATGGTGGAATAATACGACGATAAGCATTAGGTAATAAAACATACATATAAGCTTGTCGATTGGTTAAACCAAGCGCAATTGCCGCATAACGTTGGCCTTTAGGTAGAGTTTGAATACCTGTTCTAACTTGTTCTGCAATACGTGCAGAAGTAAACAAACCTAAAGCGATTGCCGCAGTAATAAATGCGCTGACATTAGGAGAAATGCCAGAAATAAACCATGTTTTTAAGCTACCAGATAAAATTTCTGGAAAAAGCATATACCATAAAAACATCTGAACAAGTAATGGGATATTACGGAAAAGCTGGATATAACCGGCAGCAAAGCTATTTAGAAATTTATTTTCTAAAGTTCTGCAAATCCCTACTAGTGATCCTAGTATGAATGCAATAATCCAAGCTGTTACTGCTAATGAAACGGTAACGATAATACCGTCAAAAAGCCAGTTTAAGTAAATTCCATCACCATAAGGGGTGGATTCAAAAAATAGTGTCCAATTGAAACTCATAATATATTTATTTCACTAAATTAGATTATGTACTAAATGCAAAAACACTTAGTACATTGGATTAGAAAGATATGAAAAGTATTAATCTAATGCTTTATCATTTGGATTTGCAAAAAGCTCAACCATTTTAGGTGAAATTTCAAGAGCCATATTCGCACCTTTAGGTGGAACTGGTTGAGTAAACCATTTGTTATAAGACTCTAATGCTTTACCAGATTTTTGTGCATCAGCAATAGCTTTATCCATCAATTGTTTAAATTGGGTATCGCCTTTTCTTAACATACAACCATAGGATTCGTAAGATAATGGCTCGCCAACAATTTTCCATTCAGCTGGATTGATAGCGCGTGAACGTTCACCAGCTAAAAGTGCATCATCCATTAAAAATGCAGCAGCACGGCCTGTTTCAAGGGCATTAAATGCATCACCATGATCTTTAGGCGTAATAATACGAATACCTAAATTATCTTTATTATTAATTTGATTTAATCGGACTTCAGAGGTAGTACCCGCAGTAGTTACCACATTTTTACCTTTTAAATCTTCGATACTATTAATATTGCTGTCTGCTTTCACTAAGAATCGAGTACCAACAATAAAAATGCTATCAGAAAAGCTTACTGTCTTTTGGCGCTCAAGATTGTTAGTAGTTGAACCGCATTCAAAATCATAAGTATAGTTATTAAGTAATTGAATACGCGTTTTAGAAGTAACCGGTAAATATTTAACTTTAAGATCCGGCATATTCAACTCTTTTTTAACTGCATCGACAATTAAATTAGAATAATCTTGTGAATAGCCAATAACTTCTTGTTTTTCACCATAGTAGGAAAATGGAATAGAAGATTCACGATGACCAACAACAATCACACCACTATCTTTAATTTTGGCTAATGTACCACTTAATTCTTCAGCAACAGCGGCACCACTCATTAGTCCAAGCATTGCTAATGATAACACTAATTTGGTTAATTTTGTCTTTTTGTTCATACTCATCTCCTACTGTTTAATTTGTATCATATTAAATAAATTTAATATTTTTACAAAGGGCGTATATTATAACTTATTTTTCATCATAAAAGTACTTTTTACTGTATATTTATCGATTAAAAGGACAAGCTACAACCTAGGTTTATCTAGATTTTCACAAAAATTTAACTCAGACAATTTTTTGAATTTCAATAATATACAAGCAATATTTATGCCAGAAAATTGATTATCGACGTTTTTTTACAAAAACCAAAATAAATAGCAAAGAAAGAATAAGATAATAAGCTAGATCGCCAAATCTAGCATAAGGAGTCAAACCAACAGTTGGAGATAACGTATAATTTAAAACATTGGTTTGAAATTGCGGTAACTGCTCAATAATATAACCATGATGGTCAATAATTGCTGTAATGCCGGTATTGGTACTACGAATCATTGGTCGACCAAACTCTAACGCTCTAGCTTGCGCCATTTGCAAATGTTGTTTTGGCCCAATACTATCACCAAACCAAGCATCATTTGAAACGGTCAATAAAAAATCTGTATCAGGTGCAAAATTCTTCCACATCAAATTTGATAAAATTACCTCATAACAAATTGCAGTAGTAAACTTAAATCCCTTCATTGTAAGCTGAGGTTGCTTTTCTGCTCCCGCTTGCATTGACGACATAGGGATATCAAGGATATCTGCAATAGGATCTAACAACGATTGGAGTGGTGTAAACTCGCCAAAAGGTACCAAATGATGTTTTTGATATCGATTTGCGGTAGGGTATTGATATGGGGTATGTTCACCTAAAACGAGTAAAGTATTATAAATATCTGGATTTGCTTGATAACCATTATTACCAATACGATAATCAATAATACCAACTGCAATTTCACTGCCATTTGCTCTGGCTTCATTATCTAAAAACTGTAAATAAGGTTGCTGATTTATCTCGTAATCAGTAACACTGGCTTCTGACCAAATAATAATTTTATCTTTACCGAAATTCTTTTCGGTTAATGAAGCGTAGGTTTGTAAAGTGTTATCTAACTGCTCTCTGCTCCAACGTAGTGATTGTAAAATATTTCCTTGAATTAAGCTGAAATTAGCTGTCCGGGAATGATCAATGGTTGTCCAATTAATTGAATTGAGTGAAATTGGTGCAAAAATGATCGCAAATAGTGCGACAATTGCACCAAATGTGTGCTTTATAAAGGCTGATTGCTTGAAATGGTACAAATAATAAACACCCAATCCACAGCATATAGTAAAGAGTAACGTTACCCCATTAATTCCAACGATTGGGAAATAATTTCGTAAAGGGCTATCAAGTTGACTATAACCTAATTCTAACCAAGCGAATCCTGTTAAAATATAGCCTCGTAAAAATTCGGTAACTTGCCACAAAATTGGTGCCAGTAAAACCAATTGTTTTATTGAACACTTAGTTGCAAAACGGTCACAGGCTCTCAATAACCAAGCAAATAGCATTGGATAGAGCGCTAAATAGCTAACTAACAGCCCCAAAATAATAATCGCAACTGACGTTGGCACTTCGCCATATTGTTTAATACTGATATAAACCCAGTGAACACCAGCTAAAAAGTAGCCTACACCCCAACTAAAGCCAACTAGCATAGCTTGCTTTTTTGTTTTATCAGCAACTAACCATAAAAGCCCAGCAAAAGACACAAAGGCAATTGGCCAAAAATGGAAGGGCGCGTAACTAAATACGGCAATGGCGCCTAAAAAAAGGCTCAATAGAATATGCTTAAGCATTTTGCTCTAAATTAGGAACAACTGCATCTTCAGGGATTGTGACATGCAATTGAATAATTCGTCTACGGTCAACAATGGTTACCTTAAATTGATAGCCATCAATAGTAATTGTCTCGCCACGAATTGGTAAACGCCCAAAATGTTGCATCACCAAACCGCCGATAGTATCCATCTCCTCATCACTAAATGAGGTGCCAAAGATCTCATTAAAATCTTCAACTGGCGTAAGGGCACGAACGGAGTACATAGTTGGTGATAAACGACGAATATCTCGATCTTCAACCTCATCGTATTCATCCTCAATATCGCCAACAATAAGTTCTAAAATATCCTCGATAGTCACTAAACCTGAAACGCCACCAAACTCATCAATGGCCATCGCCATATGATAGCGCTGCATACGAAACTCTTTTAACATATGATCAACGCGTTTACTTTCAGGAACAACAACAGTCGGTCTAAGGATCTTCTTCAAGTCAAAATCATTAACACCTTGTCGAATATAAATAAGTAAATCCTTAGCTAAAAGTACTCCCTCAATATGGTCTCTATCTTCACTAATAACCGGGTAGCGTGAATGACCGTGTTCAGAAATAATATCTAAACATTCATCAAGGGAAAAATTATCTTTGATTGTTACAATTTGAGAGCGGGGGATCATGATATCGCGAACGCGCTGATCAGCTATATCCATTACACCTTCGATCATATCAAGGGTATCTGGATCAATAAGTTCGTTTTCTTCTGCTTCACGAATTACTTCAATAAGTTCATCTTTATCTTTTGGTTCTGAATTGAATAATTGACTTAACCATAATGTAAACCCTTTTTTGGGTCTCCGGTGATTATCATCACTCATTTGCTCTCTTCCTTTCATATATCAAATGTATTTTGAGTTATAATTTTATATTAAACAGACTATTAAAAATTAGTCATCTAATCAATTAATAAATAAGGATTATCAAATCCTAACTGTGCCATTATATCGATTTCGATATTTTCCATTTCTTCGGCTTCTTCGTCAAGGATATGATCATATCCTAATAAATGCAAACAGCCATGAACAATCATATGCGCCCAATGTGATGTTAACGACTTATGTTGCTCAATTGCTTCAGCTTCAACCACTTGCTTACAAATCACCAAATCGCCAAGTAATGGAACATCAATTTCAACTGGCGATTCAAACGGAAACGACAAAACATTGGTTGGCTTATCTTTATTGCGATAAGTATGATTAAGGTGTTGACTCTCTTCCTTATCGACAATCCGAATAGTGATTTCAGCATTCTCCACAAACTGCGGTAAAATTACCTCTAACCACTGCATAATTTGTTGCTCACTTGGCAGATTATCTTGCTGCTCGGTGGCAATTTGCAAATCTAAAATATTCATTCAAATACCCAACCTATTCACGATGATAAGGATGATTAGCCGTTAAACTCCAAGCACGGTAAAGGCTTTCAGATACAATCACTCTAACTAGTGGATGTGGTAGCGTTAAAGGTGATAGCGACCAACTCTGCTCAGCAGCAGCTTTACAAGCGGGAGATAGCCCCTCAGGTCCACCAATTAACAAACTAACATCACGCCCATCTGCTTTCCAACGTTCAAGTTGCTTAGCTAAATCATGAGTGGTATAAGGTTTACCGGGAATATCTAGCGTCACAATGCGATTACCTTTACTACAAGAAGCCAGCATCTGCTCACCTTCTTTATCTAAAATACGCGCAATATCGGCATTTTTAGTCCGTTTTCCTGCGGGGATTTCAATGAGTTCTAAAGGCATATCTTTGGGGAATCGAGATTGGTAATCATCAAAAGCGGTGGTTACCCAATTTGGCATCTTGTTGCCAACAGCAATAAGCTGTAGTTTCACGTAACTAACTCCAAAGCTTCTCGAGTTCGTATAATTGTCGGCTCTCTTCTTGCATTATATGAACGATCACCGAATCCATATCAACGACTACCCAATCCGCATCATTTTGGCCTTCACTGCCTAATACCACATGTCCTTGCTTTTTAGCTTCATCAAGTAGATGCCCTGCAATTGACGAAACATGACGATTTGAAGTTCCAGTACAAATAATCATATAGTCGGTGATACTTGACTTACCACGCACATCAAGGGTAACAATATCCTTGCCTTTTAAATCATCAATTTTATCAATAATAAAGTCTTGTAATGATTGTTGCAAAATATACTCTCTACTAATATACATAAAGCGCTAGTATAGCATATTTTTTCAAAATCGCCTTGAAAATAGCACATCTCAATCAGTACAAATCAAAAAATGTGAGGAGCGCACTTTTTAAAATAAAAAAAGTTGAGGAACGGGGTTTTTGACACCCCAAATCTTACAACTCAACCACCTGATCAAACAATGGATTATCCGTTAATCTATGTGTAACCATCAGCAGAGTTTTATCGTAGTTTTTGATAAGTTCAATTATCTGCAGTTCAGTTTGTTGGTCAAGACTTTCGGTAGGCTCATCCATCAACATTAATGGTGAATTATGTAGTAATGCCCGAGCAATACCGATACGTCGAGTTTCACCACCTGATAATGATCGTCCTCCTTGCCCTAATGGCAAATCTAAACCCTGATCGGTTGAGATCAATTTGGAAAGCCCAACTTGATGTAAAATATCCATTAACTGTTGATCAGAAGCGTTTGGATTACCGATTAACAAATTTTGTCTAAGCGAGTCACTAAAAATAGTAATCACTTGAGGAACCACAGCAATCGCCTGACGTAAAGTTGGCTCGTCAAGTTGATTAATCGGTATATCGTTGATAAAGATATTACCTGAAGTGGGTTCCCACGCGCGCGTGACTAAATTAAGTAATGTGGATTTGCCACAACCGGTTTTACCAATTAAGCCAATATGTTTACCGGCTTCAACTGTTAATGAAAAATGGCTTAAAACTGCAAAAGGTTGATTTGGGTAGCTAAAGCAAACATCTTCAAACCGCAGTTTTGCGGTAGTCAAATCTATCGAACTGCCTTGCTCGACAAACTGGATATCTGGTGTTTGATCAAATAAAGCGGTTGTTCGTTTGGCTGACGCTAATACTTGCCCTAAAAAGATAAATGCAGTAGGGATTGGCGCTAAAATTTCACTACTAGCAAGGCTGACAAACACAAATAGGGCAACTAAAGGCGATAAGGTATATTGAGTGATAAGCCAAAGCACTAACAAAGTCAAAAAGCCAGCAATTAATACCACAAGAGCACTCGAGAGAGCCATTAAAGTAGACTGCTTTTGTTGATGATAAAGCCAATCTGATTCAAGTTTGTCGAGTTTTGAGCGATAACGATCTTGCGCATTAAATAAAGTCAGTTCAGCTTGGCCTTGTAGATAATTAACCAACAATGCGCGATACTCACTTTGCTGTTTAGCCAGTATTTCGCCTAATTGTTTACCTGCATAATAAAAGATCACCGGTATAGCAAGTAGAGTAGTAGTTAGTACCATGCTGATAATTAATGCAATAGGAAAGTTGATATAACTTAATCCGACAAACAAGAGCACAATAATTACCAGTGCCGTTACAATAGGTGAAAAGAGTTTTAGATAGAGATGATCAAGGGCATCAATATCCACAATAAAACGATTAAGAAGATCGGCTTTTTGATATTGGGATAACTGGTTAGCGCTTAAAGGAAGGATCTTTTTAAATGCTAATGTTCTTAAATACGCTAATATTTTAAAGGTGGTATTGTGATCAACCAAGCGCTCAGCATAACGGGATGCCGTTCGCATAATGGCAGCAGCCCTTACGCCCGCGGCAGGTAACATATAATTAAACGTATATAAACCCGCCACACCGACTACCGCGGTAGAAGCTAAAAACCATCCAGATAAAGAAAGTAAAAAAACACTGGCAAATAATGTAAGAATAGCTAAACCTAATCCAATAACAATTTGCCAAAAGTAGTGCTTATAAAGTGCAATATAGGGACGTAATAGCGCTAGCATAAGCTCTCCTTGATGGCGTTAAGTTGACCCTTCGACAATTTCCATACCTGATCAAATTCATGCATATCATCATGTTGATGGGTGATAGTGATACTATTTGTCGCAATATCATAGGGTGCCAACTGCTGAACTGTTTGCTTATCTAAACTTGCGGTCGGTTCATCAAGTATCAGTAATTGGCAAGGTTTCAGCATTGCTCTAGCAAGGGCGATGCGCTGAGCTTGTCCGACTGATAATCTAACCGCATCTTCACCAACTTGGGTATCGACGCCTTCTGGTAATTGAGCAATAACATCAGATAATTGCGCTTTTGCAATAACCTCGTCAATTTCATTGGCGCTCGCCATGGGTTTACCCAGTAGAATATTTTCACGAATCGAACCATTAATCAAATAAGGATTTTGCCCAATCCAACTGATTTGATGTTGCCAACTTACTAAATCAAGCTGATTAAATTCAATCCCATTAATTTTTAGCGAACCCTGATAAGGTAAAAAGCCAAGCAATACTTGCATTATAGAACTTTTACCTTCACCACTAGTACCAATTAACGCTAATTTAAATGGCGCTTGTAATGAAAAGCTAAGCGGGCCAACAATAGGCATCCCTTCGTTAGATAACACGATAAGATCTTTCGCTTCAATTGTTTTTAAAACATTTATTTCAGAAGGAATGGTTGATGATGATTGATTAGACGCGTTTTTTTTCTGAACGCTATCAAGTGGCAATTTTTTATTTAAAAAAGTTTCAATATTATCAGCTGCGGCAATGGCTTCTGCTTTGGCATGATAATAGACGCCCAAATCACGTAGCGGTTGAAAATATTCAGGTGCTAAAATCAAGGCAAAAAAACCAGCAAATAACGTGACTGTGCCATTATAAGCACCAAAATCAAACTCCCCTAAATACGAAAAACCAAAATAGACCGCCACAATTGCAATCGAAATCGACGTAAAAAATTCCAAAACCGCTGATGACAAAAACGCCATCTTTAATACTTGCATCGTTTTAATTCGAAAATCTTCAGACGCCTTGGCAATTTGCTCGGTTTGCTGTTTGCCTTGATTAAATAAGCGAATAGTACTCAGTCCTTTAAGGCGATCTAAAAAGTGCCCACTTAAATAAGAGAGTGCTTTAAAATGACGGCGATTAATATCCGCGGCTCCCATTCCCACTAAAATCATAAAAATAGGAATTAGCGGAGCAGTACAAAGCAAAATAACGGCCGCGGCCCAGTTAAAAGGGAAAATAGCAATACAAATTAATATCGGCACCATACTTGCCAGGCGCATTTGCGGTAAATAGCGAGCAAAAAAATCATGCAAATTATCGACCTGCTCAATAACTAAGGTACTCCAAGCTCCTGTAGTACTTTGACTTAAATATGCAGGGCCGAACAATTCAAACTGATCGATAATTTTTTGCCGAATTTGTTGGCGGATTTTTTGGCCTAAAGCAAAGTTAATCTTTTCACGGAAGTAAATAAGCAAGCCACGCGCCAATAGGATGACAACTAAAGATAAAAAATAAGGGAAAACGGTGGTAAAAGGAGTCTGATCGATGATCAACTTCTGCAAAATAATCGCCAATAAAGCAGCTTGGCCGATCATTAATAGACTCAACAAAAAACCAAATAAAACTGAAGCACGCAAATCTGGTTTATGCATTTTTGTGTGCTGTTTTAACCAGCTAAGTAAATAATTTTGACGTTTTTTATCTAGTGACATTTTAATTTATCTAAATAATGTTCAGCATCTAAGGCAGCCATACAGCCTGTTCCTGCCGAGGTAATGGCTTGTCGATAAATATGATCCATAACATCGCCCGCAGCAAAAATTCCTTCTACGCTAGTTTGTGTTGCATTACCTTCAGTACCTGATTTCACCTTGATATAACCATTATCAAGTTCAAGTTGGCCTTCAAAAATTGCAGTATTGGGTTTATGACCAATAGCAATAAATACCCCCATTACTGATAACTCTTCGGTTAGATCAGAATCGATAGTACTTCGTAATCTTACACCCGTTACGCCCATATTATCGCCAAGAATTTCATCGACGATTTGATGAGTATGCAAAATGACTTTACCTTCTTGCACTTTTTCAGCTAAACGATTCATTAAGATTTTTTCAGCCCTAAAACTATCGCGACGGTGGATTAAATGGACTTCACTGGCAATATTAGCCAAATAAAGGGTCTCTTCAATAGCAGTATTACCGCCACCGACAACAGCCACTTTCTGATTACGATAAAAGAAACCGTCACATGTAGCACAGGCTGACACACCTTTACTTTTAAAAGCTTCTTCAGAAGGCAACCCGAGATATTGTGCGGAGGCACCAGTTGCAATGATTAACGCATCACAACTATATTCCGTATCGCTACCAAATAGTTTGAATGGCTTTTGGCTAAAATCAACGCTATCGATATGATCGATAATAATTTCGGTATCAAATCGTTCGGCATGTTGTTGCATTTTCACCATAAGTTCAGGACCCGTTAATTCTGGATTTGCCGCTGGCCAGTTTTCGATCTCGGTCGTGGTGGTTAGCTGTCCACCTTGTTGAGTACCAGTTATTAATACTGGAGAGAGATTTGCTCGCGCGGCATAAACCGCTGCGGTATAGCCAGCAGGGCCAGACCCTAAAATTAATAAACGGGCATGTTTGGTTTTCATTTTGTATCCTTCCTATTATTCTGGCTAAATAAAATATGATTAGCGCAATTTATAGATGATAAGTCTAACATTATCAACTATTTTCTTGTAAAAAAAATGTTTATTACAGCAATAGGTGAAGGTGATAAATAACACGGAGTAACGTTATTTTTCCTTATATTTTCAAATTGTTAAATTAATTTATGTTTTTAACAAATTGATTTTATTTATCTAAAGTTTTTATAAGTTTTAATAATTAATTATTACTGTTTTAATCATTAGGCGATAACGCCTTCACTCGAAATACGACAAGCCACCATTCAAAAAAATGGAAATGTAATCAGCTAAAATTACGTGGGTAAAAGAAATTTTAAACTCAACTCAGCAGAATATTAACGATCCAAAAATCGCAACTATATTATTGGGTGTTGAATTTATTTTAGATTCACTATTAGCAGATGCGCAAGCGCTTAATAACACGTCTGAATAATTGTTAAAAAAAGAGTTAATGCCGCCAGTTGGCGACATAAGACTAATAGCAATTAAGATAAGAAAGTGGTGACATCTTCAAGTGACCAACGAATATGAGGTGGTTGCTCATCAATACGATAACCAAATGCTAAACACAGCCCAACACCAAATACCTCACGACTAAATGTTGGAATATATTTTTCTAAAATATTAATCACCTTATCATATTGGAATCCGCCAAGCGCACAAGAATCTATACCATGATAAGCCGCTGTGGTCATCATATTTGCAGCAGCAATATAACCTTGCATTTCTGACCAGCTATCAGCATTTAAACCTTCTCGTAAACCATAAGCAATATAGTTAAGAAAATCTTGGCTAGCTTTATCAATTGCCGTTTGATCGTTCTGATCTGGCAATGTTCTTCCTATAGCTTGACGTAAATATGGACTTTGCAAAGTAAAATTATTCGCTTTACGGTAAAGTAAAATCACAAAATGTGAACAGCTAGTAACTTGTTCTTGGTCATAACAAGCAGCACGCAATTCAGCTTTGATATCTGCATTATCGACAACGACAAAATGCCAAGGCTCAAAACCAAACGAAGAAGGCGATAAACGACCCGCGTCTAAAATAATTTCAACATCGCTATGACTAATCTTTTTTGATTCATCAAACCGTTTACAAGCATGTCTAAACTCCAAAGCTAACGATAGTTTGTCCATAATGTCTCCTAAGATTTCTTATTCCATGGTGCCACTTTCAATAGTAACACCATGCCGGGTATTGCTAATAGCGTACATAAACCAAAAAAGTTGGTCCATCCTAAATATTCAACCATAATTCCTGTTGTTGAATTAATCAATGTTCGAGGAATAGAAGCGATGCTGCTAAATAACGCAAACTGTGTTGCAGTATATAATGGATTCGTGGTTTTGGCTATAAAAGCAACAAAAGCTGCCGAACCAAGACCAACCCCCAAGGATTCAACACTGATCACTATCGCTAACATTATTTTTTCACTGACACCAATATCATTAAAAGGGCCTTCAATTGATAACCAGGCAAAACCTAAAATAGAAAAGACTTGAACAAAACCAAAGTACCATAAAGCCCGATTAATCCCTATTTTTATCATCAAAATGCCGCCCATAATCCCGCCTAATATCCCTGGCCATAATTGCGCATTTTTAGCGATCAAACCAATGTCTGGTAGGCTGAATCCCATTTTCATATAAAAAGTAGTCGCTAACGATGTTGCCATGCTATCACCTAACTTATATAAAAATATAAAGGCCAAAATGATCATCGCAGATTTAACGCCTTTTCTTTTAATAAATTCTAAAAAAGGATTGATAATAATATCTTCAAAATTATGGGATTTTGGTATTGGTTTATTAATTGGCTCTTTTATCAACAAGGTAATAATTATCACGGGCAACATAAATAGCGCCGTGACCATAAAAACGCTACTCCAAGGTAAAAAATGAGATAAGATTAGCGATAATGAACCGGGCACCAAACTGGCAAGACGATAAACGTTAATATGAATACTGTTCCCTAATCCAAGTTCAGTATCAGAAAGAATTTCTTGGCGAAATGCATCTAAAGCGATATCTTGCGTGGCTGAAAACAGCGCAATAATGAAACAGAGTGTAGCAATAATCCAAATATTTAGAGTCGGTGAAAAACACCCCAATATTGCAATAAAAAAGAGCAATACTATTTGCGACAGAAACATCCATCCCCGTCGACGCCCCATCCCAAACAGTGAAATATTGTCCATAAATGGCGCCCAAACAAATTTAAAAATATAGGGCAGTTGAGTTAATGAAAATGCACCAATAGCTTTTATATTCAGCCCTTCACTGGTTAACCAAGCAGGTAAAAGTTGAATTAACAAATAAAAAGGAAGACCGGAAGCCAAACCAGTAAAAATACAAATAAGCATTTTAGTGGAAAAGATAGTCCTAAGAAGAGAAACTTGTTTTTTATTCATTAGTTAACATTATCGGTCAGTTATATAGCAAAGTGCTATCATAGCATATTAATAAAAAAAATAATTGCTAAAGCTAACATAAAGCGTTTTACTATACAGGTTAATTTTTAACTCAACTTTCAAAAGTAAGCATTTAATCAACATTCGCCAAAAAAATATCAAGTAAACAATGCGTTTCAATCATCATTAAAACTTAAAAGATGCATTAATTAAACGCCTATAAGGGGGATTGCAGTATGAAAGAAACAGTCAAAGTCGCTGTTTTTAGCAGTAAGCATTACGACAAAGAACATCTCGAAATCGCCAACAAACACTTTGGTTTTGATATCGAATATTATGAGCATAAATTAAGCCATAAAACGGTTGTCACCGCGCAAGGTTATGATGCTGTTTGTGTATTTGTTAACGACGAAGTTGATAAATTAGTTCTACAAAAATTAGCCCATTATGGTATTAAAATTTTAGCATTACGCTGTGCGGGTTTTGATAATGTTGATCTCGATGAAGCAAAAAAATTAGGGATCACCGTTGTTCGTGTGCCAGCTTATTCTCCTGAAGCGGTGGCTGAACATGCGGTTGCATTGATGATGACACTAAACCGCAGAACCCACAAAGCTTACCAACGTACTCGCGACGCTAACTTCTCGTTAGACGGCTTAACCGGTTTTAACATGCATAATCGTACAGCAGGTGTGATTGGAACGGGTAAAATTGGCCAAGCAGTGATCCGCATCTTAAAAGGATTTGGCATGAATATCCTTGCTTATGATCCTTATCCAAATGATATTGCTGTTGAATTAGGTGCACAATATGTTCAATTAGACGAACTCTATGCCAAATCAGATGTTATCACCTTACATTGCCCAATGTCTCCTGAAAATTATCATCTACTAAATAAAGAGTCATTCAACAAAATGAAAAATGGTGTGATGATTATCAACACAAGCCGAGGTGGTTTATTGGATGCAACCGCTGCAATCGAAGCGTTAAAACAGACCAAAATCGGTGCACTAGGTATGGATGTTTATGAAAACGAACGAGACCTATTTTTCGAAGATAAATCTAATGATGTCATATTAGATGACGTATTCCGTCGATTATCAGCCTGCCATAACGTGATTTTTACTGGTCATCAAGCGTTTTTAACCCAAGAAGCACTATTAAATATCTCTGACACAACCTTAAATAATATAGCGCAAATAGCAGCAGGGAAAGAGTGTCAAAATATTGTTAAATAACAATAAATAATTTAATATGTCGCCGTTTTTTAACTAAATGAATATGGATGATTTATGCAACGTATCGTTATTTGTGTCATGATGGTTTTATGGCTCACTGCTTGTTCGAGTGGGGGATCATCGAAATCGCCAATGCAGCAGCATCGAGGACATTCGAATGTAAAGGGTGGCGTTTATCTAGAAAAACAACACGAAGAACCAAAAGCCAATAGTGCCCCTTTATCGGTCGATAAAGAAAAATTTATCACAATGATGGTAAATAAACATGGCTTTAATCGCCAACAACTTCGCAATGTTTTAGAACAAACCAACAAACTTGATTGGGTTATTGGTTTAATGGACAAACAAGCGCCAAAATCAGGAACGTCAAACGTACCTAATGGCGCATGGATTCGTTATAAAAATAAATTCATCACCCCAGGTAACTTACCTAAAGGTGTCGAATTTTGGAATAAATATGACAAAGATCTACAACGTGCTTACAAAGAGTACGGTGTACCACCTGAAATTATCGTCGGAATTATAGGCGTTGAAACCGGGTGGGGAAGAGTAATGGGCAAAACCAAAATTATCGACGCATTATCAACCCTAGCATTTTATTACCCAAGACGATCACAATACTTTGCTAAGGAACTTGAAGACTTCTTAATTATGTGTCGTGATGAAGGTGTTGATCCGTTTGATTTAAATGGATCATTTGCAGGAGCAATGGGCTACGGACAATTTATGCCATCAGCCTTTAGAAATCATGCTATCGACTTCAACCATGACGGTCATACCGACTTATGGGATCCGGTTGATGCAATCGGCAGTGTAGCAAACTATTTCAAAGCTCACGGCTGGCAACGAAACAAAAAAGTCGCAGTGGTTGCTGATGGTCAAGCGATCGAACTCGATACAGGCTTTAGCACCAAATATACGATTGAACATCTAGCTAAAGCAGGATTAAAACCAAAAAGCTCAATCGACGGTCATAAAGAAGTCAGCTTATTACGTTTAGACATGGGTGATAATTACCAATTTTGGTATGGACTACCTAACTTCTACGTCATCACCCGCTACAACCATAGCACACATTATGCAATGGCAGTATGGCAATTGGGATTAGCCGTTAAACAAGCTAGATAAAATTAACCTTAAAAGCAAAAGGTCGCAGTTGCGACCTTTTTTATTAATCCTAATAAACTCTCTAAAAAGTTGAGGAACGGGGTTTTTGGGGTTCTAAATTCTGTTTTGAAATATTGTCCCAAACAAATAATTCCGCTTTAACTGTGGCGCTTTTTAGTAACCCTGTTTTTCCATCAAAAAAAGTTGAGGAGCTGGGTTTTTGGGGTTCAAAAATTTTTTTTGAAATATTGTCTCAAATAAGTAATTCCGCTTTAAACTATGACGCTTTTTAGAAACCCTTTTTCCCACCAAAAAAGTTGAGGAGTGGGGTTTTTGAAGTTTTAAATTTTACTTAAAAAATTATTAAAATATCAAAATCACTAAATTTCTAATTCAAAGCCTTAAAATAAAATTTTCGAGGATCAATCGCTCTAATTTTAAAGATTTGTAATGATGGTATACTTAATTAAAACAACAGATAATCAATTATAATTTAGATCCATTTTAGATCCTATTTACAAAAGTTAACGTAAATGAGCGAAAAAAAGTGTTGCATCGTGTTTTTCCAATCACTATACTTTTTACACGGTTTTAGCTAATAGGCTAAAATTTGACAGAAAAGTATAAAATTGTAAATTAATCAAAAAAATACTTGACAGGATAGTCTAAAATGCATTATAATTTTCAACAGCCAACAGCCAACAGCCAACCTGCCAAACCTATCTTTTAAATTCGTCTAAGTTCAGCTCCCAGCTTAAATTTTTCACTGAAACTTATTTTTCCACTCAATCAAGTGAAATTCTGCGAATTTTCGCGCGATCGCTTCCGCGATCCTGTTTTCGATCCTTTTTCCAATTATCCCGGCAGATTGTTTTTTTTGTGGCTTTTTTTCTTCCTTTTTCGGGTCACGCATTGACATCACAGACAACAGCAAATCAGATACAGGGTACTCCGCCTTATCTGACTTTCGACGGTGGTCGTACACGTGCGGTTGATGTTAACGGTCTGCTTGGGATTACACTATCTGATGGTACACAATATACGCCTTTAACCAATACTTCATCTGATTCAAGACCTATCGTCTTGCCGGTTGCGGGTCAGAGTTTTGCTGATATAAGTATGTTCGTTCCTACTGATACTAATTCAGTCGCTTTGAGTTCTCTTATCGGTCCACCTAATAATTATTGGGGAGATGATGATGGTGATTCTGGCGTTACTGCTACTGGTCGTTTAAGTTTATCTATCGTCGATAAAAGAGGTCAATCAGTATCACGTAATTCCGTGTTAACGACTTGTAATTCTCCTTATCGTGTTACATTATCCAATAATAACGGTACATTAGCTACTCGTTACGGAGTTCCTCGTAGTAGTAGTTTCAGTGCCAGTAGAGTGACTTATTATGTTAATCCTAAGGCTGCGCCGGTGGTTTGTTTTGCCAGACCTAATTTGAATTACGGTTCAAGTCGATATGCTGGTCCGTCTTCGATGTGGGACCCTGCTAATGGTTTTCTCACTCAAAAAACAGACCCATCTTTTTACGGTCAAAATTTTCCGACTACTGGTGCTAATCGTTTGCACTTTGATTTGCTCATCTCTGGTAGTGATCAACCATTGTCCTGGTCTCCAGTTTCTCAGGGTGGTATCACAGCTACGATGACCAATTCTACCGCTACAAGCGTTCACGTTACTTTAACCGGTCCTGCAGCTACCGGAGCTCAACTAAGTTCAGACAATCCTACCCCTCTTGATAAACCTACTTTACCGCAGACCTTCGAGTTAATTGGTCGAGATGGTAGTGGTAGTCCTGTTGTTAAATATGGTTTTACGTTAAAACAGTGGTTTGTCGTGCGTCATGACGGTGCAGCTAGATTCTATAACGGCTATTACAGAGCATCCTCTTGGTGTGGAGGGATTACTTATGGGATGCCTACGGTAGCAGATTTAACTAACGCATCTTGTAATAATTTTAGTCCTTGTATGGGGGCTGTTGGTGCTAATCCTCGTTCACCTAATAATTGGTATCAACGTCATATTGGTGCAGGATTTTTCACTGAGTGGGGAAACATGAGATACCCAGGCTTCAGCAATGATTTTGCCTGGACTCGAGACGCTCGTCTTATTAATAATAGTCTCGACTATTTTCCCGTGTTTATGGGAAATGGAAAAGTGGATACTCAGTCACACATCTATCATTACGCTGCGCTTTGCGTTGTTGGTCGAAGTCAGTAATCCTTTAAGCAGAGTAGGGTGAAAATAGAATTAAGTAATTAAGAGATAGCTGACTCAAGGGTCAACGGCACCTAGCCATAAAAAGCGATTTTGTGGCTTAGGGATGCTACCCGTTTATGAGGGTTTATGTTTATGCCTTTTACAGAAAAAAAGTTGAGGAGCGGGGTTTTTGAGGTTTTAAATGTCACTTAAAAAGTTTTAAATGATCCAAATCACTAAATTTCTAATCCAATGCCCTAAAATAAAATTTTTGAGGATCAATCGCTCTGATTTTAAAGATTTGTAATTGCGATATATTCAATTAAAACAATAGTTAACTAATTATAATTTAAAGCTATTTTAGATCTTATTTACAAAAGTTAACGTAATTGAATGAAAAAAAGTGTTGCATCGTGTTTTTCCAATCACTATACTTTTTACACGGTTTTAGCTACAAGGCTAAAATTTGACAGAAAATCATAAAATTGTAAATTAATCAAAAAATTACTTGACAGGATAGTCTAAAATGCATTATAATTTTCAACAGCCAACAGCCAACAGCCAACCTGCCAAACCTATCTTTTAAATTCGTCTAAATCTAGCACCCAGTTTAAATTTTTCACTGAAACTTATTTTTCCACTCAATCAAGTGAAATTCTGCGAATTTTCGCGCGATCGCTTCCGCGATCCTGTTTTCGATCCTTTTTCCAATTATCCCGGCAGATTGTTTTTTTTGTGGCTTTTTTTCTTCCTTTTTCGGGTCACGCATTGACATCACAGACAACAGCAAATCAGATACAGGGTACTCCGCCTTATCTGACTTTCGACGGTGGTCGTACACGTGCGGTTGATGTTAACGGTCTGCTTGGGATTACGCTATCTGATGGTACACATTATACGCCTTCTACCAATTTATCATCTACAACTCCAATCGTCTTGCCGGTTGAGGGTCAGAGTTTTGCTGATATAAGTATGTTCGTTCCTACTGATACAAATTCAGTCGATTTAAGTACACTTATCGGTCCTCCTAATAATTATTGGGGGGATGATGATGGTGATGCTGACGTTACTGCTACAGGTTCTTTAAGTTTATCTATCGTCGATAAAAACAATCAGTCTGTATCACGTAATTCAGTGCTAACAGTTTGTAATGCACCTTATAAGGTTACGTTATCTAGTTCTAACGGTACATTATCAACTCGTTACGGATTTCCTAATCGTAGTACTTTCCGTGAAAGTAGCGTGACTTATTACGTCAATCCTAAGGCTGGGCCGGTGGTTTGTTTTGCTCGGCCTAACTTAAAGTTTGGTAAGCTTGGTGATTATCCTAGTATCCCATCTTGGGATTTTGCTGGCCCAGCTTCAATGTGGGATCCTGCTAAGGGATTTCTCACTCAGTCAACAGACCCGTCACTTTACGGTAGAAACTTTCCTACAACTGGTGCTAACAAACTGTACTTTGATTTAGATATTAGTGGTAGTAGTCAGCCATTGTCTTGGTCTCCTGTTTCTCATGGAGGTATCACTGCTATTATGTCTAATTCTACTGCTACAAGCGTACGTGTTACTTTAACTGGTCCTTACACTACTTACTCCCAGCAAAGTTCATCCACTCCTAGTCGTCTTCCCACTATTTCTTTGCCTCAGACCTTCGAGTTGGTCGGTCGTGATAGTAATGGTACTCCTGTCGTCAGATATGGTTTTACTTTGAAGCAGTGGTTCGTCATCCGTGGTTCTGTGATGAGCGCTTATTCTAATGCATTATCTTGGTGTAGTCGTATTGGTGGTTATCGCCTTCCTAAGGTAAAGGATTTAACAAATTCAAATCGTAATAGTTTAGGTGCCACCCCTTCCTCACCTGGTAATCATTTTATGCGCCATATAGGTTCTGGTTTTTTCAGTGAGTGGAGTTATATGCGGGATTACTCCGCGGGCTTCTACTACGGTTGGTACTGGACTAGTGACCCTTATGATAGTAACCAGTTTTTCGTGATCACAGACCAAGGTTTCATGAATGATACCGAGAGCTACAACCCCTCCTACGTGCTTTGTGTCTATCCTTAGTTCTTATTCCTTCGTCCTTAATCCTTAGGCTGGTGGGTGATAAAAAATAGTGTTGAGTATTAAAAGTAAGCGGACTCAAGGAGTCAACGTCGTTTAGCAATAAAAAAAGCGATTTTGTGGCTTAGCGACGCTTCAATTACCCGCCTCGGCGGGTTTATTTTTGAGGTTTTTTATCGCAAAAAAAGTTGAGGAGCGGGGTTTTTGATGTTTCCAAACTTTATGTAAAAATCACATAATTACCAAAAACATTAAGTTTAAATACTAAAAATTCACTATAAAAAACACTTTTTCTAAAGAACTAAAAAGAAATCATAATTTTATATTAAACAATAGATAAGTATTTATTTTCTAGGGTTATAAATTAACGAATTTACAAAGATTAACAATAGTGATAGAAAAAAATATTGCATCGTGTTTTTACAGTCACTATACTTTTTTTACATCGCTTTAGATAAGTGATTAATATTTTAAATACAAAATAGTAAATTTAATCAAAAAGTTACTTGACAAGGTAGTCAAAATGCATTATAATTTTAAACAGCCAACAGCCAACAGCCAACTTGCCAAACCTATAATTTAAATTCGCCTAAGTTAAGCCCTAAACTTAATTTATTCACAAAAGCCTCTTTTTTCACGAAATGTATTAGAATTCTGCGAATTTTCGCGCGATCATTTTTTTGCTCCTTTTATCGATCCTTGCATCGTTCCAAATTATCCCAGCAGACTTTGCTAAGTGTGGTACTTTTACTTCCTATTTCTTTTTCTTGCCACTCATTAACATCTAAAACATCGAATATTATTCATGGTACCGCGCCGTATTTAACGCTTGACGGTGGTCGTACTCGTGTAGTTGATACCGATGGTCTGCTCGGGATATCTTTATCTAATGGTGCTAAGTACACACCTTCTACCAATAATTCATCAATATCCAACCCAATAGCGTTGCCAGTTGCTGGTCAGAGTTTTGCTGATATAGGCATGTTGGTTCCAGCCAATACTAATTCAATCGATTTAAGTTCTCTTATTGGTCCGCCATATAATTATTGGCAGGATGATGATGGAGATACTGACGTTTCAGCCACTGGCACGTTAAGTTTATCTATTGTGGATAAAAATAACCAAGCAGTATCACGTGATAGTGTGCTAACAATCTGTAACGCACCTTATCAAGTTAAATTATCCAGTACCAATGGCACATTAAGCACTCGTTATGGTGTTCCTGCTACTCGTTATTATAGTGCGAGTAATGTTGCTTATTATATTAATCCTAAAGCATCACCAGTTATTTGTTATGCTAGTTCAGATATGACATACGGTTCAGATAAATATGCCGGCCCTGCATCGATGTGGGATCCTACTAAGGGTTTTCTCACGCAATCAGCTACGCCATCATCTTATGGTTTAAACTTTCCGACTACTGGTGCTCATGGCTTGTACTTTGATTTAGATATTGGTGGTAGTAATCAAGCATTGTCTTGGGCGCCGGTTTCTCATGGGGGTATAACCGCTACTATGACTCATTCATCAAGTACAAGCGTACGTGTCACACTAACAGGTCCTGTTGCTACCGAATCCCAATGGCGCTCTAGCAACCCTGGTTATATACCAAAACCCTCTTTACCACAGACATTCGAGTTAATCGGTCGTGACAGTAGTGGTAATGTAGCAGTTAAATATGGATTTGAGTTAAAACAGTGGTTTGTCAACCGCGGAGATGTACGTGATAGTTATTCTAATACATCAGCTTGGTGTACAAATATAGGTTATCGTCTTTCTAGGGTTAGCGATTTAACTAATGCAGTTCGTTCAGATGTGGTAGTACCAGGTGCCACACCTGCATCATCTCGTAATAATTTTCAGCGTCGAATCGGTGCGGGATTTTTTACGGAATGGGGATCTATGACCATTTTCTCAGGAGTAGGCTTTAACTACGATTATTGGTACTGGACGAGTGACAAAAATGGTGGCGATCAGTTTATTGTATACTCCTACCACGGTACGGTGAGTTGGCATAGCAATCGTGACTATGGGCTTTGCGCCTCAGAACTTTGATAGTTATTTCTTGGTCCTTAATTCCTTAAATGCGGAACTGAGGACTAGAAAAAATAGTGTTTATTCACTATACAATTTTTAACATCTATAAACTTAAAAGTATCTTTGACGATTAGCCAATCATTGAAAACAACATATTGAAATTAATTAATAAAGCTAAAAACCATCTAAAGGTCGTTTTTTATTGTGGGAATATCATAAATTTCGTACTATTAGCTTAAATTATTTATAAGTTATTTATAGGGAAATATATGAAAAAAATAATATTAACCGTTTTTATTTTATTAGGACTAACGGCTTGTACGACTACCTCAGAATATAGAAAAAATTTAGATGTATGGAAAACGTACACATCTAACAAATCTGTTGAAAATGTTTCTGAATGCATTCTTGTTGAGTGGCAAAAAGAAAGGTTAGGGTGGGCGTATGCGACTCTTCAAAAAACAGGTATTTATCATACTGTCTATACTGGTGAATTTATCGATGTTAGTGACACTTTTAAAGATAATGGAATTACTCGAGTGAATTTTTATTCTTATCGTGGTGACATGGATTTATGGAAAGGGAAGCAAAAACGAACTGAAGCTATTGAGAGATGCTTATAGCTATAGTTAAAAATCTTTATCAAAGTGCATGGAATAATTGTATTGATAAGCTTATTTTGTCTACATATTCGGCGGAGTTGAACGGGACGTCTCTGAGGAAATGCTTATCAATAATTAGCCAGATTCAGAATCTAGCGATAAAGCATTTTAGTGTAGACGAAGCTTAAACCATCCGTCTTAATTGAGGTGTTTTTGAGGCGTTTCAAAAAAAGTTGAGGAGCGGGGTTTTTGGGGTTTTAAATGTCACTTAAAAAATTATTAAAATATCAAAATCACTAAATTTTTAATTCTAAGTCCTAAAATAAAATTTTTCAGGATCAATCGCTCTAATTTTAAAGATTTGTAATTACAATATATATAATTAAAACAAAAATTAAGTAAGCATAAGCTAGATCCTTTTTAGATCTTATTTACAAAAGTTAACGTAAATGAGCGAAAAAAAGTGTTGCATCGTGTTTTTCCAATCACTATACTTTTTACACGGTTTTAGCTACAAGGCTAAAATTTGACAGAAAAGTATAAAATTTTAAATTAATCAAAAAATTACTTGACAAGGTAGTCTAAAATGCATTATAATTTTCAACAGGCAACAGGCAACAGGCAACCTGGCCAACCTATCTTTTAGATTCGTCTAAGTTCAACTCCCAACTTAAATTTTTCACTGAAACTTATTTTTCCACGCAATCAAGTGAAATTCTGCGAGTTTTCGCGCGATCGCTTCCGCGATCCTCTTCTCGATCTTTTTTCCGATCGTTTTCCGGATCCTCTTTCAGATCCTGTTTTCGATCCTTTTCCGAATTATCCCGGCAGATTGTTTTTTTCGTGGTCTTTTTCCTTCCTTTTTCGGGTCACGCATTGACATCACAGACAACTAGGAATGTGATACAGGGTAGTGCACCTTATCTGACTTTCGACGGTGGTCGTACTCGTGCGGTTGATACTAACGGTCTGCTTGGGATTACTCTATCTGACGGAACTAGGTACACGCCTTCAACCAATACTTCATCTTCTTCAAGACCTATCACCTTGCCGGTTGCTGGTCAGAGTTTTGCTGATATTCGTATGTTCGTCCCAACTAATACAAATTCAGTCGATTTAAGTGCTCTTATCGGTCCTCCTAATAATTATTGGGGAGATGATGATGGTGATGCTGACGTTACTGCTACTGGTTCTTTAAGTTTATCTATCGTCGATAAAAACAATCAACCAGTGTCACGTGATACAATGTTAACGACGTGTACTGATTCTGCACCTTATAAGGTTACGTTATCCAGTTCTGACGGTATATTATCTACACGTTACGGATTTCCTAATCGTAGTACTTTCCGTGAAAGTAGCGTGACTTATTACGTCAATCCTAAGCCTGGTTCCTCAGTTTGTGTTAAATTTGCCAGACCTAACTTAAGGAATGGTACAGGTAATTATGCTGGCCCAGCTTCAATGTGGGACCCTGCTAATGGTTTTATCCCTCAGTCAACTGGCCCATCCTCTTACGGTAGAAACTTTCCTACAACTGGCGCTAATGGATTGTACTTTGATTTACTCATTAGTGGTAGTAGTCAGCCATTGTTTTGGTCTCCTGTTTCTCAGGGTGGTATCACAGTCACAATGTCTAATCCTACTGCTACAAGCGTTCGTGTTACTTTAACTGGTCCTTACGCTACTCCATCCCAGATTAGTTCAGCCAATCCTGGTCCTCTTTCCACTATTTCTTTGCCTCAGAACTTCGAGTTGGTCGGTCGTGATAGTAATGGTACTCCAGTCGTCAAATATGGTTTTACTTTGAAGCAGTGGTTCGTCAACCGTGGTGATAAGGAGGACACTTATCCTAATACCTTATCTTGGTGTAATAGTCTTGGTTATCGAATGCCTAGCGTAAAGGTTTTAACCAATGCATCTTGTCGTGGTACTAATTCAGGTTCTCACTGTCAGGGTTCAGTCGGCGCCACCCCTTCCTCGCGTAATAATTTTTACATGCGTCATATAGGTTCAGGTTTTTTCACTGAGTGGGGTAGTATGGAGGATTATTCAGGCGTTGGCTTCGTCAGCAGTTGGTACTGGACTAGTGACCCGTATGGTAGTGACCAGTTTGTCGTCTACTCAGACAACGGTTCTGTGAATTGGCTTTACACCTACAACTACAACTACGGGCTTTGTGCCTATCCTTAGTTCTTATTCCTTCGTCCTTAATCCTTAGGGCGGGGGTGGGGGTGATAAAAAATAGTGTTGAGTCATTAAAAGTAAGCTGACTCAAGGAGTCAACGTCTTTTAGCCATAAAAAAAAGCGATTTTGCGGCTAAGCGATGCTTCAATTACCCGCCTCGGCGGGTTTATTTTTGAGGTATTTTATCTCAAAAAAAATTGAGGAGTGGGGTTTTGGGGTTCTAAATTCTGTTTTAAACTGTGTCGTTTTTTAGTAGCTGTATTTTTGCATCAAAAAAAGTTGAGGAGCGGGGTTTTTGAAGCTTCAAATCACGAAATTATAAGTTTTATAGCTATTAGCAATAAAAAGATACCAAAGTATTTTATCAATTTATTTATCGATAATCGTTGTGCAATTTGTACACCCATTTTTGCCATGGGGATACTGGTGATCATAATGGATATTACTGCTGGTAGATAGACAAAGCCTAAACTATATTCTGGTAATTCTTCAATATTCCATCCTGCAATAATGTAGCCAATCGTTCCTCCAAGCGCTACCGGTAAGGTAAATGCCGCAGAGGTGCCAATCGCTTTACGTATATCTACCCCGCATTTTTTTAAGAAAGGAACCACCAATACCCCTCCACCGACACCAACTAGGGCAGCAAACACGCCAATTAGTCCACCAATAATGATATAAATCGTGTCATGAAATGATACAGCGTTTCGATTTTGGGCGACATTGGTGCTTTTGAGAATAAATTTACTTCCGGTGTAGATAAGAAAAACGATAAAAATCCATTTTAACCAAACACCGGGAATATAAGGTGTCATATACGATCCGCCCATCGTGCCAATCATGCATCCTAACACCATCTTTTTTAGAATCGACCATTGGATATTATGATTTTTATTCTGAACCCAACTTGATGATAAGCTGGTGCCAATAATGGTGGCAAGCGATGAGGCGACGGCGATGTGGTTTATCCATTCTCCACCATGATTAAAGTGATTAAGTACTATAATTAATGCAGGTACAATTAACGATCCACCACCCACGCCAAATATACCTGCTAGCAATCCCGCAAATGCGCCTATCATTAAGAAGATTATAAATTCGACAACCATTTCTTGTGCTTTTTTATCATTTTTTAAATTCAGGGAGATAATTATAACTGTTTTTTATAAGTGCGTAATAATTCTTGGTTTTGATACAAAATTCTTTATTGTTTTTGTATAATGCTTACTTTTCGTTGATTAAGGATTTTAGGTTAAATGCTGACCGATATTTTACGTGGTGCAATGATTTCGGCGAGTTTAATTATTGCTATTGGCGCGCAAAATTTGTTTGTGCTTAAGCAAGGATTGTTAAAAAATCATATCTTTTTTGTTGCTGCTATCTGTTTTTTTTGTGATTTCGCTTTGATGACTATTGGTATATGGGGCGTGGGGTCTTTTATTAGTCGTTATCCTATAATTACTAATTCATTAGCCATCTTTGGTGCATTGTTTTTGCTTTGGTATGGATTTAATGCATTTAAAAGCGCAGTGAGAGGTGATAGCAGTATGCAGGTTGATTCTGCCGAGCAACGAAAGAGTTCTTTAACAAAAGTGATTTTGTCGACAATTGCGGTGACTTTACTTAATCCTCATGTTTATTTGGATACAGTGGTAATTGTTGGTGGGATTGCCGGTACGTTTTCTACTGAGCAAAAATGGGCGTTTTTAATTGGCGCAGTTTGTGTGTCATTTATTTGGTTTTTTGGTATTGGGTATGGCGCTAGGTTGCTTACGCCTCTATTTAGACAAAAAAGAATGTGGGTCATATTGGATTCGGTTGTTGGGCTGGTGATGTTTTATATTGCTTATCGACTTATTGTTTATGTGATTTGTGGTCAATAATGTGACGCTTTTGGCGTTGCATTTTTTATTAATCTGTTCGTTTTCCTCATTTCTTACTCATTTTTTACGTGATATCCATCACAATTATCAGATTTCTTCTCTTATACGATATTTATTTTGGTGTTAATTTGTCAGTAATAATTTGATCCAAGCTTTTTTCGGCTGATTATTAACATTTTTAGTCAATTATTTTTGCCAAAAAACGCTCAATGGAATAAGGCGTTCAAAGTTGATTGTTTAGATAAGGAGTTTATATGACAAGTAAAATAGTTAAGTTGACGTTGTTGATTAGTGCAACGCTAGTCACTGGGCAAGCACTAGCGCTTAAACAAATAGGGCTTAAGAGTCATCAATTAAAAAATATTGTAGTTGATAATCTGAAATTTAAAGACTTTGATCGTGATGGTAAGTTATCACCTTTTGAAGATTGGCGCTTATCTCCCGAAGTTCGTGCACAAGATCTACTTGCCAAATTGTCGTTAGAAGAAAAAGCAGGCTTAATGATGCACGGTAATGCCAAAGCTTATGGTAGTGAGATTGGGCATGGTGATAAGTATAATCTAGATGAAATTAAACAGTTAGTGCTTACTGATAAGGTAAATAGTTTAATTACGCGTTTAGAAGTCAATCCTAAGGATTTTGCTAAGCAAAATAATCAATTACAAGAAATTGCTGAGTCTTCTCGATTGGGGATTCCTTTAACGATTAGCATCGATCCTAGAAATACCTTTTATTATGATGATAAAGTGACCAGTAAAAGCGGTTTTAGCCAATGGCCAGGAACTTTGGGGATGGCGGCGATTGGTAATGAGTTTGTGATTAATGAGTATGGTAATATCATTCGACAAGAGTACCGTTCATTGGGTGTCACTCAGGCATTATCACCCATGGCTGATCTGGGAACTGAACCAAGATGGTCTCGTTTTGAGGGGACATTCGGTGAAGATCCAATGCTGAGCAAAAGCATGGTTCGTGGTTATATCTCTGGTATGCAAAATGGTAAACTTGGTCTAAATTCACAAAGCGTGTCAGCCGTGGTTAAACATTGGGTTGGCTATGGTGCCGCCGAGAATGGTTTTGATAGTCACAGTTCTTATGGTAAATATGCACTTTATTCGAAAAAAGATAGTTTGGAAGAGCATATCATTCCATTTATAGGTGCTTTTGAGGTGAATGTGGCAGCGGTTATGCCGACATATTCGATTTTAAAAAATGCGGAAATTAATGGTCATAAAATCGAAGCAGTTGGTGCTGGCTTTAACCGTTATTTGTTGAAAGATTTGCTACGCGATACTTATAAATTTAAAGGGGTGATTATTAGTGATTGGAATATCACTAAAGATTGTAATGAAGTCTGTATTAATGGTAATCCGCCTGATGTTCCGTCTAAACCAGAAGGTATGCCTTGGGGCGTTGAAGATTTGACTGTCGAGCAACGGTTTATTAAAGCTATCGAAGCGGGGGTTCAACAATTTGGTGGCGTGAGTGATAGTTCTGTTATTGTGTCAGCAGTAAAAAATAATAAATTGGACGAAAAGGCAGTCGATAGTGCTGTGTTAGCGATTTTGACGCAAAAATTTGCTTTAGGACAATTTGAAAATCCTTATGTCGATCCAAACCAAGCTAGTCGTTTTGTTGGCAATAAAAATTTCCAAAAGATTGCTGATGAAGCACAATTTAATTCAATGGTTTTACTAGAAAATAATGATAAAGTTTTGCCATTGAAAGCGAAAAGTAAAGTCTTTTTATACGGTTTTGCCGATGACGCTAAAAATACCCTTAAAGGTAAAGTCACCATTGTCGATAAGTTAGAGCAAGCTGATGTAGTTGTGGCTAGGGTAAATGCACCTTTTGAGCAACCTCATAAGAACTACTTTTTTGGCGCAAGATATCATGAAGGTTCATTAGAATTTGCGGCGGATGATAAAGATATTAAATTTATCAATGAGGCGAGAAAATCACATCCCGTTGTAGTAACTGTTTATTTGGATCGCCCAGCCGTTTTAACACCTATTAAGCAAAGTGCTAATGCGATTGTAGCAAATTTTGGTGTTAAAGATGAGGTGCTATTTAAACGTTTATTTGATAGCAAACCTTATAATGCTAAATTGCCAATTGCATTACCAGATTCAATGGATAGTGTTATCAAACAATCTTCTGATTTACCAAACGATATGAAGGCGCTCTATCCGTTAGGTTATGGAGTAACCCGTTAGTCGCTCCTTTTTAATGTCGTTTTATTCTATGCTATTGCCTAAGGGCAATAGCTGTTTTGCGTTACATCATTTTCTCTATCGATTTTATCTTTAATTAAGAGTTCTCACTTATTTCTTTTATTTTTCTTTTGAAGGGACGCTTCAGCGAAATTTTTTGAGGTAAATAATAAATATATTGAATGATGCGTTTAATTAATGATGTTTTGACAAGAGAGAAAAAATGGTGGGTCGTGAGCGATTCGAACGCTCGACAAACGGATTAAAAGTCCGCTGCTCTACCGACTGAGCTAACAACCCATAAAATAAGTAGTAAGTGGTGGGTGATACCGGGTTCGAACCAGTGACCCCCTCCTTGTAAGGGAGGTGCTCTCCCAACTGAGCTAATCACCCCAATGTTTCTTTCGAAAACTTCACGGTAAGAATTGGTGGGTGATACCGGGTTCGAACCAGTGACCCCCTCCTTGTAAGGGAGGTGCTCTCCCAACTGAGCTAATCACCCTTACCGTGTGGATGTGCATTATAAGGCGTGTCTTATTTCAGTCAACCTTTTTTTTTACTTTTCCTAAAATTTAGCCCTGTTCGGTGTAATTTTAGTCATTTTTTGGATGATACTTCGCAAAAATGGATTTTGTAGGTTTGAATCTAGATAATTGTGATTAAGATTGGGCGATATTGTTTTTCAATCTATTTAGTATGATGGTTTTTAATAAAAGTCGCGTAGTAATTTATATCGAACCCACAAAACTGCACTATCAGTTAGTCGAATCAAGCGGTAAGGTGAATGAGGATTTTATCGTTTATCAAGATTTGGCTGATATCGATCAGTTTATGCATAATCTAAAACTACCAAGATTAACGTCAATTGAATTAAATTTAAGTGATGATTTTGTACAGTATCAAAAAACCACTTATCCCGATGTTAAACTGACGGTAAGCGAATTGACTAGTTATGTTGAAGCATCCCTATACAAACTTTTCCAACAATCTGGCAATCAGCTTTTTTTTGATTATGTATCCATTTCACCTAAAACTTTAATGATTGCTATTTGTGAGCGTAAAACGGTTAATGACTGGTTAGATTTGTTCCAAAAATATGGAGTAACATTTGTCGGTAGTCATTTTGAAAATAGTTCATTTAACTTTCTACCATGGCGAAAACAAAAGGCAAAACAGCACCAATTCAAGTTACTTCTTTTTGTTGTTAATTTTATCGGGGTGTTGACCTGTTATTTTTTTTATCTTTTGATGAACACACAGTCAGACATCGAACACTATTCTCAACAACTATCTGCTCAACAAGTGTTGCAACAAGAGTTGTTGGCTGAATCTTATATTCCTAATCCTTCACCAAGTCAAAAACAGATCCAACAGTCGCTACAAATGCTTTCTAACAAACTACCAGCAACGATTTGGTTAAATCTGTACGAATATGAGCCTGAAAAAATTAAAATTACCGGTCGTAGTGTCAATTATGTGGATATTATCAATTTTAATCAGCAACTTTCTGCAAATGTGACGAAAAGTCAGGTAAAAAATATTGAGAAAAGTCAGGATAGTTTGTTGTTTCAAATGGATATTGAGTTGAATGAATAACGACTTTCTAGAGAGGCCGATTTGGCAACAATACTTAGTTTGTATTTTATTACCGTTAACACTGTTTTTTATTGGTTATCAATTTTTTATTCAGGACTTAAAGCAACAAGCTGATCAGCAAATGGCGTTGTATCAAGAAAAGCAAGTTGAAATTGAAATGCTTCAAGCAAGAATTGAACGTTATCATGCTGCTAAAAATAGTTCGCTAACTTTGATAACCGAGCATGAACTTGCTAACGCTATTGATCGTCATCATTTGAAGTTGATGTCGTTCAAACTGGAACAAAATGATTCAGCAACTTATTGGGATGTTGAATTAAATGGGCAATTTTTTGATTTTATGAAATTTATTGGCGATTTTAACGAAAATTTCTACTATTTGAACTTTCAACAGTTATCAATCGGTAAGCAAGATAATTATTTGCGGATTAGATTTAGTTTGTTGTTTAAGAAGGGTATGCAATGAGTCGCTATTTATTTGTTTTTGCATTGATGATGTGTTGTTTCATAGTGAATGCTGATGGTCATCGCGATCCTTTTTTGCAAAAGATTGAGCTAGGTTGCCAAGAACAGACCGATCTTTTAAATATGCAGATTCAGGCTTGGCAGTTTAAAGGATCTATTCAACGCGTTAATTATCAGCAATTATGGCTTTCGTCAGATAATGATTGGTTAGCTATTACTGATAATAATGTTCCTCATGTTTTGTTTCCTTGGGAAATTGAAGCTGTGTTCAGCGATAAAATTTTATGGCAAGCAAGTTTACCTGAGTATTGTAACGATAAAGTGCTTTGGACAATGCCGTTAACTAAATAAGATGAGATCGATATTTGAGGTTGTAATTAATGAATCAAGCCAGCCAACTATTTAGTCAATTAGTTCGTCAATTAGCAAAGAATTTAAGGCAATTGACGATTTTGCTTATGCTTTTATCAATTCCATGTTTGGCTGAGCCTTCCATTTCAGCACAAAAAGAATCAAATGATCTTATTTCAATGAATTTTTATCAAACGGATGTCGCAATTATTTTGCAAGCGCTGGCTGATAATAAGCAGATGAATTTAGTGATGATAGATGATATATCAACTAAACAAACCATCAAACTTAAGAATGTTGATTGGCAAAAAGCTTTAAAGGTGGTGTTAAATTCAGCAAATTTACAGGCCGAAATTGAAGACAACATTTTGTTTGTTTCAAAATCTATTGAGCCGGAGGTGCTTGCGCAAAGAGAGTTATTAGAGCAGAAGGAACAGGAGTTAAATCAGCCGTTAACTTTGTTAACCATTCCGATTAAACATGGCGATCCTAATAATTTAGTAGAGACCATCCAGCAACAAGGATTATTATCTGAACGCGGAAAGGCGATAGTTGATAAGCGAACCAATTCAGTGCTTATTACTGATATGACCAAACAATTTGCGGATATTAAGAAGTTAGTTAAGGCTTTGGATCAACCCATTCCACAAGTCCATATCTCCGCTCATATTGTCACTATGAGTGATGAGAGTATGGAGGAGTTAGGGATTAAATGGGGATATTTGGGTAAATCTTCACAATTTTTTAATCAGCTGGATGTTGACCTTGGGGTTGTTAATCCTTCTTCTTCTGTGGGTTTTAATTTAGCTAAACTTTCTGGTAGTTTGTTGAATTTGGAACTTTCAGCATTAGAATCAGAAAATCAGTTAGAAATTATTGCTAGTCCGAATTTATTAACTGCAAATCAAAATATGGCATCGATTAAGCAGGGAACAGAGATTCCGTACGAAGTGTCAACGGGGGGGAATGGTTCGACATCCATTGAATTTAAACAAGCGGTATTAGGTTTAGAAGTTACGCCTAAAATTGTTGCTGATAAACAAATGATCTTGGATTTATATATCACACAAAATACTACGGGTCGTTCGATTAAGCGCCGTGATGGGGGAGAAGCTTTAGCCATTGAAACGCAAGAAATTAAAACTCAAGTGAAAGTTAAAGATGGTGAAACCGTGGTTTTGGGTGGAATTTTTCAGCAAGTTAATAGTAATGGGAAAAAGAAAGTACCTGGTCTTGCTCAAGTGCCAATTATTGGGAATGCCTTTAAATATAATGCTAAAAAAAATCAAAAAAGGGAATTAGTGATTTTTATTACTCCGCAATTAGTTGAGTAAATAGCGATGGAGTTGTATCATACTCTACCATAATTTATGACTTTGTATTGAGTTAGTTGATTCTCTGCAAAGTGTCGTTATTCTAATCACCAATTATTATAAAAGTTGAGAATATCATGTTTCATTTTGTTGCTTCTGATCTAGATGGTACTTTGTTAAATACCGAACATAGTTTATCGCCGTTTACAAAAAAAATTCTTCAGGCATTACGGGAAATGGGTATTCATTTTGCTTTTGCGACAGGCCGACACCATATTGATGTTACTCAAATGCGTGAAAATATGGAAATCGATGCTTTTATGATTACATCAAATGGGGCAAGAGTTCACGATAGTAATGGTAATTTAGTTTTTAGCCGTAGTTTTGATCCTAATTTAGCTAAAGAGTTGGCGGTAATTTGTAAAGACAGTCCATATATTTATACCCATGTTTACCGTGGCGATGATTGGCTAATTAATAAACCTGATGCCTATTCGCTTAGCTTTTTTGTTGATACAAAATTTAAATATCAATTTTTTGATCCAACTAATTTTGAGACTGATGATATTGCCAAAATTTATTTTACGACCTCTGATATTAGCCATAACCATTATTTGGTGGAGTTGAAGGACAAAATTGAAAAGCAATATGGTAATAAAGTTAGCATCGCGTTTTCAACGCCAAACTGTCTTGAAGTTATGGCGGAAAATGTGACTAAAGGCAGTGCATTAAAGTTAGTGGTTGAAAGCTTAGGCTATCAACTCAAAGACAGCATCGCTTTTGGTGATGGTATGAATGATTACGAGATGTTAAAAATGGCAGGTAAGGGCTGTATTATGCAAGATGCGAGTCCTGAACTTAAAGCACTGCTTCCTGAGTTGGAAGTTATTGGATCTAATGCTGATGATGCTGTTCCCCATTATTTAGCTAATCTTTTACTTTAATCTATTAATTATGATTATTGATAAAGAATTAAATACATTAGGTTTGCGTTGTCCTGAGCCGATTATGCTAGTGCGTAAAGCGATTAGGGAATTAGCTGTTGGTCAAATACTGCACGTTGTTGCTGATGATTTGGCCACAACGCGTGATATCCCGAGCTTTTGCCGGCATATGGATCACCAATTAGTTAACTCACAAGTTGAATCCATACCATTTGAATATTGGATTAAAAAATCACATTAATATAGTGTGTTAAGCTATTTTTTATTACCTATTTTGATAAATCAATTTTTTTGAAATGATAACGAAGTGTGCGCCAGTCATTAGGCGCAAGGTTATCAATCATTAAAAAAAGCGTTCTTCTTTTACCATTTCGCCGTGATTTTAAATTAATAATGATTATATAACGTAGTAGTAGTGGTTTTCGCGTTAAATACCAACGCTGTTTGTACCAATAAATTTGATGTATATATTCAAATAGCGCAAATTCACCTTTTATAGTTTTGAAATAGCAAATACTACGCCACCATTCGATTATTAAGATTAATATTAAAACAAAAGTATAACTATTTAATGAAGTATGCGCTAATTGCAATAAGCAAAGAATAATCAAAATAAGATAAAAGCAGGTTGCACTCAAAAATTGTAATAACGAAGGGGTAAGTTTTGTGCTCCACATATTAATCTTGTTTAAATTGATAAAATCACAATTATCTATTCGTTTTATCAGTTTTATTTAAAAATATAAAAATATTGTGAGATAATACACAAAATAATTTGAAAATTTACTAACTTTTGAGAACCTATCAATTAGTTGTTTAACCTGTAGCAAACCTATGTGGTATTTAATATCTGATCTATTAAGTTCTGCTAAAAAATTAAGTTATAAACTAATAAGTAATGGAATATGAAAGTGAAAATATATTAAAGGTAAATTTCTTTTTTTAATTTAATATGTTAATAATTGTTTAATGGATTTAAACAATTTTTTAAGCATGGGTTAGCGTCGCTTTTTATTTTGAGTCTTTTCGAGTAAGTAGTATACTCATCGGCTAAAATGGATTGAGATCAATTAATACAGTTTTATTATCTTTCTTTGATTTAAAATCAATTGGATAGGAATGATTTGTGATAATATTAAAAATATTAAAATTTTGCCTTAAACTTATAATCGGTTTAGTACTTTGTGGCTTAGTGATAGGTATCGCTGGCTACAGTTATTATTCTAAAGATCTGCCAGATGTAGCGACTTTAAAAGATGTTCGCTTGCAAACCCCAATGCAAGTATTAAGTAAAGATGGTGAACTAATCGCTATTTTTGGTGAACGTCGCCGAATTCCTCTAAAATATGATGAAATCCCACCGATTGTCGTTAATGCTGTTATAGCTACCGAAGATGCACGTTTCCATGAGCATTTTGGGATTGATCCTATCGGTATTGTGCGTGCTATGTATATCGGGTTGAAGGATAAGAGCTTTTCACAAGGTGGTAGTACTATCACCCAACAAGTGGCGAAAAACTTCTTTTTAACACCAGAAAAAAGTATTTCTCGTAAAGTAAAAGAGATGATTATTGCAATTCGTATGGAGCGAGAATTATCTAAAGACGAGATAATGGCATTATATCTTAATATGATCAACTTTGGTTCGCGTGCTTATGGTGTGGCTGCTGCTTCATATACTTTCTTTGGTAAAACGCCAGATCAGTTAACTATCGATGAAGCGGCACTACTAGCTGGTTTACCTAATGCGCCTTCTGCCTATAATCCAATTTCCCACCCAGAAAAAGCATTAACAAGACGTAATTGGGTTTTAGGTCGTATGCTTGATCAAAATTATATTACTCAAGCGCAATATGATGAAGCGACTAAGAAGCCTTTAAATGCAAGTTATCATACGCCAAAAATTGAATTTTCTGCACCATATGTTGCTGAAATGGCAAGACAGTTTATGTTCGATAAATTTGGTGAGAACGCTTATACCGATGGTTATAAAGTTTATACCACCATATCTAAGACAGACCAGGTAGCAGCAACAGAATCAATACAAAAGCATATTATTGATTATGACATGCGACATGGCTATCGTGGGCCTGAAAAAGTGTTATGGCAAAATAATGAGCCGGCACTGAGTGACGAGAAAATTCAAGAAGCTTTACATAAATATATTTGCTATAGCGGGATGTGTCCAGCCGTGGTTCTTGAATCATCTGATAAGGAAGCAAAAGCAGTATTATCCGATAAAAGTAATATTACTATTGCCTTTCAAGATATGAAATGGGCGCGAAAATTTATCAGTGATAATCAACAAGGTGCCTCGCCGAGAAAGGTTAATGATACTTTAAAACCAGGTCAGCTGATTTGGGTTAAAAAATCTGGTGAGAATTGGGCATTAGCGCAAATTCCAGCAGTTAACGCTGCACTGGTTTCTCTGGATTCTGATAATGGTGCAATTAAGGCGATTGTTGGTGGTTATGATTTCAATTTAAGTAAATTTAATCGTGCAACACAAGCTTTACGTCAACTAGGTTCTAATATAAAACCATTTGTGTATACGGCTACGTTAGAGAAAGGGCTAACGATGGCGACGCTACTTAATGATGCGCCGATCGTTCGTACAACAGGTAGTGTGACTTGGCGTCCAAAAAATTCACCGCCTACTTATGCTGGTCCATTAAGAATGCGAATTGGTTTAGGGATGTCTAAAAATGTGATGATGGTACGTGCATTACGCGCAATCGGTATCGATTATGCTGCCACGTATTTAGAACGTTTTGGATTCCCAAAAGAGAATATTTCACATAATGAATCACTTGCTTTAGGTTCAGCTTCATTTACGCCATTGCAGGTTGCACGTGCTTATTCCGTTATTGTTAATGGTGGGTATTTAATTACGCCTTACTTGATCGAAAAAATTGAATATGACAATGATAGTGGCGTAATTTATCAGCATCAACCATTGATTGCTTGTCATAACTGTAAAGATGAAGTGGTAAAATTTGATTCTGTTTCAGTATCGTTAGATAACGTTGAAAACGAATCAAATGAGACGGGTAGTGAAGAGCCTGAAGAGGCAAATCTTAAAACAGAAGATAATTTAATCTTACCTAATATTAATAAAGACAATAAAACCACTGATGTGACACCTAAATATGCACCACACACCGTTGATAGTGGTATAGCATATATTATGAAAGATGGACTAAGAACAATTGTTTTTGGCGGTTCGGATTGGCAAGGTACTGCTTGGCGTGTAAAAGCATTAGGTCGTAAGGATGTTGGTGGTAAAACGGGTACAACTAACCAATCGAAAGACGTTTGGTTTTCTGGTTTCGGCGGTAACATTGTTACCTCGGTCTGGATGGGGTTTGATGACCACCGACGTGCTTTAGGTCGAACTTTCCGCGCTGAAGCCGGTGCAGTTACCGCTAACCCTATTTGGGTTGACTATATGAAAGTTGCTCTTAAAGATGTACCTGAAAAACAAGATGTAAAACCGGATAATGTTATTTCTGTTACTATCGATCAGCGAACCGGTATGTTACCAGGTTCTGGAGCGAGAACGATGTCAGAATACTTTATCAAGGGAACCGAGCCAACTACCTATGGATCGCAAGAAGTTGGTACCAGCGTGAAGGATTCACAGGGTAATACGCAAGAACTATTCTAAGTAAGGTTTTTATATGAATGGTTCTATAAGAATTATTGGTGGAAAATGGCGCGGAAGAAAGTTGTCAGTACTTGATAAACAAGGCTTGCGACCAACCACAGATAGAGTAAAAGAGACTTTGTATAACTGGCTAATGCCAGTTATACAAAATAGTGTTTGTTTGGATTGTTTTTCTGGTAGCGGATCATTAGGTTTTGAAGCCGCATCACGCGGTGCTCAAAATGTCACATTATTAGAGAAAGATAAACAAGTTGCCAATCAGCTTAAGAAAAATAAGCAGTTGATTGCATGTGATAATGTCGAAATTTATTCGACAGATACTTTTCAATGGCTTGATAGACCAGCCCAAAGACAATTTGATATTGTATTTATCGATCCGCCTTTTCATTATTCTTTAATCGAGAAAACACTAGAGCTTCTTGAGAATAACCATTGGCTCAGCCCATCTGCTTATATTTATATTGAATCTGAGCTGGGGCATGATTTTAATATTCCATCAAATTGGTATTTGCATCGAGAGAAGACAGCAGGGCAAGTTCATAGCTATTTATTTATACGAGAAGAAAGATAATGTTCATACTTTTAGGTAAACTAGTCTATTTATTTATATGGTTATTTTTATTATTTAATCTTGTTCATCCGTTTCCTAAACCAGCAAATATTCTCGCTTATATAGGATTGGTTGCTTTTACACTTATTCATGGATTACAAGCATGGATATTACAATCAACAATGGTTAATCAAGAAAAAGAACAGGATAAATTTAAAGCACTTAGATTTTTTATTTTTGGTGTTTTTGAAGCACTTAGCTGGAAAAACAAAAAATAAAGAATAAAATAGGTTGTCAGATATAAATATTTTTGTATAATGCTCACCACTTCTTTCGAAGCGTTCAATATGCGGGAATAGCTCAGTTGGTAGAGCGCAACCTTGCCAAGGTTGAGGTCGCGAGTTCGAACCTCGTTTCCCGCTCCAATTTCATCTCTATACAAAGTTTAGCTGTTAACTTAGTTCCAACACGATTATTTTTGTCCTGATTAGAAACTATCAGTCGTTTTAAAACCTCCGCCACCTGTTGATGAGCTGGATGAAAACCCACTGTCACTTGATGAACTATAAGATGACGAGGAGGAAGAACTCGAAGAGGAAAATGAGCTCGAATAGGAAGATGATGATGAGCGTGAAGAGGATGAAGAGAAAGAAGAAGATCTCCTTGATGATGAATCGTCACGCGACCATCCTGAATTATGATTAGATGATTTTAATTCTCTCCTTATTGCTCTATACCCAAAAAGGGTTTGAACAACTGTTTCTGGAAAAATTTGATTGCTAAATAGCTGGTCTAATAAATCATTAAGCTTGAACGGTGGTATGTTATATTCATAAATTGAGCTAGGAATATTGTTTTCCCTAAATAAATAGAATGTTTGTTCAAAACGATTATAAACATTGTCTAATTCGTTAAGCGTTTTTAATAACGAGGCCAGATATGCATCAATATCAAGTATTTGTTTATTTATCGCGACTATTTTTTCTAATAATTTATCATCTTCTGTTGATTTAGTTTGTAAAGTTAAATCATTAAGTTGACTTAAAGATTGTTTTTGTAACAGTTTAACTAATTGATTTGAAATTAGTTTAAACTGCGAATTATTGCCTTTTTGAAGTTCTTGTAAGGTATTTTCTGTATCTTGTTTCTGTTTTTTATAATGTGCTAAATCTTGCTCAGTTAGCGCTATTGTTTTTTTCAATTTAGATAAATTTAGGTTAGTATCAACCTCGCGTTCTTTACGCTCTTTTGCTTTTAATGCTTGCTCATATGCTCGTTTTTTATTATTAAACCGTAACTGAGATTCTTTATATAAATCTTTAAGCATTTTATGATTTTTGAAATTTTCTGAAAAATTGATAAACCTTGCTACCCATGAGTCTAAATAACGAAATATTTTGAAGGCAGTATAATTTTTCTCTCCAAAGCGACGATTAATTAAATAATTGTAATAGTAATTTTGTTGATATTGTTTCAACTTGGTTGAAAATTCTTGTTGTGAACTTTTGAAGTTTTTTGTTTCTTTGGTTAGCTCGTCTTTAGTAATGTTATAATTATTTAATAATGATAGATAATCTGCATCACTTTCAAGTTGTCGAATCCTTTCCGCTGTTAATTCATCTAATTTTAATAATGTTTCATCCATTTTTTGTTGGGAATCAGCAATAAAATGATCTAAATTACTGGATTTATTTTTTAAATTACAGTTTAAATCCTTTAACTGTTTAATGATTTTCTGAATTTCCAAATCGTTATTTTGGGGAGATTCTAATAGATAAATAGTCGCTATCTTTTGATAAATCTCTACTTGTTTATTTGTCAAATCAAGGATTTTTTGACGAGAGTTTTGCACCTCGTTATTAGTTTTCTCGATTGCACTAAAGATTTCCTGAAGTTTTATTTCAATACTTCGTTCAATATTGCTAGATTGCATATTTACCACTCTAAAATCCTACCTGTTTTAACTGTATTAGGACAGTTAAATTCTAGACGACCAATTGGTTTTTTACATAATTTATTTTCATCAATATGCCCATCGGCAATTTTATCTTTTTTAACCTTATTAAATTCTTTTTGAGAAACCTGCTGACCAAACATATCTACGAGTTTCTTTTCACCTGTTTCAATACTGGTTACCCATAGCGGTGTTGCTATTCCGGATGATGTCGTTGGTGTGACAATCACATACCAAGATTTACCGTTTGTTTTTTCGTGGGTGCGCTCAACTCCTGATTTATAATTAGGTTTGTCAACAATAGTAAGTGTCAAATTAGTTTGAGCTAGATTGAAATAATAAGACATCATTTGTTGATAATTTTCAAACTTATCAAAGTTGAGATTTTTTAGGTCAGCTTGTAAATCACTTTGTAAAGCAATAACCGGTACCATATCCGACTTCGGAACTTTTAGGGCTAATAATTTCTGATTATCAATCTGAATTTTATTTATAATGGTTTTTGCTCGTTCTGTGGAATTGTAAAGTGTCTCAATTTGATTGAAATCGATAACTCTTTGTCCTTGATTAAGATTATCAAGAACGGTATCGACTGCATTTTGTAGTACGTGATACTCTTTGCTTGTTTTTATAAACTCATCATCATCTATCAAATTAGCTAGCCGCTTATCATCTTCCAATAATTTTTTTAATATATTTAATTGAGTTCTAATATCCGACAATTTAGTGGTTACTGAGTCATTAATTTGCTTAAATTGTTTAACTAAACCATTTTCATCATCTGTAATAAAAGCCCCGTTAATGGTTGGCTTGGTGACTGTGGGAATAATTTTCTGGCTAAGTAGATTAGAAATTGAGGTCTTTAAATTTTTTACTGGAATCTGCGCATAATGAACAGAAGTTTTATCAATTTGCTTAAACTCGTTGCGTAATTCTGCTAATGAATCTTCCGACGCTAATATTTGACTATAGTAACTATCAATTTCTTGTCTAACGTCTCTTGTATAGATTAAATTATTAAAAAAGATTAAGGCTAAAATAAATAAGAATATGCTAAAAAGGCTAAATATTAACTTTCTTTTGATATAACAACGAACTAGAAAATGTTGAAACCAAGGACGTTTAGGTGCAACAAACCGTAACCGATTATCAAACCAAAGATCTATTCCTTCATCAACGATTTTATCGTCCACAATTTGACCTTTGGCTTCATAGAAGGTTTTAATGTTTTCTTTTAAATTAGCTCGTAATCCTTCGCGGTCAAGGTGCTCAAGTAGTAATTGTTGTTTTTGATATAATTCATCAATTATTGCCATTGCACCTAGTTGGTCACTAAGTTTAACATCCTGCATTAACCATCAACCTTCAAGATAATATTATTAAAGCGCTGTTTTCCATCTTCCACTATACGATCGATTTCTTTAGCATTATCAATCGATTCATTTCTTAGCTCTGTAATTAATTGTTGGCTTGATTCTTGATAATTGACAATGGCTTCAACTAATGCACGTAAAGAATCAGCTTTAATCGTCGAACCATAACCAGCTCTTAAACCTTCTTCAAGTTGCTTATTAGCTGAAGTAGCAATACTTTCAATGCCTTTATTCATACCATCTTTCATTGCTTCTAGTGTTTTAGTGCTTTCACTCAAACCTGTCAATGAAGTTATAGAAGCGCTTAATGCAGTAAATACAATTTCGTTGGTTGAAAAAAAGCTTACACTTTGTTGGTAGACACGCTCTTTTATGGAGGTTGTTTGTTGCAATCTTGCAAATACTGCTTCGGCAGAATTATAAGAAACGGTTAAATTATTGGCGAGATCTAAGATGATTTGATAACGGCTATCTTCTTGTTGTACATTGCGTAGAGCTTCGTCTCTAGCAAGTTCTAATCGTCCTCGAGCGACATGATCATCACCTGTAAAATTATCAACTTGAGCAATAGCGTCGGTTAATTTTTGTTTGCGTTCTTCAAGACGATCTGTCGCAATTTGCAGTACTTCTTCAGCAACGATTTGAGCTTGTTTTAGTCCAAAACGGAAATCTTGGTAGGCGTTTAAAATAATATGTTCACGCTCGACTTGATTACTTGTTTCTTTTGAAACATCTAAATAGGTTTTTTTTATTAAACTAAAACGATCAGGAATAGAACCACGTTGAAATGTCATCCAACCCATTTTAATTTTTTCCAAAAGATCTAACTTTCCGTCATCTAACCAACCAAGCATTTTTTCCATATCGGTACGAATACTTTCAAAATGCTTAACAATATTAGAATAGCGATCAGAAACATGTACGCCATCAATTTGTTCCCGGACTACTTCATTAAATGCGCTTTGTTGTTGCAAAGTGTGAGCAATGGCGATAATACGATTTTTATCAATTTCAGCAACATTATCCAATAACTTTAAAATTGGCGCATCAGCCTGAGGTTTAACCATGATGCCGATTTTATTCAACAACTGTACTGCTCTATCTACATATGAAACTATTTGACTAGACATGTTTAATATTCCTTTAACTATTGTTCCTTAGTTAATTAAGAAAACTAAAAAGATTATATATCACTAAAAAAGTTATCACAAATTAGGATTAATTAGTTGTGAAATATAAATTTTAATTAAACTGTGATAAAAAACTAAGCTAAAGATGAACAAGGTAATAATATCCAAATTATTGAATATACCTAGATTTGACTTCCTCCTAGTTCTATAGGCCTAGAAGGAGGTCCATTTTAATTTCATTTGCATCTTTTTTATAATTTTGCTAACTTTTCCTGCCAGTATTCTTGATATTGTGGCAGGCGTTTTTGTGCAGTTTGGTACACCTGTTTTAGTTCAGTAGTATCGAGTTTTCTTTCCATTCTCTCCAATGCATAATCTAGTTTTTTCTGCTGCATATATGCCCTAAACAGTAGTGAGGCATCATAGGCTTCGCCCATATCCGGGGTGATTTTTTCAAGCTGTTTGATTGCCCGATAATTATCATCCTTCAAAACTCCGGCGGCTATAGCTTCATCCAAATACATCATACCGGGCTTGGAGTAATCAATGTTTGGGCTTCCTTTTGGACTATCGAAGTAATAGTATTGTTTTCGCAGTGCGAATAATTTCTCTTTATCGGGCGCTTGTTTGTTCATTGCATCTGCAATCTTAGCAAAATCCATTACTCCATAAATTAGCTGAGCTTGGTTTTTACCATAAATTCCCATACCCACTTGATAAGGTGTGCCACTAAAATCAATCACGACCCTTTTACCAAAAAAGTAAGCTTTTTCAGCGCCCCAAATGATAACAGAGCGGGCACCTATGTCATTTCGCACCTTATAATATTGGATAATAGCGTCGAAAATATAGGGATTAGTTATCGTTAATGGGGCAAAAATAACGGCTATCCATGAGGAATCACAAGTTTCTAATTCTCTAACATTAAACCCACGCTTTTTAGCTTGCAAGGGTGTAATAACACATGGTGGATTTTCAATAAAATCTTGGTCAACTATTGTTAACGCTTCAGATTCGCTTTCATATTTAGGTGGGAGATTATAGATAATTGGTTGACCGCTAACTTCTCCTTCTTCCTCAAGAGCTTCTAAAACTAAATTATAAAAATCAGCATAAATCAATTTCTCTTGCGGATCAGTCGCATTATTAAATAATTTTTTTAACTTTTTAAGACTATCACTAGGTTTACCAAAAAGATATTTTACTAAATAACTCAATTTACAATATGGATTTTTTGGCTCGTTCATACTGTAATAATCGGTCAAACTAGCTAAATTTTGCGGAATTTTATAAAATTGACTGGATAATTCATACATATGTTGACCTTGAGTTAATTGCAATAGAGCAATCGCAACCGCAGTTTCGGGCGTAATACCCCAATATTTTTCAAGAACAATACCAAAATTACCTGCCAAATATTCATGGTCACCATCGGTTTCAAGTGCAAATTTAATAGCCAAATCCATATGTTTCACATCCGTCATTGCCAGGGCAATAGCAGCAAATGCTCCGGCGACTGAATTATATTCATCTTGTAAATCAAAACTATAATCAAGTTCATACATGGTTAAGTCAACAAACTCTCTTATTTTATCATGTAAACTTTCGTACATGGCTGCTTTGCGGAAAAAGACATGTGAACAACAGGCGATTCCTCCTGCCCCTAGCTCTAATTCTTCAAAGTCTTCATATTCTTCAACGTATTTAGCGAATTCAGAATAGTATTCAGGCTTGGCAACAAAATAAATATGAAGCCAATGCCCCTCAAATATTTTTGAATAACCTTTTGCCATTAAGTTATTTAAATAATCAAGCGCATCGGAATATGCCTGTTCGCTTTCTTGTTTAAAGCGTAAATAAATTTCTCCGTCAGTTGGCATGGCTCTGGCGATAATAGTGTCAGTTTCACAAAAAACATCAGTTTCAGTAAAAGTATCATAAAAACGTTCGGTTTCTGATTGATCGTCTGGATCGTCTTTTTTTTCTAGTTTAATATCAGGCTTGTTATCAATAATGCCCAGTTTATCCCATGCTTGTTTTTGTATAATTGCTGGTTCATATCCTTTATCAACTAAGCATTCAACACCGTTATAAGCATATTTATAACTAAAATTTTCCCATTCAAACTGTAAAGAAACTAAACTCCATTTGTTATAATCAAAATCTTTGTATTTCCTTAACAGAGAACGTCCTTTCGATTCAGCCTCTTTTTCACATGAATAAATATATTTTTTTAGTAATGCTAAAATTCTATCGGTATCGTATTGCTCAATAACGCCATTAAGGGCAAAATATTCCTCAATCGTGTCAGTTAGCAAATCTGCATAATATTCTTCTGATTGCTCGAGATATTTTAGGTCGCTTTCAAGCTTAAATATCCTTGTTTGTCGGTAGGTTTGTTCTATTGGTATTTCAATAAGAATATTATCTGTTTGGAAAAGGGCAATTCTGAAATATTTATCAGTCATACCCCCAAAAAAACCATCATCCAGCATTTTTTGAAGTTTTTCGGTAAGTAATGGAACAAAGTATTGATTATTTATCTCAACGCCATAACTAGTCCCATCATATTCTAGCTCATTTAGACTTTCTGAATAATAGCGTTTGGAATTTCGTTCATTGAATAAAGCATATATTTCCAGCGTTTTATAATCAAAGGTGATATTAAAGCCACAAACATTTTCAGGGAATTTGTTAGCTGGAGTATTTTTTTCATCTTCTTCTGTCTGGGTAGTTTCAAAAATACTCTGTAATGCGTTAACTATTTTATCCACCATTTGTACCGGATAATCGGTAAGATATTGTTCAGCCAGATAATGGATTGATTCGGAATGAGTCTGATAACGGTCATAAATATATTTCATCACACCTTGCGCAAAGATTTCTTGGAAAAGAATTTCTGGATCTCTGATTCTCAAAAGATAAGGAATGCAATCAAAGTGAATCGGTGATATTTTCTTCATAAATTTTGAAAATATCATTTGAAGCATATCTTTGATGAAAATTTGAAATTCCTTATTGTTTGGACTTAACGCTTTTAATTGTTCGAACTTAGCTTCAATATCGAACTGCTCACCTTGCTTTATATATTTCCGTAACAAAACTTTTAAGTTATCAAATTCTTGTTCTTGTGGTGTTTTGGTGACTGTCTCTTTTTTAATCGGAGTATTACTTTGTTTTGGTGGTTGTTTAACTGGAGCAACTTTTTTAGGCGGAACCTTACGTAACTCTTCAAAATCAAATGGGTTAGGTTGACCTTCACCAACCCATTCGTCGAGGTAAAACCATGGTTTTTCTTTACCGTCATCAATCACATCTTTGGGTGGTGTGGGTTTGGGGTGGTTTTTCGGTTTTGGGGCATCGGGCATTTTGATGATTGTTTTTTCTGTACAGGTTGATTGTTCAAGCGCTGGTGGGATCGCTTTTTCCTGATAGCCTTTTTTGATTTTCGATCTGATCAGTTTGTTGGCTTCTTTTTCCGCATCGGCAGGCGATGAAAACGTTTTAACTTGTGTTTGTCCTTTTGTTCCTATCTTACCAAATACGATTGTTAGGGATTCGTCTTGTTGGGTGATATACCAAAATTTATTCGATAATGTATCCTTAAACTCCAGATAATACTTCATTTCCTATATTCCTAATTATAATTCTATGTCAGTTCTTATAAATAAATTGAAAAGTAATTAATATAACTTTTTAGTTTATAAAATTTTGATTATAAAAACGACCATTATGAGTGTGTTGATTTAGTAAAACCGAGATGAATAATTTTATTACTATAAATTATGTTATTGACTAATTTTTAACAATAATTTTCTATAATTGCTTTCGAATTAGAATATTGCTTAGCAGTTTTATAAGAAACTTTACATTATTATATGTAAATTTTTATAATTTTATTGTTGTTTTTAATGGTATATGGTACAACTAGCAATTGATAGTTCATTTTTTTGAAAGGTTAATTCCTTAATATTTCTGAACTATCAATACTTTTCTTTTTTCCATCTTAAATATTTAAAAATGATTTTGAGCTTTGTTTTTCAATAAAGTAATAATTGTTTTATCTATCAACATGTTATCCAAGTTATTTAAAAAATAAATCCAGTATTTATTTTGAAATGTAAGGATCACATTATTCAAGAGTTTCATTAATTAAGTTTTTCATGTTTTTAAATTAAAAATTGGATTATAACCAATAAAAGATTTAGTGAGATAAAATATGAATAAAATAAATAAGTTAATTTTGAATTCGCAATATGCTGTTAGTAATTCAAGGAAAGGAAAATTTAAAGGTAAAGCATTTCTAATCAAATTTATTACTACAACAAGCATAACTTTAGCAATGACAAATCCAAGCTTTGCTCAGTGTATTACTAGCGATCCAAATAATCAGGCTTGTACCGGTGATGTAAATAATCCCAACGGTAATGGGTATGAAAATACAAATTCTTCTGATATTTTCTCATTTGTCCAATCTGATGGATCCATTACAGGTAGTAAAAATGGGGTAGAAATTAATTACCATGGCAATGGTATTTTGAGCATCAATACATTAGCGAAAGTTTTTGGTAACGGAGGGGATGGAATTAATGCTCAAAATAGTAGCAATTCACAAGATATCAAAATAACACAATTAGTGAGTGGTGAAACGAGAGGGAGTAAATCGGGCATAGAGGCTACTAATAATGGTAAAGGTTTAACCATTATTAATACAGCTGGAATAATCTCTGGTAATCAGGATAACGGTATATCAGTGCTCAATGGGACTCAATCTACCGATTTAACTATTAATCAATCAAGAGGCAGTATTGAAGGGCATAATCGTGGAATAAGTGCTGAAAATCAAGGGAATGGTATCTCTGAAATCATTGTTTCCGGTAATGTGAATGGATTGAGTAGTGAAGGTATATTTGTTAAAAATAGCACTAATAGCAAGAATATTACAATTAATCAATATGATGGTAGTACGGTTAGTGGGCAAAGTTATGGTTTGGCCGCTTATAATAATGGTAAGGAACAAACTGATATCACCATTGCTGGTTATGTTGAAGGTCGTAATAATGATGCAATTTATTCAGAGTCGTCAAGTACAACATCAGATGTCTTTTTAACGCAAATGGCTGATTCTCAAATTAAAGGTCATAATAACGGTATTAATATTCTTAATAATGGTAATGGATTTAGTGATTTAATCATTTCTGGTTCGGTAACAGGTGAGCAAATTGATGGTATTGTTGCTAAAAATCTTTCAGATACATCAACTGCTATGTCTTTAAGACAGTTAGGCGGTAGTATTTATGGTCATGTGAATGGTGTGAATTTATTGAATAATGGTAATGGTGATACCACTATCTCAACTAAAAATAATATTCAGGGTGATCAACAAGATGGTATTGTAGTTGTAAATGGAACTAGTTCTAGTAATATAAAATTAAATCAGATATCAGGTACGATTAAAGGTCATAATAACGGCATAAATATCACTAATAATGGTAAAAAGTCGACGATCATTTCAACTTCTGGTGTTGTTGAAGGTGCTCAAAACGATGGAATTAGGGCAATCAATAACAATTCGACAACCTCTAATATGAGCGTTATTCAGTCAAATGGCACAATTCATGGAAATCTTAATGGCATAAATGTAACGAATAATGGACAGGGCTATACGTCAATTCAAACAGCTAAAAATATTATTGGTGATCAAAATGATGGTATTGTGGTTACTAACGGTAATACATCAAGTGATTTAACGATAATCCAATCAGCAGGTAGTATTGCTGGCAAACTTCGTGGCATTAATTTAACCAATAATGGAAAAGGGAATACAAATGTTAATCTTAGTGGCTCAGTAACAGGCGATATTAATGAAGGCGTTGTAGTTCAAAATGGTACACAATCAAGTCACTTAAATTTAATTCAGATAGCAGGAAAAATCAAAGGTTTATTAAATGCGGTTAATTTAGTTAACAATGGTGTCGGTTCAACAAGTGTAAAAACTTCAGGCGATTTAGAGAGTGTTCAACAACATGGTTTGTTCGTTTTAAATAATAGTACAGCCAATAATCTTAATATTGATCAATTTGGAGGTACGATTACAGGTAATTATAATGGACTTAATGTAACCAATAAAGGAAGTGGGACGACTGAAATAAAAATTGCAGGTAAGGTTTTTGGTAATAATTCTGATGGCATTTTTGTGCTTAATGATGTTGGGGCACAGAACTTAATTGTTTCTTTGAACGACTCAGGTTTTGTTAAGGGCCATAATAAAGGACTCAATTTAACAAATAAAGGAAATGGTGAAACAAAAATTCTCTTAAATGGCAACATTGAAGCTGATCAAGATGATGCTATTTATGCTATAAATGAAAATAATGCTACTAACTTGACTGTTCAACAATTAGCAACCAGTAGTCTTAATGGTTTAAGAAATGGCATAGAATTAGAGAATACAGGATCTGGTTCTACAACTATTACTACTTATGGAACGGTTAGTGGTGAACAACAAGCTGGTATAGTTATTAATAATCGTGGTACAAGCACTGATGTTAATGTTAAACAAAATTCTGGAACAATTTTTGGTAAAAATAATGGAATAACAATCAATAACAGTGGTACTGGCTCAACGGTTATTGATATCTATGATACGGTTTATGCGAATGGGACCGATGTAAACAATAATTTAGATGCGGGTATCTATACAACGGGTAAATCAGACACAACAACTAATATTAACCTTAATGATGGTGCTAATGTTTATTCTGTTCTTGGTACTGCAATAAGAAATGATGTGACCAATTCTATTGTTAATTTAAATAGTGGTTCTAAAGTAAGTGGTAAAATATTACTAGGAACAGGTGATGATACGCTTAATATCAATCAAGGCTCTGATATTTCAGATTTAACCATGATTGATGGTGGACGTAAAAATATTCGAGCTAGTTCATCGAATGAAATGGATGTTCTTAATTTTAGTACCCATCTAGTTGGATCTTCTGATTCAGTAGGTATTCGTGGTGATGTAGCGATTCTTAACTGGGAAAATATCAATGTTGGTTCAAACGGAAGGTTATCATTAACTGGTAACTTAAATACCGATAAGCTTACTCTAAATTCAAATGCTATTTTAGATTTTGTTCCAAGGATACATCAAGCTTCGGTAAGTGGCGATGTTTATAATAGTGGTACTATTGCGCTGAATAATAATTTTACTGGAGATCATCTAACTATAACCGGTAATTATATTGGTAATAATGGTCAGCTTTTGCTTGATACAGTATTGCAAGATAGTAGTAGCTCAACTGATAAGTTGTTTATTGGAGGGAATGCTTCCGGAAATACATTGGTTAAAATAACCAATATTGGTGGATTAGGTGCAGATACAGGTAATACGAATGGTATTGAAATTGTCAATGTTAATGGTGTAAGTTCGAACGATGCATTTAATTTAGAAGGATCACATTTAGATGTGGGCGCTTATGAATACTATTTACATAAAGGTGATATTAATCAACAAAATAATAACTGGTACTTACGTTCTAGTAAACCTACTGAACCAACTAATCCGACGAATCCAACCAATCCAACCAATCCAACAAACCCAACAAACCCAGAGCAACCTGTTAATCCAGTGTCTCCGAATAAGGTTGCTTATCGTAAAGAAGTACCAATGTTTGCTGGGGTAGCGGCACAATTACGTCAGGCTGATTTAATTATGCAAGCAAATATGCATCAACGTATTGGTAATACTTTACTACCAGACTCAAAAATTAGTTGGGGACGAATAATCGCTGAGCGCACAGATATAAAACAAAATGGCATAGCTGATACACATAGCAAAGGGAATTATACTGGTTTCCAAATAGGTAGCGATATCTGGAAAGAAGAAGATAACTATTGGCGTGTAGGTGGTTACTTCGGTTATTTACATGGTAGTTTAGATGTTGATGGTTTTGCCAGTAGTATGAAAGGATATGTAGGAAAAAATCGCTCAAATAGTTATTTCTTAGGTCTCTATGGTAACTATATGGATGAGAATGGGGCTTACTTAGATTTGGTGTTCCAAGGGGGGCGTCATAAAGTAGACATTAAACCAAATTATAATAAAAATAGTAAACAAAAAGGAAGAGGATTAAGTGCTTCCGCGGAAGTCGGTAAACCATTTGATTTAAATTATTATGATTGGCGAATTGAACCTCAGTTTCAAATTATCCACCAATGGATGAATCTTAATAATAGTCATATAAGTGGTAATACCACCGTCAAACAAAATCATAATGATTCATGGCTTTTCCGAGTGGGTGCTAGACTTGAAAATCATTTCCAGTCAGAGTTAGGAACGTTTCGTCCTTATACTCGTTTAAATTTATACTATTCGCCCGATGGTTCAGATCGTATAAGATTTGATTGTTCCAGAGCTTCAACTAAATTTAATAGTGGTGCTGGTTATACAAGCACGGAATTAGCTATCGGTGGTAGTTATGAATTTAATAATCAAGTTAGTGCTTATACTGAGATTGGTCACACTTGGTCCAATAGTGGTGATGCAAACGTTAAGTCGCCAATTAATGGCTCTTTAGGAATAAGAGCTAATTGGTAACACGAGTAATAAACTAAGTTGTTTATCTTCCTGACCGATACTTTTAATAGAAAGTATCGGTTTTTTTCTTTATTCATTTAAAATAATTAATCTTAATAATTAATCTAAGTCATATAAAAAATAGTTATCATAATAATTTTTTTATAGTTTTAAGATTTATTTATGGTAATGTTTTTGCATTGTTTTGCTATATAAGGAAGTTCCATGACTCATTCAACCAATCCTTTGGTGCGTTTTTATTTTAAAGTAGGGCTTATTCCTCAAATTGTTTTGGGTTTGCTCTTTGGTATAACATTAGCAGCAATTTCTCAAGAAGTTGCGTTAAATATGTCTTTTATTGGCTCTCTCTTTATTAATGCCTTAAAATCCGTTGCGCCAATTTTGGTACTTATTTTAGTTATTGCGTCAATATCTAATCACCAACGTGGTAAACGCGCTAATATGGGTAAACTTTTTGCCCTATATTTTTCGGGTATGATGTTGGCCGCTTTGTTAGCAACTATTGCTAGTTTCATCTTTCCTTCTGATATTTCATTAGGTGATGCTGCTGATCAGAGCAAATTAACGCCTCCAGGTAGTATTATTGAAGTATTAAAAACTCTGCTAAATAAAATGATAGACAATCCTGTTAATGCGCTTGTTAATGCTAACTATATTGGGCTCATTGTTTGGGGAGTCGGAATTGGTATTGCATTAAGACACTCAAGTGAAACAACCAAAACGATGATGAGCGATCTTTCTTTAGCAATTTCATTCATTGTAAAAATCATTATTCGTTTTGCTCCATTAGGGGTTTTTGGTTTGGTTGCTTCAACACTTGCAGAAACAGGATTTGGTGAATTACTTAAGTATGCTCATCTATTAGTTGTATTAGTATCTTGTATGTTAATTGTGGCATTGATTATTAATCCATTATTAGCTTATATTGTAATGCGTAAAAATCCGTATCCATTGGTATTTACCTCATTAAAAGATAGTGCTATTCCTGCTTTCTTTACTCGTAGCTCAGCAGCAAATATTCCAGTTAATATCGAAATTTGTAAAAAATTAAAAATGGATGAAGATACTTATTCTGTCGCTGTACCACTGGGCGCAGCAATTAATATGTCAGGAGCGGCAATTACTATCACTATTTTAACGTTAGCTACCGTAAATTCTTTGCATATAGACGTTGATATTCTTTCTGCAGTATTACTTTGTATTGTGACGAGTATATGTGCTTGTGGTGCATCAGGAATCGCAGGTGGTTCATTACTGCTTATTCCTGTCGCTTGTAGTATGTTTGGAATACCTAACGAAATTTCAGCTAAAGTCATTGGTATCGGTATAGCTATTGGTGTCATTCAAGATTCGGTTGAAACTGCGCTTAATTCATCAAGTGATGTTGTATTTATTGGTGCAGTATCAGAAAAAGTAAAACGTAATGAAACAAAATAGTTTTTTGATATTTAGAAATTAGTTTGTACTTACTTTAATAGCCTGATAAATAATAAATTTATCAGGCTTTTTTACAATTAAAAAGGTTTAATCACAAGGCCAATTATTGCATTTAGTGATATGACTATTTATCATAATTTAAAGCTCAATCATTGATATTCACCTAATATGTTGGAACTCTATGTCAATTAATCAAAATACTTTTGCAATAACACCTACAAGAATAGGTAATACAAAAAAAGGTAATGAGACAAGATCTGCCTTGATTCGTAGTGGAGTAGAGTTGATGACTACTTATGGGTATATTTCATCAAACATTGAAAGAATCTTAAAGCAGGTAGGAGTCCCCAAAGGTTCTTTTTATCATTACTTTAAAAGTAAGGAAGACTTTGGAATAGCAATTATAGCTAGCTATGACAGTTTTTTTACTCACAAATTAGATAAGCATTTAACCAATTCATCGATTGGTTCAGCTATTGATCGAATTTTAGCTTTTTATGAAGATGCAAAGCAAGGTATGGCAAAATATGATTTTAATCGAGGTTGCCTAATCGGTGAATTGATACAAGAAGAATCGTTATTACCGGATGGGTATGCACAAATACTTGAACAAATTTTACAAAATTGGCAAGCCAAACTTGAAAAATGCTTACTACTGGCACAACAATCTGGAGAATTAAGTTCACAAGCCAACTGCAAAGCACTTGCAGAATTTTTTTGGATTGGTTGGGAAGGTGCAGTAACTCGAAGCAAATTAATAAAAAAATCACAACCTTTAGATCTGTTTATGCAACTTTTTTTTGATAAAATCATCAATTAATATCAAAAGTTAATTTTGATTTATTTACCAATGCCGTCTTATTTTACAAACGCCATCTTATTTTACAAACACAATAACGACCATCAAAAGACACTTTGCATTATTTCGATTGCCTATCTTTAGGCAATATGATACAAATAAAAACGAATTGTCAAATTAGCTAGTTAAGCAAAAATCGATAATTTCAATAGTTAATCTTTCCACCCTGTACTTTGTGACACCATTTTATTTGTAAATAAAGCTATTTTATTTGTATTCATAAATGTCTTTAAATAATGTTTTTAATTTTCAATAGGTTATTTTTTGTCTTCTTAAATGAAGGATCAGTTTTCATTTGGTTAATCTCTAACAGCATCTTCAATTAAAAGCTATATTTTACATAAATAGAATCATCTCTGATTAAGTGAGAGGAAATAATGAACAAAGTCTATAAGCTTATCTGGAATGCAGTTCGTCAAAGTTATGTTCCGACTTCGGAAAAAACTCAATCAAAAGGTAAAAGTTTTTCGGTTAATTTGCTGACAGTCGTTAGTTTAACTTCTGTGTTAACATCTAACAGCTATGCAAATGACACAGCCAACGATTTAAAAAATGACATACCTATTCAAAAGAGCATCATCAATCAATCATTAAACTTGTCATACAATGACAAATATCAACAAAATTTTATTAATCAACGTGCCGGTATCAGTCCCTTTGCTAACACAAAAATCATTACAATATCAAACGACATTGAAAACGCAAGTGATGGATACGACTTATCAACTGATACCAACACTACTGATCTCACCTTTAACCAAGCTGCTGGCTCAATAACCGGTCAAAATAGTGGTGTAAACATTTCTCACGGCGGTATTGGTTCAAGTAATATCATGCTGTCAGGTGTCATAACAGGAAAATCGGATAATGGACTTGTCGTAAAGAACACTGATACTACAAAAGATTTAAAAGTCACACAAATGGCTAACAGTACTATTCAAGGCAAAAATAATGGTATTGAAGTTGAAAATAAAGGTAATGGAACCACAACACTCACCACATCTGGACAGGTTGTCGGTGAGCAATCTAACGGAATACAAGCTAATAATGATAAGAATTCAAAGGATCTTAAAGTTATACAACTAGTAGGTAGTATATCTGGCGGCGCCAACGGAATTTATGCAAACAATAGCGGGCTTGGATCGACAAGTGTCACAACCTCTGGCGAAGTCATTGGCGCCCACAATGAAGGAATTTACGTACATAACGATAAAACCGCCAAAGATATAAACGTTACACAAATGAAGGGCAGTAGTATCAAAGGATACTCAAATGGTGCAAGTATTATTAACGACGGTATAGGCTCAACCTTGGTTAATGCGTCTGGAAATATTGAAGGCCAAACCACAAATGGAATGTTTATCATTAACTATGAACAAACAGAAGATCTCACCGTCAATCAAATAGAAGGCACTATTCATGGTAGTACCAACGGCATTAACATGAATAATTATGGTCGTGGTTCAACACTTGTCACGACCTCTGGTAATGTCATTGGTGATCAAGATGACGGGCTATTCAACACCAATGATACCAACGCTTATGATCTTACTCTCAATCAATTAGCAGGAAAAATTCAAGGTAAGAGAAATGGCATCAATATGGCGAATAATGGTAAAGGTTCAACCTATATCACCACATTAGGTGAAATTATTGGTACTGAAAATGATGGGCTCTATTCCATTAACGGCAATAGCAGTCAAGATCTAATTGTACATCAATCAGGCGGTACTGTGCATGGTAAACTTAATGGTATCAATCTTGCCAATCATGGAAACGGATCAACCACCATCAATTCCGTTGGTGATGTCATTGGCGATCAGAATGATGGTATGTATGTGGCTAATGATGCCAACACACAAGATCTAACCATTAAACAAAACAGCGGAAAAATCAATGGTAATTTAAATGGCATTAATCTTGCAAATAAAGGGAAAGGCTCAACATTTATCACAACTAAAGGAACTGTGATAGGCAACCTAAGTGATGGCATGTATGCAATTAATGAAAATACCACTCAAAACATTATCGTAGAACAATCTGACGGTAGCATTCAAGGTAATAAGAATGGTATTAACATGGCAAATAAAGGGAACGGTTCGACCCAAATTACGACATCGGGTGAAATAATTGGTAAAAATAACGATGGTATGTATGCTTTTAATGATATCAATACGCAAAACATTACCGTCAATCAAGAACAAGGAAAAATAAACGGTAATTTAAACGGCATTAATATGGCCAATAGCGGAAAAGGCTCAACCACAATCAACACATCAGGCGAAGTGATTGGCAATCAAAATGACGGTTTATATTCAGCAAATCAATCCAATACCCAACATTTAACCATTAATCAATCCGCTGGAAGCATTAAAGGGAATAAAAATGGGATCAACATTGCAAATCATGGGAATGGATCGACCTCAATTTCAACCGCTGGCACAATAAAAGGTCAAAATAATGATGGTATGTACGCGTTAAACGGCGCGAAATCACATGATCTAACCGTTAAGCAATCATCTGGGGATATTTATGGTGAATTAAATGGTATCAATATGGCAAACAACGGGCTTGGTGACACTAACATTACTACTTTAGGATCAGTAACGGGTGCACAATACGATGGATTATATGCCGTTAACGATGTAAAAACCCAAAATATGAAGATAAATCATATAGGCGGTGACATTACAGGCAAAAAAAACGGTATCAATATTACCAACAAAGGGCAAGGTTCATCATATATAACATTAAGCGGAAATGTAACCGGTTCAACTTTTGATGCGGTCGTTGCTTCAAATCATACAACTGCTCAAGATTTATCGGTCTTACTCGATAATAATGCCACTATTCAAGGACAACTTAATGGTATCAATTTAGTCAATAAAGGTCATGGCTCAACCTCTATTAACATTAATGGAAGCGTCATAAGTCATTCTTTAGATGCATTAATTGTAGCAAATGACACAACAACCAAAGATTTAACCTTTTCGCTTCAAAATCATGCAAATATTCAGGGAAGTAAAAATGGTGTCAATCTGACTAACCAAGGACAGGGATCGACAACCATTACTGTTGAAGGGAACATTAAAGCAGGACACGGCGATGCGATCTCTGCCTCGAATAAAAATAATGCTCAACATCTCTATATTGATCAGAAGTCAACAAGTAGCATAACCAGCTCGGAGAATGGGATTAATGTGACTAATTTAGGTACCGGTTTTTCATCCGTTACCGTATCGGGGAAAGTCAATGGTGACAATGGATCAGGAATATTAGTGAAAAATGGCAACACATCGAGTGATCTCATCTTATCGCAAACAGCGGGTAGCATCATTGGACTAAATAGTGGGATTAATGTCACCAACAACGGGACAGGCTTTACCAGAATTGATATCGCTGGTACAGTAATTGGTAAGGGAGAAAACCAACTTAGCCGGCCTGGTGCGGGTATCTATTCATCAGGCAACGTAGGGACAAAAACCTATCTAAATCTCAATGCGGGGGCAGATGTTTCAGCCGTAATAGGCGCATCAATCAAAAATGAAATTAGTGATGCGATCATTACCCTAAATGATGGTTCAAAAGTCAGTGGACTAATTCAGCTTGGCACAGGTAATAATACGCTGACCATTCATAAAAATGCAAATGTGACCGATCTCACCATTATTGATGGTGGTAGTGATGTGACTCGTAATGCACAATCAACTTCAACCGATACACTCAATCTTTACCAAAATCTGACGGGATCATCAACAAGTACAGGACGTATTGGCGATGTTTCTGTTCTTAATTGGGAAAACATCAATGTGGGACAAGCGGTAACTTTTACATTAACCGGTGATTTAGATACACAAAACCTCAACCTAAACTCGGATGCGGTTTTAAAATTACAAAGATCATTAAATCAAGCAACGGTAAACGGTAATGTGAATAATGCAGGCACCATTACGCTTAGTAATGCAAATGCTGGGGAAAATTTAATCATCAACGGTGACTATGTCGGCAACAATGGTAAATTAATACTGGATACTGTTGTACAAGGCAGCGAAAGCGATACCGATAGATTAAATGTGAATGGTCATGTCACTGGAAAAACACAAATACAGATAAATAATGTCAATGGGATTGGGGCTGACACCACAAACACAAACGGCATTAAAATTGTGAATGTAACAGGAAGCAGCACTAATGATGCTTTCAATCTTCAAGGTGGACATTTAGAAGCCGGTGCCTACGAATATTATCTTTATAAAGGGGATCTGAATAAGCAAAACGAAAATTGGTATTTACGCTCCTATTTGAAGAAAGAATCTGAAGATCAAAATAAAGATAAAACCAATAATGATTCGAACAACAATCATCAATCGGGCAATGAAGAAAATAATAATGACTTAAACCATATTATTGGTTCAAATCATGAACAAGAAGATAAAACGAATATCAATAACCGACGCATAACCTATCGAAAACAAGTACCGCTCTATTCAGCTGTTGGTGAACAATTACGCCAAGCTGATATTATCATGCTCAGCAATCTACATCAGCGCATTGGTAATACACCAACCAACGAAGAGACAAACACGTGGGGTAGAATCATTGCTGCACGCAACGATATAAAACAAAATGGCGTATTGAATACTCACAGCAAAGGAAATCACACCGGTTTACAATTAGGTAGTGATATCTGGCAGACTAATCATTGGCGTTTTGGTGCTTATTGGGGTTATCTCTACGGTGATTTAAAAGTTAATGGGTTTGCCAGTGGTGTAAATGGACATGTTGGAAAAAATACCACGAACACGTATTTTATCGGTGCTTATGGTACATATACCCATGATGACGGAAGTTATGTCGATCTCGTCTTGCAAGCGGCTCGACATAAAGTCAATATCAAACCAAACAGTAACGCCGACAGCAAACAAAAAGGTTATGGCGGCACCGCTTCAGTCGAATTTGGTAAACCTTTTACGTTATTTGATAGTGGTTGGAAGCTAGAACCTCAAGCACAAATTATACACCAATGGCTTGATCTGGATAAAAGCCATATAAAAGGTAACACAACAGTCAAACACAGTAACAATAATGCTTGGCTATTCCGTATTGGGGGTAGAGTCGAAAACGAAGTTGACCTTGACCTAGGCACTTTACGTCCTTATGCAAGAGCAAACCTATTCTATTCGCCGAACGGAGATGATCATACACATTTTGCTACACCGAGTTACACAACATCAATCAGAAGTGGAGCTTCACACACCAGTACCGAATTGGCTATTGGTGGAAGTTTTGACATTAATAATCAATTAACCGCCTATGGCGAATTGGGTCATACTTGGTCAAATGGTGGAAATGCCCGAGTAAAAGCTCCAATCAATGGTTCAATAGGCATCAAAGCTAACTGGTAAATAGCGTAATAAACACAGACTAAACCGATATTATGTGATCTTAACAAATATCGGTTTTTTATATGAAAACAATCTTACAAATTTATGCTAGAAGAATTGACCTTAAAATTAACCACATTGATAAAAACAGTTAATACCATTTTTTACGTATCTAATAGATTGAATAATATTGATTGCAATAGACAAGACAGTTGGTCTATAATTTTTAGACCAATTGTCTAGTTACACGAAATCAGCCTGTTAACTGACTTGCTGATCGACCTATTGAGTAAATTAGCAAATCTTATACTACCAAACGTAATAAGGAATAACCATGTCATTCAAAGCGATAGTATTAGAAAAAAATGATACTCACGGTTTTACCTATTCAATAAAAGCCGTACCTCAACAACAATTACTTGCTCAACAAGGCGACACACTAATCCAAGTCCACTATTCAAGTATCAATTATAAAGATGCGTTAGCACTGACTAACAAAAGCCCGGTTGTAAGACAATGGCCAATGATACCGGGTATTGATGGCGTGGGTAGTGTCATTGAATGTGCAAATGGTCACTATCAAAAAGGGGATATTGTCATCTTAAATGGTTGGGGATGTGGTGAAACGCACTGGGGATGTTTAGGGCAATATACCTATTTAAAATCAGAATGGTTAATTCCATTACCGAAAAATATGACTCCTTATCAATCCATGGTGCTTGGCACGGCGGGATATACAGCGGCATTATGTGTGAAACGCATTATTGATTTTGGCGTTAAACCAGAAGATGGCAAGATTTTAGTTACGGGAGCGACAGGCGGTGTAGGTTCAGTTGCTGTCGCGTTATTGAGTAAATTAGGTTATCAGGTTGCTGCCTCCACTAGCAAAGTGGCAGATGAAGATTATCTGCATAAACTTGGTACTGTCGAAATTATTGATGGTCAATCTTTGAAAGAGCCTAATCGACCGTTACAAAAAGAGTTATGGTCTGCAGCAATCGACGTGGTTGGCTCTTATACATTAGCCAATATTTGTGCACAAACTCAATATGGTGGTATTGTTGCTTGTTGTGGTCTTGCGCAAGGTATGGATTTCCCTGCAACGGTTGCACCGTTTATTTTACGAGGAGTGACATTAGCTGGTGTGGATAGTGTGATGGCTAGTTATGATAAACGAATAGCTGCTTGGCAATTAATAGCAGAAAACATGGATGAAAAGCTGTATTCTCATATCGCCCAGACTATTGCATTAAATGAATGCATTGAAGTGGCAAATAAGATGATCGCAAGTAAAATTAAAGGTCGCTTTGTGGTTGATGTAAATAAGTAAATCAATATGCAATAAAGTGGTGTCATTTTACACCACTTTATTAGTACCTAGATCTATTCAGATAAAAATTAACACAATTGATTGTGTAATAATTCTTGTATTCCCTATAATATCAGACTAAATTTACTTTTAGCTGTTTTGAAAGTAAAATTCGCAATGACTGTTTAGAATGATTAATTTTCTTTGAGTATTTTAAATAGGGGAATGTGATATGCCTTATCAAACACGAGATGACTTACCAGAATCTGTTCGACATGTTTTACCTGTCCATGCTCAAGATATTTTTAAAGAAGCATTCAATAGTGCCATAAAAGAGTATCAAGATCCTAAAAAACGACGAGACAATAGTTCACCAGAGCAAGTTGCTTTTCGTGTTGCTTGGTCAGCGGTTGAAAAGCTTTATCATAAAGATGAAAACGGCAAATGGGTTGCAAAATAGTAATTTTAACGATGTATACTTTTTTTAACATTCTCATAATAGTGTATGATTGATGCTCAATAAAAACTAGTATAATCAAAGCCAACATATATGGTTGGCTTATTATTTTTTAAATGGAGACATTAAAATGTTTATTTTCTCTCTTACCTACCTGAAATCCATTAGTGAAGTAGAAAAATACTTACCGCAACATATCGATTATCTAGAACGTCATTATCAATCAGGGCATTTTATTGCTTCTGGTCGCAAAGTTCCTCGTACTGGTGGGGTGATTCTTTGTCGTGCAGAAAGTAAAGAACAAGCACTAGCAATAATGCAAGAAGATCCGTTTTATATTTATCAAATTGCCGAGTACGACATAATTGAATTTGTACCAACTAAATATGCCAACGGATTTGAAGCATTTATTTAATACTTACCAATTGAATATTCAAGCTTAAATATTCAATTTAGTGATATCTTCAAAATTTCATAAATATGATAGGAATTTGCTCGACTAATTGATCGTCATAATCCGCACGCAGATTTAATCAATATCTAAAATTGCAAATTTTTATGAATCCTTTTGCCACTATTCATCCTCTATATAATCAAATAAATGTTATTTAAAAGTCTTAGGAAATGATACTTTTAGCATAACAAAATTAAAAAATTCACAATAATTAAATTATATGAACCTAAAAACCGAAAAACTCATTCAAGCGGCTTGTATGGGCAATAAACAAGCTTTAGAACAATTACTTATCTTTTGCCAACCTGATATTAAAAGGTTTGCTAGGCGAACTTGTTCTTCAACTGAAGATGTTGAAGATGCTGTGCAAATCGCTCTTTGGCTAATGTATAGAAAAATTGGCACATTGAAAACAATAGCGACTTTCGCCAGCTGGTTATTTCGAATTATTGAAAGGGAGTGTTATCGATTATTTAGAGCTAGACAATCAAAAAGTATTAATAGTGAATTTAATCTAGAAAACATCGCTATGCAAAATACAGATTTGAGTCTGCATATTGATTTAACCAATGCTATTGGTTCGTTACCATTCATCTATCGTCAAGTATTAATTTTGCGCGATATTGAAGAATATAGTGCACCCGAAGTTGCTGAAAAATTGGGTATCACTATTGAGGCAGTAAAAAGCAGATTGCATCGAGCAAGAATGATTATAAAAGAAAAGTTGGATTCAAAAACCTATCTAAATTATCTTTTAAGATAAGTTGATACTGTTCTAAATATGTCCTAATTATGTTTAGGACATTCCAGCAATGCATATCTATTTTCCTTATCAATACGGAAAATATTGGTTCGTAATTCGATTTTTTTCCTTTTATACTTAACTTGAATTCTTAATAATACAGGTGCTTGATTATGAATAATAAAGGTTTAGCAAAAGATTTTTTATGGGGAGGCGCTGTTGCTGCTCATCAATTAGAGGGTGCTTGGCAAGCTGGTGGTAAGGGTCCTAGTGTTGCCGATGTGATGACTGTTGGATCGCCTAAAAGTTATCGAAAAATTACCGAAGGAATCATTCCTGGTGAGTATTATCCTAATCACGAGGCTATCGACTTTTATCATCATTATAAAGATGATATTAAACTCTTCGCTGAAATGGGGTTTAAATGTTTTCGAACTTCGATTGCTTGGACTCGAATTTTTCCTAAAGGTGATGAACTGGCACCCAACGAAGAAGGGCTAAAATTTTATGATGATCTATTTGATGAATGTTTAAAATACAATATTGAACCAGTTGTTACCCTCTCACATTTTGAATTACCTTACTATTTAGTTACGGAGTATGGTGGTTTTCGTAATCGTAAATTAATTGATTTCTTTGTTCGCTTTGCTGAGGTCTGTTTTGATCGTTATAAAAATAAAGTGAAATATTGGATGACCTTTAATGAGATCAATAACCAAGCTAATTTTAATGAAGATTTTGCGCCTTTCACTAACTCAGGTATTTATTACAAAGCAGGTGATAACAGAGAAGAAATCATGTATCAAGCTGCGCATTATGAATTAGTTGCAAGCGCAAAAGCGGTGCAAATAGGTCATGCTATCAATCCTGATTTTCAAATTGGTTGTATGATTGCCGTTGTGCCAATCTATCCGGAAACCTGTAAACCAGGTGATATCTTAATGGCTCAAAAAGTCATGGAGCGCAAGTATTTCTTTACTGATGTTCATGTTCATGGTCAATATCCTAATCATATTATCAAATACTGGCAACGCAAAGGCTTTAAATTAGACGTGACAAGCCAAGATCTCGAAGTATTAGAAAACGGTACAGTCGATTACATTGGTTTTAGTTATTACATGTCTAATGCGATTAGAAAAAAATCAGATAACTATGAATATAATGAAAAAACCGATTTAATTGGTAATCAATACGTTAAAAAATCTGATTGGGGGTGGCAGATCGATCCGGAAGGTTTGCGCTACACATTAAATTGGCTAACTGATATGTATCATTTACCGCTTTTCATTGTGGAAAATGGATTTGGTGCATATGATAAAGTTGAAGCTGATGGAAGTATTCATGATAGTTATCGTATTGAATATCTACGAGAACATATTAAACAAATGAAGTTAGCGGTTGAAGAAGATGGTGTAGATTTGATGGGATATACTCCATGGGGTTGTATTGATTTAGTGTCAGCTGGAACTGGTGAAATGGAAAAACGTTACGGCTTTATTTATGTTGATAAAGACAATAAAGGTAATGGAACCTTAAAACGTAGCCGTAAAGATTCATTTGCTTGGTATAAAAAAGTCATTGAGTCAAATGGTGAAACCTTATAACGATTTAAATTCATTAGGAGAAGTTATGAAAAAAGCGTTAATTATTTGTGCAGCTGGCATGTCATCATCGCTTATGGCCAAAAAGGTAACTGAATTTTTTGCTAGTAAAAATGTACCTATTGAACTTGATGCGGTATCTGCAACTGAAGGTAGTAATAAAATTAAAAATAGTGATTTTTCACTGTTTTTAATTAGTCCACAAACCATGATGATGTTTGATAAATTAAAAGCATTAGGTGATGAAGTGGGTAAACCTGTTGTGAGTATTCCTTTTCAGGCTTATATTCCAATTCAATCTGGTATTGAACAACTAGCTAAATTAGTTGAGGACAATATTAATTAAATTTAGGCAAATCTGAGTTCTACCGTTCTTGATGCGATTGTTTAGTTTAATAATCGCATCATAGAAGTAGCTTATATTTTAATGACTTGATCTTTTAGGATAATTCTCATTAATAGTTAAGGTATAGTAGATAATGATAAAACAAAAACAACGAGAACTTATTAGTTTATTAATTCGTTCTAAAAATGGATTTAAAAGTAGTCAAGAACTCGCGGAGGAATTATCGTTATCAGATCGTACTGTACGTACCTATCTTAAAGATTTAAAAACATTAATAGAACGCAATGGCGGTAATATTGTTAGTAAACAAGGCTATGGTTTTCAACTTGAAATATTAGATCGAACTGCATTTAATTTATTTTTGATTGAATATCATTTATTAGATAAAAATATTGAGAAATCCCAATGCCGGGAAGCAAGTGAACGAAAGCACTATATCCTTAATTTATTATTACTTGAAAGCCAAAAAATTGATGTTGAAGCATTATCTGAACAGCTATTTATTAGCTCATCCCAATTGAATAAAGATATTACGGAAATTAAGTCCCAATTACAACCTTATGAACTCACGCTTAAAAAAAGCCATTCTTTAATTTATGTTGATGGTGAAGAAAAAGCTAAACGTCATTTTATTATGAGTTACTTTTTTCATGAGGATTCAATCAATTTTTTACACCATTTATCCTATTTTAATCAAGCATGTGAAGCAATTAGCTTTGATACCTTAACTATCATTATTTTAGATGAGTGTCGTGAAGCGAATATCAAATTATCTGATGTAATGATTCAAAATATAGTCCTACATTTGTCATTAAGTATTAAACGTTTGCAGTCGGGGCTTACAATCCAAAATCTTGATTTACTTGTTTCAGCTGATTCAGCTATTGAATATCAAGTTGCTAATCGAATCATCGCTCGTATTGAATCGATAATTGGTTTTCATTTTCCTAAAGAAGAGCAAATGTACCTTACGCTACATTTGATGAGTAAATCAAATTTAATCCAAGACGATCTTGATGAAGAACTTGGCGCTTTATTAACTAATTTACTTTTAAAAATTGAACAAGAAACAGGCTATCCTTTTTGGCATGATGAACAGTTGAAAAATGGGTTAATTCAGCATTTAAAACCAATGCTTGTGCGTTTAGCACAGAATATAAAATTAGAAAATCCTCTAATAGATGAAATTAAAAGCCAATATGGTGAAGTTTTTGGGTTAGTTAAGCGTTACTTCAATCAATTACCCAATTTAAATAAATATAATGTTATTGATGATGAGTGGGGGTATTTAGCACTTCATTTTCTGGCATCACTGGAAAAATTAAAAAATGAACAGAAAGCTAAAGTATTAATTATCTGCGCAACGGGGCTTGGTAGTGCACAATTACTTAAAAATCGAGTAGAAAGTGAATTTGATGAGCGAGTAAAAATTATAGCAACACGTGGTTATTATGAAATAGAACAAGAGATGTTAAATGATATCGATTTTATTATTTCTTCTGTCGATTTATCATCCAAAGTATTTAAAGTACCAGTATTTCATGTTTCTGTATTTTTTTGTGAAGAAGATGTTCAAGCAATTCGCCGATATCTTTCTCATAGACAAACCCCCAATTCATTACCCAAAAATTTCTTACCAATTGATGATAAAAAACAGAATCATTCAAAATATATAGCTCAAGTATTTGATGAAATTGCTGCTGATTATTTTTACTTGTGTCCCAATAAACCATCTAAACAAGCCGTGTTGGATCATTTGCTTGATTTATTATCTATCAATGAATCAAAGAACTTTAAGCAAGAGATGAAAAAACAGATGGAAAAAAGGATGGCGTTAGGTGAAATAATCTTTAGTCCAACCATAGTGGTTCCTCATCCAGCTATTCCAGTAGGTAAGATAGCCAAAATAGCGATTGCTGTTATGCCTCAAGGTGTGAGTTGGGATATAAATTATCAAGATGTTAAGTTTATTTTTATGATTTCTCCATCAATATACCAAAATTCCAACTTAGCTATGATGACCAAAGCGATTGTCAATTTAATTGATGATTTAGCTATGCAAGATGCAATGTTAAAAATTACCGATTTTAATCAATTCAAATCTTACTTTATCCAACTAATTGAAAAAGGAGCGTAGCAATGACTGACATAATGAGCTCGGAGGATATTCAAATTACTGCTTTCAATATTATTTTGCATAGTGGTAATGCCAAAACCAAAATTCACCTTGCATTTAAAGCGATGAGAGAGGCTAATTTCGAACAAGCAACGCAGTTACTTGAAGAAGCCAATCATGAGATTTTAGAAGCACATAAATCTCAAACTGAATTGCTTCAATCTTATGCAAGTGGCACTAAAATTGAGATGGAAATCATTATGGTTCATGCTCAAGATCATTTGATGACGACGATGACATTGAGAGAAATTGCTATTGAGATGTCCCATCTATATCAACAAACATATAAGTTATCAAATCAATAAAGAGGTTTGAGATGAATACACCACTTGAAAGCCAACTTAAATTACATAAAAAAGTTAGTTTGACTAACCTCTATTTTAATCGCTTTTTAGCGGTTCGTTATGCTACAGCATTTTTTTTGTTTATAAATCTCTATTGGGCAGTTTTTTTGATGGGAAGTTTATCTATAGCTATCGTGCTACCTATTATGCTCATAATACTTGCTACGCTAACCAGTTTTGAGCAAATTAAACTTTATCGAAATCATAAAAACCATCTACGCTATGCAAGTTTATTTTATCAAATAATGTTGATATCTATCATTGCGTTAATTGTTTCGATATTCACTCCATTATTTCACTTTTTCTTTCCATTCTTAAAAAATTCACAAGAGGCCATAAACATACTATTGGGAATAATGTTAACAAGTTTAGTTTTTACAATTCTTATATTAATAAAATTGAAAAAAATCGAACGTAATGAGGATAAACATTTTAAAAGAATTCAAGCTTATCAAGAAATCATTAATTAAATGAGGAAAACAAAATGAATACCGGATTTGTGTTGCTACAAAAATATCTAATGACTCCGATGGCTAAAATATCGCAGTTTAAGATTGTAAGGGCAGTAATGGCAGCGGGGATGGCATCAGTTCCTTTTTGTATCGTTGGGTCGATGTTTTTAGTATTTAATACATTACCAATGACATTTACTGGATTAGAAACTCTTTTCCAAAATACCATTTTCAAAGTAAGCGATCTTTATATGATTGCGAACACAGCGACAATGGGAATATTGGCGCTTTATTTTAACATTGTAGTTGGTTATGAATTAACCAAAATTGAGGAAGAAGAAACCGGTTTAAAAGTGAATGCGCTTAATGGTGCTATGTTATCAGTATTTGCTTTTGTTATGACTTTACCGGAATTAGTTCTACAAAATGGTTCTATGGTATTGCTTAGTGACCAAAGTGAAGTCTTCAATGGATTACGATTACAACCATTTGTTTTCCGATTAGGTACTTCGGGTATTTTTATTGCAATAGTAATGGCTATTGTGGCAACTCAACTTTATTTCCTCTGTGTACGTCGTAATTGGGTGGTTAAAATGCCTGAAACCGTTCCATTAGGTGTATCACGCTCATTTACTGCACTAATTCCAACCTTTGTTATTGCTTTTACAGTTATTATTTTAAATGGTATTTTAATTTTCTTTGGTACTGATATTTTCGATATTATTGGTGTTCCATTTACCTTTGTAACCAATTTGACTAAAAGCTGGCTTGGTATTATGGTCATTTTATTTTTAATTCATGCGCTTTGGGTTGTAGGTATTCATGGTGCAAGTATCATTGGTGCTTTTATAACACCAATAATGCTGGCTAATATGAATGAAAACGTTGGTGGTGCTCATATTCCATTTGCGGGAGAGTTTAACAATTCTTTGGTTATTTTAGGTGGTTCAGGTTCTACACTTCTTATGACATTCTTTATTGCTTTTTGTGCTAAGTCGAGTCAATTGAAAATTTTAGGTCGAGCCTCAGCAGTTCCTGCAATCTTTAATATCAATGAGCCAATTATTTTTGGTATGCCGATAGTTTATAACCCATATCTTGCCATACCATTTTTATTAGCGCCAATGGCTTGTGGTACTTTAGGTTATTTTGCTATAAGTAGTGGTTTTATGAATCCTATTATTGCGCTAGTGCCGTGGCCATCACCAATGGGATTAGGGGCATTTATTGGTACCGGTGGTGATTATCGTGCTATGTTTGTTGCGATACTTTCAGCAATATTAGCTTTGGTGATTTATTTGCCGTTTGTCAAAATGTACGACAATAAACTTTATAAAGAAGAACAAGTAAAATCAGAAACAGATGTTCAAACTGAAGAATAAGTCACAAAATCGTTTAATGAATTATTCTTGTTAAGGTAGTAATAGATAGAAAAAATAAATTGATATAATAAAAAACCCGTTATAGTAAACGGGTTTTTTTATTGCTATTATCTGATGATTATTCAGGAATAATCTCAACAATAATTTTAGCAAAAGCTTCGCTATGTACTTGGAATAACACTTCGTGTTCACCAGTAGTACGTAATACACCATTTGGCAGGCGAACTTCGCTTTTTGATACTTGAATACCACGAGCTTTAACTGCATCAGCGATATCACGAGTACCAATTGAACCGAATAGACGACCTTCATCACCCGCTTTAGAAGTAATAGTTACTTTACCTAATGCATTGATTTCAGATACGCGCTCTTCTGCGGCTTTTAACGTTTCTGCTAGTTTTGCTTCTAATTCAGCACGACGCGCTTCAAAGAATTCAATATTCTTTTTAGTCGCAGGTACTGCTTTACCTTGTGGAATTAAAAAGTTACGAGCATAACCCGCTTTAACATTAACTTGATCACCTAAGCTGCCTAAATTAGCAACTTTATCGAGTAGAATAATTTGCATTATATGTTCCCTCTGTTGCTAATTACTGATGGTTGTCAGTATATGGTAATAATGCCAAGTAACGAGCGCGTTTGATAGCGCGAGCTAATTGACGTTGATATTTTGCGCTAGTACCAGTGATACGGCTTGGTACAATTTTACCACTTTCTGTGATATAGCTTTTTAATAAAGAAACATCTTTATAATCAATTTCTTTAACGCCTTCTGCTGTAAAACGGCAGAATTTGCGACGACGGAAATAACGTGCCATTTGGCTATTCTCCTAATAGTTTAATTTGGTCAGCATGTAAAACTAATTGACTGGTTTTATCTCGTTTAGTATGTGTGCTGATAAAGCCACTTACTAATACTTTGCTGCCTTTTTTAATACTGTAACTTAACTCTTGTTGTCCACTGACAATAACTGGCATTGTGCACCATGCTTGTCTTGGGAATCCTGCTTCTATTTGTTCAGAAACGTGTTCTAAATAAAACTGGCAGTGTAAAATCCCACTGGGACTCATTTTTTTTATCGGGGTTTTGGTAACCAAGCCCGACAAAACTAAACGATTATTCTTCTGAATCATCGTCCATGTTTACATCGCTATAATCTTCTTCTGAACTACGACGTTCATCTTTAGCTTTTAGCATAGGTGATGTTTCAGTTACAGCGTGTTTTGTGCGCATAATTAAACTGCGAATTACTGCATCATTGAAACGGAAGTTATCTTCAAGTTCATTGACTGCTTCTTGAGTAGCTTCTACATTCATTAACACATAGTGTGCTTTATGCAGTTTTTCGATAGGATAGGCTAATTGGCGACGACCCCAATCTTCTAAACGATGGATTTTTCCACCATCAGTGGTTAATGTACCAGTATAACGTTCAATCATACCAGGCACTTGTTCACTTTGATCTGGGTGAACCATAAATACAATTTCGTAATGACGCATTATCGCTCCCTACGGATTAATCAGCTTTCTGTCGGGGCAACCGCAACCCATTGAAAGCAAGGAACATGAAAATTAAGCGGTTGAAATCGACGGCGCATTATATATCAAATTAATCTCTTTAACAAATGAATAAGTTATAAAAATACGATTTGGCTATTTACGAGGAAAATATAGTCTTAATCATCAAAAAAACGGCTACTAGCTCCCTCAAAAACCCCGTTCCTCAACTTTTTTTATCAAAATATGAAGCGTAAATATAAAAATGTAACGATATCTATACATTTTTGTCATTAAAGTATGCTATTCTTAACAGAATAAAAATTTAAAATTAATAGCTATTTTTTTAGGGAGTGTTTATATGGCTGAAGAAACCATTTTTAGTAAGATTATTCGCCGTGAAATTCCTTCTGATATTGTCTTTCAAGATGATAAAGTTACTGCATTTCGAGATATTTCGCCTCAAGCTCCTACACATATCTTAATTATTCCCAATAAATTGATTCCAACCATAAATCATATAGAAGCGTCTGATGAAGCTTTGCTTGGTCATATGGTGGTAGTGGCAGCTAAAATTGCCAAGCAGGAAGGTATTGATGAAAGTGGTTACCGTTTAATTATGAATTGTAATAAGGATGCGGGACAAGAAGTCTTTCATATTCATATGCATTTATTGGGCGGTAAAAATTTAGGGCGATTAATAGGTTAACTTATATGAAACAGTTTAAACGTACCGCAGTAATTAGTATGCTGGCTTTAAGCTTGGCTGGTTGTCAACTTTTAGGTTCTAATCAAAAAACTGAAGTTAAAGCCCCAATTGAAACACCGAGTGATCCAGGTGTAGTAGATACGCCTCCACAGATTGCAAAGACAATTGATTGGAATACAATTTTATCACCTCTTGTAAATAAAATAATGCAATCTTCATCCTCAATTGAAGGCAATAAAGTTTTGTTGATTAGTGACATTCAAAATCGCAGTGGAGATTATTTAGCAACAAATCAGGTTGATGAAACGTTACATAGCTTAATGAATAAACAAAATCTTTTTACTGTCGCTGATAGGCAATCTATCAACCGAGCCAAACAAGCATTAGGTATTTCGGCTGATGATAAACTTGTATCACGAAGCAAAATGATAGGCTTAGCAAAATCAATGAATGCTGGATATGTGCTTTTTACTACACTTTATAAATCTCCATCAGAAAATGATAATGCAAACCTTTCTATGGAGTTACTTTCAACGCAAACTGGTGAAATTTTACAACGGGTAACATCAAAAGATGTGCCATCGGATAATGTTCAAGGGGCTGCGGAGTAATGGGGCCTTTATTGATTGATGTGCAAGGAACATCGTTAACTAATGATGATGTAAAGCTTTTACAAAATCCGTTGGTTGCAGGTATCATCTTATTTAGTCGTAATTACGAAGATCCAGAACAATTAACTGAACTGATTAAACAGATTCGTGCTACCACATCTGAGCGTTTATTAATTTCGGTCGATCATGAGGGGGGGCGAGTTCAACGCTTTAAAAAAGGTTTTACCCATATTCCTCCTGCTCAATCATTCGCATTGCTTAATGATATCGAACAGGCTAAATCATTGGCCTTTGATGCTGGCTGGTTGTTGGCTATAGAATTGATTGCCTACGATATCGATCTTAGTTATGCGCCGGTATTAGATTTAGGCCATGAGTGTTTAGCAATAGGTAGTCGATCCTTTCATTCAGATATCAATATTGCTTATCAAATTGCATCATCTATGATTGATGGTATGCATTGTGCAGGGATGAAAACAACGGGTAAACATTTTCCAGGTCATGGTCATGTGATTGCTGATTCTCATAAAGAAACACCAATTGATCATCGATCTAAAGCACTTATTGAAAATGATATGCAGATCTTTGCAAAATTGATCGCAGAAAAGAAACTTGATGCCATTATGCCTGCTCACGTCATTTATCCTGAATTTAATGATAAACCAGCTAGCGGATCAGCATTTTGGCTTAAAACTGTATTACGTGAACAATTACATTTTAATGGCATTATATTTTCGGATGATTTATCAATGGAAGGTGCAGCGATTTTAGGTAATCATGCTCAACGAGCAGAAGCTGCACTTAATGCTGGTTGTGATTTATTATTGGCATGTAATAACCGCAATGGCACATTAGCTATTTTAGATGCGTTGACTAATTTAAATAAAAAACAATCATTACTAACTGATAAAGCAAAACAGTTATTGACGACAACTAAAATCAATTGTGTTGACTTAATTAATAGCCATGAGTGGCAAGTTCGTCATAACAATTTAATGAAGTTAAATGAAAAGTGGGAAAATTATAATGCAAGCAGCCATCATTGAAATCGATAATAATTCAAAACTGTTGGCTTATAATAATGTAGCAAAAGCGCTATTTTCTATTAATTTATTGAATTTAAATCAAAAATTTGATTATCAAAATGTATTTAATTTGGATGCAGCGTTCAATTTAGCTCAGCATGATGATGCTATTATTGTTTTAAATTCGCAGTATTTTTTATTGCAAAAAGTCCGTGAATCATTCAAAATTACTTTTGTTTTACAACCGGTTGAATATTTAAAAAGACGACTATCAAAAATCAATGTTGTTGGCAGTCATGCTTTTGATATTTTCGCCGTTCAAAGTCAAGCTATGCAAAAGTTGATTGCTCAAGCTAAAGCATTTTCGGTGCAACGAGAACCATTACTAATCACTGGTGAAACTGGGACTGGTAAAGATTTATTAGCTAGCGCATGTCACCAATATAGTCCTAGGGGTGATAAAGCTTTTTTAGGTTTAAATTGTGCAGCAATGCCCGATGATGTTGTTGAAAGTGAACTTTATGGACATGCAGCAGGCGCTTATCCCGGAGCAGTTGAAAGTAAAAAAGGTTTTTTTGAGCAAGCAAATGGTGGTTCTGTATTACTTGATGGCATTGATGAGATGTCATTCCAAATGCAAACCAAATTATTACGTTTTATTAATGATGGATATTTTCGAAGAGTAGGTGACGATAACGAAGTTTACGTTGATGTTAGAATCATCTGTGCGACTAAAGTTGATTTAGCTGAGTTGGTGGAACAAGGAAAGTTTAGGAAAGATCTTTATTATCGCTTGAATGTATTGTCTTTAAATTTACCTTCACTAAAAGAGCGCAAGGATGACATAGAACCACTTACTCATATTTTCATTGATGAATTTGCTAATAAGCAAGGTATTACCCCGCCAAAAGTGAGTCAGGATGTTATTCCTTACTTAACGCAATACTCTTGGCCAGGTAATGTAAGACAGCTTAAAAATGTACTTTATTCCGCATTATCTCAATTGACATCATCACAATTAACAGTAAAAGATATTGTTCTACCTACGATAACATCGACCCAAGTTTCTTGGATCAATGATATCGAAAATAAAACACTTGATGAAATGACCAAACAATTCGAAAAAGAAGTTTTAAAAAGCTTGTATACCGAATATCCAAGCTCTAGAAAACTCGCAAAAAGATTGGGTGTATCGCATACTGCGATTGCTAATAAGCTCAGGGATTATAGGGTGGGGCGGTAGTTTGTTGGTTCACTAGTAAACACATTAAACTCTTAAGGATAGGAAAAGTTATTGAGACTAGATAGAACTGATACGGATTTACAATATCATATTTTATTATAAAAAGTTTTTATAATATTTCTTTACAATATACAATACTAATATACAAAAATTTACTTTTTTTAAAGAATGGAGTTTTAGTACAAAAAAGAAATTAATTTTGATCATTAATAAGCTATTTATTTAAATACTTATTTTATATTTATTTGATTTCAAATAATTATGTTTTTATTTAATTTAATAATCTAACTAAAAAGAGAAAAAATATGAAAGTTGTTATTTTAGCTGGTGGATTAGGTACAAGGTTAGGAGAAGAAACTGGTATAAGGCCAAAACCTATGGTTGGAATTGGTGGACACCCGATACTTTGGCATATAATGAAAATTTATTCATTTTATGGTTTCAATGATTTTGTAGTTTTAACAGGGTATAAAAGTGAAGTAATTAAAGATTATTTTGTAAACTATTATCTTAATAATTCTGATGTAACTGTTGATTTATCTACCAACAATGTTGAAGTTCACCAAAATACTTCTGAACCTTGGAAAGTTACAATGTTATATACGGGAAGAGATACTTTAACTGGTGGACGAATTAAAAAAGCTCAAAAATTTATTGGTAATGAACCTTTTATGTTAACTTATGGCGATGGAGTAGCTAATATTGATATTAATAAGCTTATACAAAACCATAAAGATTCTGGAAAACTAGCGACATTAACCGCTTACCAACCGGAAGGTCGTTTCGGCTCTATCGACATTTCATCTGATGGTCAAGTTAATAAATTTCAAGAAAAGCCTAAAGAGGGTGGAGCATGGATCAATGCAGGATTTTTTGTATTACAACCAGAAATATTTGATTATATTCCTGATGATGATAGCGCAATTTGGGAACAAGAACCTTTGAAAAAATTGTCTAGTGATGGTCAATTAAATGCTTATAGGCATCATGGCTTTTGGCACGCTATGGATATGTTAAAAGATAAAATAGATCTAAATAATATGTGGGCTGAAAATAAAGCACCTTGGAAAATTTGGAAAGATTAAATGTCAAAAAAAATTTTAGTAACAGGGTATTCTGGATTTATTGGCAAAGCTGTTGTTAATGAGCTTATAACTAGAGGATATGATATAGTTGGCATTTATCATCAACGAAAATTAGATGATAATGAACAATTAACTCAAATTGAATTAGATTTATTTGATTTTCATAAAGTACAAAAGTTTTTAGCTTCAAATAAATTTGATCAAATGATTCATCTAGCTTGGTATCTGGGACCTAAATGTCACTCTGAAAATGTAAATTTACAGTGGTTATATGCCTCTTTAAACCTGTTTTATGAATTCTATAAACAAGGTGGCTCTAAAATTTTGTGTAATGGTACAGTGTCAGAATATAACTTTTCCTATGGATATTTATCAGAAAATATAACCCCATTAACAAATAAATCTTTGCATGGAGCTTGTAAAGCAAATTTATTCAATATAATGTCTTCTTTTTGTGAGCAAAATCAAGTTGATTTCAAGTGGGCAAGAGTCTTTAATTTATATGGTCCAAATGAAAAATCCTCTCGATTAATGCCTTCAGTCATTAATTCAATGTTAAAAAATGAAGACGTAAAAGTTAGTGATTGTTTAAAAATACAAGATTATTTACATGTTTTTGATACCGCAGCAGCTATTGTAGACTTGTTTGAAAGTGGAGTTAATGGTGCTGTCAATGTTTGTTCAGGTACTCCAATTAAACTTAAAGTGATTGTTGAAAAGATCGCTGAACTGACTAATTTTGAAGGAAATATTTTGTGGGGTGCGATTCCTCAAAGTTTTGATGATCCTTTTATTGTTGGTAATAACCAGAAACTAGTTGAACAGGTAGGATGGAATCAAAAAATAAGTTTAGATGATGGTTTAAAAATAACTATAGATTGGTGGAAAAATAACAATGTTTAATAATGTTTATAAAAATAAAGTTGTTCTCGTAACAGGCCATACAGGTTTTAAAGGATCTTGGCTATCAATTTGGTTAAATATGATGGGAGCTAAAGTTGTTGGTTATTCTTTAGACCCTTATTCTGATAGAGGTAATTTTAATGCTTGTCATTTAAGTGAGAAATTGTTTGCTGATATCCGTGGCGATGTTCGTGATTATGATAAGTTGAATAATATTTTTCAAACTTATAAGCCTGAAATCGTTTTTCATTTAGCTGCTCAAGCGTTAGTCAGAACAGCTTACGAAAACCCAAAAGATACTTATGATATTAATCTTATGGGATCTTTAAATATTTTGGAAGTAAGTAGACATCATGATTTTGTTAAGCAAATTATTATGATTACTTCAGATAAATGTTATGAAAATATTGAACAGATTTGGGGATATAAAGAAACCGATCGAATGGGAGGATATGATCCTTACTCAGCGTCTAAAGGTTGTGCTGAACTGATGATTTCATCTTATCGAAATTCTTATTTTAATCCTAAAGATTATCATATTCATGGTAAAGCGATAGCAAATGTAAGAGCTGGAAACGTTATTGGCGGTGGAGATTGGTCGGATAATCGTTTAATACCTGATTGCATTCGCTCTATTGAATCAAATCAGAATATTGAAGTTAGAAATCCAATTGCTACTAGACCATGGGAGCATGTTCTCGAACCTTTATCTGGTTATCTTAGAGTTGGAGAGAAGCTTATAGAAGACCCAATTAATTATTCTACTAGTTTTAATTTTGGTCCAGATATATCTGCTAATAAGACTGTGTTAGAGGTCGTAAATCGATTAGTTGAATATTATGGGAAAGGTAAAGTCGTCAATGCTTCTGATCCAAATGCAGTTCATGAAAATACATTATTAAATTTAGATGTGACGAAGGCCTATGTAATGTTAGGTTGGAGAGCAGAGTGGGGGTTACAAGAAGCTTTAGAAAAAACTGTTGATTGGTATAAAACCTCACTGAATAATGACGATATGTATGAATTATGCGTTAAACAAATTCTAGAACATGGGGATAGTATTGTAAAATGAAAACAACTATCTTAGGTAGTGGCATAGCCGGAATATCTGCAGGATATCATCTTAAGCAAAAAGGGATTGATAGTATAATTTATGAAAAAGATTCTGATTGGGGAGGATTGTGTGGTAATTTCATGATAAATGGCTTCCGCTTTGATCGTTTTGTTCATTTATCATTTGCTGATGACGAATCTATTCATAAATTATTTGCGAGTAATGAAGGGATGTATGAACATACACCTTTACCAAGTAATTTTTACAAAGGAAATTGGTTAAGACATCCTGCACAGAATAATTTGGCTCCTTTATCGAATTCTGAAAAGGTTAAGATAATTTGTGATTTTGTTAATAGAGAAAAAAAAGAGACTTCTCAAATTAAAAATTATGATGAGTGGTTAAGAGTTCAATATGGTAATTATTTTGCTGAAAACTTTCCATTTGTTTATACACGTAAATATTGGGGAGTAGAACCAAAAGAATTAGAAACTAAATGGGTTGGAGTTAGGATGTATACGCCTGATTTTAAACAGGTACTTGAAGGCTCTTATGAAACCCAAGACGAGTGTTTTTATTTTGCTAAAAAAATGTTTTATCCTAAAAATGGAGGATTCAGGAGCATCATTAATAACTGTAGAAAAAATTTGAATATTCAATTTAATAAGAGAGTTGTCAAAATTGATCCAAATCTCAGACAATTAGAGTTTCATAATGGTGAAATTGAAGATTATGAAAGTCTTATATCTACTTTGCCTCTACCTGAAATCATAAAAATGTTACCGAATGTACCTTTAGCAATAAAAGATGCTGCAAAAAAATTAAGACATACATGTGGGTATCAAATATCTTTAGGTTTTAATCGTCCTGATATTGCTAAGTATTTATGGTTCTATATTTATGATGAAGATATATTATCTGCTAGAGTATATTCGCCTAGCTTAAAATCTTCAGATAATGCTCCAATTGGATGTTCATCTCTTCAAGCAGAAGTTTTTTTTGATAATAAAGCTGAAATATTACCTCCTGAAGTAGTATTAAAAAATACAATTGATAAATTAATTCAAATCGGTGTCTTTGAAGAAAAAGATATTATTGTAAAAGATATTCGTTTTGAACCTTATGCAAATATTACTTTTGTTCATAGCATATATCAGAATAGAGATTTGATTTTAAAGTATTTGGATGATTTAAATATAAAATCTATTGGACGATTTGGTAAATGGGAATATGCTTGGTCTCATCAATCTTTTGAAGATGGAAAGAATGTAATATGAAAAAAGTTGTTTTGACAGGGGGGACTGGATTAATTGGTAAAGAGACAATACCTTTTTTGATTAATAAGGGGTTTGATGTTTATTCAATTAGTCGTCATAAATGTGAGATTAGTGGTATAACTCATATCCAAGCTGATATTTTTAATAATATTGAAATTGAAAGAATTATATCAGATATTAAACCTCAATATTTGCTACATTATGCTTGGCTAAGCACCGGTTTATTTAATGATAACAGTAACTTTGATTTTTTAATTGCTTCAATTCAATTACTTAAATCTTTTGCCAAAAATGGTGGAAAAAGAGCTGTTATGTCAGGTACTTATGCTGAATATGGATACCAATCTGATATTTTATTAGAATCAATGCCTGCTGAACCAATTAATATTTATAGCCAATGTAAAAATCTTACTTATCAAATAGCTGAATTATTTTGCAAGAATAATAATATTTCTTTTGGGTGGATGCGAATTTTTTCTGCTTTTGGAAAAGAACGTGATTCAAGGCGCTTGACGGGTTATATTATTGAACAACTCAATGCGAATCAAAAAGTTGTTATTAAAAATGGTAAATTGATTAGAGATTATATTTATTCCAAGGATATTGCCGCCGGTTCTGTTGATTTTTTGGATAGTAACGTCGAAGGCATTGTAAATTTTTGTTCTGGCTTAGGTTTAAAAATTGAAGATTTTGTTATGGCAATAGCTAGTTCTTTGAATAAGGAAAGATTAGTTGAGTTTCAAAGTAATCATTCTGACGTATCACAACAGTTAAAAGTGATTGGAAGTAATGCTCGATTAACTAACGAAGTTAAATTTACCCCTCAATATTCGCTTCAAGAAGCAATAAAAGATATGTTAATGTCTTAATCACGTGTTTTTTGTGAAAATATAAATTGAATAATCTTTTGATGAGAAAATAAAATGAAAAATTGCAATGTAAGTAATGTTGTAACTACAAAAAAAGAATTTCTTGTATCAGTCTTGTTGGCTATATATAAAGTTGAAGATTACTTAGAAGAATGTTTAGATAGCATATTAGCTCAAAGTTATCAGAATTTAGAAATAGTTTGTGTTGATAATGGCTCTCCTGATAATTGTGGTGAAATTTTGTTAAAATATCAAGAAAAGGATCCACGAATTAAAATTATAACTTTACAAGATAATAGAATGTTGTGTGGAGGGCGGAATGTTGGCTTGGATAATGCTACCGGTGATTTTATTTGTTTTGTTGATCCTGATGATTGGATTGAAAAAGATTGGATCAAAAGCATGGTCGACGCAATTGAAAAATTAGATCCAGAAGGTGAAAAATATAATTTAGTGATTAATCATAATGCTATAGACTATATAATTGAAGACGGCATCATAAAAATAATATACAAATATGCAGATCATACCATTTGTGGCGATTATACTATTAAAGATTATAATTTTAGAACCGAGATTGAAACCAATGTTCCCATGTGGGGTAGGCTTTATCGTAAAAAATTTCTAGATCAGTTTTCAATCAGATTTATTGAAGGTTTTCACACTGATAATATTCCATATACAACTAAACTGTTAGCCCATATGAAGCATTTTTATATCATGTCTGAAAAGAATGCTAACAATAACTATTGGCGCCGTTTATTTATTAAAGATGTTTCATTAACAAATGTTGTTTTGTTTAAAAATTTTGAAATCCCATATGCTTTAGAAAATTTATATGATTATTTACAACTTCATAGTTTGGAAAACGAAGTTAAAGTGATGTTTTATACTTTCTTCAAGTTATGTTTTTATCGTCATTTTGACCAGCCTAAATATTATTTAGCTTTTAAGAAGCTTATGACGAAAATGGAAGATACCATTAAAGTTAACCCAGATTTGTATAATATTGAAGAGGTTACACTCTGTAATTTGTTGATTTACTCTAATGGATTTTTTGATTTTTGTGATAGATATCACTCTACATTCAGAGAAGTTCCACTTAGTCAATTGCACGAAAAAAATTATTCAATTGTTAAGTTATTTGGTGTTATACCATTTTATAAGAAAAAATCGTATAAAAATACTTCATATTATTCTATATTAGGTATTCCTATTTGGAAAATCAAAGTAATAAATAATAGATATGTTTATATGTATTTATTCAACTTTTTAAGAATTCTTAAAAAATACTAAATTAGTTATTTTTCATATATCATAAAGTGAATTGCTATTAATACTAAACTTTATATAGATTAGTTATTCTACGTAAGTGGAATGATTTATTATTGAGCATTAATTAATATAAAATAACTTACTGAGTTATTTTGTAAGATATATTTGTAATTAATAAATCTATTATTAATTACAAATATCGTTATTATGTATTGAGTTGTAATTTATTTTTTAACTTAATCTCTATCACTTATTTCATAAAAATTATAACGATTTATTTTAATTAAATATCAAATTAAACAATTGATTTACGAGAGGTCAGGATGGGAAAAAGTAAAATAAATAATGTTATTAAGTATAAAGAAGAATTTCTAGTGTCTATCTTATTATCAATATATAAAGTTGAGTTATACTTGGAAGAATGCTTAGATAGCATATTAGCTCAAAGTTATCAGAATTTAGAAATAGTTTGTGTTGATAATGGCTCTCCTGATAATTGTGGTGAAATTTTGTTGAAATATCAAGAAAAGGATCCACGAATTAAAATTATAACTTTACAAGATAATAAAATGTTATGTGGCGGACGAAATGTTGGCTTAGATAATGCTACTGGAGATTTTATTTGTTTTGTTGATCCTGATGATTGGATTGAAAAAGATTGGGTTAAAAGCATGGTGAATGCAATAGAGCAATTAGATCCTGAAGGAGAAAAATATAATATAGTCATCAATTATAATGCGATAAATTATTTAGTAGAAGAAACAACAAATGAGGTCAAAATACTTTGCGAAACTTCAGAACAGATGGCAAAAGGCGATTATACAATCAGTGATTATAATAAGAAGCCAGAAATTGATACGAATATTCCTATGTGGGGAAGACTTTATCGAAAAAAATTTCTAGATCAGTTTTCAATCAGATTTATTGAAGGTTTTCAGACAGATAATATTCCCTATACAACTAAGCTGTTAGCACATGTTAAGCATTTTTATATCATGTCTGATAAGAATGCTAATAATAACTATTGGCGTCGTTTATTTATTAAAGATGTTTCATTAACAAATCTGGTTTTATATAAAAATTTTGAATTGCCAGAAACTTTAGATAATTTATATGATTATCTGAAAATTAAAGGGTTAGAAAATAATGTCAATGTAATGTTTTTCAGAATTTTTGAAGTTTGTTTTGAATATCATATTGACCAACCTGGGTATTATCTAGCTTTTAAAAAGTTAATGACTAAGATGGAGGATACCATTAAAAATAACCCTGATGTATATAATTCTCAAGAGGTTACACTCTGTAATTTGTTGATTTACTCAACAGGTTTTTTTGATTTTTATGGACGATATCAATCTTTATTTGGAAAAATACCATCCAGTAAACCGTATGAAAAAAATTATTCAATTGTAAAGTTATTTGGTTTTATACCATTATATAAGAAAAAATCGTATAAAAATACTGCATATTACTCTATATTAGGTATTCCTATTTGGAAAATCAAAGTAATAAATAATAGATATGTTTATATGTATTTATTTAACTTTCTAAGAATTCTGAAAAAATACTAAATTTATTTGATGCTTTTATGTATAACATAGGTAATAGCTATATTGCTGTTTAATTCTTTTTACACTATTTGTTTTTAGAAATAGTGAATTATTTACCTATTTAATAAAATTAACATCAAAGCTTACAAATGTATTATACTGTTAATCAATATATTATTTATTAATTTTATTATGGCGCTAAAATATAATTCATTTACTACTCTTCAGCAACTTTGGCCTTTCGTTAAACCTTATAAAAAAGCTTTATTAATTGCAATTATAGGTTTATTTTTAAATGCTGCCACAGATTCGACATTAATATCACTTACTAAACCATTGCTTGATCATGGATTAATGGATAAAAATTATTCTCTTTTGATTGCAATTGCAATTGCAATTATAGGTTTAATTTTATTAAGAGGCTTGTCTAATTATATCTCAACATATTGTCTGTCTTGGTTATCAGGAAAAGTGGTTACTAAATTTAGACAGATGATATTTAATCATTTAATTAAAAGTCCTACCAGCTTTCATGATAAGCAATCTGTAGGTGATTTAGTTTCTGTTATTACTTTCAACACACAGATGTTATCTAAAGCTTCTTCTGATGCTTTAATAATACTTATCCGCGAGATAACTTACGCTATAGGATTATGCATAGTTATGCTATACGGAAGTTGGAAGTTAGCTTCAGTGCTTATAATTCTAGTTCCCCTAATTATTTTTGTAGCTCAGTTTATTGCTAAAAAGTTTAGGCAAACCATTGCCTCAATGCAGCAGGGAATGGGCCAAATTGCTATAGCTAGTGATGAAATGTTAAAAGGACATAAGGAAGTTCTGATTTTTAATGCAAAAGATTATGAAAAACGTAATTTTAATAATATAACTAATAATGTCCGAAAGGGAATGTTGAAAATAGAAGTAGTTTCACGATTATCAACACCCTTAATTCAGCTAATTGCGACAATAGGTTTAGGATTCATACTTTATTTAGTTGCTACGCAAAATTTAGATATTACACCTGGATCATTTACGGTTGTTTTTTCTGCAATGATAGCTGTAATGCGTCCATTACGAGAACTAACAAGTCTTCATGTTGAGCTTCAAAAAGGTGCTGTTGCATGTGAATCACTATTTTCACTTTTAGATTCTCCATTAGAGAATGATAATGGAACTATTGTTGTTGACCGAGTAAAAGGTAATATTGAGTTTAAAAATGTTACTTATACTTATCCAACACGAAATGTGCCAGCACTTAATAACTTCTGTTTAAAAATAGAGGCAGGTCAAACTATAGCTCTTGTAGGCCGTTCAGGAGCAGGTAAGTCGACAATTGCAAGCTTATTGCCACGTTTTTATGATGTTTCTATAGGTGAAATTCTGATAGATTCTATAAATATTCAAAAATATACATTGAAATCATTACGCAACCAAATTGGTTATGTATCACAAAATGTTCATTTATTTAATGGTACTATTGCTGAAAATATTGCTTATGGAGAAAAAGAACTTCATAGCGAAGATGATATTCTCAGAGCTGCTAAACAAGCAAATGCTATTGAGTTTATTAATAAGTTGGAACACGGAATAAATACTGAAATAGGTGATAATGGTATTTTATTATCAGGTGGACAAAGACAACGGATAGCAATAGCACGTGTTTTATTACGTGATAACCCTATATTAATTTTTGATGAAGCGACTTCTGCATTAGATAATGAATCAGAAAGGCTTGTGCAAAAAGCGTTAGAAACACTTCAGAAAAATAGAACATCAATTATTATTGCTCATCGGCTATCTACAATTGAAAAGGCGGACCGTATTCTTGTTATTGATGACGGAAGAGTAATAGAAGATGGTAACCATGAGACATTGATGAGTTTGAATGGAACTTATGCACAAATGCATAAAATGCAATTTAATAGCTAGAGCAGACAGTATAGATAATGAATAATATGAATAAACAAAATAACCAAGAGTTTATTAATGATATAGATAAAGACCATTCTACATGGAAAACCTTTTTAAAGTTATGTCCATTAATTATGGAACATAAGCTTATCTTATTTTTGTCCGTTATTTTATTGATTGCAAGCGCATTTGCTGATACTTCATTGATCGCATTATTAAGACCTCTATTAGATCGTGGTTTTTCAATGAATGATCAAGATTTTTTATTAATGGCTCCTTTTTATATATTTGGATTAGTTTTATTACGAGGAATTGCAAACTATGGATACTCTGTATTTTTATCACTAATTTCAGGAAAGATTGTGATGAAAATTAGACAGAGGTTATTTAGTCATTTTGTTGAAGCACCTGTAAGTTATTATGACCAAAATTCAACTGGTCGATTATTGTCACGTATAACTTATGATACTGAACAGGTTGCCGCATCTTCATCTGACGCATTAATAACGATAATCCGTGAGTCTGCTTTTATTTGCGGATTATTTTATACAATGTTTTACAATAGTTGGCAATTATCTTTGTCATTGATAATAATAACACCGATAGTAATAGCTCTTATTTCTTTTATCTCGATAAAATTTCGTCGTTTAGCTAAAAATATGCAAAATTCAATGGGTAATGTAACAATGTCTGTTGAACAAATGTTAAAAGGCCATAGAGAAATAATTGTTTTTGGTGCTCAAGATGAAGAAGTTAAAAATTTTGAAAAAGTAAGTAATAAATTTCGCCGAGATAGTATGAGATTAGTCTCAATTTCAGCACTATCAACTCCTATTGTTCAAGTTGTTATTTCTTTCGCTATTGCGTTTGTTTTATTAACAGCTAGTAACCCTGATCTAAATATTACCCCTGGTGAATTTACTGTTGTATTTTCCTCATTAGTAGCTTTAATGCAGCCGATAAAAAGTTTAACAAGTGTAAATGCTGGATTTCAAAAAGGCATGGCTGCTTGTCAAACATTGTTTTCTATATTAGAACAACCTATTGAAAAAGATAGTGGTGCTCTAAATGTTGATAAAGTAAAAGGAGATATTCTTTTTAAAAATGTTTCATTTAAGTACGAAACTCGTCAAGATCTAGCATTAAATAATATTAGTTTTTCTGTACCAGCCGGCAAAACAGTCGCTCTAGTTGGTAGGTCTGGCTCAGGAAAAACAACAATTGCAAACTTGTTAACACGTTTTTATGATATTCATGAAGGTGAAATATCTATAGATGGAGTAAATATTTGTGAATATACATTATTCTGTTTAAGGAACCAAATTGGATTAGTTTCTCAATATGTTCATTTGTTTAATGACACCATTACAAATAATATAGCATATGGAAAAATTGGTGAATTTTCACAAGAACAGATAGAAGATGCAGCAAAAAAAGCTAATGCTTATGATTTCATAAAACAATTCGATAAAGGTTTTGATACAGTAGTAGGTGAAAATGGTGTCTTATTATCTGGTGGGCAACGTCAACGTATAGCGATTGCAAGAGCCCTTTTAAGAGATAACCCTATTCTTATTTTAGATGAAGCCACATCAGCGTTAGATACTGAGTCTGAAAAGGCAATACAAAAAGCTTTAGAGGAACTACAAAAAGGAAGGACATCTCTTGTTATTGCTCATAGATTATCTACTATTGAAAATGCCGATAAAATATTAGTAATGAGTAATGGAGCTATTATTGAGCAAGGTACACATACCGAATTATTAAAAAAAGATGGTGCATATACAAAACTATATAATAGTAATTTTAATGAATAGTTTTTTGATGTTGTAATTGATAGTTATAGTAAATTCTAAAATTTATTTAAAGAAGAATATTGTTTGTAATCTTTTTTAGTATCTAGATAGGGATATTTTTTTGTTATTGCGCATTTTAGTAATATTTTTTTTGTGGAAAGTGAGCATGGATTTTTCTTTATAAATTTAAAAATATAAAAAATATTCCTTATAGCATTAGATTTATTACTATTGTTTACTCGTATCATTAACTTAAGTAATCCAATTTCTTTTATAATTTCATCTTTGGTTCGTTTTTCAAATGTTTTATTAGATTTAAGTAATGATTCTAAGTAAGTTATATTCATAACAAAGACATAATTACATTTTGCTTTGTCAGATAATTGAAGTGAATTTATTTTAGTTATACAGTGATTTAAAACCTTCTTCAAAGTTTTTAAATTAAGATCATCAATGTATTGTTCTGATAAGGAAGAAGTACGTACTCTATGAAAATAAGAATTTTTATTTAAAAAGTAATAAGCTGATTTTGCTTTCGAAATAATAGAAAGTGAAACGCTGTGGTCTTCATGATTTTTCTCAATGAATTTTTCACTAAATAATTTCCGATTGAAAATAAATCGCCATATCACACCAGAATAATTTCTTCTTTCTAATAAAAAATTTAATAAATCTAGTCCAGTGTTGAAGCTTAATGATTTATTATTATTCATAGGGTTGAAGGCTATTTCGCCATCTTTAAAGGAAGTATAATCAAAGTAGAACAAATCTAATTCAGAGATAAGATTTAAAGAATTTCTGAACTTTTTAAGTAAATCAGGATTTATCATATCATCTGAATCAATAAATAGGATATAATTTCCAGAAGAACATTCAAATCCTTTATTTCTAGCTTTGCTAACCCCAAGGTTGGGTTGCTTGATTATCCTGACATTATCAAATTTAGCTTGGTATTGCTCAAGTATTAATAATGTATTATCAGTTGAGCCATCGTCGATACATATGATTTCTGTAGAATATGCATCATCTTTTGTAACAGCATTTAAACAATCTTTAATGTAATTTTCAACATTATAACAAGGTATAATTATAGATAGACAAATGGATTCATTTTTCATAGGTTTTTAACAGATAATTATTTTTTAAGAAATAATTTATATTTTAAATAAATAATATAGTAATAAATAGATTTAAAATAGAACTTTTGTTTAATTAAATATTTAGCATAATTTCTTATTGATGAACTATCACCACTTAAAGGTAATTGAACATCTTTCCAGGGAGATATAGCCAAATATTCTCTAAATATTTCAGAAAGATATACTTTAAACCAAGGTTTATTTTGTGAAATATAGTGTAATAAAACTGTATAGGGTTTTATTTCTTTTTCTTGATGGGCATCGATAGAAATTTTTATTTTAGTGTTAAATTTTATTGGTAATAATAATGTTTTATTTTCCAGTAAGATATTTAAAACATCTTGATCGGCAAACTTGTAAATATTTCCGTTGTTTATCATAGTTAATGCTTTTTCAGAAATATTTTCTTCACACCATTTCTTGGTATTTATTAACAAAACTCCAGCATTAAAGTATTTTGTTGAATCAATATTATACATTTTACTAATAGTGTGTTGCATATCTTTAGTATCACTAATCACACCGGCAATATAATTTTCAATATTAAATTCAGTTAATTTAGCTAATGATTGTAAACAAATTATATCACTATCAAGGTAAATTAATTTATCGGTAACTGAAACAAGAAGTTTTGGCATAATAAAGCGGATACAAGTTGATACCGTTGGAATATGCAAAACTAGGGTTTTAGGATTGATAATAAAATTATTATTTAAGTAATATAGTGTAATTGATACATTAGGAAAATTTATCTTTTGGAATTTATCAAGGTTTGTCTGTGATACATTATCAACAAACAAATGGAAGTGGAGATTGAAGTTAGGTGTATTTTGAATAACAGACAATATTGTTACACCTGCAGGCATTGCATAATTATTGTCAAAACCTAAAGCAATGTGAAGAGTAGGAAATTGTTGATTATTAGTTCTTATAGGTTTTATTTGATCAATAAAGTTGTTTACGTTATGCATTTAATTCGTTCTAATTTTAGTTTTCTAACAATATATTCTATTAATTATATATTCGATTATTGACAAAATATAGGTGAAAATTTTACATCGATAAAAAAATGTTCAATGTTTTAAATACATTTGAAAGGTTAAATAAATTTACACAATTAAAGTATTTAATTAGAATAAACACTTTTATAAAGTGAAAGCATGAATGTTTAGTTCCAAGAAATATATAAATAAAGTCGAAGAATTTTCTCAAAAAAGTACCAACGATAGAAATTTGTTGCATATAGCATTAGCTTTTGATGATAATTATGCAATGCCTGCAGGAATTACAATAACTTCAATTATTCGAAATAATGATAACCTAAATTTTTGTTTTCATCTTTTTGTGGATAATATTTCTTCGTTACAACGTGAAAGATTTAGTGAATTAATAAGTGACAAATGTACTATTAAAATATATTACCTTAATAATAATTTTCAGGTTAATTCAGATACATTAGTTTTAGGATATTTGTCTTTTATGTCATGCGTTAGATTTATTATTCCTGATATATTAGAAAAAGAAACAGATAAATTTTTATATATTGATAGCGATATTTTATGTTTGAAGCCGATAAATAATTTATACAATACTGAACTTGCAGATTTTATCGCCGGCGTGATTCCGGATGATAGTGTAATGAGAAATGCTATTAAAGATTTATATAATATTGACTCAGAGAAGTATTTCAATGCAGGCGTTTTACTCATTAACACTAAAGAATGGGTAAAAAATGATATATCAGCTAAATGTATGCAAAAAATAAATGATGGGAATATATATAAATTTGCCGATCAAGATGTTCTAAATATTTTATTGGAAAACAAAACAACTCTCTTACCTATAAAATATAATACAAAAATCCATATAAGTGTTTCTTGTAAAGAGGAGCAATTAATAGCACCCTATACAGTATTATTACATTATGTAACGGGCTATAAACCATGGTATCAGACTTTTGATTCTAAATTATTCAAAAATTATTTTAGTTTATCCCCTTGGCGAGATACTAAACGCCCTTTGGCATTAAAAAAATCATGGTTACGTCATTATGCTAAATATAATTTTAAAAAGGGTAAAATAATGACTGCCTTTAAATTTTATTACTATTATTTTACTAGAAAAATATTATAATTAGTTGAATTATATATATTTGAAAGCTGATTTTTAAGTTTTTCAATAAAACAATACTATTGCTGGTATTGTTTTATTATGTCTAGATACTCATAAGATTTTCCATCTACTGATAATATTAAATCTTCGCTAATAAAGGATTGATCAATATTTACAGAGTAACCCAGCAAATTACTTAATAAATAAACAAGATTAGATGTATTTATCATTTGGTTATCGTTTCTGTAATTTTCAATTTCCTGACAAGGATAATTGTCATAAGATGAATATATCATTAGTGGAATTTCAAATTGATTGCTGAATTCTTTGGATTTTCTTAATAGTCCATGCCCCAAGTTTACTATTTCACCATGATCCGGTGTATAAATTAAAATGAAGTCATCTAATTTTTCTTTTAAAATTGTATAAACTTCTTTTATGACTCGATCTGAGTGATATATTGTTCTATCATAATCATCGGCATCAGGTAAAGCTAAAGTATCAATTTCATCATATCCAAGTTTATAAGGTTTATGACTTCCTGCTAAGTGAACAACAATAAAATTTTTTTCATTATTTTGAAAATTTGTTTCAATTAATTGTTTTGGCAGATCTAGATCATCTTGTAGTTCTTCAATAAATATATTACTTAACTTGGCAATAATTGAATATTTGCTACTATGAGGACCTGACTCTCCATTTTTTGAAATCCATGATGTGTTATAGTTCTGAAAATTTGCCAATTCTATTATATTTTTTTCTCTTAGTAATGGTTGTTCATCATTTGGTTTTGCGAATGAAAATAACATAGGGATTGAATCTCGGGTGATAGATGAAGGAGAATGAACGTCTTTTACTATACAACTATTAGGTTGTGTGAAAATATAATGCATTTCGGGTGTTGTATTTTTATTATATCCGTAAATATTATGTCGTCCTCTATACGCTGATTCACCTAGTATGAAAATAATATTTTTGTATTTATTAAATGTGTTTTCATTATGTGAATTTATGATTGAATGGTTAAAGTTTTCATGCTCCATAGCATTTGTATATTTTTCGCTAAAACCTAAGGAATCAATTAATAATATGCTCGAATTACCTATCACGACTGGGTATTTTACACGTACAGATTTATTTATTGAAAAAAATGGATCTACTTTAAATTCAACAATATGCCGTCTGTCAGATAAATAATAATATAAAGTGTTTTTTAATAAGAAAAAGCTGCAAGCAAAAATTATTGACCAATATAATATCTTATTATTACAAGATATTTTTATTTTGTTATAGATGTAGTAGGTATAAATTAATGAGAAAATAAAAGCAGGTAATAAGATTGCAAAAAACTCATGTTTAATCATCAAATAGCTTTGATTAGTATCATTTTCTAAAGCTGTTTTCAAAAGCGATTCGGTGATGTAACCATATCGTAAATTAAAAAATAGCTCAATACCTAAAATAAAATTAAACAAACCAAATATTGTTAATCTTATAGGTTGCATTTTTGGCGGAATAAATAAAAAAAACAGATAAATCAAAAAGGTATAACTGAAATTTTTTAATTTATCAATATTTATTATGTAGTAAGCAGCAAAAATAATTGCAAAGTAAATAAAGATAAAAACGATTTGTCTTGATAAAATCTTTGGATTTGAACTTTTTATTTTAAACACGAAATATAAACCTTTAGTATTTTCCCTAATCTAATGGCAATCTAACTTTTTTAATAAATAGATAAAGTAATATTTTATTCCTTTAATTAACGCTCCTTGTCTAAAAAATTGTTTGGCATAAACTCTATAATCAACAGGTCTCATTTTATCTTTAAAGGATTTTAATGGGGCCTTTGCCCAAGGAGTAAAATGTTTATAAAATTGATATAAATTTTGGGCCAGACCTTTATGCTCTAAGTACCACATTTTTCTTGGGCCAGTAAAATGAATAAAGTAAGGTAATGTATCTTTATTGTCGAAAAATTCTTCTTTTTGTTTATCTGTCATCCAAGTAAATAAATAATTCCATTTAGAGTCAATTATTTTCGTGTGATGTTGTAATACAATATTTAGGGCATCTTGATCAGCATATTTTAATTCAATATTATTTGATAAAATATCATTGCTTTTATTTTCAACGTCGAAATTCATCCAATTTTCAATATTGATATATAACACTCCAGCATTAAAATAATTATTTGAATTTAAATTTAATCTAGAAGAGTTGGGATTTTGATTGTTGTGCTTAGAGTCGACTGCTGCTGCGCAAATATAGTTATCTATATTTATATCTCGAATGGATGCAATATTATTAAAGCACAATACATCTGCGTCTAGATAAAGTAACTCTTTAACTTTACCTGACAATAATCTAGGTACCATTAAACGAATGAATGTTGAATTGGTGATATGAGTAGTTGAAAAATTATGATTATATTTTTCAAAATCTTTTTGTTCTATTTGATATATAAGGATTGAATTAGATGTTTGTTGAAGTTTTTTTATATCGTTTTCATTCACATTGTATAAAAAGACGTGAAATTGAAGCTTTTCAGTTAAATTATTTAATATAATTGATTTAATTGAAACTGCAACATATTCAAGATAATTTGAGTCAGTGCAGTAAGCAATGTTAATAATATTGTTATCCATACGTTATTTAATTTTTAAATTTATGCAATATTTAGTCATTAGAATATATTATTGTCAATATAAAAGTGATTATTATTTCGTTGTTGATCTCTAATTATGTTAGAATATAAACATGTTAAAATGTTCATAAAATACGATATGTTGGAACAAAATAATTTCATTCGCAAGAGTACTACGTTATTTGATAATAAGTTAGAAGTCGAAGATACTGTACATATTGCTTTTTGTTTTGATGATAATTATGCAATGCCTGCTGGTATCGCAATGTCTTCAGTTATAATTAATAATTCAGATAAAAATTTGGTTTTTCATTTATTTGCAAATAATGTGTCTAATGAAAAAATCCAAAAATTTCATCAATTAAATCAAAAAAATACTTCAATCATCTGTTATGAAATAAGTGATGGTTTCTCAATAAATCCCGATACTTTAGTTTTACATGTTTCAGCTTCAACGTGTTTAAGGTTCATTGTACCCCAAATTCTAAATAAAGTGACATCCAGAATATTGTATTTAGATTGTGATGTATTGTGTACTAATAATCTTGACGAGCTAATCAATGTTAACTTAGATGACAAATATTCAGCTGTTGTTTGTGATATTGAAAAAATGCAAAAAAAACAATGCCCAGCTTGTGTTATCCCTTACGGTGAATATTTTAATGCCGGAATGATCTATATTAATACTGACATGTGGGTAGATAATAATCTTACTGATAAAGCGTTTGCTATGATAAATAGCGGTAAAGTATATAAGTTTGCTGATCAAGATGTTTTAAATATATTAATGCAAGGTAAAACTGTTTTTCTTCCTAAAATTTATAATCAACTTACATCACTTACCGTTGGTGGTAATGAAGATAATTTGTTAAGTAAAGATACTGTTATTATTCATTATGTTACCGGCAATAAACCATGGTATCAGTTATATTTAACTCCACTTTATCAAACTTATATTGCTTCTTCACCATGGGCTAATCAAAAATTATCATTGGCTAATGAAAATGCGCCTTCAACTACAAGACGGTATGCAAAATTGTTAGCTAGTCAGAAAAAGTATTTTTCGGCGTTCAAATATTATTTACTTTATCTTAAGCACAAAGTTACTAAAAAACGATAAGGATGTTCGTCGTGATTCAAGTTGATAGATTTATTAACAAAAGAAATGAATTACTGTCACATAATTTTGACAATAACCAGTCTGTTTTGCATATTTTATTATGCTTTGATGATAATTATGCATTATCAGCAGGTGTAAATATTTTATCTATTTTTGAAAATAATCCTTTAAGACCGATTCATTTTCATTTATTTACTCATAATCTATCTGATGAAAATAGACTTAAATTTAGTGAAATAAAGTTCGATACTATATCAATAACTGAATATATTATTAATGATCAGTTTAAAGTCGATCAAAAAAATACCGAACAATTTCCACTTTCAGCCTGTGTTCGTTTAATAGCACCAATATTATTAAAAAATACTACTGATAAATTACTTTATGTTGATAGTGATACTTTATGTATTAATAGTTTATCAGAAATTGATCGTATTGATTTAAGTGGTATTTTAGTCGCCGCGGTTGCTGACGAACCATATATGCAACAATCACAATGTACTAAATATCATATAGTTGAAGGCTCTTATTTTAATTCTGGTGTTATGCTGATTAATATTCCTCTTTGGTGCGAAGACGAAATTACTGATAAGACATTAGAACTATTGAATAGTGGTGAAAAGTACCAATATCCAGACCAAGATGTTTTGAATATTTGTGTCGGAGAAAAACGATTAATATTGCCAAGAAAATTTAATAATTTATTAGCATTATCGGTTAATGGTAATGAAGATGCAAATGTCCCTAGCGAAACTATTTTTATTCATTATATAACGAAAAATAAACCTTGGCATGAGCCTTATCGCTCTAAATTATTTGATGCTTATTTAGAAAAATCACCATGGCAGAATGACAGTTTACCTTTGTATAATCCTAAAAAAACTTCTTCAATTCGTGCTTATTCAAAGTTAATGTTTAAGCAAAAAAAATATCTATTAGGAATAAAGCATTATCTAATTTATCTAAAAACTAAGTTTAAAAAGTAATATTAAAAAATATACGGTTAATAGATATAAGCTTATTTAGTCAATAGATTTGAAACTTAATCTATTTCTAACTAAGCTTTTTCTTTATAGTGAATATTCATGTATATATTTTTGTCTGGGTTATTGCTATAGTATAGCTTGTAATTTAGATAACTGTTTATTTATAATTTCATCTCAACTTTATGAATATTTTATTTTTTTCAAACGTTAGCTTATTTCTTAAATAAATTTTCCAATATACATAGACAAATTGGGCTTATCTTCTAATTAGGTGCATTTTAAGTGATTAATGATTTTGCAGAAAATGGTTTGCTTGCGACAGCTATAGATGGTTTTGTTGCTAGAGAACCACAAAGACATATGGCAAATAAGGTCACTGAAGCAATAAAAGCACAAAAGTCATTGGTGGTCGAAGCGGGTACTGGAACGGGTAAAACCTTTGCTTATTTAGTTCCTGCATTACGCAGTGAGAAAAAAGCAATAATCTCGACAGGCTCCAAGAATTTACAAGAACAGTTATATAGTAAAGACTTACCCATTATCAAAAAAGCTTTAAATTATACTGGTAAAATTTCACTTCTTAAAGGTCGAGCCAATTATCTCTGTTTAGAGCGCATGTATCATCAATATGCTGCTGCCGGAGATTTAGATAAGAATTTACGAACTGATCTGGTTCGGGTTAAAAATTGGTCAATCAAAACAAAAGATGGTGACATTAGTAAATGTACAACTGTTAACGAAGATAATCCAATTTGGCCAATTTTAACTAGCACAAATGATAATTGTTTGGGTAGTGATTGTGAACATTACAACGATTGTTATGTGGTTAAAGCTCGTAAAAGAGCCATGAACGCTGATATTGTTGTTGTTAATCATCATCTATTTTTAGCTGATGTTGTTGTGAAAGATACCGGATTTGGTGAACTAATTCCTAAAGCTGATGTGATGATATTTGATGAAGCGCATCAACTTCCTGATCTTGCGTGTCACTATTTTGGTGAGCAGTTAACAAGTCGACAACTTTTCGACTTAGCTAAAGAGATAAATTTGGCTTATCGAACAGAAGTCAAAGACATGTCACAACTCCAGCAGTGTGCTGATAAACTACAAAAATGTACACAAGATTTAAGATTGTTGATAAGCCAGCAAAATAATAAAGGAAATCTTCGTTATCTATTTAATCAAACCAATATTAAACAAGAATTATCTTATTTATTTGATGCGCTTGATTTTTGCAAAGAAGTTCTGTTATTAGCGATAGGGCGATCCACAACTTTAGATAATTGTTATGATCGAGTTAACCAATACCAGCAATTATTAAAAAAATTGTCCGAAACTCATGTACCAGGTTTTAGTTATTGGTATGAAAGTTCATATAGCTCTTTTCTCTTTGCATTAACTCCATTGTCGGTAACGGAAAAATTTGAGGAATTATTAATCCAGCGTAAAGGTGCCTGGATTTTCACATCAGCAACATTATCAGTTGATAATCAATTAGATTACTTTACCAAACGTTTAGGTTTAACTAATGCAGAATCATTAATTTTAGAAAGCCCATTTGATTATACCAATCAGACTATTTTGTGTGTACCACGTTATATACCATCACCAAATGAAAGGGGCAATGCTGAAAAACTTGTCAATATTTTATTACCGGTTATTGAGGCAAACAAAGGGCGTTGTTTTTTCCTTTGTACATCTTATGCAATGATGAATGCATTAGCTGAACATTTTCGCTTACATACCGAGTTACCGGTTTTAGTTCAAGGTGAAACAAGCAAATCAAAACTTCTTGAACAGTTTATTGAAAGTGGTAATGCACTATTAATCGCAACGAGCAGTTTTTGGGAAGGGATTGATGTTAGGGGAGATACTTTATCTTGTGTTATTATAGATAAATTACCGTTTACCTCACCAGATGATCCCTTAATGAAAGCGAGAATGGAAGATTGCCAAATGCAAGGTGGCGATGCCTTTAATGAAGTGCAATTACCTGAAGCCGTTATTACCTTAAAACAAGGTGTTGGGCGATTAATCCGTCATCATAATGATCGTGGAGCAATTATTATTTGCGATAATAGATTAGTTATGCGACCTTATGGGGCAACGTTTATAAATAGTTTACCACCATCGCCAAGAACCCGAGATGTTAACAAGGTAATCAATTTTTTATTATCTAACAACCAATCAGATAATCTGGAAACCAAATGAGTACTATTTTAGCCATTGATACTTCGACAGAAGCTTGTTCTGTAGCTCTATTTTTTCAAAATGAAATCACTCATGATTTTATGATTTCGGCACGTGATCATACTAAAAAGATCTTACCAATGGTTGATAAAATTTTAAGTCAATCAGGTTGCACGCTTTCACAACTTGATGCTATTGCTTTTGCTCAAGGTCCTGGTAGCTTTACTGGAGTAAGAATAAGTATTGGTGTAGCTCAAGGATTAGCATTAGGAATTGATAAACCGATGATAGGTGTCTCAACTTTGATGACCCTAGCGCAAGGCGCTTATAGGAAAACAGAGGCAAAGAAAGTCATACCTGCGATAGATGCTAGAATGGGCGAAGTCTATTTAGGACAATATGAGTATCAAAACCAAAATTGGCAAACGATCATTCCAGAATGTGTCGTCAAACCTGAAAATGTAATAAATAAAATTCAAAAAAGTCATAATGATTATTACTCAGCAGGTACAGGTTGGCAAACTTATCCTGAAATGTTAACAGGAACTAAGCCTAGTGAAGTATTCTTACCAGAAGCACAAGATTTGGTGGTTATCGCTCATCAAAAATGGTTAAGAAATGAAGTGGTTAAAGTTGAAGATGTCGAGCCAACTTATTTGCGTAATGAAGTTACATGGCAAAAATTGCCGGGGCGTTAAGATAAACCACCGAAATGGTTTATCTGTATTTGATGTGCAAAAGTATTTAGTCTTGAAATAATCCCAAATTAGCTTTGGCATATGCTTCAAAATCAGTACAGCCGCCAATTGGTTTTTCATCAATAAAAATTTGTGGTACGGTTTCAACCGGTTTACCAACACTTTTAGAAAGATCTTCCTTGGTAATACCTTCTGCATTTATATCTACATATCGATATGAAAAATCATCACGTTCTTGAGATAACTTCTCGGCAAGCTCTTTAGCTCGCACACAATATGGACATCCTTGACGTCCAAAAATAACAGCGTACATATTTCACCTCTATGAGTTAAATTGAATAAAATTACTATACTTTAGTTTTGAATAAAAAAAAGTAGATAAATCTAGTTGATATAATAGATTATATCTATTGATATTACATCCGCATAGCGTGTAAGGTATACGTTTTAATCATTTAAATGATTAATTGATTATTTTATAGCTTTTTTTATTAAAAAAGTTGAGGAACGGGGTTTTTTAATTCTTTAAATTGATGCTAATTTGATATTACTCGCTATAATTTAAATTTCAACCATTAAATGGATGTCAAAATGCTAAAAAAATTAATAGTTATTTTTTCATTAACCTTATCAATAACAGTGTTTGCGGCACAAAAAGAGTGTGCTGTAAAACCCAATTACGATATAGTGATAAATAAAGACAACATCCAAATCGTAAATAAGTCGAATGATTTATCGATCAAGAATGATGGCAAAGTAATACTTAATAAGAAAACAATATCAGCTAGCCCTCAATTACGTAAAAATCTCAATGAATTTCAAAAAAGTCTAAGATCACAATTACCACAACTAGAACAACAATCATTAGATTTATTATTGGAAGTAAAAGTTGCTTTCGATCTAGCAATAACAAGAAAATTAAGTGATGACCGAGAACTACATGGCGAATTAAATAAATTATATAAACGATTAGTTAAGTTGTTACATCGTTCAATTATTACTGAAAATGGAACAACAAAATTTTATTACCAAAACTTTAATAAATTAAAAAAAGATGGACAAGATATCGGCGAACGTATTTTTTATAATGTTGTGGGGGGAAGTATTTTAGAATTTAACTTCTTTAAAAACTTCGGTGCCATCAAAGATATCTCAAAAAATGAATGGAAAGCTCAAAAACCTAAACTTAAAGCATTCGATTCACATATTTGTTCGGTAATTACTGATATAGACAAACAATATCAACAGATTTTAACAGAACTTAGTCAATCAACCGATAAGTGAATAGACAATAATAAAAACTTTTGCGAGAATACCCCATTCATTGGGTAAAAGAAGTAATCGCTTATGACTGCAAAAATAATTGATGGTAAAGCGTTAGCGCAGCAAATACGTAACGAAATAGCCAAAAAGGTAAAATCACGGACTGAACAAGGTTTATCTGTTCCAGGACTAGCTGTTATACAAGTTGGTTCTGATCCCGCTTCTAAAATTTATGTTAAAAATAAGCAAAAAGCTTGTGACGATGTCGGCTTTGCTTCTTTTGCTTATGATTATCCATCTTCAACCACTGAGGCATTATTAGCGTTGATCGATGAATTAAATCAACGAGCCGATGTTCATGGCATCTTAGTTCAGCTTCCATTACCAGATAACATTGATAAGACAAAAGTGTTAGAGCGTATCGATCCTCGTAAAGATGTTGATGGTTTTCATCCTTATAATATTGGTCATTTATTACAACGCGATCCGATATTACGCCCATGCACGCCGTATGGTGTTGTTAAAATGTTAGAATCAACCGGCATTAATTTATCTGGCTTAAACGCAACAGTTGTAGGCGCATCAAGCATTGTTGGACGTCCTATGGCGTTAGAATTATTGTTATTAGGCTGTACCACAACGATTACTCATAGCAGAACTATTGATTTAGAAAAGCATGTTCGTAATGCTGATATTGTTGTTGCGGGTGTTGGAATCCCTAACTATGTTAAGGGAGAATGGATCAAACCTGGTGCTATCGTAATTGATGTTGGAATTAACCGTTTACCTGATGGCAAACTTGTTGGAGATGTAGAATTCGATATTGCTAGCCAACATGCCGGTTGGATCACACCTGTACCTGGTGGAGTAGGGCCAATGACGGTTGCAATGCTAATGAGTAATACATTAGAGGCATGTGAAAGATTTAGCGAGTAAGTCTAAGATAATAGACAGATTTGTATTATGATTTTTATGAATTAAAAAATGAAAATAAGGACATCTTATGATTATATTTCATACTTCTTTAGGTGATATTAAGATCAATACTTTTGATGATAAAGCTCCTGAAACAGTCAAAAATTTTGTTGAATATTGTAAAGAAGGTTTCTATGACAACACTATATTCCATCGAGTGATTAATAATTTTATGATTCAAGGTGGTGGATTTGAGCCAGGTATGAAACAGAAAAAAACTAAGGCTCCAATCAAAAATGAGGCTGCTAATGGTCTAAAAAATAGTCGTGGTACTTTAGCTATGGCACGTACAAGTGATCCTCATTCCGCGACGGCTCAATTCTTTATTAATGTCGTTGATAATGATTATTTAAATTATCGTTCTTCTGATATTAATGGTTTTGGTTACTGCGTATTTGCTGAAGTTGTGGATGGCATGGATGTTGTCGATAAGATCAAAGCCGTTAAAACTGGCCGTAATGGAATGCATTCTGATGTGCCAGTTGAAGATGTCGTGATTAAGAGTGTAACGGTTGAATAATCCTGTTCGCTTTTTTATCGCAGATATTCACCTCGGTGAAAACGAGCCTGCTGCACATCATTTTGATATTACAGCAGGCTTTTTGTCATTTCTTAAACAATTACCTAATGGCTGTGAACTCTATATTCTAGGGGATTTGTTTGACTATTGGGTGGGGGATGATGTTGATTCAACACTACACAAGCAGATTTCGGATGCTTTAAATGAGTTATCCTCAAAGCAAATTAAAAAGTTTTTTGTCCACGGTAATCGTGATTTTCTGATTGGTAAAGACTATGCTAAACGATGTGATATGACCTTACTAGGCGATATTAATTGTTTAGTCAATCAGGATAAAAATATTGTTTTCTTACATGGCGACCTGCTTTGTATTGATGATCATCAATACCAAAAATTCCGAAAAATCATGCATAAAAAGTGGCTACAAAAGTTATTTTTATTCTTACCATTATTTATTCGATTAAAAATTGCGACTAAATTACGAAAAGAGAGTAGTCAGCATAATCAAATAAAATCAGAAACTATCATGGATGTAAATCCACAAGCAGTGATTGATATGATGATTGAGAATAATGCCAATATAATGGTTCATGGCCATACTCATAAACCTGCAACCCATCATCTAACCATTAATGGTGAATCAGTAACCAGAATAGTATTAGGTGCTTGGCATGATGGTGTTTCATATATAAAACAAGAAGAGAATAGTACTACATTAAAGCTTTATAGCCAGTCTTTCAAATAGTTACTTTGTAATATTTGTTCTGTCGTACCAAAGTCTATTAATTTCCCCTGTTCTAACACGGCTACATGCTGAGCAATACGTTTGACTTCATTAATATTATGGGTGACATAGATAATAGGTATGTTCAAGTCACTCACTAGTTTATTAATATAGCTTAATAACTCCTTTTTACGGGGCATATCTAAAGCGGATAAAGGTTCATCCATCAATAATAATTTGGGGTTGGTTAATAAAGCTCGACCAATGGCAACTCGCTGTTTTTCACCACCTGACAGCATCGCTGGATAACGATCAAGTAGTGAACCAATATTGAGCACATTGACAATATCATCAAATTTTTCTGTATTTAACGATCGTGCCCCATAAGTTAAATTTTTGATTACTTTATAATGAGGAAAAAGTAGTGCATCTTGAAAAACAGTACCAATTTGTCTTTTCTCTGGTGTGACAAAAATATGTTTTTCTGTATCGACTAAACTATCTTGTTTTAAATGGATATAACCATTATCAGGTTTGATTAAACCATTAATAAGGTTGATAAGTGTTGATTTTCCCGAACCAGAAATCCCTAAAACAGCAGTCACACCTTGGCAGTTAATTTCATGTTTAAATTCGAAAACAAACGAGGCGAGTTTTTTGCTTACATTGATATTTAACATTATCGCTATCCTGTTAATTTCTTTTTATGCCAACGATTTAGCATCTCTGAAACGAATAAGGCAACTAAAGATAAAATGATCGAAACAATACAAAGTCGTAATGCTCCTGACTCGCCATCTGGGGTTTGTAATAAGGTGTACATTGCTAATGGAAGGGTGCGTGTTTCTCCTTGAATGTTTGATACAAAGGTAATTGTCGCGCCAAATTCACCCAAGCAACGAGCAAAACCGAGCACGACTCCCATTAAAATTCCTGGGAAAGCTAATGGTAACGTGACAGTCATAAAGACTCGAAATGGTTTAGCACCTAAGGTTCGAGCTACATTTTCTAAACGTGAATCGATCGATTCAATTGCTAATCGAATCGATCGAACCATAAGCGGAAACGCAACCACAGCAGAAGCTAAAGCTGCACCTTGCCAATTGAAGCTAAAGCTTAAATGAAAATATTTATCTAACCATTCGCCAATAAAGCCATGGCGACCCATTGTTAAGAGTAGAAGATAGCCTAATACTACTGGAGGCAACACTAAAGGCAAATGGACAATGCTATCAAATAGTGATTTACCGATAAATTGACATCTTGCTAAAATCCAAGCTGTCAACACACCTATTGGAAGGCTAAAGACAATTGCTGCTCCTGCTATTTTCAAGCTTAACAGCAATGTTTGCCATTCATACTCAGTTAACATCATCTTGTTTAAATTCTATTCAGTTATAAAACCATATTTTTGGAAAATCTTTTTGGCAGTTTCAGAACTTAAATATTGATAAAATTCTTTTGCTTCAGGTTTAAGTAATGTGATCGGATATTCAATTGGCGTAAATGTCTCAGCGGGAAAGCTACCAATAATTTTCACTTTATCACTTACTTTCGCATCAGTACTGTAAACAATACCTAATGCAGCTTCATTACGCTCAACTAACATTAATGCATCACGAACATTACTTGCTGGCGCCATTTGAGGCAATAATTTATCAAATACGCCTAAATTGGTTAAAGATTCCTTAGCATAAAGCCCTGCAGGTACATGGTCAGGATCACCAACAGCTAACCTTTCTCCTTTTGGTAAAATGGCTTGCCAATCAGTATTTGCATTAATTTCTACCTTTTCTAATTTAGATTGTTTTGGAGCAATCAATACTAATCCATTTTTTAACAAATTCTGTTTATCTGTTGCAACTTTGTGTTCAATAAGATAATTCATCCACTTTTGGTCAGCAGACATAAATATATCAGCAGGTGCCCCTTGTTCAATTTGTTTGGCTAATACAGAAGATGAAGCAAATGAGAAAACAATTTCTGCATCTTTGTAAGAAGTTGCAATATCTTGCATTGCATTAGTAAGTGATGCTGCTGCAAATACCGTAATTTTTTGGGTGGCAGATGTTGTTAAACTGACGAGTAAAGTTACTATAAATAGTGATACACCAATGATTCTACGCATTTTATTCCTCACATTCGTTATATAATGAACTATATAGCGATGCTATCAAAATTTATTAATAAAGTACAATCAAACTTTAAGCAGTACACTATTTTTATTCTTTACGAATATGGCTAAGGACATTTTTTGAAGGAAAAGAAAAAAACGTCTACAATAGATTTACTTTTTTATTGAAAGTAGCTTGTTTATTCAATTAAGGCATAAAGTAATGCTGTCACCAGAAATATTATTAACTTTAAACATAAATCAGCAATTATTTACTGATCCCAGACGAATTGCCTTATTAAAAGCAATTGAACTAACTGGCTCACTAACCCAAGCGGCTAAGAAAGTCGGTATTAGCTATAAAACTGCTTGGGATGCGATAAACGAAATCAATCAGTTATCACCAAAACCTTTTTTAATAACAGCAACGGGTGGTAAAAATGGTGGAGGCACAAAACTTAGCGCTTATGCGATAAGGTTTATTCAGCTTTATGATCTCTTAACTCAACTCCAATATAATGCTTTTAATATTCTAAATGACGACAATATTCCTCTTGATGATATATTAAAAATAACCGCTAAATTATCATTACAGACTAGCGCCCGTAATCAAATCTATGGCAATGTTTCGAGCATTGAAACTAACAATATAGCTGGGTTTGTAAAAGTAAAATTAAGTGATAACCAAACTGAATTAAAAGCTTATATAACTCAACAAAGTATTGCGCGTTTAAAATTGAATATTGATAAAACTGTTCTTTTATTGATTAAAGCACCTTTGATTGAATTGAATGATTTAAATGAAAATCAATTAAGAGTTAAAGTTGAAAAAATAGTAAGCGATGGTCAATTATCTGAGATCTCATTTTCATTACCTTCCGGTCTGATGCTTTATGCTAATAAATCAACCAGTGAAATTAATCATCTAAAATTAACCGAAGGCCAAAAAACTACCATATCCATCCATCCCCAGAACATCATTGTTGCCACATTAGTCTAGCAGTTTGAGGTATTTATGTTACAAATTGAAAATGCAGTATATAAAATAAGTGATTTCAACGTTTTTAAAATTGAATCATTGACTATCAATAGTGGTGACATTGTCGCTTTTGTAGGTCGAAATGGCTCGGGCAAGTCGGTATTGGCTAAAGCATTAGCTGGTAATCAACCGTTATTGTCGGGTAAAGTTATCAATCAATTTAAATCAATAGCGCATATCTCATTTGAGCAACTTCAAAAAATAATAGATGATGAATGGAAACGCAATAATACCGATATGCTTAGTGACAACGAAGATGATACTGGATTAACTACAGCAGAAATTATTCAAGAAGTTAATCAAGATGCCGAACTTTGCGAACATTTAGCCCGACAATTTGGTATTGAACATCTGTTAGATCGTCGCTTTAAATATCTCTCAACCGGTGAAACACGCAAAACATTGATATGTCGCACATTAATGAGCCGACCGGAACTGCTAATTTTAGATGAACCGTTTGATGGTTTAGATGTTGCATCTCGAGCAAACCTAGCTGAAAAACTTAAACAACTCGCTGAAAAAAATATTACGATTGTAATGGTGTTGAATCGTTTTAATGAAATCCCAATATTTGTAAAAAATATTGGAATACTTGCTAACTGCCAGCTATTGAAATTTGGATCCAAAGACACCATATTAAATGACGTAGCCATCAAGCAACTTGCGAATTTAGAACAGCTATCAAACTTTACTTTACCCGAACCGGATGAAACACCCATTCAACTACCCGATACATTAGACCGCATTATATTAAATAATGGTCATGTTCAATATGATGGAAAGGCAATTATTAATGGACTTAGTTGGTTGGTAAAAGCGAATGAAAATTGGCAGATCATTGGTCCAAATGGCGCAGGTAAATCGACATTATTAAGTCTAATAACTGGCGATCATCCTCAGGGTTATAGTAATGATTTGACGCTATTTGGGCGAAAACGAGGGTCTGGCGAAACAATATGGGATATTAAACGTCATATTGGTTATGTCAGTAGTAGTTTTCATCTTGACTATCGAGTTAGCTTGAGTGTGGAAAATGTATTGGTATCGGGGTACTTTGATTCAATTGGGGTCTACCAAGCGATTAGTGATAAACAAGCAAAGTTAGTTAAGCAATGGTTACAATTACTAGATTTGACTGATTTAGCCGATAAACCCTTTCAATCATTATCTTGGGGACAACAGCGATTAGTATTGATAGCGAGAGCTTTAGTGAAACATCCAACATTACTTATCTTAGATGAACCGCTACAAGGACTGGATCATCTAAATAGAGAACTAGTAAAAAATTGGATTGATAATTTAATCGATAAAGGTCGTACGCAATTATTGTTTGTTTCACATCATGCAGAAGATGCACCAAAATGCATCACTCATCGATTAACTTTTGTGCCAAATGATACTGTTGGCTATCAATATAAAATTGAGCGTATCAAATAATGGATTAGTTATAGACTATTAAAATAAGACTTAAAAATAGAAATAATCAATAAAAAAACTTTTTTTTAGTGGCGTTTTTTTAAGCTAAAAATTCAAAAAAGTCTATATTGATTATACTTAGCAAGTTATCCCCGTTGCCTGTGGATAAGTCTGTGAATAGTTAATTGAAAAGTGTGCTAACTTCAATGTCTATCAGGTTTTTATTTAATTTGATTACAACTTAGCCATGATTTTAATAATTATTATTAATCATAACGTTAAGATAAATCAAGGTATAGTTTTAATAATGTCTTAACAAACTTTTAACTTAACTGAACAAAAAATATAACATTTTTAAAGGTCAAGTGTTTTTGGGGATAATTTTTATTAATAGGTGAAATTTTAGGTTGCGATGTAATGAGAAAATTTAAATTATGTTCTGATTTTAAACCAGCAGGTGATCAGCCGGTAGCAATTGATCGTATAAATCAAAATCTTGATGATGGAATTGCGCATCAAACATTATTAGGAGTAACAGGATCTGGTAAAACTTTTACCATGGCTAATGTTATTGCAAAGCATAATCGCCCAACAATTATTTTAGCGCCTAATAAGACTTTGGCTGCTCAACTATATGGTGAAATGAAAGCGTTCTTTCCGGATAATGCGGTGGAATATTTCGTCTCTTATTATGATTATTATCAGCCAGAATCTTATGTTCCGTCTACAGACACATTTATAGAGAAAGATGCATCGATTAACGAGCACATTGAACAAATGAGACTATCGGCAACCAAATCATTATTAGAACGCCGTGATGTTGTTATTGTTGCTTCGGTATCGGCTATTTATGGTTTAGGTGCACCTGAAACTTACATGTCAATGATATTACATTTGGCAAGAGGGACGATTACTGACCAACGCGCAGTATTAACGCGCTTAGCAGAATTACAATATACACGTAATGAAATTGGTTTTAGTCGCGGTACTTTTCGTGTTCGTGGCGATGTGATTGATATATTTCCAGCTGATTCAGATGAACATGCAGTGCGTGTTGAGCTTTTTGATGATGAAGTTGAAAGAATTGTCATATTTGATCCATTAACAGGTAATGCAATTAATGAAGTACCACGTATTACTATTTATCCAAAAACACACTATGTCACACCAAGAAACATCATGGATGACGCGATTGTTGAAATTAAGCAAGAGCTTCAAGAACGCCAAAGAGTATTGTTGGACAATAATCGTCTACTAGAAGAGCAACGATTAACTCAACGCACACTATTTGATATTGAGATGATGACAGAGCTTGGTTATTGTTCTGGGATAGAAAACTATTCTCGTTATTTAGCAGGACGAAATGCAGGCGATCCGCCAGCAACATTATTTGATTATTTACCTGCTGATGGCTTATTGTTTATTGATGAATCGCATGTAGCAATCCCACAATTGGGTGCAATGTATAATGGTGATAGATCGCGAAAACTTAATCTGGTTGAATACGGTTTTCGATTACCTTCGGCTTTAGATAATAGACCATTAAAATTTACAGAATTTGAAAATATCATGCCACAAACAATTTATGTTTCGGCAACACCTGCTAAATATGAAATTGAAAAATCAGCAGGTGAAATCATCGAACAAGTGGTAAGACCTACAGGATTATTAGATCCAATCATCGAAGTTAGGCCTGTGGCTACTCAAGTTGATGATCTTTTGTCTGAAATTAAATTACGCATAAACCAAGACGAACGCGTTCTTGTGACCACATTGACTAAGCGAATGGCTGAGAATTTGACAGACTATTTATCAGAACATAATGTCAATGTTAAATATTTGCATTCTGATATCAACACTGTTGAACGAATGGAAATTATTCGCGACTTGCGTTTAGGTAAGATTGATGTATTAGTTGGTATTAACTTACTTCGAGAAGGATTAGATATCCCAGAAGTATCATTAGTCGCAATTTTAGATGCTGACCGAGAAGGATTTCTACGTTCAGAAAGCTCATTAATTCAGACCGTGGGACGCGCAGCTCGAAATGTTAATGGTAAAGCAATATTATATGCTGATAAAATTACGCCAGCAATGCAACTCACTATTGATGAAACTGCAAGGCGTCGTAAAAAACAGGAAGATTTCAATCAGGAACATGGAATTACACCAAAATCAGTGCGTAAAGAAATCAAAGATATCTTAGATGCAGGTTTAAGCACTAAAAAATCAACGGCTAAAATTCAAGCATTTGAACAAGGTGGTCAGTATAATTATGTTTCAATAAAAGAAGTTCAGGCAAGAGTTAAAGAACTTGAAGCCATGATGTACGAAGCTGCTCAGAATCTTGAATTTGAAAAAGCAGGTGTATTACGTGATGAGATTAAAAAATTGCGTTCGGATTTTATAAAGGTATCTTAATAAATAGTCTTTAAGGAAAATATAATGACAATAACACGAATAGATCCTGCGGAAAGGTGGTCAGAAGCTGTAATTCATAACAATGTAATTTACTATACTAGTGTACCAACTGATTTGAGTGATGATGCTTATATACAAACTAAAAGCGCATTAGCTGAAATAGATCACATCTTGGCTAGAGCAAATAGTGATAAAACTCGCATTCTTGATGCGACACTATTTTTAGTAAATAAAAACGATTTCTCTGCCATGAACAAAGCATGGGACGAATGGGTAGCAAAAGGAAAAGCGCCTGTTCGTTGTACCGTTCATGCAGGGTTAATGAAAAAAGAGTATTTAATTGAAATAAAAATTGTTGCGGCAGTGAGTCCGTAATATACAGATAATTATCCGTCATAATCTTGGCGGATATTCTCAATCTAATAATTTAACTTATTGATAATCAACCTTACTTCTTGCTAGCCCATTCATTTAATTTTAGTGTATACTTTGTAATATTTTATATCTTCCTATAAACGTTTATGCATACTCAACCTAAAATTGCCATTGTAATGGGCTCGAAAAGTGATTGGAGTACCATGCAACATGCTGCGGATATCTTAGATACTTTAACCATTGCTTATCATGTCGAAATTGTTTCTGCACACCGAACACCCGATAAATTGTTTGAATTTGCGCAAAATGCCAAATCACGAGGTTTTGATGTGATCATAGCTGGAGCTGGTGGGGCTGCGCATTTACCTGGTATGTTAGCGGCGAAAACACTAGTACCAGTGTTAGGTGTTCCAGTTCAAAGTGCAGCGCTTAGTGGTATTGATAGCCTTTATTCTATCGTACAAATGCCTAAAGGTATTCCTGTTGGAACATTAGCTATAGGTAAAGCTGGAGCGGCAAATGCAGCTTTATTAGCTGCACAAATTCTGGCATTGCATAACCCAGAGATCTATCTACGTTTATCAAATTGGCGATTGAGTCAAACTGATGAAGTTTTGAGTAATCCTGATCCGAGAGTCGATATTTAATATGACAATGCAATCTGTTTGTGTTTTAGGAAATGGCCAGCTAGGACGAATGCTTAGACAAGCTGGTGAACCTTTAGGAATCCATGTCTATCCAGTTGGCTTGGATGTTGATCCTGCAACCATCCCTTATCAAAGTTCAGTCATTACTGCTGAAATTGAGCGTTGGCCCGAAACAACGTTTACTCAACTCTTAGCGAGCCACCCCCACTTCATTAATCGAGATGTATTTCCAATAATAGCAGATCGTTTAAGTCAAAAGCAGTTACTTGATGAGCTTAACTTACCTACGGCTAAATGGTACCCGCTTAATAATGAAAATGATTGGCCGAATTTATTTAAAAATTTGGGTGATTTATTAATCGTTAAACGTCGAACAGGTGGCTATGATGGTCGGGGCCAATGGCGCATAACTGTTCACGATTCGATTCCAGACGATGTTTATCAACATGCTATTGTTGAACAAGCCATTCCTTTTGAAGAAGAGCTATCACTAGTTGGTGCCAGAAATGCCAAAGGCGAAACTGTCTTTTATCCATTAACAAATAATTTCCATCAAGATGGCATTTTAAAAATGAGTGTTGCCATTCCTAGTAAAAATAATACATTGCAGAATAAAGCTGAACAGATGCTTTCAAGCATCATGCATAAACTCAATTATGTAGGCGTTATGGCGATGGAATGTTTTGTTATTGGGGATAACTTACTAATTAATGAATTAGCGCCAAGAGTACATAATAGCGGACATTGGACCCAAAATGGGGCATCTATTAGCCAATTCGAATTACACTTAAGGGCAATTTTAGGACTACCAATGCCTAAACCGGATGTTTTTTGCCCATCGGTCATGGTGAATTTGATTGGAACAGATTTTAATCTCAAATGGTTATCAGTTGATTTAGCGCATCTACACTGGTATGAAAAAGAAGTAAGAGCAGGGCGAAAAGTTGGACACATCAACCTAACTCATAACTATAGTCCAAAATTAATTGAAGCATTAAACCAATTATCCTTTTTATTACCAGCGGAATATAGTCAACCAATAGCGTGGGCAAAACAAAAATTATAGCTGATTAAATCAAGGGACTGCGATATGATCGACTTTAGTAAAAAAATTAATTATCAACGATATGCAAGTAAACCGCGTGAAGCATTTGATGATTACTCGGTTTTACGCTTTTTCGAAAGTGATCGTGGTCGCATCCTCAATTCTGCTGCCATTAGGCGTTTACAACAAAAAACACAAGTATTTCCGTTAGAGCGTAATTCTGTCGTTCGAACACGCCTTACTCATTCAATGGAAGTACAACAAGTTGGTCGTTATATTGTAAAAGAGATTATTTATCGACTTAATAAATCTGGACAATTAAAGGCTTTTGGCCTTGAAAATTCAGTTATGTCAATTGAAAGCCTAGTTGAAATGGCTTGCTTAATGCATGATATAGGTAATCCACCATTTGGTCACTTTGGTGAAGCGGCAATCAATCATTGGTTTGGTATGCGTTTAGGTATAGATAAAACGTCATGCTACTCAGTGCTTAATATTCAGGATACTGATGATCAATCAACTCAATCATTAAAATTAAAAATACGCCAAGATCTCTCTAATTTTGAGGGTAATGCACAAGCGATTCGATTAGTTCATACGATTTTACGACTCAATTTAACTTACTCGCAAATTGCGTCAATTCTTAAATATTCGAAACCAGCTTATTGGTCTGATCCTATACCTGATGAATTTAATTACTTAATGAAAAAACCTGGGTATTATCTATCTGAAGAGTCTTTTATTAAAACACTTTCGGAACAACTTGATATCCAACCCTTCCATCGTTATCCGCTCACTTATATTATGGAAGCAGCAGATGATATTTCCTACTGTATCGCCGATCTTGAAGATGCTGTAGAAAAGAAAATTTTAACTGTTCAGCAGCTTTATCATTATTTAAAAGAAGCATGGGGACCCGTTAAAAAAGGTGATTTATTTGATGAAGTTGTGAATCGCCCTTATGAAAATTTGAAAAAGAATGAATTTGAAGCGATAGGTATCGACCAGTTTTTTATGTATCTGCGCGTAAATACCATTGGTCAACTCGTACCTCATGCAGCTGAACGATTTATCGAAAACATCGAAGCAATTTATCATGGTTCCTTTAATCATGCTTTACTTGAAGATCATGGTGCGGAATATAAATTACTTAGTATCTTCAAAACAGTTGGCTTTGAACACATCTTTAACCATGAAACGGTTGAAAATATCGAACTGCAAGGTTACCGAATCATTACTGGATTGCTAGAGATCTACAGCCCACTTTTAGCTATGCCTACTGATGATTTTATAAAATTAGTCAAAACAGGTAATCACAAAAAATATCCTATCGAAACTCGGTTGTATCACAAACTATCAGCAAAACATTGCGTAGCTTATCAACAAGCACTTGAGCAGATAGACAATCAACACTTTGATTGTTGGGAATTTTACTATCGTTGTCGCTTAATTCAGGATTATATCAGCGGTATGACTGACCATTTTGCTTATGATGAATATCGAAAATTAATGGTAACATTCTAATTTGGCACATTTAAAACAGCACCAAAAATAAGCACAAGCACCATATTAGTGCGACAATGAGGCTATTTTTAGCGTCAAAAACCCCGTTCCTCAACTTTTTTTTAAATAGCAACTAATAACCTTTACTCATTTTAAGTATTTCACAATATTAATCACCCTCTTTTTAATTTTTGGCACGCCCTTTGCATTAACTTTAATAAGATTAATAGTTATAAGGAGTAATGGATGAAATTTGTCACTGTAGTTATTAAGCCTTTTAAATTAGAAGAGGTTAGGGAATCACTATCCAATATAGGTGTTACTGGTTTAACTGTTACTGAAGTTAAAGGTTTTGGTCGACAAAAAGGTCACGCCGAACTGTACCGAGGCGCTGAATACAATGTTAACTTTTTACCAAAAGTAAAAATAGAGTTAGCCATTAGCGATGAATTACTCGATGAAGTCATTAACACCATTACAAAAGCTGCGTATACCGGAAAAATAGGTGATGGCAAAATATTTGTTACGCCATTAGAACATGTAGTTCGAATTCGTACCGGCGAGACTGATGAGTCAGCACTATAACTATCAATAAGGATATCATTATGTTGAAGAAAATTATTCTCTCTTTAGGTTTGATGTTAACTAGTCCTGTCTTTGCCGGCGAAGTGGAAATTGCGGATAAAGCCGATAATGGTTTTATGATGATTTGTACTGCATTAGTGTTATTTATGTCTGTGCCTGGTATCGCATTTTTTTATGGCGGATTATTACGATCTAAAAATGTGCTATCCATGTTATCGCAAGTCTTAGTCACCTTTTCTTTAATTGCTGTATTATGGATTACTTATGGGTATTCATTAGCATTTGGTGAAGGTAACTGGTTTTTCGGCAATTTTGAGCAATTCTTATTGGTTAATGTTGGTATTACTGATATTTCAGGTTCGATTTACGAACTAATTTGGATTGCATTCCAAGGTTCATTTGCTTGTATTACTTGTTGTTTAATCTTAGGTGCGTTTGCTGAAAGAGTCCGTTTTTCAGCTGTCCTTATCTTTATGGTGTTATGGTTTACTTTTTCCTATATTCCGATGGCACACATGGTATGGGGTGGGGGTATCCTTGGTGATGAAGGTGCATTGGATTTCGCTGGCGGAACCGTTGTGCACATCAATGCAGCTGTTGCCGGTCTATTAGGTGCTTATATGCTTAAAAGCCGTATTGGCTATAACCGTGAACCATTAAAACCATTCAACCTACCTTATGTTTATTTAGGGGCCGCAATATTATATATTGGTTGGTTTGGATTCAATGCAGGATCATCAACACACGCTGACGAAATCGCTGGACTAGCCTTCATCAATACCGTAGCTGCAACAGCCGCAGCCGTACTCGCCTGGACCATTGCCGAATGGATACTACGTGGCAAACCATCATGTTTAGGCGCTGCATCGGGTGTAATAGCTGGATTAGTTGGTGTAACACCTGCTGCTGGCTTTGTTGGTGTTGGTGGAGCAATGTTAATTGGGCTTGCTTGTGGTTTTGCAGGAGTATGGGGCGTATCATCTTTAAAAAGAGTCTTAAAAGTAGATGATACTTGCGACGTATTTGGCGTTCATGGCGTGTGTGGTATTGTTGGCTGTATATTAACTGGAGTATTTACCTCCGAATCACTGGGTGGTATAGGCTTTGCCGAAGGTGTTACTATGGCTAGCCAAGTTGGCATACAATTAATGAGTGTGATTACCTGTGTAATTTGGACTGCAATTATTGCCTTCATTGCTTATAAAATCGCTGATATTACAGTTGGTTTACGTGTTTCAGAAGAATATGAACGTGAAGGACTTGATATTAACAGTCACGGTGAAAGCGCATTTAATAGTTAATATATAAAAACTATAAATAAAAAAAATCTACAGTATGTTACTACTGTAGATTTTTAGCTTATTAATTATTGTTAAGTTTTTTCTAGTCATCCCAAAGCATAATTGCATTATCTTCGGTTAAGACTAAAGGTGGAGCAAAAAGGTACTCTTTAAATTTAGTTGGTAATAGTTGAACATTATTTAAATTAAGTTGTATTTCTGGGTAAAATTTGGCAAATTCTTTTAAACGATCACTAAGTAATTCCATAACTTTATTGGACTCTTTGGCAATTAACATCTCTTCTTTTAACATGCCAATCTGTTTTTTATGGTGTTCTGATTCAAATATTTCAGGGAAAATAAATGAAAAACCTGATTTTTTATTAGTGTCATTATGATGTTCCCTGTATTCAGAATGGTGTAGCTTTAACTCCTTGATACGTAAACCAATAATTTCGTCGATGTGATCGGTATAATCATTTAATGTTGAATCTAAATAAGCTAAAGTTTTGTGTTCAGGAATAGCATCATTACTGTGCACTAAGGTAAATAATGGCTTTTTATATGTCTTCATTCTGTAACTTCCTTTTTAATTCAGGGTAAAAATAGAACAATAAATTTGATAATAAACACTCATTGCCAAGGTATATCTGTATAACTTTATGTTTATAAATAAAAATCAATTAAGATTTTTAAAATACTGCTATTTACTACTGACTATTAAAACTTGTGGTTTTTTTACAAAAAAGACCATACGATTACTATAAGCCTATCAGACTAATTACTAGCTTATTTAAACCGGCTATTTTTTCAGTACCCTCCATAATATTTTGAAAAAACTAATTAAAAAAATACCAATTATGATCTACAAATCAAAGATTAACTAAATAAACTCTATCTGGATTAAAATAAATAAGACTTCTTACAACTAAACATTTATCACTCAGTCAAGCTATTCATCTTGATAAAATATTTGTCTTAGAATATAGATTAGGGGGCATATTGATACCTCAATCCAATCATTGGTTGATATAAGTCCATTTAAGAAGTATCAAATCTTCTTGAAAATGTTTGCAATAAAAGGGATAAACTCAACTACTAATTTATCGTATATCGGACTTAAACTCTTTCGTTATTACTCTACTAGAAAATATTTTTAGAAAATAATTAACTCTTGGTGATGCAAAATATTTTTAAGATAAAAATATATTACTTTATATTGGGACGATCAATAAATTTTTAAATACCAAAAGATAATATTACTTCATTTCTACTTTATTTAACTAAATAAACTAAATAACAAAATGTATCAACCTCGGTAAAGACTTTATTTTAAAGATGTAAAAAATACCTTAAAAAACATAAACTATTTTATCAATAACATTACTGTTTTTCAGGTTATTAAATACTAGTATTTTTTTATATTTTTGTCCAGTATTTGATAAATGATATATTGTTAATTTAATTTAGCGAGATTAATTAAACATTTCATTATTTTAATGGGCAGAATAACGGTGAAAAATATTATTGGCATTCTGATTATTTTTTTTGCTCTTTTCACTCGAGCGATTTTGAGCTCAAAATTATTACAATATACTAATTGTTATCACGTCAAATCTTCTTCAGGATAAAATAGTGGGGATCAGGGTAACTTATTGTATCTCCACGATAGATAAAAACAGCCTATGCTTAACGTTATAATATTTGTGAGTAACAAAAGAATCCTGTAAAGAATATTTAGACTATTGGTTAAAAAGTTAAGTACAAGATCTGTTTGAAGATAATTAAGTGTGGTTAACCACACTTAATTTGTTGAATATTATTTCTTTAAATGTTTTAGATTTGGTAAGGCGATTGCAAACAAAATAATCACTACTCCAATCCATTGATTCAAATAGACCGATTCTTTTAAATAAAAATAAGAGCAGGTTACAGCTACAGGCAGTTCTGCAGCGGATAAAATCGCACTCAGCGAAATGCCGATTTTAGGCATACCGACTGAAAATAGAAAAGGGGGTAAGACCGTACCTAATAAGGCCAATAAAAATCCGAGTTGATAAATTTTATCGTCAATACTGAGTTCAAAGAAAAATAGTGGCGGAAAAATACAGAAAGTCACAATACAAGCACCGGTTATCATCAAGGCACTTTTCTCTAATTTTGGTAATTCATTGCCGATATTGCTACTAGTTGTAATAAAAAGCGAATACATAAGCGCTGCTAGAAAACCAAAGAAACAACCTGTTAAATTTAATTCAATAGCTTGATTGAAAAGACCCGCAGCAAAACAACTACCAACAATTATGATAACGACTGTGACTAATTGAAGTGGTGAAGGTTTATTTTTAAAAATAACAAAATCAATAATGACACTAATCCATAAGTATTGCATAAGCAAAATAATCGCAATTGATGCTGGCACCAACTGTACACATTGATAATAGCAAATACCCACTAATCCGGGAAATATACCTACTGCACATACTTTCCATTTTGGGGTTAATTTTTTTTTATTTTTAATCTTTGGTTGTTTGAGCGTTTTTACAATCAGATGGATCCCCCATAATATCAACATACCTAAAAAACATTGAACACCAGTAACTTGTCCTAGGGTATAACCTGATTGATAAGCGGTTTTTACAATAGAAGAGAGAACGCCAAAACTACATGCACCTAAAAAAACTAATAAACCACCAAAAAATTTTTCTTTCATACTAAAATCTCATTACTTTTAAAACTATATTTATCGCCAATAATTGGCGCATAAAACAATCATAGCCGACAAGCTATATCTTGCGGCTTTATGTCACTATTTTTTACGGTATGGTAATACTCAAAAAAAACAGAGGATAAATAAGGGATGATGTATCCCTTATTTATATTGATAAGATGTTACTTCGCAGATTGTTTATAATTAAAGGTAAAATAAAAAACAAAACCTAAAATTAATGCGTAAGCCGCAAAAATTAACCATATTGAGTGCCAATCTTTTAATCCATCATGAGTATTGATATCAACGACAAAACCACTGATAAAAGAACCTATAATCGCACCAATACCATTAACCATCGTCATAAATAGCCCTTGGGCACTCGCACGTATATTAGAGTTAACTTCTTTCTCAATAAAGATAGAGCCTGAAATATTAAAGAAGTCAAAAGCACAACCATATACAATCATTGATAACATCAATAATACAAAACCAAATGGCGTTGGATCACCATAGGCAAAAAAGCCAAATCTAAGTGTCCAAGCGATTAAGCTGATTATTATGACTTTTTTGATTCCAAATTTCTTGAGAAAAAATGGGATCGTCAAAATGAAGGCAACTTCAGCCATTTGTGACACTGATAATAATATTGCTGGATGTTGTACAATCACGCTATCTTGAAATTCTGGGATTCTACCAAAATCTTTCAAAAATGCTCCGCCGAAGGTGTTGGTGATTTGTAATATAGCCCCTAATAGCATCGAAAAGAGAAAAAATATCGACATTACTGGGTTTTTCAATAATACAAACGCATCTAAACCAAGGCGTGAAATCCATGATTGTTGTTGATTAGTGATGACTTTAATATCAGGTAAAGTCGCACTGTAGATGACCAAAATCACAGACGCACCACAAGCAATATAGAGCTGTGCATTACTAATATCGAATTTTAGTAAACTGATTGTCCACATAGCAATAATAAAGCCTATTGTTCCAAAAACACGAATTTTTGGAAAAACGGTAACAGAGTCTAAATTGCTTTTATCTAAACAGTGATAACTAATTGAATTAGATAATGCAATTGTTGGCATAAAAGCCATTGCATTGATAAGCATCAACCAATAAAGTTGAATTGGTGTTGTTGCGGTTGCCGCATAAAATAGTGCAATAGCACAAACAGTATGGCAAAGCATAAATAAGTATTTTGGTGGAATAAATTTATCCGCAATTATTCCAATAATAAACGGCATAAATAATGCCGCAAAGCCTTTAGTGCTATAAACCAGACCGACTTCTGCACCAGAGAAATGCAACGTATTGATTAAATAAATACCAAAAGTTGTCAACCAGCTTCCCCAAATAAAATATTGGAAAAACATCATTACTTGTAATCTATGCTTCATGTTCATTATTTATATCCAAAATAAAGTGAATTGCTGATGTGAAATTATACAAATTAAAAACGCGCAATTGTTTTAGTTATCAATTGTAAGAAAGTTGATTTAACGCGTTCAGCTGTTTCAATCACTTCTTCATGCCCTAAAGGTTGATCTAAAATGCCACAAGCCATATTAGTTAAACATGAAATACCGATAGTTTTAATGCCAGAGTGATGAGCAATAATTGCTTCAGGAACCGTAGACATACCAACCGCATCAGCACCAAGGGTACGGATCATTCTGATTTCTGCTGGGGTTTCATAAGTTGGGCCTGTCCACCAAGCATAAACACCTTGTTGTAATGTGATATTTAGTTCCTTGGCTACTTCGCTAACTGTTGCTCTTAATTGCTTATTATAAACTTCGCTTACATCCAAAAAGCGAACCCCTAATTCAGGATTATTTGGCCCCATTAATGGATTATTTGCTGTTAAGTTAATGTGATCAGTGATTATCATTAAATCCCCTGGCTTAAAGCTAGTATTGACTGCGCCACAAGCATTGGTAATGATTAGTTTTTCAACGCCTAGCATTTTCATTACACGCACAGGGAAGGTAACTTGATCTAATGAAAAACCTTCATAGTAATGAAAACGTCCTTTCATTGCGACAACAGTCTTATCACCGCATTTACCAATCACTAATTCATTTGCATGGCCAACAGCAGCAGATTTAGCAAAGTGAGGGATATTGTCATAAGGAATATGGACGGCATCTTCAAGAGTATCGGCAAAAGGACCTAAACCTGATCCAAGTATAATCCCAATTGTTGGTTTTTTGTCTGTGTGTTGTTGAATATAGTTAACTGCTTGTTGAATATCTGCTGTTTGATGCATAACACTATCCTTTCAAATTTTAGTAGATACTTAATTGATAAAACTGTGTGATCAAAATCATAAATAGAAAAAGTTCACGTAATCTATAATAAAAACAAAGTCATTTTTATTTTTAGCGTATATTATGATGGTCTTCGACCAATAAAGAAAGACGTGGGATGAGATATCTTCGTATAAAAAAGTTAATATATTGTTTTTATTATGATAATTAATATCGATTAATTTTTAATTAATTTAAATAAAAACTGGATATTATTTGAGAATACGTTCTTTAGTCGAATAAATAACTCCTTGAGTATCTCTAAAAAATCCAACTAATGTTAACTGACACTGTTTAGCTTGTTCAATCGCCATAGAAGTTGCTGCTGAAACGGCAAAGAGGATCTCGACTCCACAACGGGCTGTTTTTTGTACCATTTCATAACTTGCTCGACTTGAAACAAGAATTACCCCTTTTAAATTTTCATTATGTTTTCGTAGAAATGTGGCACGATAGCCTAATAGCTTATCTAAAGCGACATGCCTACCCACATCTTCAAATCCAACAATAAAATTACCGTTTAAATCTAACCATACCGCAGCATGAGTACAACCAGTTTGGCTGCCCACAGTTTGAACCTTCTTCAGATAATTAAGGGACTGTTCAAAATCAGAAAGATGAATTTTATCGTTTAAAGAAAGGGGAGAAATAAACTGGCAAACTTGCTCTATCTGTTCAGTACCACAAATTCCACAGCCACTTCTACCAGTTAAATTTCGACGTTTTTCTTTTAATTGCATAAAACGTCGTGAAGATAGCTCAATATGGACTTCAATGCCTTGCTTAGTATCGATGATCTCAATACCATAAATTTCATCAACAGACTCGATGATTTTTTCTGTTAATGAAAAGCCAATAGCAAAATAATTAAGATCCTTGGGTGTTGCCATCATTACCACGTGAGAAATACCGTTATAAATAAGCGCAACAGGTTTTTCAATTGCGACAGTATCTTCTTGCAATGGTTGTAATTGACCTTGTTTAAATTTATTCACATTACATTTTTCAATGCCTACTGTCATGGTATGTCTCATCATTATTAGCAATTTAATTCCAATTATAATAACTGAGGTTGATATCAATAAAAAGCCTGTCATTTAACTTATTACTTTTGTTAGTTTCTACCAATGATTAGTCGAACTATACTGCTTTTGTTGTGTTAAAATGAGTTATTCTAAAAAAATAGAAGCTAAAAAATTATGTCATTAAATGAGATTACGCATACTATTATGCAATTTATTGAGCATCATCAAATTTGGGCATTGCCAATTATTTTCATATTAGCGTTTGGCGAGTCATTAGCGATTATTTCATTGCTGGTACCTGCTACAGCAATTTTATTAGGTGCAGGAGCATTAGTGGGAACAGGGGTGATCTCGTTTGTTCCTGTTTTGATATCGGCATCATTAGGTGCCATTGTAGGGGATTTTATCTCTTATTGGTTAGGTAAACATTATCACCAACAGGTAATCTCTTCATGGCCTTTAAATAAATACCCAAAAATGATATTTCGTGCTGAACAATTTTTCCAGCGATACGGCACTTTCGGCGTGTTTATTGGTCGATTCTTTGGACCATTGCGTGCAATCGTTCCATTAATTGCAGGAACAATGCATATGCCAGCAACAAAATTCAATATCGCCAATATTGCTTCAGCACCAATCTGGGCATTTGTTTTATTGGCACCCGGTGCATTTGGGGTGCCATGGTTAGAAACCTTGTTTGGTTAAATGGTACCAATTGTATAACTACGACGCCCACTTTTGCGACCAAGCGCTTCTAAATTGGTTTGTAAAGGTGGGAATGGCAATGTCAAATTATGTTGGCGATAAGCTTCCAGAATCAATTTTTGTATTGAGCTACGTAATTTCATACGATGTCCCATTTCAGCTGCAAAAACACGTAGCTCAAATAATTGAATACCTTCTTGAATATCCACTAAAAAAACTTGCGGTTCAGGATCGTTAAGAACAAATTCACACTCCTCTGAAACTTGTTGTAATAGCTTCATAACTAGTTCACTATCGGCATCAATCGTAGCGGGTATAGTTAACACAATACGAGTAATTGAGTCAGATAAAGACCAGTTGACCAATTGTTCAGTAATAAAAGCCTTATTTGGCATAACAATTTCTTTACGATCCCAATCAACAATCGTTATTGCACGAGTATTAATTTTGGTAATATTACCTGTTAAATCACGAATAGTTACGGTATCGCCAATTCTTACCGGTTTTTCAAACAGAATAATTAAGCCAGAAATAAAGTTAGCAAAAATCTCTTGTAAACCAAATCCTAAACCAACACCTAATGCCGCTATTAACCACTGAATCTTAGACCAATCAATCCCGATAAATGAAAAAGCAATCATACAACCAACCATCAAAATAATATATTTTGATACGGTTGAAATGGCATATCCAGTGCCGGGTGCGAGGTCTAAATGTTGTAAAATGCCTAACTCAAGCAGCGCAGGTAAGTTTTTTACTAACTGAACAGTAATGGTCATAACCAAGATCGCGATACAGACAGCACCTAGGGTAATATGTTGTTCAATTTCGTTGCCATTAATAATGGTACTTGTTCCCCATAGCTTGATATTATTCATAAAGGCAAAAGCGGAATGAAGTTCAGACCAAAGTAAAATCATACTAATTAAAGCAATTAGCATAATAATTGACCTGACTAGTTGTAATGATTGGGCACTGATCGCATCTAAGTCGATAACAGGTTCATCCATATTATCATTTAATGGGGTGAGATCTTCTTCAATTCCTTTAGCGCGTTGCATACGTTCTAATCGACGTTGTTTTGTACGTTCAAATTCAATTCGTCGTTTTTGTATCCACATCCAACGGCGTATCATAAAATAGACCACTAACAAGCCAAACCAGATAATGACCGAAGCTTCTAATCGTCCTAATAATACTTCAGCTGTCGATAAATAACCTAAACAAGCAGCAATAATGGCTAACCATGGTGCACTCAACAACACAAACCACAGAATATGACTTAATAAATTATCGCCAGATCCTTTTTTATCGATATAAAGTGGAACTCCAGCGCGATGAATAGAATTAGTCATAAATACGAGTGCAAAACAGAGAATAATGAATGCGGTACGACCGATAGTTGCTGCAAATTGACGATTGTTAAACTGATCAAAGCTCATTACAACCATTACTAAAGGGATAACCACCCAAACCGACAGTTGATAATATTTCATAGCTTGACGGACATTTTTCTTTGACCAGCCAAAATGAGTAATAAATAGCCCATTTTGAGACGCAAAATGCGCGGTGATAATAAACACCCACAAAATTGGAGCAGCAGCATTAACGCCATAGCCTAGAGCAACGGCTACAGGATAATCCCAGTTAATTTGAAGAGCATAACCTAAAGCAGCCCATAAAATAGGAACCGGCAATGCCATAATTAATGACAAAACAATCACTTCCAAAGTAAGTGAATAACTATCTTGGGTGACTTTACCAACCCGAGCCGCCGATTTATTTAAGAAAGCGTTATATTTTCCTCGCATTTTGAAATGTACAAATACAAACAATAAAGATAATACTAGGAAAAACAGTGGTTTTGGCGCACTAAGCACTTCAACACCAGCATTATATAGTTGTGACAGCGTATCAATTTGAACGGTGACATAAACTACATCTCTGGCTAAATCAAGAATAAAACTTAATGAAACGGGATTGACGTCAGCAACCCAGAAAAAGTAACGGTGTGCAGCATCATTAACCTCATCGATAGCATTGGTTAGTTGCTTATTCGATATTTTTAATTTAGTTAGTTCAAGAATCGTGGTATCAGTACCCGAAATCAACGTTTTGATGAGTTCACTTTGTTCTCTTAATAAACGGCGATATTGACTAGCTGATTTTAGATTATTCAAATTACTTGGTAACGTAGGGTAACTATCTAGCCTAGCTAAGGTATTTGAATAATTGAGTTGCTGAACTTTGGCTTCTGCGATTTCAGCATCAAGGGGTTGTGATTTAGGTTTTTCAGGTAATCGTAATAATTGTTGGCGAAGGGTTTCACCTAATGCTGTTGAAAAACTTAACCATTCGCCCTGTTCAGCAAGGGTTGCGAGCGTATTTTGAACATGGGAAATTTGGGTATTAATATTATTTTGTTCATTGATGATGCTGGTTAAATGCGCTTTTTGATACTCCATATTCTGACGAAGATCTTCATTTTTTTCATTAAGCTTAGCAATAACTTCGGTAAGCTGATCTTCATTATCAATATTGGGTATTGATTCTTCAGCAAAAGCAAAGCAAGACAGAAGGAGTAATATTCCACCCAAAAAACCACGCATCAACATAAAGTTAGATCCTTTCAGCTAGTTTTTGACCTACACGAGTAACGTCACCAAGTTTAAGATGGCTGTCAAATTCAACAGCATTTGAAGCAAACAGCGTAATAACGGTTGAACCTAATTTAAAGCAACCCATATCTTCACCCTTCGCTAATTTAATCTGACCAGAATAAGTCCAACGTTTCATTATGCCGTCACGAGGAGGCGTAATAACGCCTTCCCAATTTAATTCAATACTTCCTACAATCGTTGCCCCTACCATAATTTGTGCCATTGGTCCAAATTCAGTTTCAAATAGACAAATTACACGTTCATTTCGAGCAAAAATATTAGGAATAGTTTCTGTTGTTGCTTTATTAACTGAATATAGCGAGCCAGGAACATAAATCATCTCACGCAATATACCATCACAAGGCATATGAAAACGATGGTAGTTTTTAGGTGATAAATAAGTAGTTGCAAAAGATCCATTTTTAAAAAACTTAATCATATCAGGATGACAAGCAAGCAGGGATTCTAAAGAATAAAAATGTCCTTTAGCTTGCAAAAGAAGATTATCTTGAATGTTACCAAATTGACTAATTACCCCATCTGCTGGCATTACAATACTATTTGCCGCATCATCGATTGTTCGCGCATCTTCTTTTAGCTCACGAGCGAAAAAGTCATTGAACGTTTTGTACTCTTTAGCATCAGTCAATTTAGCTTCACTTAAATCGATTTTATATAATTTACAAAAACCGATAATCATCCATGTAGTGACTTTTCCTAAACGTCTGTTAGCTAACCAACCAAATAGGGTAGTTAATAATTGTTTTGGAAGAAGATACTGAATAATTGCTTTTAACTGATTTAACATAGATAGCTCTCAAATTATTTTCGAAATAATGCATTATATCAATATTTATTCTGAAAGTATAAATAGCACAACTTAATTCATATTTTGTGGCAAAGATCACAAGCATTTTAAAAATTTTGCCAAACTTCACTAACAATGGCAGTCAATTAAAAGTGTCTATCAAAATAGTTCTCTAGACTATCCCCATTAGCAAAATTGAGGGTAGTTATAATGGCAGATAGATATATTGCTGCAATTGATTTAGGTGCATCTAGTGGCCGAGTTATGTTGTCGAGTTATCAATCTCAAAAAATCACATTAACAGAAATCCACCGATTCAGTAATGGATATAAAAGTGATGGTAAAAATTTTTGTTGGGATTTTAACTATTTAGAACAAGAAATCTTAAATGGATTAAACAAAATTATTCAACAAGGAATCAAACTCGATAGTATTGGTATAGATACATGGGGCGTTGATTATGTATTACTTGACAAGCAAGGCCAAATCGTCGGACCGACATACTCTTATCGCGATCATCGTACTGACAATATCATGTCAAAGGTACAAGATGAAATTGGAACAGAAAATATTTATCAAAAAACCGGAATTCAATTCTTAACCTTCAATACACTCTATCAACTCAAAGCTATGATGCTTGAATCACCATCTTGGCTATCGCAAGTATCTGATTTTGTGATGATTCCTGATTATCTGATTTATCGATTGACCGGTGTTTTAAATCGTGAATATACCAATGCCACCACAACCCAACTTGTTAATGTTGCAACTCAAACTTGGGACAAAGATCTACTTGATTATCTAGGCATACCACGTAAATGGTTTGGTGATATTTGTATGCCCGGAAACCAAGTTGGATATTGGCAAAGTGCAAAGGGCGATCGTATTCCAGTAATTGCAATTGCAAGCCATGATACTGCCAGTGCTGTTATTGCTGCGCCATTAATGGACCAACATAGTGCTTATTTATGTTCAGGTACTTGGTCACTTATGGGATTGGAATCTAAACAACCTTTCATAGGAAAAGAAGCGTTAAAAGCGAATATTACCAATGAAGGTGGTGTTGATGGTAATTATCGAGTGTTAAAAAACATCATGGGATTATGGTTATTCCAACGCGTTTGTTCTGAACACGAAGTCAAAGATATCAATCAATTAATCACATTGGCAAAACAAGAGCAACCTTTTGCTTTTCTCATTAATCCTAATGATCCAAGGTTTCTAAATCCTGATGATATGACAGAAACCATCAAACAGGTATGTTTAGAAAACATTGGTCAGGCGCCTAAAAATCTCCCTCAATTGGTGAGATGTATTTTTGACAGCCTAGCACATCTATATCGAGATGTATTAAACGAATTATCGATGCTAAGTGGTAAACCAATTAACACATTACATATTGTCGGTGGTGGTTGCCAAAATGCTTTTTTAAACCAGTTATGTGCTGACTTATGCAATGTCAATGTTACCGCAGGTCCTATTGAATCATCAGCCTTAGGCAATGTGGGTTACCAGTTAATTTCATTAGGTGAAATTGCTGATGTTAACGCATTAAGACAACTCATTTCACAGAATTTTGACACTAAATATTATCAACACAAAAGTAATTAACCAATTATAGAAAAATTTCATATTTATTAAGGAGTATTTCATGAGCGCAATTGAAAATGCCTATCAGATCGCTAAAGCAAGATTTGCTGAAATCGGTGTGGATACAGATGCTGCTATAGCAGCAATGGCAAAATTACCGATTTCTGTACATTGCTGGCAAGGCGATGATGTTGCTGGTTTTGAAAAGCAAGAAGGTGAATTAACTGGTGGTATACAAGCGACAGGTAATTATCCGGGTAAAGCTCGTAATGCAGATGAATTAAGATCAGATTTAGATAAAGCCTTTAGCCTTATACCAGGACCAAAACGATTAAATCTACATGCTTCTTATTTAGAATCAGATCAAAAAGTCGATCGTAATGAAGTCAAACCAGAACACTTTGCCAATTGGGTCAAATGGGCTAAAAAACATCAGATTGGTCTAGATTTCAATCCAACATATTTTTCACACCCTTTAAGTAACGAAGGCACTCTTACTCATGTTAATCCAGAAATTCGTCAATTCTGGATAGATCACGGAAAAGCTTGTCGTAAAGTATCAGAATATTTTGGTAAAGAATTAGGCACACCATCAGTCATGAATATCTGGCTACCAGATGGAATGAAAGACATTACTGTCGATAAATTTGCACCAAGACAACATTTAGTTGAATCATTGGATGAAATTATTCGAGAAAAGATTGATCAAAAATATCACATTGATGCAGTCGAAAGTAAATTGTTCGGTATTGGTCTTGAATCTTATACTGCTGGATCAAATGAATTCTATCTCGCTTATGCTACATCACGTAAAACTGCACTATGTTTAGATGCTGGACATTTCCATCCAACTGAAGTCATTTCAGACAAAATTTCTGCCGTAATGCCTTTTGTTGAACATCTCTTACTACATGTTAGCCGTCCAGTGCGTTGGGATAGTGATCACGTAGTGCTCTTTGATGATGAAACTCAAAATATCGCGAGCGAAATCATTCGAAACAAACTATTTGACCGCGTACATATTGGTTTAGATTTCTTTGATGCCTCTATAAACCGTATTGCCGCTTGGGTAATTGGCACTCGCAACATGAAAAAATGCTTGTTAAAAGCACTATTAGAACCTACCGAACAATTAAAAAAATATGAACACGATCGTGACTTTACTTCACGACTAGCATTACTCGAAGAACAAAAATCATTACCTTGGCAAGCAGTTTGGGATCAGTACTGTTTATTGAATGACGTCCCAGTTGGTAGCCGATGGTTAGATGAAGTTCGTCAATATGAAACAACAGTTTTAACTAAACGATCATAAGGAAAACAAAATGCAACAGATTCTTTCTTCTTGGTTTGTAAAAGGGATGATCAAAGCCACTTACGATATGTGGTTAAAAGGATGGGATGAGCGTAATGGTGGTAATGTTAGCTTAAGATTACTTGAAAGTGATGTGGTCTCTTTTCAAAGTGACTTTTATAAAAATCCCCGTCACGTATCGTTAACACAAGATGTGACTAAACTTGCTAACCAGTACTTTATTGTCACAGGATCAGGTAAGTTTTTCCGCAATGTCATTTTAGATCCTGCTGATACGTTAGCCATTGTCAAAATTGATGAACAAGGCAAGGGTTATTACATCATGTGGGGATTAATAAATGGTGGATTACCGACTTCTGAACTCGCTGCTCATCTGCAATCACATATTGTAAGAATCGAACAAAGCCAAGGAAAAGACCGCGTGATCATGCACTGTCATGCGACCAATTTAATTGCATTAACTTATGTCCTAGAACTTGATACTGCGGTAATAACGCGATTGTTGTGGGAAATGAGTACCGAATGTTTAGTTGTATTTCCAGATGGTGTTGGTGTCGTTCCTTGGATGGTTCCAGGTAAAGACGAAATTGGTTATGCCACTGCAAAACAGATGGCAAAACATAGTTTAGTGTTATGGGCTTTCCATGGTGTATTTGGAACAGGACCAACGTTAGATGAAGCTTTCGGCTTGATTGATACAGCTGAAAAATCAGCAGAAGTTCTTGTAAAAGTCCTATCAATGGGAGGAAAACGTCAAACCATATCCACGGAAGAGTTCAGATTATTAGCTGAGCGTTTTGATGTGAACCCAATGGAAGAAGCATTAAAACAGTAAAAGCTACTAATAAAAAATATCAAATTATATTTCAAAAATATAAGGATAAATATATGGGTAGTTCAATTATTTTAGGCATATTTTGGCACTTTGTTGGTGCCGCTTCTGCCGCGTGTTTTTACGCACCACTTAAAAAAGTAAAAAATTGGTCATGGGAAACCATGTGGTCAATAGCCGGACTATTTTCATGGATCATATTGCCATGGTCAATTAGTTACTTCTTATTGCCTGACTTTTGGTCTTATTACGGATCGTTTAGTTCAGATATATTAATTCCAGTTTTCTTATTTGGCGCCATGTGGGGAGTAGGTAACATTGGTTACGGACTAACAATGCGTTATTTAGGCATGTCGATGGGCATAGGTATTGCGATTGGCATAACCTTAATCGTTGGTACGCTAATGACGCCAATACTACAAGGTAAATTTGGTGAATTATTGGCTTCAACTGGCGGAAAAATGACATTATTAGGTGTCGTTGTTGCGGTTATTGGTGTCGCTATCGTAACTTATGCGGGTTTATTGAAAGAAAAAACACTCGGAGTACAAGTTGAAGATTTTAATTTAAAGAAAGGACTTCTTCTTGCCATCATGTGTGGTATCTTCTCTGCTGGTATGTCATTTGCCATGAGTGCAGCAGTACCAATGCACGAAAAAGCTGCCGAACTTGGCGTAGACCATCTATACGTAGCTCTCCCAAGCTATGTCATTATTATGGGTGGTGGTGCAATTATTAATCTAGGTTTCTGTATTAGTCGACTCTGCGCTAAAAAAGAACTTTCATTTAAAAAAGACATCTCAGTTGCCAAATCCCTACTTATTAGCAACATACTATTTGCCATTTTAGGTGGCGCAATGTGGTATTTCCAATTCTTCTTCTATGCTTGGGGGCATGCAAATATTCCAACTGAATATGGTTTCATGAGTTGGATGTTACATATGAGTTTCTATGTACTTTGTGGTGGTATTGTTGGATTAGCACTAAAAGAGTGGTTTGGTACTGGCAAAAAACCAGTACGAATACTTTGTATTGGCTGCTTAGTTATCATTGTTGCAGCGAACATTGTTGGTTTAGGCATGACGAATTAAAAGGAAAACATTATGGCTTATAGAATGATTCTAAATGAAACATCTTACTTTGGCGCTGGTTCAATCAGCCACATCGTAGATGAAGTAAAAAAACGGGGTTTTAAAAAAGCATTAGTGGTTACTGACAAAGATTTAATTAAATTCAAAGTAGCAACTAAAGTAACAAAACTATTAGATGACAATGGCTTTGCTTATCAAATATTTGATGAAGTCATGCCAAATCCAACTATTGGTATTGTTCAAAAAGGGGTTGAAGTCTTCAAACAATCGGGTGCCGACTACCTAATTGCAATTGGTGGTGGCTCACCACAAGATACCGCAAAAGCGATCGGTATTATTATCAACAATCCAGAATTTTCTGATGTTCGTAGTCTTGAAGGGGTAGCGCCAACGAAAAAACCAGCAGTACCCACAATCGCTATTCCTACAACAGCAGGTACAGCAGCTGAAGTGACCATTAACTACGTCATTACCGATGAAGAGAAAAAACGTAAATTTGTCTGCGTTGACCCTCACGATATTCCAGTTGTCGCAATCATAGATTCCGATATGATGACAAGTATGCCAGCGAGTTTAAAAGCAGCAACAGGTGTTGATGCCTTAACTCACGCCATTGAAGGTTATATAACCAAAGGCGCTTGGGAACTATCAGACATGTTCCATCTTAAAGCAATAGAAGTCATATCTCGTTCATTACGTGACTCAGTAAAAGGGATTGCAAAAGGTTCTCAAGACATGGCATTAGGCCAATATATTGCTGGCATGGGCTTTTCAAATGTGGGATTAGGTTTAGTTCACGGAATGGCTCACCCACTTGGAGCATTTTATGGAACTCCTCACGGTGTAGCTAATGCGGTACTTTTACCTCATATCATGGCTTACAATGCCGAATTTACTGGTGAAAAATATCGTGATATTGCTAAAGCGATGGGAGTGGCTAAAACAGAACAAATGACGATCGAACAAGCAAGAAAAGCTGCTGTCGATGCTGTTAAACAACTTAACGTAGATGTTGGTATCCCTCCTACATTAAAAGATATTGGCGTAAAACTTGAGGATATCCCTGCGTTAGCTCAAGCTGCTTTTGATGATGTTTGTACCGGAGGCAATCCGCGTGACACTAACGTAAAAGAAATTGAGCAACTATATCATTCTATTTACCAATAAAAATTGAATGTACACGTGATAATGAAATAGGTTAAATGCAAATTTAACCTAATTCATTAAAAAGGAGCTATTATGATAAGAAAAGCAAGCATAATGCAGGTCCATCCTGACAAACATGCTGAATATAAAAAACGGCATGACGAAATCTTTCCCGAGCTGGTAAAAGAACTAAAAGCCCATGGCGCTCACAATTACTCAATATTTTTAGACAGCAAAAGAAATCTACTTTTTGCTTATGTTGAAATCGAATCAGAAGAGCGATGGGATGCAGTAGCTAAAACAGCAGCTTGTCAAAAATGGTGGGCGTTTATGAAAGATATCATGCCAAGCAACCCAGACAACAGCCCAATTATTGAATCATTAGCAGAAGTCTTTTATTTAGAATAAAACATTACTCTCTTTTAAAGCCTAAAAGAGAGTAAATTGAATATATATTTAATCTACCTTCACCTAGCACTTCTTATCATTAAATTTAGCCCGGTACTCTGAAGGCGTTTGATTGGTTTGCTTTTTAAACACTGAGGAAAAATAGTTACTATCGTCATAACCACACTCAGCAGCAATCATACTAATCGAATAATTAGTATTACGAAGTAAAGACATGGCATCACATAATCGCCTTTTTTGTAAATAACCACTAATGGTCATCCCTGTTTGGCTTTTAAATAAACGACTAAGTGAACGGCTTGCAATATGATTTTCCTTGCAAAAAACATCAACATTAAATGGTGTTGCAATACTGTTATGGAGCGCGGTAAACAATAAATCCAACTGATGAGTAGCAGTCGGCTCCGTTACCTTTGGAGCTTGTTTTATCCGGTCTAACAAAATAACTAATTGCAGAAAAAGTGCCTCAGATAAATGTACGGAGGCTAAATTATTTTTCTTTGATTCGATAGCTAATTTTTCGATAAGTGGAGATAAAAGTTTAAGGTATGAAGGTTGAATTCGCCAAGAACGCTCATTATGTTTGGCTGTCACTTTAGGTAAATAAGACTCGATAGTCGATAATAAAAAAAGTGACTCTCTCAAATATAAAATATTATCCAATTTGAGATCATTAACTGACTCATAACCATGCACATCTTTGGGATTAATATATAAAATATCACCACTGGTAATTGGATAAATATAATCATTCCAATAATGCAAACCATTACCTGAACAAACAATCACAATTTCATAAAAATCGTGATCATGTAAAGGAAAAGGGTGTTGATGATCACGTTTTTCGACAGTAACAGTATTCATCTTTGAAATAAAATAATCTTGTTTATATAAACGCAAACATCTTTCCATAAACTGTTCCTGACTTACTAGTAAAACAACTAATGATACCCTTTATCTGGGTTATTACGTAATGCTTGTGGCGAAAACGTAAATTCTTGTTTAAAACAGGTAGAAAAATAAGCACTATCATTAAAACCACATTCTTGCGCAATGGTTGTAATAGATTTATTGCTATAAATTAACTGAGTATAAGCATTAGCTAACCGCAACTTTATTAAATATTTTTGAGGCGTGATGCCAATCTCATTTTTCATCTTCCTATGAAAAGAGCGCAATGACAATGAAAATTGTGCCGTTAACTGTTCCCAATCAATTTGCTCCTTAAAATTGATCTGTAACCAACGCAACAACTGCTTAACGCGATTATCAGATGATCCAGAACCTTCATTGACATAAAAATTCTTATTAAAAATAAGTAGTAATTGTAAAAATAAACTTTCCTGTACAGCACTTGATTGATTTTGCGTCAATTGCTTAATAATCGATTGAATATTTTCATCAGATTTTTTATCAAAAAAGTAATGAGAATGAATCGGATCAGGATTTGGAATTAACTGATTTATCCCATTAATAAAATGAAAATTCTCAGGATCTCTAAATAAAATATTGGTCAAATGTAGATTATTAACGTTCTCATACAAATGGCAGTCCGAAGCCTTAATATAAAACATCATACCTGGATATAAATCAAATAGTCGCCCATTTAAAATATGTTTTCCATACCCACTTGTCACAATAACGATTTCATTAAAATTATGCGTGTGTTCAGGGTAGACGGGTTGAGGCGCCCGAGGCTCAACGGTGATATTTTGATCGCTAGACGAAAAAAAATCTTTATCAAGTAACATCTCAATCATTTTGAACCTCACTCCTTATAAAAACCTACAACCACATTCTAAAAAGTAAATCGAAATCTCACCTTTAAAATTTGGACAGCTAATATAATATTTTGGCAATAAATTATAGCTATACAGGAATTTTTATTAAAAATGTGCGAAGCTTCACATTTTTTCAAACTACTTTGTTTAAAAAATGAGTGATATAAACAGCTTAATTTTTTTAAATTTTCATCTTGTTGGAAGTTATTATTTGTGATATTTTTTGCGCACTTAAATTGATTTATGTCAAAAATTGAAGATACTCATATGAAAATCTTAATTGTAATTTTGATTCTTTTAGCGTCACTACTTGTACGATACAATAGAGTGATTACGATTCTCATTAAAACTTTAAAACACAAACCTTTTCCCCAAAATTCTCAAAAAACTGAACAACTGACAGTTGACCAGCAAAATGCATTATCAGCAGGACTTATTATTTCAGAGCAACATATGTTTTGTTGGGATAGCTTAGAAAGCGATGCCCGAAACTCTGGAAAAAAAGAGCAGCGATATCGCTTAAGTACAACTTGGGATGTAACTTCTCCACAAAGTGCTACTGAATGTTTATCCTCTTTTGGATCAGTTCACAAACTCATCGATGTCGCGATTGAAATTTATCTAAACGTTCCTAAAGAGCAGTGGCAAAGTTGTATTGATGACCAAGTTCCAGAAGATTACCGTGATATTATTACAATCTATTGCTCAAGATTAGATCAAGTATCTTCAATGTTAATTGAAAACAAAGTCGCTGAAGACCAAGACGAATTGCGTCAAATTCTACTACGAGGTTCAATTGCATGGGATTTAGGACGCCTAGTTTATATTGCCAGAGCAAGCTATATAGCGGGCTATATTAGCAAAGATCAAGCATGGCAATCGATTAACTCAGTTTTACCAACAGTTAAAGAAAATTTTGTCAATTGGAAAGAATTTGGTCAAAGTTATATGCTAGGTCGTGCTGTGTATCAGCCTGATGATGCATCGCTTCCTGGTCTATTTGATATCTACACTCAAAGCACCACTTCCGAAGAGAGCCCATGGCTCAAATATCCGTTAAATAATTAATTTAATGCTTGTGACAGTGTAAACTGTCACAAGTACTTAAATACTTAATCGTCATTTAAAACCCAACCATATTAAAATCTAGTTAAATTTTCGCTCTTCAGATGGCGTGATACCAAACGTTTTTTTATACAGTGTAGTAAAATGAGTACTATTAACAAAACCACAAAGTAATGATATTTCGGTAATAGTCATATCACTTTCTCTAATCTTTAATCTTGCTGACATTAACCGTAATCGTCTGATGTAATTTTCAGGAGTTAGGCCGGTTGCTTGTTTAATATGCCTAAACATTGTACGTGTTGTTAGATGAAACGTTTGCGCTATATTGTTCCAATCATATTCATCAAAGCAATTTTCTTGAAGATGGTTAAGCAAAAGATGGAGTTTATAGCGGGTATTATTTTGCTGTGACTGACGTTGATATTGCTTAATGATAACAAGCAATTTAAAAAACAGATACTCACGATGCTCAATTGAATTATTTAAATTAAATAACTGATCAATAACAGAATTACACTCTTTACGAATATTAGGCGCTAACCAAATATAAGAACTTAAATCACTTGCGGAGATAGGCCTTAATAGCTCCTCCATATTCTTCAAAAAAGTAAAATTCTGATTGGGATTAATCAGGATATTAGTTAGCTTTAGCGTTCCGAGATCATCATAAAAATGGTAATCATGCCCCCTAACTAAAAAAACATCACCTTGTTGAATAAATAATGGCTTACCATTAATAACATGTAAACCATGACCGTGCTCAACAATCACTAACTCGTCGAACTCATGATTATGCTCGCAACCGTTGTCCTCAGGGTCACTCTTATAAAGGGCTAATTTATCTGATTTATGATTAAAATAAGTGTCAATTTTTAAAGTATACATATTGATTATATCCTTACAACGGTAACTTATTATCAAGGTATCCCGTTAAATAAAAGACAATTTTTATCCGTCATATAAATACAATAAAGTAATTAAACATGAGATAAAAAATAATATTCTTAAAAATGTGAACTTGCTCGGTATAAGCTTTTTAATATTGCCATTTATAAACGCAATCTGGCAGTATCTTAGTGGCTAGCTTTTGTTTTGCATAGCTATACTCCTAAATGTTTTCTATAGGAGAAAAATATGGCACAAGCAATTCAAAAAAATATTGATGCAGTTATGGTAAAAGATAATGCATTTATTCTGAAAGCAAAGCAATTACAACCAAAGATTTATCAAAAAAAGATCTCACCCCAAAAGATTATTTCGCTCATCAATGATCCAAGTGCTATTCATCATTGGTCATCAAAAATAGTGAGTGATGCAAATGATTATCTCAATCAGAGTTTTCATTCAGGTGATAGTTTTATAATTGATTTTGGTCAACACAATGTTGGTTACCTCTCTTTCTTGTGCGAATCTACTGGTAGCCCTCCTGATGCGCCTGCGCATATAAAATTAACATTTGGTGAAACACTGTGTGAAATTGCTGAACCATTCAGTCAATATCAAGGTTGGCTTAGCAAAAGCTGGTTACAACAGCATGATGAATACATTGATATTTTACCCGCTAAAATCAACTTATCTCGACGCTACTGTTTTCGATATTTAAAAATAGATATTGTCTCACTATCGCCTAAATACCAAATTTTATTTAAAGATATAACTTTTAACACAGTCAGTTCAGCACCAGAACACTGTCTTAGCTATCAATCATCAGATCCGCTATTAGCGAAGATAGATCAAGTCTCCATTCACACGCTTCGAAATTGTATGCAAGACGTATTCGAGGATGGTCCGAAAAGAGATAGAAGACTGTGGTTAGGCGATTTACGCTTACAAGCCCTAGTGAACAACGTCACTTTTCAACAGCACGATTTAGTCCGCAGATGCTTATACCTCTTTGCTAGCCATCGTCGGGAAGATGGTCTGGTTTCCTCTAATGTCTTTGTTAAACCTGACATTATTGCTGACGATACGTTCTTATTTGATTACTCACTTCTTTTTGTCGATGTCCTTTACGACTACTTTAATCAAACTAATGATCGACAAACGGTTAAAGAGCTATGGCCGATCGCATTACAGCAAATTGAAATAAATCTAAAACGTTGTGATGCGCAAGGATTAGTTCAAGATAGTGATGATTGGTGGTCATTTATTGATTGGCACGAAAAACTCAATAAACAAGGCGCTTCTCAAGGTGTTTTAATTTACTGTTTAGACAAAGCATGTCGACTTTCCCAACATTTTCAACCTGATATAACTCAGGCGCTTAACCAAAAATTAGATTTGGTTAAAAGAGCAGCACAAACATTATGGGACGAGCAAGCCGGTTTTTACACCAGCGGCGAACAAAAACAAATTAGTTTTGCCACACAAATTTGGATGGTTTTAGCTGATGTAGGCGATTTAGCTCATCAACAAAAATTATTAACTCAATTAATAACAACTCCACCAGAAATCGGCATGAACACGCCTTACTTACGACATCACTACATCTTAGCCTTGTTCAAAACAGGCATGAAACAACAAGCCATTGATGAGATTAAAGCATATTGGGGAAAAATGGTCGAATTTGGGGCAGACACATTTTGGGAATTGTTTGATCCAAACGACCTTAATTATTCACCGTATGGTAGCAAAATCATCAATAGCTACTGTCATGCTTGGAGTTGCACACCGGCTTGGTTTATTCGACAAAATAAACTTTAACTAAAAATTTATAAGGAATAAAAAAATGGTCAATTCATTATTTTCTCTTTGGCGGCAACGCATAGGTTATGGGATTGCTGACTTATCTTGTAATTTAGTATGGCAATTAATCTCATTATATCTTATGTATTTTTATACGGACGTAATGGCACTACCCGCTTATTATGTCGGTCTAATGTTTTTAGTTACCCGGCTGGTTGATGGTGTTGCTGATGTCTTAATGGGCTTAGTTATCGATAATACATCCACACGTTGGGGACGTTGTCGTCCATGGCTATTAATCGGCGCAATACCGTTTGGCATATTGTGTATTTTAGTTTTCTATGTGCCTGATTTTGGAACGACAGGTAAACTAATCTATGCCTTTATCACCTATCTTTGCCTCTCTTTTATCTATACCTTGGTCAACATACCATTTAGTGCAATGTTGCCATTTTTAACTGCGGATTCATTAGAAAGAACAACCTTATCTTCAGTAAGAATTTTATTAGGTTCCTTAGGTTCAACGATTGTTGCAGTTGCAACATTACCGCTAGTTGCGACATTGGGAAATGGTGATCAAACACATGGCTTTTTATATACCGCTATTGTTTTTGGGATTATTGCGACTTTCTTTCTGATAGTCAGTTTTAAAAATGTTGAGGAAAAAATCACTATACAACAAGAGCGAATGACCTTAACTAGAGCATGGAAAGGTTTAAAAGACAACAACCCATGGAAAATCTTTGCAACTAACATCTTTCTTATGTGGGGCGCATTCTTTTTACAAACTGGCTCCTTAGTCTATTTCTTCAACTATTACGTACAAAGCGAAAACCTTACCGCAATAATTGCGGGAATATCAACTTTCGTCCCCTTAATTGGCACACTTACCGTACCATTCTTAGCCAATCAGATGAAAAAACGACATGTCTATCTATTTTCAAGCGCTATCAACTTAATTGGTATGGGAATAATGATGTTATCGGGCGTGAATCATCTTGGTCTTATCATCGGCGCGGTTATCTTATCACTCGGTGCTGGGCAACGCCTTGCTATCTATTTTTCAATGCAGGCTGACCCGGTTGATTATGGTGTATGGAAAACCGGTATTAATACTGCCGGAATTTTGACATCAATCAATGGATTCTTTGGCAAAGTGGCGATGGCTGGTGCTGGTGCTATTACCGGTTTTTTACTCTCATCTGGTGGATATGTTGCCAATGCAGTTCAAGTACCAAGTGCGCTTTTTGCAATCAAACTCTGTTACTTATATTTACCTGCCATTTTAATTATTGCCTCGATGATTTGGATAGCTAAGTTCTACAAACTTGATGACAGTTATACTTCAATTCGAGCTGAATTAGATGCCAGAAATCTTAATGATGAACAAAAAGTTTAATCAATTTACATTAAAAGGAAATAACGATGAAATTAAAAATAATAGCTGGAGTCTGCTGTTTCTATTCTTTATCCGCATTAGCATCCATTGAATGGCAGACCGAACAAGGAACACTTAAACTTTATGGCGATGTTGAATTTAATATTGATGCTGCAAGCAAAAAAAAGCAGTTAACCTCACTTAGAACATCGGCAGACTTTGATGCTAATGACACAGATCAGTGGGATATAAATGGCCGTATTTTATTCGGCTTGGATGGGAAAAGAGAATTAGCGAATCAGAACTATGCAGGATTCTCGGTGCAACCGCTTGCTGACATGGGAGGTAAAGTTAACCTAGATGATGCTAGTTTCTATTTTGGTAAAAAAGATGACTGGCGCCTACGAATTGGTCGCTATGAAGCTTACGACATGTTCCCACTTGGGCAAGATACCTTCATAGAATATTCTGGCAATACTGCCAACGATTTATATAGTGTGGTTACATCTATATGATGAAAGAGGGGAGAGGGCGTAGCAGTAACGGCGGTGCAATCGAATTAACCAAAGAGTTGGGGGATTTGAACTTGCAAGTTAATGCAATGGTAAAAGATGGTACCTCCTTATTTGACCATAGCCGTTATCATGGATATAAATTGCAAAAAGATAAAAACGTCGTTTACTTACGTCCCATCATATCCTACCGAAATAATGATATATCAGCAGCCCTAGCAATGGAGCGTAATGTTGTTAATAACGCTTATCATGATATAAACGGCAAATGGCATGATCAGTCAAAACGTAATGGGTATGGCTTAACGATGAGTTGGAATAGTGCAGGTGATTTTGATAAATCATCTGAGGGATTACTGCTCAATAGCAGCATCTCCTATTTAGATGCCGAACAAGAAAAAGATTTTACCGCGGGTATCAATGGTATTTGGAAAGGTATTGGTTACATCTATGCTGCCAATGATATAAAAGCATTTAATACAAATTATCGAGGTGATGGTGAAATTTATGCTAAAGGTAAATATAAATTACATACTGTCAATGCCTCATACTTAATTTCAAATGTGATGGATATGGATAACTTCAATATCTATTTAGGGACTTACTTATCTAGATTAGAGCGCGATGAAAAACAAGGAGGAGGTAACGATAATCGTTATGGCGCAAGGGTCCGTTTTAAATATTTCTTTTAAATAAGACTAATTAACATTCACCCCAAGTAAAAATAATACGCACTTTACTTGGGGAATTCTAAAAAGAGTCATTTCTTAAAAAAACACAAAAAACACCAAATTATCAATAATAAAAACCGGAATCAAAATCCCGATTGACCACTTCATATAACCAAAAAAGCTAGGCATATTGATTTTATTTTGGTCAGCAATGCTTTTAACCATAAAGTTAGGGGCATTACCAATATAACTTAAAGCGCCCATAAATACCGAGCCCATTGAAATAGCCAGTAAAGTGCTTTCAAACGTCGTCATTAAGCTACTAGCATTACCCGAAGCAAGATTGAAAAAGACCAGATAAGTTGGTGCATTATCTAAAAATCCGGATAGCAATCCTGATAACCAAAAATACATACTATTTATTGGTGCACCTTGGTCATTAGTCACCAATGAAATGACCGAAGCCAACGCACCATCATTACCCGCACGTAAAATCGCCAGCACAGGCACAATAGTAATAAAAATTCCAATAAATAACTTAGCAACCTCTTTTATTGGCTCCCAATTAAATTCGTTGCCTGCTCGAACTTGTTTTGGGGTAATCATTATTGAAATTATCGTAATAGCAATAAAAAGGCCATCACGAACTAAATTTTGTAATGCGATTTGTGAACCTAAAATAGTAAAACTTATCGATGAATGCCACACACCAGACAAAATCACGCTAGCAATAATAGCCAATAATAATACAAGATTATTTAGACCATATAACTTAACAGGCTTAGCACTAATTGGATTACTATTCACACCATACTGCTTAACGTAATAGTAATGATCGATAAAATAATAAATAATTAACAATAACCCTGATGTAAACACAACAGGCAACAGCATATGCTTAACTGTCCAGAAAAAATCGACACCTTTTAAAAAACCAATAAATAACGGTGGATCGCCTAAAGGCGTTAATCCACCGCCAATATTGGCAACTAAAAAGATAAAAAATATTACCGTGTGTACAGCATACTGTCGTTGACGATTAGCTCGAAGTAGTGGACGAATCATCAACATCGCAGCACCAGTTGTTCCCATAATTGAAGCAAGCACAACGCCAATCATCAGTAAAATAACGTTGGATTTTGGTGTGCTGATTTTATCACTCTTAATCAGAATGCCACCGGAAACCGTAAACAAAGCCAAAAGTAATAATATAAAAGGAATATACTCCTGAACAATGGCGTGTACTGTTAGTTCAATTGTTGTCGTTAAACCAAATGAAACCAGCGCAAACCCCAAAAATAATAACGTCCAAACGGCAACAACTTTACCGTAGTGATAATGCCATAATCGGGCTAAAAATAGTGGACATAAAGCAATCGACAACAAAATTCCAACGAAAGGGATCACCCAAAGTAATGATAACGCCTGTCCATGAAACTCACTCGCATAGGAATCAAAAGACATAAGCACTAAACTCAAAAAAGGGAATATCAAAAACTTTTTTAGATTTTTCATTGTATTATCGGTTGGATTTAAAGTGGATGATTATAACAAATTCAAAATTAATTTTCGAATCATCCACAATCGTATAACTTAACGATTATAAAAAAAGTTGAGGAGCGGGGTTTTTGAAGCATAAAATCTCTCGCTATTTTCACAAATATGCTCAAAAACGTTATAATAGTGATTAATTCTCTATGTTGGATCATCCATGCAATCAATCAAAAAAACAGCTTTACACCACCGCAATAAACACATTAATGGTTATCCATTTGATTTACTTATCAAAACATTGAACGAGCTATCTAATTTTGTAAAGCCTAATCAATATGGGCGGTTAACGATTGATTTTGCTGATCCTACTGCGGTCAAAATGCTAAATAAAGCGCTATTATTGCACTATTATCAACTTTCGTATTGGGACATTCCTGACAACTATCTATGTCCGCCAATTCCGGGGCGAGCAGATTATATACACTATCTTGCCGATCTGTTAGCGCAAGATAACCAAATTCCTACAGGTAAACAGGTTCGCATTTTAGATATTGGGGTTGGGGCGAATATTATTTATCCAATTATTGGTTGTGCAGAGTATGGTTGGTCATTTGTTGGTAGTGATATCAATCCAACATCAATAAAAGTTGCTTCACTGATAGCACAATCTAATGATCTATTAAAAAACACATTACAATGTCGCTTACAACCTGACAACGAAGCTATTTTTGAAAATATCATTCAACCTAAAGAATTTTACCTAGCCACCCTATGCAATCCACCTTTTCACGCCTCCGAACAAGAAGCACATGCAAGTGCTTACACTAAACTTAAAAAGTTGGGAAAAGTAAATTCAACGAAAGATAATCTCATCCTCAACTTTGGTGGACAACACGCTGAACTCTGGTGCAAAGGGGGCGAAAGTGCATTTATCACTAGAATGATAAAAGAGAGTATCAAATTCCAAACGCAATGCCTGTGGTTTACCTCATTGGTATCGAAAAAAGAGACGCTAAGCAAAATAAAAAAACAACTAAAAGTGGCAACTGAATATAAAATTGTCTCTATGGCTCAAGGACAAAAAATTAGCCGTTTTGTTGCGTGGACGTTTTTTGATCAAGAAGAGCGAAAAATGATAATCAAAAAAGTTGAGGAGCGGGGTTTTTGAGGTTCTAAATTTCACTTAAAAATTATTAAAATATCAAAATCACTAAATTTCTAATTCAAAGCCCTAAAATAAAATTTTTGAGGATCAATTGCTCTAATTCTAAAGATTTGCAATTGAAATATATTTAATTAAAACAATAATTAACCAATCATAATTTAGATCCATTTTAGATCCTATTTACAAAAGTTAGCGTAAGTGAGCGAAAAAAAATGTTGCATCGTGTTTTTCTAATCACTATACTTTTTACACGGTTTTAGCTAATAGGCTAAAATTTGACAGAAAAGTATAAAATTGTAAATTAATCAAAAAATTACTTGACAGGGTAGTCTAAAATGCATTATAATTTTCAACAGGCAACAGGCAACAGGCAACCTGGCCAACCTATCTTTTAAATTCGTCTAAGTCCAGCACCCAGTTTAAATTTTTCACTAAAAATTATTTTTCCACGCAATCAAGTGAAATTCTGCGAATTTTCGCGCGATCGCTTCCGCGATCCTCTTTTCGATCCTTTTTCCGGTCGTTTTTCGGATCCTCTTTCAGATTTCGATCCTTTTCCGAATTATCCCGGCAGATTGTTTTTTTCGTGGTCTTTTTCCTTCCTTTTTCGGGTCACGCATTGACATCACAGACAACAGCAAATCAGATACAGGGTACTCCTCCTTATTTGACTTTCGACGGTGGTCGTACACGTGCTGTCGATGCTAACGGTCTGCTTGGGATTACACTATCTGATGGTGCACATTATACGCCTTCTACCAATTCATCATCTGCAACTCCAATCTCCTTGCCCGTTGAGGGACAGAGTTTTGCTGATATAAGTATGTTCGTTCCTACTGATACAAATTCAGTCGATTTAAGTACACTTATCGGTCCTCCTAATAATTATTGGGGGGATGATGATGGTGATGCTGACGTTACTGCTACAGGTTCTTTAAGTTTATCTATCGTCGATAAAAGAGGTCAGTCTGTATCACGTAGTACCGTTCCAACAATTTGTAACGCACCTTATAGGATTAAGTTATCCAGTACTAACGGTACATTATCTACTCGTTATGGATTTCCTAATCGTAGTACTTTCAGTGCTCGTAGTGAGACTTATTACGTCAATCCTAAGGCTGCGCCGGTGGTTTGTTTTGCTCGGCCTAACTTATTTCCTGGTAAGCGTGGTGATGATACTTCTCACCCATCTTGGGATTTTGCTGGCCCAGCTTCGATGTGGGACCCTGCTAATGGTTTTATCCCTCAGTCAACTGAGCCATCACTTTACGGTAGAAACTTTCCTACAACTGGTGCTAATGGATTGTACTTTGATTTAGATATTAGTGGTGTAAGTCAGCCATTGTATTGGTCTCCCGTATCTCAGGGAGGTATTACTGTTACAATGTCTAATTCTACTGCTACAAGCGTACGCGTTACTTTAACTGGTCCTTACGCTACCGAATCCCAGCATAATTCTAGAAATCCTGGTCCTATTTCTAAACCTACTTTGCCTCAGACTTTCGAGTTGGTCGGTCGTGACAATAATGGTACTCCTGTTGTTAAATATGGTTTTACTTTGAAGCAGTGGTTCGTGAACCGTGGTTCTAAGCGGGACACTTATTCTAATACATTATCTTGGTGTAATAGTCTTGGTTATCGAATGCCTCGCGTAAGGGATTTAACAAATTCAAATTATAATAATTTAGGCACCACCCCTTCCTCGCCGGGTAATTATTACCAGCGTCGAATTGGTGCTGGCTTTTTTACGGAGTGGGGCAAAATGGTGGATTACTCTAGCGTTGGCTTCAACGACGTGTACTGGACTAGTGACCCGTCTGGTAGTCGCCAGTTTACCGTGGCAACGTACAACGGCGATGCGTATTCGAGCGGCTCCTCCTACCCCTACTACGGCCTGTGCTCCCATCCTTAGTTCTTATTTCTTCGTCCTTAATCCTTAGGGCGGGGGTGGGGGTGATAAAGAATAGTATTAGGTGATTAAAAGCAAGCTGACTCAAGGAGTCAACGTCGTTTAGCCATAAAAAAAGCGATTTTGCGGCTAAGCGATGCTTCAATTACCCGCCTCGGCGGGTTTATTTTTGAGGCGATTTTATCGCAAAAAAAGTTGAGGAGCGGGGTTTTTAGGGGTTCAAAATTCGCTTTGAAATATTGTCTAAAATAAATAATTCCGCTTTAAGTTGTGACGTTTTTTAGTGGCCGTTTTTTACATCAAAAAAAGTTGAGGAGCGGGGTTTTTGAGGTTCAAAATTCGCTTTGAAATATTGTCTAAAATAAATAATTCGGCTTTAAATTGTGGCGTTTTTAGTAGTCGTTTTTTTGCATCAAAAAAAGTTGAGGAACGGGGTTTTTGGGGTTCAAAATTCGCTTTGAAATATTGTCTAAAATAAATAATTCCGCTTTAAGCTATGGCGTTTTTTAGTGGCCGTTTTTTGCATCCAAAAAAGTTGAGGAGCAGGGTTTTTGGGATGTTAAATTACACCTCAAACTCATACGTCACTAAAATCAAATGCTAAATTTTTCATTATTACAACTGTTAAATATTGTAAAGTCGATATTAACTAATTAAAACAATAATTAGCTGTCATTTTTAGCATGTAAAGCGTTTTATCTTTACGAAAATTAGCAATAAAAGTGAAAACAGATATTGCGTCGTTTTTTTCTGTTCACTATACTTTTTCATCATTACATTAAAGAATAAATTTCAATCAAATTTAAAATAAAATCAAAATAAATCATAAATTTACTTGACAGGATTGTCGATTATGTATTATAATTTCCAACAGGCAACAGGCAACAGGCAACTTGGCCAACCTATACTTTAAATTCGTCTAAATTAAGCTTCCAACGTCCTTTTTTCACAAAAGTTTATTTTTTCACTCGATTAAGCACAATTCCACTAATTTTCGTGCGATCTTTTTTCCGATCCTTTCATCGATCCAAATTATCCCGGCAGATCTTTATAGGGGGAGCGGTGGCTCTTTTACTTCCTATTTCTTTTTCTAGCCATGCATTAACTTCTAAAACATCAAGTGTTATTCACGGTAATGCCCCGTATTTAACCTTTGACGGTGGTCTTACACGAACAATTAATACTGATGGTCTGCTTGGGATATCTTTATCTAATGGCGTTAGATATACGCCGTCAACCAACAATTCATCAACTACACCAATAGAATTACCAGTAACAGGTCAAAGTTTTGCTGATATTAGCATGTTAGTGCCAGTAGATACTGATTCCATAGCATTGAGTACTCTTGTCAGTTCACCTTACAATTATTGGGGAGATGATGATGGCGATGGTGACATTACCGCTACAGGTAATTTAAGTTTATCTATCGTGGACAAAAACAACAAAGTAGTATCACGTAATACCGTGCCAGAAATTTGTAATGCACCTTATCGACTTAATTTAGCCAATACTTATGTTGCCTTAATCACACGTTATGGCTTTCCTAATACTCGTAGTTTTGACGCCAGTAGTGTGATCTATTATATAAATCCTAAGGCATCGCCGAAGGTTTGTTTTGCTAAGCCAATTTTGATGTATGGTACAGGCTATTATGCTGGTCCGACTTCGATTTGGGATCCTGATAATGGTTTTCTTCCTCAATCAACTATACCATCATCTTATAGTTTAAATTTTCCGACTACTGGTGCTCATGGTTTGTACTTTGATTTAGATATTGGTGGTATTAATCAGTCCTTGTCTTGGGAACCAGTTTCTCACGGAGGTATAACCGCTACAATGAGCGATTCTACAAGTAAAAGGGTTCGAGTTACATTAAGTGGACCTGTTGCTACCTCATCTCAGCATATGTCTAGCAATCCTGGTAATATACCTAGGCCATCTTTGCCCCAGACATTCGAGTTGGTCGGTCGAGACAGTCGAGGTAATGCTGTTGTTAAATATGGATTTACGTTAAAGCAGTGGTTTGTCAACCGCGGTGGAATAGAAGACTCTTATTCTAATACCTTATCTTGGTGTAATAATATAGGTTATCGAATGCCTCTCGTAATGGATTTAACTAATGCTTCTTGTCAAGGAAGTGGTTCTCACCCTTACTGTCAAGGTTCAGTTGGAGCTACGCCTTCATCACTTAATAATTTATACCAGCGTCGGATTGGTGCAGGTTTTTTTACGGAATGGGGGCGAATGCTGAGTTACTCAGGAATTGGGTTTGATCGTTATGGGTACTGGACTAGTGATTCAAATGGTAGCTATCAGTTTGCCGTGTTCGCGGCCTACGGTGATGTTGGTTGGGCTATCGACGATAACAGCGTGATTTGTGCCTATCCTTAGTCCTCTTGTCTAAGTAAGCACAGAAGTTAGGGATGGGTAAAATAGCGTATTCCTGCAAAATAGTTTAACTAATGATTGTGAAGGTTCAGTTGGTGCAACCCCTTCTTCAAACGGCAATTATTATCAGCGTAGAATCGGCACAGGATTCTTTACCGAGTGGGGATTGATGAAAAATTACTCACAAGCCAATTTTTCCTTTGACAGTTATTGGACGGTTGATACTAATCCTTCATATAATCAGCCGTTTGTTGTGGGCTCGTACTTCGGTGATGTACTATTCGTGGACCGATTACGCAACTACAACGGACTTTGTGTTTCTCCTTAACTTTTATTCGATAATTCATATGACTTGAGTAAATAAACTGGAAATAGCAATAAGTCCGTTAGATAGTTGACTTGAAGTGTTTAAAACAAAGTTTTAACTGGGAATAATTTATTTTGTTGTGTTTTATCGAAAAAAGTTGAGGAGCGGGGTTTTTGAAGTTTTAAATTTCACTTAAAAATTATTAAATGATCCAAATCACTAAATTTTTAATTCAAAGCCCTAAAATAAAATTTCTGAGGATCAATCGCTCTAATTTTAAAGATTTGTAACTGTGATATATTCAATTAAAACAATAGTTAAATAATTATAATTTAGATCATTTTTAGATCCTATTTACAAAAGTTAACGTAAATGAGCGAAAAAAAGTGTTGCATCGTGTTTTTCCAATCACTATACTTTTTACACGGTTTTAGCTAGTAGGCTAAAATTTAACAGAAAAGTATAAAATTGTAAATAAATCAAAAAATTACTTGACAAGGTAGTCTAAAATGCATTATAATTTTCAACAGGCAACAGGCAACAGGCAACCTGGCCAACCTATCTTTTAAATTCGCCTAAGTTCAACACCCAGTTTAAATTTTTCACTGAAGCTTATTTTTCTACTCAATCAAGTGAAATTCTGCGAATTTTCGCGCGATCGCTTCCGCGATCCTCTTCTCGATCTTTTTTCCGATCCTTTTCCCAATTATCCCGGCAGATTGTTTTTTCCGTGGTCTTTTTCCTTCCTTTTTCGGGTCACGCATTGACATCACAGACAACTAGGAATGCGATACAGGGTAGTGCACCTTATCTGACTTTCGACGGTGGTCGTACTCGTGCAGTTGATACTAACGGTCTGCTTGGGATTACACTATCTAACGGAGCTAATTACACGCCTTCAACCAATACTTCATCTTCTTCAGCACCTATCACCTTGCCGGTTGAGGGTCAGAGTTTTGCTGATATTGGTATGTTCGTTCCTACTGATACAAATTCAGTCGCTTTAAGTACTCTTATCGGTCCTCCTAATAATTATTGGGGGGATGATGATGGTGATTCTGGCGTTACTGCTACAGGTTCTTTAAGTTTATCTATCGTCGATAAAAGTGGTCAAACGGTATCACGTAGTACCGTGCCAGAGATTTGTAATGCACCTTATAAAGTTAAGTTATCTAGTACTAACGGTACATTATCTACTCGTTACGGATTTCCTAATCGTAGTACTTTCAGTGCTCGTAGTGAGACTTATTACGTCAATCCTAAGGCTCCGCCTGTGGTTTGTTTTGCTCGGCCTAACTTAAGGTATGGTAAGCGTGGTGATTCAGGTGATTACCCATCTTTTGATTTTGCTGGCCCAGCTTCGATGTGGGACCGTTCTAATGGTTTTCTCACTCAAGAAACAGACCCGTCACTTTACGGTAGAAACTTTCCTACTACAGGTCTTAATGGATTGTACTTTGATTTACTCATTGGTGGTGTTAATCAACCTTTGTCTTGGTCTCCTGTTTCTCAGGGAGGTATCACCGTCACAATGTCTAATTCTACTGCTACAAGCGTACGTGTTACTTTAACGGGGCCTTACGCTACCGAATCCCAGCATAGTTCATACAATCCTGGTCTTATTTCTAAACCTACTTTGCCTCAGACCTTCGAGTTGGTCGGTCGTGATACTAATGGTACTCCAGTCGTCAGATATGGTTTTACTTTGAAGCAGTGGTTCGTCAACGGAGGTTCTTGGGATGGCTATTATCCTTCTGCCTTATCTTGGTGTAATAGTATTGGTTATCGAGTGCCTAAGGTAAAGGATTTAACCAATGCATCTTGTCAGCCTGGCTCCTATTATGATTCTACGTGTCAGGGTTCAGTCGGCGCCACCCCTTCTTCTCCTAATAATGTTTATATGCGTCATATAGGTTCAGGTTTTGTCACTGAGTGGGGCAGACTGGGTGATTATTCAGGCGTTGGCTTCGGCGGCAATTGGTACTGGACTAGTGACCCGAACCAGTCTGGTAGTAACCAGTTTATCGTCAACATGCACAACGGTACTGTGCATTGGTATTACTACCACTACCACGTGCTTTGTGCCTATCCTTAGTTCTTATTCCTTCGTCCTTAATCCTCAGGGGGGGGTGATAAAGAAATAGTGTTAAGTCATTAAAAGTAAGCTGACTCAAGGAGTCAACGTCGTTTAGCCATAAAAAAAGCGATTTTGCGGCTAAGCGACGTTTGAATTACCCGCCTAGGTGGGTTTATTTTTGAGGTGTTTTTTAGCAAAAAAAGTTGAGGAGTGGGGTTTTTGAGGTTTTAAATGTCACTTAAAAATTATTAAATGATCCAAATCACTAAATTTCTAATCCAAAGCCCTAAAATAAAATTTTTGAGGATCAATCGCTCTAATTTTAAAGATTTGTAATTGCAATATCTCTAATTAAAACATCAATTAACCAATTATAATTTAGATCATTTTTAGATCCGATTTACAAAAGTTAACGTAAATGAGCAAAAAAAAGTGTTGCATCGTGTTTTTCCAATCACTATACTTTTTACACGGTTTTAGCTACAAGGCTAAAATTTGATATAAAAGTATAAAATCACAAATAAATCAAAAAATTACTTGACAGGGTAGTCTAAAATGCATTATAATTTTCAACAGGCAACAGGCAACAGGCAACCTGGCCAACCTATCTTTTAAATTCGTCTAAGTCCAACACCCAGTTTAAATTTTTCACTGAAGCTTATTTTTCCACGCAATCAAGTGAAATTCTGCGAATTTTCGCGCGATCGCTTCCGCGATCCTCTTCTCGATCTTTTTTCCGATCGTTTTCCGGATCCTCTTTCAGATTTCGATCCTTTTCCCAATTATCCCGGCAGATTGTTTTTTTCGTGGCTTTTTTTCTTCCTTTTTCGGGTCACGCATTGACATCACAGACAACTAGGAATGCGATACAGGGTAGTGCACCTTATCTGACTTTCGACGGTGGTCGTACACGTGCTGTCGATGCTAACGGTCTGCTTGGGATTACACTATCTAACGGAGCTAATTACACGCCTTCTAACAATTCATCATCTACAACCCCAATCGTCTTGCCGGTTGAGGGTCAGAGTTTTGCTGATATTCGTATGTTGGTTCCTACTGATACTGATTCAGTCGATTTAAGTACACTTATCGGTCCTCCTAATAACTATTGGGGAGATGATGATGGAGATTCTGGCGTTACTGTTATTGGTTCTTTAAGTTTATCTATCGTCGATAAAAACGGTCAAACGGTATCACGTAGTGCAGTGCCAGAGATTTGTAAGGCACCTTATAGTGTTAAGTTATCTAGTACTAACGGTACATTATCTACTCGTTACGGATTTCCTAATCGTAGTACTTTCAGTGCTAGTAATGTGACTTATTACGTTAATCCTAAGGCTGAGCCGGTGGTTTGTTTCGCCAAACCAAATACGTCTCACGAATCTTCTAGCCAAAATGGCCCAGCTTCGATGTGGGACCCTGCTAAGGGTTTTCTCACTCAAGAAACAGACCCGTCACTTTACGGTAGAAACTTTCCTACAACTGGCGGTAATGGATTGTACTTTGATTTACTCATTACCGGTAGTAGTCAGCCATTGTCTTGGTCTCCTGTTTCTCATGGAGGTATCACTGCTACTATGTCTAATCCTACTGCTACAAGCGTACGCGTTACTTTAAGTGGTCCTTACGCTACCGAATCCCAGCAAAGTTCATCCAATCCTGGTCCTCTTTCCACTATTTCTTTGCCTCAGACTTTCGAATTGGTCGGTCGTGATGGTAATGGTACTCCAGTCGTCAAATATGGTTTTACTTTGAAGCAGTGGTTCGTCAACCGTGGTTCTAAAAAGGACAGGTATCCTCAAACTTTATCTTGGTGTAATAGTCTTGGTTATCGAATGCCTAGCGTAAGGGATTTAACCAACGCGGTTCGTACAGGCTCTTCTCCTATCTCTGGCGCCAACCCTTCCTCGCCGGCTAATCATTTTATGCGTCATATAGGTTCTGGCTTTGTTGCGGAGTGGGGCAATATGTCTGATTATTCAGGCGTTGACTTCAACAACCTAGATTGGGTTTGGACTAGTGACCGGAGGAATAGTAGCGGCTATTTTGTCGTGTCCGTTAGGGGCGGAGGTGTTTTTTCCTCCTCCTCCGCCTACAGCCTTTGCTCCCATCCTTAGTTTTTATTTCTTCATCCTTAATCCTTAAGGCGGGGGGGAGGGTGATAAAAAATAGTATTAGGTGATTAAAAGTAAGCTGACTCAACGAGTCAACGTCGTTTAGCCATAAAAAGCGATTTTGCGGCTAAGCGAAGCTTCAATTACCCGCCTAGGCGGGTTTATTTTTGAGGCGATTTTATCGCAAAAAAAGTTGAGGAACGGGGTTTTTGAGGTTTTAAATGTCACTTAAAAATTATTAAATGATCCAAATCACTAAATTTCTAATCCAAAACCTTAAAATAAAATTTTTAAGGATCAATCGCTCTAATTTTAAAGATTTGCAATTGCAATATATTTAATGAAAACAATAGTTAATAAGTTATGGTTTAGATCCTTTTTAGATCCTATTTACAAAAGTTAACGTAATTGAGCGAAAAAAAGTGTTGCATCGTGTTTTTCCAATCACTATACTTTTTACACGGTTTTAGCTACTAGGCTAAAATTTGATATAAAAGTATAAAATCACAAATAAATCAAAAAATTACTTGACAGGGTAGTCTAAAATGCATTATAATTTTCAACAGGCAACAGGCAACAGGCAACCTGGCCAACCTATCTTTTAAATTCGTCTAAGTCCAGCACCCAGTTTAAATTTTTCACTGAAGCTTATTTTTCTACTCAATCAAGTGAAATTCTGCGAATTTTCGCGCGATCGCTTCCGCGACCCTTTTCTCGATCTTTTTTCCGATCCATTTTCAGATCCTTTTCGCGATCCTTTTTCGGATCCTGTTTTCGATCCTTCGATTTTTTCCAATTATCCCGGCAGATTGTTTTTTTCGTGGTCTTTTTCCTTCCTTTTTCGGGTCACGCATTGACATCACAGACAACTAGGAATGCGATACAGGGTAGTGCACCTTATCTGACTTTCGACGGTGGTCGTACTCGTGCAGTTGATACTAATGGTCTGCTTGGGATTACGCTATCTAACGGAGCTAATTACACGCCTTCTAACAATTCATCATCTACAACCCCAATCGTCTTGCCGGTTGCGGGTCAGAGTTTTGCTGATATTCGTATGTTCGTCCCAACTAATACTAATTCAGTTTCTTTAAGTACTCTTATCGGTCCTCCTAATAATTATTGGGGAGATGATGATGGAGATTCTGGCGTTAGTGCTACAGGTTCTTTAAGTTTATCTATCGTCGATAAAAGAGGTCAGTCTGTATCACGTAGTACCGTTCCAACAATTTGTAACGCACCTTATAGGATTAAGTTATCTAGTACTAATGGTACATTATCTACTCGTTACGGATTTCCTAATCGTAGTACTTTCAATGCCAGTAATGTGATTTATTACGTCAATCCTAAGGCTGAGCCTGTGGTTTGTTTCGCAAGACCTAATTTAAAATATGGTAAGCTTGGTGATAATCCTTATTACCCATCTTGGGATTTTGCTGGCCCAGCTTCAATGTGGGACCCAGCTAATGGTTTTATCCCTCAGTCAACAGGCCCATCATCTTACGGAAGAAACTTTCCTACAACTGGTGCTAATGGATTGTACTTTGATTTACTCATTAGTGGTAGTAGTCAGCCATTGTATTGGTCTCCTGTTTCTCAGGGTGGTATCACAGTCACAATGTCTAATTCTACTGCTACAAGCGTTCGTGTTACTTTAACTGGTCCTTACGCTACCACATCCCAGCATAGTTCAGACAATCCTGGTCTTATTTCTAAACCTACTTTGCCTCAGACATTCGAGTTGGTCGGTCGTGATAGTAATGGTACTCCTGTTGTCAAATATGGTTTTACTTTGAAGCAGTGGTTCGTCAACCGTGGTAATGTGATTGAGTACAATTATTCTCGTGCTTTATCTTGGTGTAATAGTCTTGGTTATCGCCTTCCTAAGGTAAAGGATTTAACCAATGCATCTTGTCTGCCAGGCGGTTTTAACTATAATCGCTGTCGTGGTTCAGTCAGCGCCACCCCTTCCTCACCTAATAATCATTATATGCGTCATATAGGTTCTGGTTTTTTAGCTGAGTGGGGCAAAATGGAGGATTACGCTGGCGTTGGCTTCTTCGGCAACTATGAGTACCGGACTAGTGACTCGCGTGATAGTGGCCACTTTATCGTGCCCATAAACCACGGTGACGTGGGTTGGTTCTACAACAACATCTCCACCTACGGCCTTTGCTCCCATCCTTAATATTTATTTCTTCGTTCTTAATCCTTAGGCCGGGGGTGGGGGGGGATAAAAAATAGTGTTAACTGATTAAAAGCAAGCTGACTCAACGAGTCAACGTCGTTTAGCCATAAAAAGCGATTTTGTGGCTAAGCGGCAAAAATGCTGGGCACTGAGGTGGTGGTTAAAAATATTGATATTAAAGGAGTAATATAAAATGAATATTGAAGAAAAAATAGCGTTAAGTAAAAGTCCGGTTCAGTTTATTGCCGAAGGTAATTTTTTAAAGCTTTATAATCAATCATTATATGTGGTTCAGCAGTTATTGGGTTTTAACTTAAAGGCAACGGCAAAGTTTATAAAAAAGATAGACCAAATTATCGTTTGTGGTGGATTTCCTACCCGTTCTATTACTAAACGCTATCCTAATGCCAGCCCTAATTTAACCGGGTATGAGTTAATAGGTGATTATGATTTAAGTGGTTATGAATTATGGTACCAAAATCATTGCCAAATACCGAAGCAAAAAACACCACAATCCCTTCTCACAACATCCCAAGAGGTAAACGAACAGTTAAACGAATTCCACGATATGAATAAATCCTTAACGATTCAGCATCTATTATTTTTACAATCATGGCAGGCAAATAAATATCCTGCTATGGTAGATAGTGCGTTTATTCAGGAGTTGAAGAATTATTTTAGTGAATTGCATTAATAGCAGCGCACACTGTGCCTGATGGCGCTATCGGATAGGATTTATCAAATCCGCTGATAGAAAAAAGGCTATAAATAAGGTCAGCATTTTTTACGCAGAGCTTGATGTTAAAGGTAAATCATCCACCTCAACTAGGGTGGTTTTTTAGTTTTTATCGAAAAAAGTTGAGGAACGGGGTTTTTGGGCTCCTTAATTGCTTGCAATTAGAAACTTCTGTTTTACTTTCAATTAACTGAGTTTACTTTTCCGATAATTTACTATGATATTGCCGTCGATATTCAGTGGGTGTTCGTTCGGTTTTTTTTCTAAAAATTCGGCAAAAGTAGTTACTATCTTTAAAACCCGCTTCAAGCGAGATTTCTTTGACGTTTAAGTCGTAATCTTTAAGTAGTGATTTTGCGTACTCTATGCGGATATGGTTGAGATATTCATTTAAGCCAATTTTGCCTTCGTTTTTGAATAGATAGGATAAATAGTTGGGTGAGATATAAAACATTTTAGCTAGAAATTCACGGCTTATATCTTCCCGAAAATGAGTATCAATATATTGGCGTATTGCTTCGAATAAGCTGGTGGTTTTTGATGCGGTTTTTATGTCGGCATTGAGTAAATCTAGGGTGTTACTAAGCAGGCTTTGAATCAAGTAGTAGCCGGTTTGAGTTTGTGGTTGATTTTGCCAAGTCAATTCAGATAGCGCTTGAATAATAAAGGTGCCAACTCGTGGACCTCGTCTTGGTATGTTGGTTTGTGCTAGCGGAATTAATTGGTTGCCGTCCCAATAAACAATGCTGATGCCAATTTGCTGTTTGCCAAATAAGATGTTTAACCAGGTGATTGGGGTTGTGCGGATAGGTTTGTTCCAACTATTAGCGGTAATATAGAGCAGATCATTAACTTCAAGTTGTTGTGTCATTATTTTGCCATTGCTGTCAGCCCATTGCATAAGCTGTTGACCTTCTATAATCACTTCGATCCTCGGAAAATCAACTTGATAAGCATGTAGCGGGGCCGTTTGTTGGTTATTGGCAAAATAGAGGTGGTTGATTTGTTGGTTAGTGAGCTGAGTTAATACGTTTTTTAGGTTTGTGGTCATATTGTTAGTAAACCAAGTAATGTGCAGTTGGTTTAATTATAGCTTGTGGAGTTAAAATTGAAAAATTTATTTAATTTAATGTGTTATTGATTATTATTAAAAATGTGATCGAGATCGCATTTTGCTATTTATCGTACAAAAGTCCAGTAAATAGAAATTTTGTCTTCTAGGCTTGAGTTAAATTTTTTTTTACTATGCTACTCATCAATTAAGCATTTAATTAGGAGTGGGTATGGAATTATATTTAGATACAGCCGATGTTGCAGCAATTAAGCGTTTAGCTGCAATTTTACCAATAAAGGGGGTTACCACTAATCCAAGTATTGTCGCTAAATCGGGTAAGCCAATTTTTGATTTGTTATCTGAATTACAAGATTTGCTGGGGTCTGATAAGTTGTTATTCGCGCAAGTGCTTTCTCATAATGCTAAAGAGATGATTAAGGAAGCTGAGCAACTTCGTAAAGTCATTCCATCGATTGTGACTAAAATCCCGGTTAATGCCGAGGGGTTGATGGCGATTAAGGAGTTGACCAAGCAGGGGATTCCAACTTTAGGTACGGCCGTTTATGGTGCGGGTCAGGGCTTTTTGGCTGCGCTTGCTGGTGCAAAATATATTGCTCCTTATGTCAATCGTATTGATGCCCAAGGTGGTAATAGTAAAGATACGGTTTATGAGCTACAAGCGCTGTTAGATTTGCATTGTCCTGAATCGATGGTGTTAGCAGCCAGTTTTAGAACGCCAAGACAAGCTTTAGATTGTATGCTTGCCGGTTGTCAGTCAATTACGTTGCCGGTGGATGTGGCGGAGCTGTTTATTTCAGATCCGGCCGTCGATGCTGCTGTGGTTAAATTCGATCAGGATTGGTGTGGGGCGTTTGGGGCCTTACGCTTTTAATACTTGCTATTGATTTAGATTCCACCCATTTAGGGTGGTTTTTTTTCTCTTTCCCGCGATTAAAAATTCCCCTTTTTTATACCAATTATGTTGTATGATAGTGATGCGATATTAGAGGAATAGAAGAGAACACCAAATGCACGAAAAATCAAAAAAATACATTATTAATGCTTTATTGACAGTGATTAAAGTTGAAAGGCCGTCAGAGAGTTACTTTCGGTTACATTTTAGTTGTGATAAGCCTTTAGCAGTTAATCCAAATTGGATTTGTCCTCATTTAAAGTTGTTATTTGCTGATCCTTTGACTGGCAAAATTACTTTCCCGATGTTAGATGAAAATAATAAAATTTTAGTGAGTGATAAAGTTCGACAATTTGCTCGCAGTTATAGTATTCGGGCTTATGATGAGTCGTCCAATCAAATTGTGATTGATTTTGCGATTCATGACAGCGGTTTAGCGACGGTTTGGGCTCAACAGGCAAAAGTGGGCGATCAAATCGGTATAGTTGGTACAGCAGGTAAGTTAGAATTTGATAATCAATATTTGATTTTGATGGGTGATGTGTCTTCTCTGCCAACCATCTGTTATACCCTTGAACATTTACCTGCAAATCATAAAGCAGTTGCTTTTATTGAGGTTAATCATAAGAGCGATATCGTTGAACTGCCATCTGATTTATCTGTTCAATGGTTGATTAAAGATGCCAATCATCCTAATCAATTAGTTGATGCAGTGATGAGTTGGGATTTGGGTCAGCAGGATAATCTATTGTTTTGGGGCGGGTTAGAGTGTTCGCTTGCTCGGCAATTACGTCAGGCCATTAAAGATAAATATGTCGATTTGCAACCTAGTTCGGTCCACATTACTAGTTATTGGCGAGAAGGTTTTGCTGAAGGGGAGTTTAAACATCGAGATTAGCCATGAATATTCTTGCACATTTACATTTGGCAACGTTGGCGAATAGTTCGTTGATTGGTAATACAGTTGCTGATTTTGTTAAAGGTGATGCTTATCGACAATATCCTAAAGAGATTGCCGATGGGATTATGTTGCATCGTAGGATTGATCGTTTGATTGATAGTTTTGCTGAAGTTAAGCAAGCTAAATTGCTTTTTCGACAATCACATCAACGTGTTGCACCGATCACCTTGGATATTATTTGGGACCATTTTTTGTCAAAATATTGGGCGGAATTTAACGCTAAGCAATCTCTTTCATCATTCAATACCTTTACTAAGCGACAGATTCAGCCTTATATCGCAAATTATCCAGTTGATTATCAAGATTTTATGGGGGCAATGTGGCGTGGTGAATGGTTGGTAAATTATGCCTCGGTGGATTTTATTGGTAAAGTTTTAAACGGTATGGCAAAGCGTCGACCTAAGCTCTATTTATTAAGCGATACCTTTATTGATTTTGAACAAAACTATACGCCACTAAAAACATTGTTTTTCGAGCTTTATCCTAAAATGTGTTCACTTATTAAGGTATCGAATATAGTTGAATAAATGACTATCGAATCGTATTTGATTTGTTCGATAGTCATTTGTGAATTTGATTTTATTGCGGAAATATAATTTTGCCATTATCGACAGTGATTAGATTGTTGGTATCTGGAGTTTGCGATATTGGGACTAGATTTTCAGCCGTTGCTTGCGGTGCTTGACCAATAATTCCACCTCTAGCTTTGGTGCGTATAACTTGACTTTCTGGTAAATTAACTTGGTTGGTTAGATTTGCCCATAACCATTCGATAGCTTCTTCACCATAATAGTCAATCGGTAATAAGGTGTTGTCAAAAGGCGCTTTGCCATCAAGATAACTCGCATTTTCAACTTCAATATAACGAAGTTGCGACTCTTTTCCTTCAACTTTACTATTTAATGCAACATAAGGTCGAGATGTGTGGTCGATAAGTTGTTTAGGGTTGTTTTTACCATGAACAATAAAGGTTTTGATTTTATTTAAATTACCTGTTGCTTGGACTTCTTCTAACCCTTTAATTACACGAGGCTCTTTTATTTTTTCTCTTAAGCAAATGGCTCCTTTAGTGCCATAATCTATTTGATGTTCAATGGTAGAACTTGAAAACCATTCACGTCGAGGCGATGTGACATCTTTATTTTCAACTAGGTCAATCGCTGTGGCATCATGGTTGGCCCAGATTGGTAATTGGCCATCAGATAATCCCCAAATTTCGGCAAAATTGACTTGTTTTAGTGGTTTTACTTCACCAGAATTAAAATAGGGGTCCTGTTGAGTACTTGCCACTGAAAAGTCACACATGTTTTCAGTTACATCATATCGACCATAGGCGCTAATATATTTATAAGGGTAGGCAATTGATTCATTAAGATAGAAATAAGGTAATTGGATGCTCATTTCAGGCTTCCAACCATAATCATACAGTTTGTTCAATGCCTCTTTCGGTGTGCCGGTTGGTAGTATGTTGGCTTGTTTTAATGCATCACAACGGTTTTGTGAAAAAAGGTATTTAGAGGCTTCAGGGACGTATTTGTCCTGCTTATTGGGTTCAATTGCCGGTATGGCACAAGGAATATAAAGTGCCCCATAGGTACTGTAATCCGGTAGTGAATGATAGGATTTGTTTTCAATAGCGCTATCTTGGCGTGGCTGAATTTGTGGATTAACAGCCACTACACCATTAATTTTTCCCATCGCATCTGATTCAGCCGTTTTAAGCGCAGCTGTCGCACCATCCTCTGCTCCATAGATTAATATAAGGGTATTTGATTCGGAGAAGCTCAATTTACCAGGTTCAGGGAATAGCTCATTTAATTCATACATAGCGAAAATAATTGAGAAGAAGTTATATTTTGACCAACTTGCTTCTTGATTTTGCTTTGAATGGAGCTGTTTTACTGCATAACGGTGCGGATTATTTTTGATAAACTCTTTTGGATTTTGGATAGTTGGCTTGAAGAGTATGTTGTCCTTAGCAACTTGACCATCAACAGTAAAGCCTTGTTCGTTGGTAATATCATAAATACCAGTACCTAAACCTTTGTCGTTATAAACTACTGCGCAGTTATGTTTAAGCCCCCACAATCCACGGATTTGTATATCTTTGGCGTTATATAGTCCATCAGAACCCGAAGCCGGTACGGCAACAATACAGGGTTTTTTCTTATTAAAATCAACAGGAACTTGTAATAACAAGCCAACATTTTCATCTTTTATGGTGGCTAAAATCTCTGTGCCGGCAATTTTTCCGTCAAATAAAGGCGACAAATCCTCACGTTTAAATCCAAATAGCGAGCCTTCTCCCGTTTTTGTATCAATAAATCGATTTAGTTTTGCACGGCGCAATTCTTGGGGAGTTGGATTTGATGGATCGGCATAATAGACCTTTTGGATCATTTTCGATAATGCAGTAAACCCCATTCCAGCGGTAACAAGATCATCACTTTCGCCATCATAGTAGTTTGAACTATGAATAACTAGCCAATGCGGTTTATAATTAATCGGGTTTTGCTTTGCAATATCACCCAATTCAGCACCACTAGGATTTGAGAATATTGTTAAAAAGAGTAAGGTGGATAACGTGCTTATTTTTTTTAATTTTATTGGCATTACATTCGTTCCCTACATTTCAATTAACTGCTATATACTAATTAACTACAGTTTATTATATTATTTTTTATTGAGTTGGTAAATTTGGGTTACTAATAGACCAAAATGCTGAAATAATTTTTTCTGATAATCGTCTTTTTTGTACACATATGCCAACATCAAACGGTTCCATTAAATTGGTTGACCATTCGGTGATGCGTTCTCTTACTCTTTCTGGGCTATTTTCCATTACTACTTTAGGCAATAAAGCCACGCCACAACCCAAAGCCACCATGGAGACAATGGCTTCGTGCCCAGCTACCGTTGCATAAATTTTGGGGCTGGTGATTTTTTGTTGTTTGAACCATAAATCTATTCGATGTCGGCTTGGACCGTGCTCAGGCAAGATGAATGGGATATTATGCCAATCTGGTGCTTTTTGATGCAATTTGTCACTGAATGAACTATTAAGTTTAGGTATGAGTAATACCATTTCAATTTCGCCTAATTTAATAAATTCAACACCCGATGGTAGTTGTTTGGGTTTACCTGCAATAGCTAAATCAGCTTGATGAGATTGAATTTTTTCAACAGCATCGGCTGCATCTCCCGTGGATAGTTTAATTTCTACTAATGGGTAGTGTAGGCGAAAACGATCAAGTATTTCAGGTAGATGGCTGTAAGCCGCTGTGACCGAGCAAAATAAGGTTAATTCACCAACTAATCGTTGATCGGCTTGGTCTAATTCTTGTTTTAATTGTTGGTGTAGATTAATGACTTGTTGGGCAAAGTGTTTTACTTTTTCACCTTCGTGGGTAATTTGAACTTGTCGGTTGTCGCGGATAAATAATCGATGACCAAATTGTTCTTCAAGGCGCTGGATCTGCCTTGAAAGGGTGGAAGGGCTTACATGCATAGCATCGGCACTTATTCCAAAATGACATGTATCACATAGATGTAAAAACAATTTTAAGTCACGAATATTCATATCTATTTAATTATTGAGAAATATTTAGCGTAGACACCGTTATAATTGATTAATTATATCATCTTCGATTTTATTTGCTCTATTATGCATAGATATCAGGCAAATAGCAAAATAGCGTTCATCAATGGCAATATAGATAGAGACCTGCTAGAATACCGCATCATTTTTTTGCTTAGCTAAATTAATTAATTTTATGACAGAACAAGCTTATTTAGACGAAGTGAATGCTCGTCGTACTTTTGCAATTATCTCTCACCCCGATGCCGGTAAAACAACCATTACCGAAAAAGTTTTGCTTTTTGGACAAGCCATTCAAACTGCGGGCACAGTAAAAGGGCGTGGTGCTAATGCGCAGCACGCTAAGTCAGACTGGATGGAGATGGAAAAACAGCGTGGTATTTCAATTACGACCTCCGTTATGCAATTTCCTTATAATGACTGTTTGGTGAACTTGCTTGATACCCCCGGGCATGAGGATTTTTCGGAAGACACTTATCGAACTTTAACCGCAGTTGATAGTTGTTTGATGGTGATTGATGCAGCAAAAGGTGTCGAAGACAGAACGCGTAAATTAATGGAAGTTACACGTTTACGAAACACGCCTATTTTAACTTTTATGAATAAGCTCGACCGTGATATTCGTGATCCGATGGAGTTGTTAGATGAAGTTGAAAACGAGCTTAATATTATGTGCGCCCCAATTACTTGGCCAATTGGTTGTGGTAAGTTATTTAAAGGGGTCTATCATTTAGCTAAAAATGAAACTTATCTTTATCAAACCGGTAAAGGTCATACCATTCAAGAAGTTAGAATCATTAAAGGATTAGATAATCCTGAACTTGATAGCACCATTGGTGATGATTTGGCCCAACAACTTCGCGATGAATTAGAATTAGTGCAAGGTGCATCAAATGAGTTTGATTTAGATGCATTTTTGTCTGGTGATTTAACGCCTGTGTTTTTTGGTACTGCGCTGGGGAATTTTGGTGTAGATCATATGCTTGATGGTTTAACCGCTTGGGCGCCAGCACCACAGCCTCGGCAAACAGATAAACGAGAAGTTGAAGCAAGCGAAGAAAAATTTACCGGTTTTGTATTTAAGATCCAAGCAAATATGGATCCTAAACACCGAGACCGTGTTGCATTTATGCGCATTGTTTCAGGTAAATATGAAAAAGGTATGAAGTTACGCCATGTTCGTATTGCTAAAGATGTTAATATTTCTGATGCATTAACCTTTATGGCAGGCGATCGTGATCATGTTGAGCAAGCTTATGCTGGTGATATTATTGGTTTGCATAATCACGGTACGATTCAAATTGGTGATACGTTTACCCAAGGTGAAGATCTTAAATTTACTGGTATTCCTAACTTTGCACCGGAATTATTCCGTCGAATTCGTTTAAAAGATCCACTTAAACAAAAACAATTGTTAAAAGGTTTAGTTCAGCTTTCAGAAGAAGGGGCTGTTCAAGTATTCCGACCAATTGCTAATAATGATTTAATTGTTGGGGCAGTTGGGGTGTTACAGTTTGATGTGGTGGTTGCCCGTTTGAAATCTGAATATAACGTTGAAGCAATTTATGAGCCAGTAAACGTCACCACTGCGCGTTGGGTTGAGTGTAGCGATGCTAAGAAACTTGAAGACTTTAAACGCAAATGTGAACAAAATTTGGCTTTAGATGGTGGTGATAATCTTTCTTATATTGCACCAAGTATGGTTAATCTAAATTTAACCCAAGAACGTTATCCGGATGTTGAGTTCAGAAAAACTCGCGAACATTAATATGCTATCTAATCTATGCTATTTAATAAAAGAGACGCTGTCTCTTTTATTTACTTTCCAAACCATTCAAAGCAAATCGTTCAAATGATGACCATTGAGAAAAATAGGTTGATAGCTGGTTAATCGTGCTAAATAATTTTTTTTCTTCCCCCATAAAGCTAATAGATTGATTTAAGCTTGTGGTTTGTGATTCGTCACTTTGTGGATATTGATTGTAATTTTCTGATGTTTCATCTTCAATAATGCTGCTTTCAAGAGCGATAACAATTTTTTTATTGTTGAGCTCTCCCCAAGTTAGCCATTGAGAACTAATTGTATAAATTTGTGCTAACTTTGTGCGATAAGCCATAATAATTAATTTTGAGCTATATGGTAGTGTCTTTTCGACTATATTTTTTCCGTCTTCTATATCAAGTAACCAAAATGGCAAGACTATTTCAATTTTATCATGCCAAGTTTCACTTAATGTTTTTATTGCATTATTCCATCTTTGCCAAATGTGACTTTTATTTTGTGCATATTCAGCCAATAAGTATGGTTCAATATCATATTGAATTCCCGCAAGACAAGGATTGTGTATTTGGCATAACTTTTTAATGACTTTATTGCGTTCAATGGCATTTTTTAAACCCGAATCAGTAATCATATCAGGTGCCCCTTCAACAGCAATAATGCTCATTTTCTTTTTAGCTGCGATATCAAGTAGCTGAAATAGCTTATCTTGATTTTGAATATGCCCATTTACAATATTCAATTGGAGATAAACTTGATTAATACCTTTTTGTTTTAGTTTAGTCAGAAATTGACTTGGTGAATGAATCCAATTTTCAGTATGCCAATTCCACATCGAAATATTGATATCGGATCTATATTGATTGGGCAAAGAGGTATAATTTGACTTCATCTTATCCGCATTTAATTGATTAATATTTGAATAGACATTGGCATTTTTAAGCACCGAATTAGTGTTTATGAAATCTTTTTTTTCAAGTAGCTTTAATAGTAAGGTAGCACTTTTTTTGATTTCATGAGTACTTAAGTAATACCAATGTTTTAAATTGATGGAGCTAATATTTAATGCTAAATTTTCAGCAAATGTTGCAGGACTCATAAAACTTATCACAAATAATAAATAGATGATTTTAAGTTTATTTGTCAAATTTTACCCTCTCCATTTTTCCCCAAGATAAATTGCCTTTTATTAATCTAGCATAGCCTTTAAGCTTCCAATATAGGTATAACTGTCGATAACCAAAGTTATCTAGTAATGCAGTAATAAATAGTTTTAGTAGATATCTAGTTTTATCTAATCCTGATAATAACACACCATCAATCGCTATAGCAAAAGCACTTATAAGGCTATTGTATCCAAAAACAATTAAAAAATAAGATAACATTACGTTGCTATCTATCATGTCAAGAGACCAAATAAGCGGTATTAAAAAGTACCCTAGCAGTTCAGCAATTGGACCTAAAATATCGGTTAATATTGAAAAAGGTAATAGCATAAGGCTTAACTTTTTATATTTTAGTTTAAACGTTAACGACTTAAAATTTATAAAAGTTTGTAGTGCGCCAATATGCCATCGTATACGTTGGTTTTTTAATACCTTCCATTTTTCAGGCACTTGGGTCCAACATATGGCGGTTGGTACATAATCAATTTTGTAATCAACATTAGAGTCATAAATATATTTGTGCAATTTTAGAGTAATATCATAGTCTTCACCAACAGAACCGACACAAAAACCACCGACCTTTATTGCAAAATCTCGTCTAAATAAACCAAATGCACCTGAAATTATCGGTAAAGTATTAAAATGATTCCAAGCAATTTTTGCCAAGAGAAATACTCTCATATATTCAAGAATTTGAATTTGTACGATGAATCTTTTAGATAAATTGATTTTAGATATTATTCCATTTCTAATAGAACAACTATTAGCAACTCGCACAGCTCCACCTACTGCAACTGTTTTTGGGTCGTCAATTAGAGGGACTACAGCTTTGTTAATGGCATCAGGTGCTAAAATTGAATCAGCATCTATAAGACAGATAATTGGGGAATTACTTAAATTAATTGCTGCATTATGTGCGTCTGCTTTGCCACCATTTTCTTTATCGATAACTCGAAGCCGGCTATCTTTTTTGGATACATAAACATCTCTTATTTTAGCATGAGAGAGTTGATTACGTTCATTTAAGTGATGCGCAATAGGTTGTAAATCAAAGTATTCTTTCACTTTTGAAAAAGTGTTGTCTGTTGAGCCATCATTTACAACTATCATTTCAACATTAGGGTAATGAGTCGCTAATGTTGATTCGATACTATCAATTATAGTTACACTTTCATTATAAGCTGGTAAAATGATAGTAATTGGATGTGAAATACCATCATTTTCGGTCTGGATCTTTCTTTCTTTGTTCGGATTTTTGAGTAACACATAAATTGTTACTAGTAGCTGCACAAAATAGATGAATATTTGCACTAATCCAATTAGCATTATCGTTATAACTAAGAATTTAACACCAAACATCATTATGTTGTTTATATAATCACTCATTGTTTTACCCACATCTCTTGCTTTAAGAATTATTTAATTTTTATCGATAAATAGTTTGCTTTTTAAATCAAAATGTTCTGTTATTAGTTTTTCAATGCTTAATGATTTCTTTATGTAACATTCTTCATTAATGAAATTAAGAAGATAACAACTGTGTATAATCCCTTGTGGTGTTGTTTGTAGTTCCAGTAAGTTTTCAAAAAAAGTTTGCATATAAGTACGCTCATCTTCTTTTGCAAGAATAAGATAGGGGATAATGTAGTTCTTAGAAATTTTTTTTAAGATAGTAAAAAATTGGTGATTGCTAAAATCTTCACAATTGATTAGCGATTCAAGCTCTAGAAATTTATTAGAAGGTAAAAGCCTAAAAAAGCAAAATACGCCTTTTTGCGGTATCTTGTTAAATAGCGTAATCATTATCTGAATTATCGAAATACCTGAAGCGTTTTTAACTAGACTCAATGCTGCAGCAATGGCGACTTCTTGGCGAGAACTGTTACAAGCCTGAATTAACGCTTGATTCGTTTTTTCGCAAGGATAATATGCTAACATGTTAGCTGCATCAATTTTCTGTTTTATTGTGCCTTTTTTTAATAGTAACCTAAGTTTATTTTGGAATGGTTCCAGATCAAAATAAGTTAAAATATGTTTTTCGCGATGTTTCTCGAAAAAATAGGCAGCAATTATTGCTACGCAATTTAGCGATAATTTTTTTGTTATCTCTTGCTTAAAATAAGATTCATCACCTGTTTTCAATGCTTTTTTGTAAATTTTTAGCAATTGCAATTTTAATTTCTTATGTCTTCTAAATTGAATTTCACGTTTGATGTAAATTGCAATGGTTACTATCAATACAATAAAGCTAATAAAAATGAAACAGGCATTATATAAATTTAAGTATCGAGTTAGAATGTCCATTTTATTCCACATCCTAGTGTTTTTTTAGTATATAACTTACGGCTGTGGTTGGTTTGAACTCTTTCTTCATTATTATAGTTTACAAACCCAGTTATTGAATTAGATATGTCATATGACAATCCAATAAAATGAGATTTGACTTTAATTAATGAACGATTAAATTTTATCGAACGGTCGGATGTTTCTTGACTATTTGCATATCCTGCAAATAGATGTAATTCTTCTGTAGGTGATATGGTGGTTTTAAATAAATAACCACTCATATGATGGTTGTCTTGATCAAATGTGTTGAACCATTTACCTGCTATGGATAAACGGTCATTAAAGAAAAATTGTTCAATACCCGGTGAAATAGTTTTAATGTTGCCATCGTTATAGTGGTCCAACTTTGCATCGAGGGTGATATGGAATGAATTTATTTGATCATTATACGGGGAAAATAATTGATAATCCCCACCGGTTGTTATTGTATATGTTGCGTAAAATTTTTTAGATGTGGCGACAGAACCTGATAGATAACCATACGCTTTATTGTTGAATGTGTGCCAATAAGTGAGGCCTATTTTTTGGTCGTTGCTATGAAAACGGTTTGCTTGGGTAAAATGGCCGGTTAGGGTATTTTGCGGTGATAGCCGATAAGATAGTGCTAAATCCACTTCATTCCAATTCGGCAAAGATTTAGATAATCGACTATGTGTGCCAGATAGAACAATATTCCAGTAATGTGTATTTTTTTTTATGTTATCAATGTTTGCCTGTAGGGACAGTAATTGTTCGTCATTAGGTGTTAGATTTAAGTACTTATCAAGTAACAATTTGGCTTTTTCGGGATGGTTAGGATCTTTTGCTAAAACAACACTAACTAAACCATATTGCGCATCTACGTAATTGGGGGCGATATCAAGTGCGGATTCAAACGATTTTTTTGCTTGTTCTAACTGAGTTAGTGCGTAATAATTGAAACCTAGTTGGACAAGAATATCGGAATTATTTGGCTGTAGTTGATTTGCTTTTATTAATTTTGATATTGCTAATTCAAAATTTTGTGATTTTTTCGCATCAATACTTTCTTTTAATAATTGATCTGCTTTTATTGCATCATTATCTCTATTTGTGGTTGCGACTGTTTGATAACTGCAAAACAAAATACTGACAATTAAGACAAACTTATAGTACATATAATTACCTTAATCCATTAAATTATTTCTAAATATCAAAAACTAATGTGTATCTTTATGCGTCGATAAAATCGACAAATTTGGGAAAGTTTGGGACTGAGTAGCGTCTAACGTATTTTTACTAGATTAATACGATAAACGTATTGGGCCGAATTATATATGAAACAGATAATAAAATACATATAAAAATTAAGTATGTTTTTTGAAATTTGACATATGTCCTTTTATTGTTGGTTTTTAATCGTTTTATTTATTAATTCGGAATATAATGAACGCTTATTTGGAAAGAATTCTATGAATAATATGAAAACAAGAACACTATTTTTTACTGCATTAACTCTTTTTTCTTTTAACAATTCATTTGCTATTGAAAATAAGCATGATCATTCTGTTTTATTAGATAAAGTTCACCAAAGCGAACGAGATGATCGTCAATATGAAGTGATTGAACTTGATAATAAAATGCGTGTGTTATTAGTTTCCGATCCTAAGGCAACCAAATCACTCGGCTCTATCGCATTGCCTGTTGGTTCATTATATGATCCAGCCCTTCAACAAGGCTTAGCCCATTACACAGAACATATGGTGTTAATGGGGTCGAAAAAATATCCTCAACCATCTAGTTTTACAGAATTTTTGGCTCGACATGCTGGTAACTACAATGCGACAACTAGCGGTAATCGCACCGCATTTTTCTTTGAAGTTGAAAATAGTGTAATTGATAAGGCGTTAGATTATTTAGCCGATGCCATTGCTGAGCCAATTTTTGATCCTAAATTTGCTGATAAAGAACGTAATGCTGTTAACGCTGAGATGACGTTATACCGCTCTAGTGATGGTTTTCGAATTCAGCAGGTTGATGCTGAGACGATTAATCCGGATCATCCGGCATCACAATTTTCTGGTGGGAATTTAGAAACTTTACGTGATAAAGATAATAGTAAATTGCAAGATGCATTGGTTAATTTTCATGATAAATATTATTCAGCTAATATTATGGTTGGGGTTATTTATAGTAATCAACCGATCAAAAATTTAGAAGCGTTGGCTGAATCTACTTATGGTCAAATTCCTAATAAAAATATAACTGTTTCGCCAATTACTCAACAAGCTGTTACTCAGGAGTTTACTGGTAAAGAAATTACTATGATACCAGCCCAACCTAGAAAAATGTTGTCGTTAAAATTTCCGATTGAAAATGATATCGACAAATTTTCTGATAAGACCAATGAGTACCTTATTTATCTCATCAGTAATAATAGTAAAAATACTTTAGCTGATCAGCTACAAAAACAGGGCTTGGTTGAAGCTATTCAAGCTACTAGTGATAGTAAATATTATGGTAATAGTGGCACATTTAATATTAATGTTATTTTAACCGATGAAGGCTTAGCTCAGAAAGATAAGGTTATTGCAGCCATTTTTAATTATTTACAATTAATTGAAAAGCAGGGTGTTTCAGACGCGTATTATGATGAGATAAAAAAAGTCTTTGCTTTGTCTTTTAAGTATAAAGATGTTAACCGTGATATGTCTTATGTAGAATGGCTATCCGATCAGATGCTTCTTTACCCGGTTAAAAATGTATTAGATTCTGATTATGTTGCTGAACATTTGAATAAAGATGCTATCATCAATCGACTCAAAAGTTTTACGCCTGAAAATGTTCGAGTTTGGTTAATTGCGCCAAATCAAACTACTGACAAAACGGCTTATTTCCTTAATGCACCTTATAAAGTTGATAATATCACTGATGAATTAAAAACAAGTTGGGCTGATTTAGGTAGAGCGTTTTCGTTTAGTTTGCCTGAGCTAAATCCATATATTCCTGACAATTTTAATATTGTCAGACAAAATAATGATCAGATTCAACCCGCGACATTTAGTAAACGTGGTAATCATATCCATTTTGTTAGTCGTCATTTTAGTAGCGATCCTAAGGCTGTAATTGCTGTTTCTTTACGCAATAATCAGGCGTTTAATGATGCAAAATCGTCAGTTTCTTTTGAGTTACTTGATTACATTGTAAGTCGAGATTTGACGCAATTACAATTTCAAGCAGGTAATGCTGGAATGTCACTATCAACGGGTCTTGATAATGGTTTAATGATAACCGCTAATGGTTTTAATCAACATTTACCAGATATGGTTTTAGCCATTCTTAATAGTTATCGACAAGTGACCATTGATGAGCAAAATTTACAATTAGCTAAATCATGGTATCTTCAACGACTTGATGGGGCTGACCATTTTGAAAGTGTACGTTTAGCGTCAGAGCCAGTTCTCGCTTTATCTAAAATGCCTCACTATTATGAACGAGGTGAAAGACGACAAATTACCAATAATATCACTGTAAGTGATGTTCAAGCTTATCGCGATAGTTTGATGACTCAATCAGTTCCTTATATGATTAGTTTGGGTAATATCTCAAATGAAGAATCATTAGATCTTTATCATGCCATTCAAAAGACTTTAAAGCGTGATGTTGAATTTACACCATTAGATGATATTAAAATTAAAACTGCCTTTACAGCTAGAATAACCCAACAAGCAAAAAGCACAGATAATGCGTTGTTAATGACCTATTTTCCAATCAATTATGATTCCACTAAGAGTCAAATAGTTGGATATACTTTAGCTAACATTATGTATTCTTGGTTTTTTGATCAACTGCGTAGCAATGAACAATTAGGTTATCTGGTTGGTGTTTTTCCATCATACATAAGTGAATCAGTAGGACTTGGGTTTGCTGTTCAAAGTAATCAATATGATCCTGCTTATTTATTAAAACGTTACCAAGCGTTTTATCCAACAATGTTAACTAAACTAGAAGCATTATCTAATGATGATGTTGAGGAGTATAAGAGAAGTATCATCGAAGAGCAGACAATGCCACCACAATCTTTAGATGAAGAGTTTGATCGTTTGAGATCAGACTATCGCTTATCTCGTTTCCAATTCGATTCGCGTGATAAAAAAATAGAGTTACTTAAGAAACTCACTAAAGAGGATTTAATTGAATTTTATAAAAGTGCAGTTATTGAACAAAAAGGTTTGGTAATAGCATCGCAAGTATTAGGTCAACCTGAGGATGGTAAAAAACAACCTGAAGCGATTACCAATTATACTGAGTTCAAAAATGCATCATCGTTACAAGACGAATTGTTAAAATAATATTCTTAAACATAGATTCGATCTGAAATATCATTACATTAAATTGGCATTGTACTTATCATATGGTACACTGCCGAAATCCCAATAGTTTGAGTAAATTATGATTACTGGATCGACTGATTATTTTGCTATCGGACAGCGGTTACGAGCTTATCGTATCGCTGCCTCTCTTAGGGCTGAAGAGGTTGCTGAAAGTCTTAGGATCTCAAGAGCTGCGGTTTACCGTTTAGAAAAAGGCGAAATCGTTAAAATAGAAACGCTTGAACGATTAGCCTCTTTGTTAGATACGTCATTTGCTAGTTTACTTGGCATTGATACAGAATATTATTCAAGTGGTGATGGTTTTTTTGAGCGTATGCGTCAACTCGAAGAGCAGTCCACTCATATCTTTTCTCATTTCGATCCCTTTTCTTTTCTTTTAACTTCGCCTGATTATTTATCTCATTTAGGGATGATGTTAAGAGAATCGAGTGATAATATTGAGGCTGAAAGATATGCGACTTCTTTATCTATTTTACATGATCGCAAAACTCAGTTTTATCAATCTGTCCCTAAAGTAATTAATTTAATTAGCTTACGTAATGTTGAACGGTTTTTGCATATCGGCTTAGTTGGCAATCTGACTATTTCGCCGGGTAAAAAGTCTGAAAGAATGTTGTTGGCGCGCAAGGAGGTCTATCATTTAATCGAATTAATTGAAGATCAAGCTTATGCACCAACAATTGCTATTACTGAGCAAGCTATTCCATCTATTGCTTTCCAAATATTTTATCAAAATGATAATGCGTTAGCTTTAGCTATGAGCCCGTTTAGATTAGGTGAGTTACCTAATATTACAACGGGTATCGCCTCAATAACTTCATCAGAAGATGCGATTAAGCGTTATCGTCATTTATTTGATAAATTGTGGCAAGATAGTGCCAAAGATCAGCAAGCGATAAATTTATTGAAAGCCACCTTAGATAAATTCTAAAGAATATTGAAATTATTAAAGAGAGTTACTATGTTATCTTTAACATTACAACCGATAAAAAAATTTAGTGGTACGATTAATCTACCTGGTTCTAAAAGTGTTTCAAATCGTGCCTTACTTTTGTCTGCACTTAGCATTGGTAAAACACGATTAACTAATTTACTTGATAGTGACGATGTGCGCTATATGCTTGATGCTTTAAAAGCTTTGGATATTAAATATCAATTATCAAGTGATCGAACAATTTGTGATATTGAAGGAGTAGGTGGCAAATTACACTCTACTCATCCATTAGAGCTATTTTTAGGCAATGCTGGGACCGCTATGCGTCCATTAGCCGCTGCGTTGTGTTTAGCTGATAACAATATTGTATTAACCGGCGAACCTCGCATGAAAGAGCGTCCAATTGGCCATTTGGTTGATGCTTTGCGTCAAGGTGGGGCTAAGATTGATTATCTTGAAAACGAAGGTTATCCTCCATTACATATCCATGGTGGTTTTACCGGTGGAAAGATTGAGGTAAATGGTTCGGTATCAAGTCAGTTCTTAACCGCACTTTTAATGGCTGCACCGCTAGCTGCCAACGATACTGAAATTACTATTATTGGTGATCTGGTTTCTAAACCTTATATTGATATCACGATAAAAATGATGGAGATGTTTGGTGTTTCGGTTATTAATGAAAAATATCAAAAATTTATCATTAAAGCTAATCAAACTTATCAATCACCAGGCCATTATTTGGTTGAGGGTGATGCCTCTTCAGCCTCTTATTTTTTAGCTGCTGCGGCAATCAAAGGTGGCACCGTTCGCGTAACAGGTATTGGTAAAAAGAGTTTACAAGGCGATACCCAGTTTGCACATGTGCTTGAAAAGATGGGCGCTAAAATCACTTGGGCTGATGATTATATTGAATGTACTCGCAATGAATTAAATGGCATTGATATGGATATGAACCATATACCTGATGCAGCAATGACCATTGCAACTACTGCGTTATTCGCTAAAGGTCCAACGACTATTCGAAATATTTACAATTGGCGAGTTAAAGAAACGGATCGCTTATCAGCAATGGCAACCGAGCTACGTAAAGTAGGTGCGACCATTGAGGAAGGGGATGACTATATTACAATTATTCCTCCAATTAAATTAAATCATGCTGATATTAAAACTTACAATGACCATCGTATGGCAATGTGTTTTTCATTAGTTGCACTGTCTGATACTCCAGTCACAATTTTAGACCCAAAATGCACAATGAAAACCTTTCCTGATTATTTTGAACAATTTAAACGATTAAGCGAAATATAACATGATTAAAAATATTCCGGTTATTGCTGTTGATGGACCAAGTGGAGTTGGCAAGGGCACTTTGTGTCAAGCATTAGCGAATCATTTTAAGTGGCACCTTTTAGATTCTGGTGCAATTTATCGTGTGCTTGCACTTGCTGCTTTGAAACAAAATATTGCTTTAGATGATGCTAAACAATTAGCAACATTGGCTCTTAACCTGCCGCTTACGTTTGATACCAGTAGTGATGATGTGAAAGTTTTGTTAGATGATGTGGATGTTTCTCGCGAGATAAGAACAGAAGAGACTGGTGGAGCCGCTTCAAAAGTTGCGTCAATAAATGAAGTTAGAGTTGCTTTATTACAGCGACAACGTGACTTTAGACAGTTGCCAGGGCTAGTTGCTGATGGTCGTGATATGGGGACAGTGGTATTTACTGATGCCCCAGTTAAACTATTTCTTGATGCTAGTGCACAATCAAGGGCAGAAAGAAGAATGAAACAGTTGCAAGATAAGCAAATTCATGCTAAATTCGCCGAAATTTTGCAGGAGATAACCGCGCGAGATGAACGAGATCGTAATCGAGTTGTTGCGCCATTAAAGCCTGCGGTTGATGCACTAATAATTGATACAACATCGCTTTCAATTCAAGATGTTTTTAATCAATCTGTTATGTATATTAAAGAAAAACTTGCGCTGTAAGTTTATATTTAAACTTTGGCGTGAACCAAGCTCCATTACAAGGATGAGTGGAGTATCGTAAACAACCCCACAAGACATGAAGTAATGTGGACGTTAAATTAAACTTAAAGTAAATAAAATATGACTGAATCTTTTGCTCAACTCTTTGAAGAGTCTTTAAATCAACTAGACACTCGTTCTGGTAATATGATCCGTGGTACTGTCGTTGCAATCGACAAAGATGTTGTTTTAGTTGATGCTGGTTTAAAATCTGAATCAGCAATTCCAGTAGAGCAGTTTAAAAATGCCCAAGGCGAATTAGAAGTTCAAGTTGGCGACGTTGTTGACGTTGTTCTTGACTCAATTGAAGATGGCTTTGGTGAAACAATTTTATCTCGTGAAAAAGCTAAACGTCATGAAGCGTGGCTAACATTAGAGAAAGCAGTTGAAGATGCTGCAACCGTTTTAGGTGTTATCAATGGTAAAGTTAAAGGTGGCTTTACGGTTGATCTTAATGGCGTTCGTGCGTTCCTACCTGGTTCGCTTGTTGATGTTCGTCCATTACGCGATACTTCTCATATTGAAAATAGAGAAATCGAATTAAAAGTTATTAAATTAGATCAAAAACGCAACAACGTAGTTGTTTCTCGTCGTGCAGTAATTGAATCTGAAAATAGCGCAGAAAGAGAACAACTTCTTGAAAATCTACAAGAAGGTTCTGAAGTTAAAGGTATCATCAAAAATCTTACTGATTACGGTGCATTCGTTGATCTTGGTGGAGTTGATGGTTTACTTCATATCACTGATATGGCTTGGAAACGTGTTAAACACCCAAGTGAAGTGGTTGAAGTTGGTCAAGAATTACTTGTTAAAGTTCTTAAATTCGATAAAGATCGTTCACGTGTTTCTCTTGGCTTAAAACAATTAGGCGAAGATCCATGGGTTTCAATCGCTAAACGTTACCCAGAAGGTACTAAAGTAACTGGTAAAGTAACTAACTTAACTGATTACGGTTGTTTCGTAGAAATCGAAACTGGCGTTGAAGGTTTAGTTCACGTTTCTGAAATGGATTGGACTAACAAAAACATTCACCCATCTAAAGTGGTTAGCTTAGGTGATGAAGTTGAAGTTGTTGTTCTTGAAATTGATGAAGAACGTCGTCGTATTTCTCTTGGTCTTAAACAATGTAAACCAAATCCATGGTTACAATTTGCTGAAGCACACAATAAAGGTGATAAAGTTAGCGGTAAGATCAAATCAATCACTGACTTTGGTATCTTCATTGGTTTAGACGGTGGCATTGATGGTTTAGTTCATCTTTCTGATATTTCTTGGAATATGCCAGGTGAAGAAGCAGTTAAAGCTTATAAGAAAGGTGATGATATTGAAGCCGTTGTTTTACAAGTTGATGCTGAGCGTGAACGTATCTCATTAGGTATCAAACAACTTGAAGACGATCCATTCAGCAGTTTTGCATCTAACTTCAAAAAAGGATCAATTGTTAAAGGTAAAGTTACCGCTGTTGATGCTAAAGGTGCAACAATCGAAATTGCTGAAGGTATCGAAGGTTACTTAAAAGCACAAGATATTGCTCGTGAACGTGTTGAAGATGCAACTACTGCATTGAACGTTGGTGATGAAGTTGAAGCGAAGATTGTAAATATCGATCGTAAAACTCGTGCAATTTCTTTATCTATCCGTGCTAAAGATGAAGCTGATGAGAAAGAAGCACTTGCTGCTGTAAATAATACTGCACCTCAAGAAGATGCGTCATTTACTAACGCAATGGCTGAAGCATTCAAAGCTGCGTCAAAAACTGAGTAAAAAATATCTATTGAAAGAGTAAAGAGGGCTTGCCCTCTTTTTCTTTTGTGGTATAAAATGAATAAATTATATACTACATAAATTAAATTAGGAGTGACCATGAACAGATCCGATTTAGCTGAAAAAATAGTCAACTGGCGGGCACACCTTCCTGTGCAACTGGTTGATGATGCTGTTAGAGATATTATTGAGCAAATCGCATTAGCGATGGAGACTAACGATCGTGTGGAAATCCGCGGTTTTGGTAGTTTTAGCTTAAATTATCGTGCTCCACGTAAAGCAAGAAACCCTAGAACAGGTGGAAATGTTGAAGTTAAACACAAATATATTCCTCATTTCAAACCAGGGAAAGAGCTACGTGAACGCGTAAATAATGCAGCTAAAGCATAATTAAATTTAGTTAATTAAAAAAAGCCTTTGAGTAAAATCAAAGGCTTTTTTGTTATTGAATAAATCATTTTCTTTAATATAAAAAGTGAAAGAGTTATCTGTAAATTGGAATAGAGATCTAATATTAATTATAAATTAACTTCAAAAAAGTCTGAGCATGTTAGATTGGCTGTTTAGTCAATATAAGAAGTAGAAGTTGATGCGGTGTTCAATAGATTTAATGGCAATAGCAATTTCATTAGGTAGCATTCCATTAATTTTTTTACCATCGTTACCCAATGATCAAGATTGGTATATTTTAGCTTTGATACTCATTATTTTAGCGGCTAAATTTCAACGTTATTTTACTTTTATCGTCATCCTTGGATTAAGCTTTCTCTGGTCGACCGCTATAGCAAAGCAATATCTCAATTCAATTGAACCTTATATAGACCAAACATTAGCAATAACGGCAAAAGTTGAAAGTATTAATACACAGGCTCCTGCTAAAATTCAAACCATGACTCCCCATTATGTAAAATTTTCAATTACCAATATTTCAGATCAATCTTTGCCTTCCCCCATACCCATCATTATCCTTTGGGAACAACCCGAATTAATAAAAGCTGGACAAATATGGCAATTAACCATAAAAACTAAAGTAGTCCATAGTTATTTAAATGAAGGAGGATTTGATAAACAACGATTTGCGATAGCCAATAAATCTTTATTAAAAGCCAAAGTCATCAAATCAGTTCTAATCGAGGATAAATCTAATTTTCGACAACTCATTGCAGATAAATGCCTACCTTATATTAATTTATTTAGTTATCGAGATATTTTATTAGCACTTGGTTTTGGTGATCGCTCACAACTTGAAACTCATAATCGAATAACAATGATGCAAACAGGTGTTGCTCACTTAATGGCTATTTCTGGAATGCATATTCTATTAGTCTTTTATATTTGCTTTGGGATAACTAAAGGATTCGTTTTTTGCTTACCACAACGTTATATTTATTTCTTCCTACCGATTATAGTAGGTTGGTTGTGCAGTATTGGTTATACGTGGTTAACCGGCTTTAATCCACCAGCATTACGAGCGATTTTTGCTTTATCGATTTGGATATATTTGCGTTATAAGAATAATCAAATAAGTGCATGGCAAAAAGTTAATCGTATTATTGCATTACTATTAATTATTGATCCGTTAATGATATTGTCCGAAAGTTTTTGGTTGTCTTGCTATGCTGTTGTTAGTTTAATTTTTTTGTTTGATTGGTTACCACTACCTAACGCGATGAAAAATAAAAAACGGTGGTATTTATTTAGATTATTACATTTACAATTTGGTTTGACACTATTACTTCTACCAATCCAATTGTATGTTTTTCATGGTATAAGCGTTGTTTCACTGGTTGCTAACTTGATTGCTATTCCTATTATCTCTCTAATTTCTTTCCCAGCAATTTTACTGGGACTAGTATTTAGTTTAATCAACTGTTTTTATCTTGCTTTATGGTTTTGGTTTGTTGCCCAATATTCGCTTGAATGGTTATTTCATTGTTTAAATTGTCTAAATTATATGTGGTTAACTATCTCAATGGATTTTTACTTTCTAAGCTTTATTGGTTGGTTAGCCTTTATAATAATAAGAGCAGCAGTTTGGCGAAGGTTTAGTTTTACACTTTTCATTATTTTGACGCTGGCTTTTTCTCCATTCTATAAACAACCAGATTATCTTTGGCGAATGGATATGCTAGATGTTGGGCATGGTCTTGCTATTGTAATTCACAATGGTGAATCAGCTATTTTATATGATACGGGTGCAAAATGGGAAAACAGCTCAGCAGCAGAGCAAATTATTACTCCTTTTCTGCAATGGCATAACCTCCAGCTTGAAGGAATTATTATTAGCCATAGTCACAATGATCATATTGGAGGATTATCCTATTTACAACAACGTTATCCCAATGCCTGGCTTATGAGTTCATCTTTAAGTTTACGCAATGATTATAATTGCTTAGCTAAGCATAATTTTTATTGGAAACACTTAAATCTTAAAGTGCTATGGCCGACTAAATTAGTTGATAACACGGAAAATGCTGATTCGTGTGTAATACAACTTACTGATGGTCGATTTTCAGTGCTGTTAACCGGTGATTTAGAACGAAGGCAAGAGTATGATTTAGTTATGCAACATAAGAAAAATCTATCTTCAACAATATTACAGACTCCACATCATGGTAGTAATACTTCGTCAAGTTACCCATTTTTAAACTACGTTAATCCAGTTAATGCATTAACTTCAACCTCACGTTATAACCCTTGGCAACTCCCTTCAAATAAAATCACTGCTCGCTATAAAGAGTTAAATATTAATTATTTTGTTACAGGAAGAGAAGGGCAAATAAGTCTGTTTTTTTATCCTACTTCATGGCAGCAAAAAACGTTGCGACATGACATTAATCCAAGATGGTATCATGATTGGTTTGGTAGTTTACCGTTTTATGAGTAAAATAAGGGAAGTACTTTAAATAGGGTCACTAAAGGTTTAAAAATGATTGAAAATAGCAGGCGATATGATGATTGAAAAACTTTGGTATGGTAAAAATAAATCATTTTGGTTGCTACTGCCATTTTCATTATTATATGGAATTATTGCTTCCGTTCGTCGTCAACTATACAAACTTGGTGTATTAAAATCATGGCAGTCTCCTGTTCCAATTATTGTTATTGGAAATTTATCGGCGGGTGGTAATGGTAAAACGCCACTTGCCATTAGTTTAATTGAGGCGTTGAAATCTAAAGGGCTAAAAGTAGGATTAGTTTCGCGAGGTTATGGTGGAAAATCTGATCACTATCCATTAGTCTTAGATGAACATACTGGAACTGAACAAGCCGGTGACGAGCCTGTATTAATTTTTCAGCGAACCCATATACCGGTAGCAGTCGCGCCAAAACGAGTTGACGCAGTTAAAGCGTTATTAGAATCTTATCAATTGGATGTGATTTTAACCGATGATGGTCTACAGCATTATGCTTTAGCTCGTGATATTGAAATTGTTGTGGTCGATGGGAAACGCCAATTTGGTAATGGTTGGTGGATACCGGCTGGACCTATGCGAGAAAGAAGAGAAAGATTAAAATCGGTTGATTTAATTATAATCAATGGAGATAGCACAGGTGATATAGTAAATCAATTTCCAGATAAAACCTTCATCATGCAATTATTACCTGGTCATGTAGTTAATCTCTTAACTAACCAACAATGTGAATTGTCATCACTTCATCATATTTGTGCAATTGCAGGTATCAGTAATCCAAAGCGTTTTTTTGATATGCTAATTAAAATGAAAGCTGATTTAGTTCATACAGAATCTTTTGCTGATCACCAAAATTTTACGCTTCCGTTATTAGAGAAAGTAGTGGAAAATAATCAAACACTTTTAATGACTGAAAAAGATGCAGTAAAATGTCGTCAATTTGCATTACCTAACTGGTGGTATTTACCCATTGATGCAGTAATACCTAATCAAGCTATTGAAAAGATTTATTCACTGTTTGTAGAAAAAAAATCACTAAGAGAAAAAAAATGATTCTATTAAGCGCTATTGCTTGTCCTATATGCCATGGTCAATTGGAGTATGATAAGCAAAATCAACAATTAATTTGCCAAAAAGATCGGCTGGTTTACCCGATTAAAGATGGTATTCCAGTTTTATTAGCAAGCGAGGCAAAGCAATTAGTTCCATCTCATTGTGATAAAGAATAAAAAAGTTTAGAGGTAATTTTATGAGTTTTACGGTAATTATTCCTGCAAGATATGCTTCAAGTCGTTTGCCAGGAAAACCGCTTGCAGATATTCATGGCAAACCAATGATAATTCGAGTTATGGAGCAGGCTAAAAAATCGTCAGCTAATCGAGTAATTATTGCAACTGATAACCAACAAGTATTTGATGTAGTCAAAAGCTATAATGGTGAAGTAATTCTGACTAGCGATAAGCATAATTCCGGTACAGAACGGTTAGCGGAAGTAATTGATAGTTACAAATTTGCTGATGATGAAGTTATCGTTAATGTTCAAGGTGATGAGCCTTTGATTCCCCCAGTTATTATTGATCAGGTAGCCGAAAATCTAGTGAAATTCAAAACTGGCATGGCGACGTTAGCTGTTCCTATTGATAGCGTTGAAGAGGCGTTCAATACGGGAGCAGTAAAAGTCGTGACAGATAAAGATGGTTATGCACTTTATTTTTCAAGAGCGACTATTCCTTGGGAGCGAGACCGTTTTGCTAATTTAAATGAGCAAGGTAAGGTAGATCAAATTGGCGATTTTTATTTACGTCATATAGGAATTTATGCTTATCGAGCTGGTTTTATTAGGCAGTATATAAAATGGGCACCTTCGGCATTAGAGTCAATTGAAATGTTAGAACAACTGCGTGTACTTTGGTATGGTGAAAAAATTCATGTCGCTGTAGCTAAACAACCTCCAGCAATTGGTGTCGATACTCAAGAAGATTTAGAAAAAGTAAGAACATTATTTAAGGAGTAGATGATGGCAACGTTTACAGGTTTTACTCAGGCAGGATTAAACTTTTTACAAGATGCATGGATTAATAATAGTAAGGCTTGGTTTGATGAGCACCGAGCTATTTATGATAATGATTTAGTAAAACCTTTTAGATTATTAGTTGAGCAGTTAACGCCAGCTATGCTAAAAATCGATGAGTGGTTTGAAACGCGTCCCGCTATTGGTAAAACCATATCTCGTATTCATCGTGATACTCGATTCTCAAAAGACAAATCGTTATATCGTAGCCGACTATGGTTAACTTTCAAACGCCCAAATCGTGATTGGAAAGAGGCGCCAGCCTATTTTTTTGAAATCAGTCCAGATTGTTATCGTTACGGATTAGGTTATTATTGTGCATCGAAACAGACTATGGATATATTTCGTGAAGAAATTTTAAATGATACCGAAAAATTTCTAAAAGTTATTCGCTGTGTTAAAAAGCCATTTGAATTAGTTGGTGAGTCTTACAAAAGACCTTTAATCAAAGATGAAAAAATATCGACATGGTATAACCGAAAAAATCTTGCCGTGATGGTAACCAATAATCATATTGAAGATGTATTAGATGGTAACTTAGCTGATAAACTTGCTAAAGGTTTTAAACAACTATTACCACTATATGATTATTTAATGCGGGTTGAAATGATTAAAAACATTCCAAATCTGTAAAATAGATATTAAAAAATAGCGCTCCTCAAATATTTTGAAAGCTTAAAATTAATTCTTTAACACCATTTATAATAAACTGGGCACCCACACAAACTAATAAAAAGCCCATAATTCTCGAAGTGGCTTCAATGCCACTTTTTCCCATAAACCGCATTATGCTGCCTGCACTACGCATACAGAACCATAAAATAATACATAATAGTAATGGAATAGATGATGCATAAACTACCCAAGTTGATACGTTATACCCACCACTTTTCACAGTTGAAGACATACTGATAATCATCGCAATGGTTCCTGGGCCAGCGGTGCTTGGCATAGCTAGGGGAATAAATGCAATATTATTTGAAATTTCTTTTTTCTTCTCATCAGCTTCTAACGTTTTGTGAGAGAGTTGTTGAGGAGATAGCATTCTAAAACCAATGATACCAACAATCATTCCGCCAGCGATACGTAATCCAGAAATAGAGATGCCAAATCTACTCATTACTAATTGGCCACAATAAAACGACACACTCATAATAATAAAGACATAAATACAAGTCATTTTTGATTGGTAATCTTCATTGGTCATATCGCTTGATAGACCTAATAGTAATACAACGGTAGTCAATGGAATGGTATATACAGAATTAAACCAACAGTTTGTATAAGTTCCAGCATAAAATGAATCTAAATCATAATAATAGTTTTAATTAGGTATATATGAAATATAAAAAAAAGATACATCAACCAGCAGTTGATAATTGATATCATCGTTGCTAAACACGGCTTAATTAATCACTTTCATTAGATGCTTTTTTAAATAATGGTGATTTTAGGTTTTGAGCTAATATCACGCCAATTATTGACATACCTCCACCAATTATATGGTAGCTATAGAGTGTTTCATGCAAAAATATTATTGAGATTATAGCGGTAATAAATGGAGTTAAATTTAAGAAGAGGGCAGTTTTATTTGCGCCAATTTTTTTTATACCCATTATCCAAACAAATGGTGCAATTATAGAAGCTGGAATGCCTGCGTAAAGGACCAACCCAACATTATCCGAATTTATAGTTATATTATCGCTTAATAAAAAACCGGGTAATAAAGCTAATGTACCAAAAATAATCTGGACATAAACTGACTGCCAATTGGTTATAGGCATAGCCCATTTTTTAGTTAACACACCATAAAGTGCATAAGATAGTGCCGCCAATAACATCATTATCTCGCCTTTACCAATACCAAGTTTGAGCAACGGATGACCTCCACTAATCAGCCAAATTAATCCCATGAAAGATAAAATACTACCAATTAGCACGCCTTGGGTGGGTATTACTTTTAAAATAAATAGGCTTAATAGAATGGTTAATAATGGAATTATTGACATAATAATTCCCATAGTTAATACACTAATAGTTGCAGCAGCATAATAAGCCAAGCATTGATATGAAGCCATACCAAGTAGACCTAGCACCATTAATTTAAAAACATGTGGGTAGATTTGCTGTAAATTTTTAGTAATACCTTTTAGCAAAAATGGGGTTAATAAAATGAGAGCGAGAAGCCAGCGATAAAATGAGATAACTGCCGGATCAATCACGCCAACAGATAATTTATTGATAGCGGCATTGCCTGCCCAAATAAATACTGCAATAAATGGGTATAAATAAGCCATATATTTTTTGATAAATCAACGAGTAGAAAAATAAATCTAGTTTATCTTGTCTTATTTAATAAATATTTCTTTAATCAGACAAAATGATCTAATATAAGACAAAATTTATTCTATTTAACTATTTATGAATGTCAAAAAACAATCAATTTTAACTACTTCTAATCTAAAATCATTACTCTTTTTCCATCATGAATCGTTCAATGCTGATACTGAATATTCATCACATCATCATCCTTGGGGACAGGTTATTTGTGTAAAGTCAGGAATTTTTGTTTTAACGGTTAAAGATCAACGTTATTTGGCGCCATCGGGTTTCGCATTATGGATTCCACCCTATACCGAACATGCTTGTTTTAATAAAAAATTTGCATGGTTTCGTACAATTAATATTAATAGTTATCAAGCGATGCCTAAAAATACTTGTTTGCTTAACTTGAGTAAGCTTAGCCAAGCTATTATTGATTCCTTTTTTGACCGAAATATTGTACAACCAGAAAGTGAGCAAGATTTGAGGTTAGGGCAAGTATTGATTGATCAGATTTCAGCAGAACCTTACCATAATATGTATCTACCCAATACTAAAGATAAATACTTAGCCCCGATTTTAAATGAGTTGGAACGTAATCCTGCTGATAATAAGACACTGGCACAATGGGCTAAAAAAGTTTTTAGTACAGAACGAACTCTTGCAAGGCGTTGCCAGCAAGAATTAGGTATGTCATTTAGTATGTGGCGACAGCGACTACGGTTTTTATATAGCATTTCGCTTTTAGAACAAGGAAAATCGATACAAGACATCGCGTTTTCTGTCGGTTATAGTTCAGTATCTGCTTTTATTACTATGTTTAAAAATATTTCAGGCGTTACACCAGAGCTTTATCGTTCTAATACCGGCTATAAGAAAAGCTAGGCACAATAGGTGGGGGATTTTTGAAGAAGATTGTAAAAATGCTATTTGAAAAAGGCGTAATTTATACGCCTATATAATAATGAATCGAATAAATAACGATTAAAATGGAATATCGTCATCGAAATCCATTGGTGGTTCAGGCATAGCTGGTTGACTTGCTGGTGCAGTTGATGAAGCACGAGATGCTGCAGGAGTAGTTGGCGCAGAGGATGTATTATTTGCACTTTGTCCCCAACTTTTTGAACCTTCATTGTAAGAGTCATTATTAGGGCGGTTACCTAAAATTTGCAATACGCCACCAATAGGGTTGATAACAACTTCTGTAGTGTAACGATCTTGACCTGATTGGTCTTGCCATTTACGAGTTTGTAGTTGCCCTTCAATATAAACGAGTGTTCCTTTTTTAATGTATTCACCAGTAATTTCAGCTAATTTACCAAATACGACAATTCGATGCCATTCTGTTTTTTCTCGATTCTCGCCAGTTTGCTTGTCTTTCCAAGTTTCTGATGTAGCAACATTAAAATTTGCGACAGTATTACCTGTTGACATGACACGTACTTCTGGATCTTGACCTAAATTACCAACTAAAATGACTTTATTAATTCCTCGGGTTGCCATTATAAACTCCTAACAATTGCATAGATATATAATTGCGCTATTGTAACATGAGACTGAAATAACATCACCGAATTTAATTTAAATTTGGAAGTTTGTATCCAAATTTTAAAAATTCAGAAAGATTGGCTTAGACATAGGAATTTTTGCCTATAACGAGTATAATGCCACCCATTTCATATCTTAAACATTTTTCTGCTGGAGGCCTTATGATTAATGCGTTTGGATTAAAAAACAAACAATTAGTAAAAATTAATGAAGGCGATATAAAGAATGCGACTTGGATTGACTTGATCGAGCCGGAAGAAGCTGATCGTGAATTCATCCTGACCAATTTAGGTCAAAATTTAGCAACAAGTATCGAATTAGACGATATTGAAGCATCAGCTCGTTTTTTCGAAGATAATGAAGGACTACATGTTCACTCCTTCTTTTTTTATGAAGATGCAGAAGATCGCGCCGGTAACTCTACCGTCGCTTTTACAGTACATAATGGACGTTTATTTACATTGCGTGAACGCGATTTACCTGCGTTTCGACTATACCGAATGCGTTCTCGTTATCAGGGAATGAATGATGGGAATCCGTATGAAGTTTTATTAGATTTATTTGAAGTTAAAGTTGAACAGTTAGCCGATCAAATTGAAAACATCTATAGTGAGCTAGAAGAATTGAGCTTAATTATTATGGATCGTTCCGCTCAAGAGCATTATGATGAAGCGATTACTTCCTTAGCTGAGCTCGAAGATACGGCGTGGAAAGTACGCCTCTGTTTAATGGATAGTCAGCGTGCGGTTAACTATTTAGTTCGTCGTGCTAAGATGCCTGTTGAACAGTTAGAACAAGCGAGAGAAGTTATTCGAGATATTGAATCATTGGTACCCCATAATGAGTCATTATTCCAAAAGGTTAACTTTTTAATGCAAGCAGCTACTAGCTTTATAAATATTGAACAAAGCAGAATAATTAAGATTTTCTCGGTTGTTTCTGTGGTATTTTTACCGCCAACAGTAGTTGCATCAGCATATGGTATGAACTTTGAAAATATGCCTGAGTTAAAATGGGAATATGGATATCCATTATCTTTATTGTTGATGTTAATAGCAGGGGTCGCTCCTTACATTTACTTTAAACTCAAAAAATGGCTTTAGTGGTTATTTTCCTTTCAACTTTTTAAAAATTACCCGCTAACAATTTTGTTAGCGGTAATAGTAAATTCTGTTAAAGCAATCTAGTTAAATCATTATAAATAGTCCATAATATTGCCAGTTTTATTTTTAATATTTATTGAACTATTGTTCATATAGAAAGATTTTATTTTTAGAAAAAGGGAATAACATGAGTCAATATGCACTAGTTACCGATATTGGTGGAACCAACGCTCGTTTTGCACTTTATGATTTAGCAACTAATGAATTATCCGCAATAACTAAAATCCTCATTTCAAAAGATGATGTACTACTTGAATTAATTAAAAACTATTTGAAATCCCAAGCGGTAACAGTGGATATGGCTTGCATTGCCATAGCTTGCCCAATCAATGAAAGTGATTTGATTGAAATGACTAATAATAATTTGTCGTTTTCTCGTTCAGAACTTATCAAAGAACTTAAACTAACTAAGTTAGAAGTAATTAATGACTTTACTGCAGTTTCAACATCTATTCCTCAATTATCCGCGCAAGATGTGGTTAAAATTGGTGGTGAGGAGCCGAATCTTGATTATCCAATAGCAATCTATGGTGCCGGAACGGGGTTAGGGGTTTCTCATTTAGTTAAAGTTAATGGTCATTGGATTAGCCTATCAGGCGAGGGTGGTCATACAGAATTACCTATGGTTAATGAACAAGAAGATCGAATTTTAGCTCAGTTAAGAAAAAAATTTGGTCGAGTTTCTTCAGAGCGTTTTTTATCGGGTAATGGTATTGTTAATATCTATCAAGCTTTGTTACAGATCAATAATCAACCAGTTGAAGATATCACCCCAGATATTATTGTGAATAAAGCATTATCAAATAGTTGCCCAATTTGCTCAGAAACATTAACTCATTTTTGTACTTTTATGGGGCGATTTGGGGGTAATTTAGCCTTAACACTTAATACTCAAGGCGGTGTGTATATTGCTGGCGGTATTGTGCCTAGATTTATAGAATTTTTTAAATCATCACCATTTAGAGAAGCATTTGAACATAAAGGTCGTATGTCTTATTTAGTTAAAAAAATTCCTGTTTATGTGATTACTCATAAAGATCCGGGATTATTTGGTGCAGGTGTCTATTTGCAAAATAGCCTGAGATAATTGAGAAATAGGATTTTAGTTTATGATGTGGTGTTATATTTATAGAAGCACAAAAAAAGAAAATTGTTATCTCTATATGGAAAAAGAGAACGATTTCTCTCCAATTCCTGAAAAAATTATGTCAATTTTTGGCACGCCAGCTTTTGTCATGAAAGTCTTACTCGATGGTAAACGGCGTTTTGTGGTAGGAACAGCACAGGAAATTGAGGAAAAAATTAAAGCGGATGGATTTTTCTTACAAATGTTAAATGAAGACGATTTTAAAGTATGATTGAACCATTTTGGGAATATAAAACTTTAGATCAAATGAGTGATGACGAGTGGGAACAACTATGCGATGGTTGTGGCCAATGTTGCCTAAATAAATTACAGGACGAGGATACTGACGAAATACTGTATACCAATGTTGCATGTAATTTGCTTGATTCAAATACCTGCCAGTGCAGACATTACCACAACCGTTTTAAATATGAGCCTGATTGCATCAAGCTGACAAGGGAAAATTTACTGACAATTGAGTGGTTACCAGCAACTTGCGCTTATCGTTATTTTTCAGAAACAGGGCAGTTACCGCAATGGCATCCATTAATTGTTGGAAATAAAAAGTTAATGCACAAATTAAAAATATCAGTCAAAAATCGAATTGTGTATGAAAAAGATGTGATTTGTTGGGAAGATCATATTATTTAAAAAGAGAGCCTAGGCTCTCTTTTATTTTTATAGTATAAGCCATAAATTTCCAAGAAAATCGACAGCTAATAAGTTTAAAAACATTAATATAAAAACAAATATCATAAATGAAATATCAATCATACCTAATGGCGGTATAATACGCCGAATAGGTGCAATAAGTGGTTCTGTTAATTGAGCAAGTAATTCATCAGTATAAGATTGTCCACGACTAACCCAACTTAAAATAGCTCTAAATAATAATAACCAAAAAATGAGGTGTCCAACCGCATGAGCCATTGCAGCCAAGGCAAATAATAGGTAATAAGGGCTAAACAACGGTGCGTTATATCCCTCAAAACGGAAAATAAACATAATTTTTAGTAATGCAACTGCATAAAAAAGAATCCATGTCGCCGTGTCGATACGACCAATAGATGGAATAAGTTTTCGCATTGGACCAATAATCGGTTGGGTAATACGAACAATAAATTGAGTAAAGGGATTATGAAAATTTACTCGCGCATACTGCATCCACAAACGTAGAATAAGTATGTATAAGCAAATAGTGAAAATAGCCCTTCCTAAGAAGATTAACGAAATCATTTAATACTCCTAAAATCTAAAATGATCTGCAATATATCACACATATTGCCGTGCACCAAAGATTGCACTACCAATGCGAACCATTGTACTGCCTGCAACAATAGCTGCTTTCATATCGCCTGACATGCCCATTGATAATGTATCTAAAAAAGGATAATCCGTTTTCAATGATTCTAAAAGCTGAGTCATCTGTTCAAATACCTCAAGTTGTTTGGCATAATCATTTTCTATCTCGGGGATGGCCATAAGGCCACGTAACCTTAAATTAGGTAATGTAATTATCTGCTTAACTAAATCGGCGACTTCATCTACTGCAATTCCAGATTTACTCTCTTCATTACTAATATTTACCTGAATAAGAACATTTAACTTATCCATATCTGTAGGTCGCTGATCATTTAAACGCTGAGCAATTTTGAAACGTTCAATGGTGTGCATCCAATCAAAATTTTCAGCAACTAGCTTAGTTTTATTTGATTGCAATGGCCCTATAAAATGCCAAGTAATCGGGGTATTCGGCATATTTTTATTAAAGTAAGCAATCTTTTCAACACCTTCTTGAACATAATTTTCACCAAAGGCTAATTGGCCTGCATCAATTGCTTGAGCGATTAATGTGACCGGCTTGGTTTTACTTACTGCAATAAGTTCAATTGTATTGGGATTTCGATCGCAATCTAAGGCAATTTTATGTATTTCATTTTTAATCTTGATTAAATTGTCATGTACTTTATTCATATTAATTCCCAATAAACTAATGGATAGTGAGTGAAAATGATAAATTCAATGTTGGCTTTTAGTGTAACGCAAAAAGCTTCTGATTTGCATCTTTCTAGTGGTGAAAAACCGTGGATTCGTATTAATGGTGAGCTAAAACCTATTGCACAAGATAAATTATCGCCACAAAAACTTGAAATTGATTTATTTAATCTATTAAATGACGATCAAAAGGGGCTATTACAGCAGCATCAACAAATTGATTTTGGTTATCATCTTGAAGATATAGGCCGTTTTAGGGTAAATATTTTTTATCAAAAACGTGGTATTTCAGCCGTATTTCGAATTATTAAGCAACAAATACCAAGCTTAACTGATATTCAGGCACCTGATGTACTAAATGAATTAGCAAAAGCAGAATCTGGAATTATCTTAGTTACTGGCGCAACAGGTAGCGGAAAATCAACAACTTTAGCTGCATTAATTGATCATATAAATCAGACGTTAGCTAAACATATTATCACATTAGAAGACCCTATTGAGTTCATTTATCAAAGTGATAAATCACTTATCCAACAACGCGAAATTAACCATTTTGGTGATGCAATTGATAGTTTATTAAGGCAAGATCCAGATATCATTTTATTGGGTGAATTACGCAATAAACAGACCATTCAAGCTGCATTAACTATTGCTGAAACCGGTCATTTAGTTCTTGCAACATTGCACACTCGTACTGCAATACAGACAATCAACCGTATTATTGATGTCTTTGAAGAGGGGACACGTGCATTAATTCGTACTCAGCTATCAAATAGTTTAAAAGCGATAGTCTGTCAAAAATTAATACCTTATAAACAAAGTCGAAAAGCTATTTTTGAAGTTCTGATCAACACCCCAGCCGTCAGCAATTTGATCAACGAGGGTAAAACAAGGCAGATATTATCATTAATGCAAACAGGTCAACAAGTTGGTATGCAATTAATGCTGGATTAAGTTAAATAGTAAAAATTTCGTCTTCTTTTTATTCGTAAATTTTATAAGTTTTATTCAAAAATTTATTTTATAATCTTTATAGTATTTCATTCATAAAGGTATAAACAAATGGAACAGCGTATAGGTCTTATCGGTATTGGTAATATGGGTAATGCCATTTTACAAGGTATTTTAGCAAGTAATATTGTGCCGGGAACGCAAATTTACGTTTATGATCCTCATCCCGAAAAGGGCCAAGCACTTAATCAAACGCATTCAATAAATAATTTAGGATCGGCAAAAGATGTTGCACGAGAATCAGATATTGTTTTCATAGCAGTTAAACCCAATGTTATTGTGGATGTATTAAATGATATTCAAAAAGAGTTAAAAAAAGATACCATTGTCATCTCGATTGCCGCCGGTGTAACGATTAAAACTATTGCGCAATGTGTAGGCTATGAACAAAAAATTGTTAGAGTTATGCCAAATACTCCAGCTTTAGTTAATGCCGCTATGTGTTCTATCACACCTAATACAGAAATTACTGATCAAGAATTAACAATTGTTGAAACTTTATTAAATTGTATTGGTGAAACAGAAGTTGTACCTGAATACTTAATTGATGCCGTAGTTGGGGCAAGTGGCTCTTCTCCTGCATTTGTATTTATGTTCATTGAAGCATTGGCTGATGGTGCAGTTAAAGGTGGTTTATCTAGAAAACAAGCTTACAAATTTGCGGCACAAACAGTGATGGGTTCAGCTAAATTATTGCTGGAGACAGGAAAACATCCAGGTGAATTAAAAGATATGGTTTGTTCACCAGCCGGTACTACAATTGAAGGCGTGCAAGTACTTGAGGAAAAAGGCTTTCGAGCAGCTATCATTGACGCAGTAGAGGCTTCAATTCAAAAATCCAAAGATTTGTCAAAAAATTAAAGATTGTTAACATGAACAATAACAAATAGTTATTGTTCATTTCATTTTTAATTGTAAATAATAGCAAATCATTGCTTGTGTTAGTCATCTATTTATGAGTTAATAGTCATCAGCATATTACATGCAGATATATTTTGTAACATTTAGATTTATGCAGTTTGTAGTTTACTTTAATCACATTTGTATTAGTTCTCTTCAGTCTTCTCTTCTGTTTGTTAATAAGTAGTCTAGGTTTTATGTTCTAATGTTTCGCCTTTGATGGCTGTAATTAATTTATTTATAGGAAGATTTTTATGTCTAAAAAAACTGGTCAAGTTAAATGGTTCAATGAAAGTAAAGGTTTTGGTTTTATTTCACCTGCTGATGGAAGTAAAGATGTGTTTGTTCATTTTTCTGCAATCTCTGGCGATGGATTTAAAACTTTAGGCGAAGGTCAACAAGTTGAGTTCTCTATCCAAGATAGTCCTCGTGGCCCTGCTGCTGCTGATGTTACAATTATCTAATTTGTAATTTTTAAATTATCTTATCGATATTGATTATTGATAAGATTTTTCATATTATCTTATCAGTATTAATTATTGATAAGATTTTTTACATTTAATTAATAGACTTTCCTTACCAATTCTTATATTATCCCTTCAAAGTAATTCAGTAATAAACATACTTTTATGTTCTAAATATTTATAATTTTAAGGAAAAGAAACAATGAAAAAATTAGTATTATCTGTTGCATTATTAGGTTTATCTTCTGTTGCTATGGCTGAGTTATCAGAATCTTGCAAAACTTACTTTGAAAAAGTTGATAGCTTTGTTAAATCTATTCCTGATGATGCTGCTACTAAACAACAAACAGACATGATCAAACAAAACTTAGAAACAGCTAAACAACAAATTTCTGCAATGCCTACTGCAAATCAAGAAGAAGGCTGTAAACAAGCAACTGAAGTATTAAAACAACTAGAAGCTTCAATCCCAGCTAAAAAATAAAGTCATTGTTTAGACGCTATTATTTCTTACGATAGCGAAAATCCCAAGGGGCTATTGGATGTTTATCTTTCCATAGTCCTTTTTTGTTTTGTTTAGCTTTTAATTCGAGCTTTACCATATTCTTATTACTAGCAACGCCTTTGAAGCGGTAAGCCCACGCAAAGCCATTTTCCACCATCTTAGCATTAATGTTGACTTGTTTTAGATAGATGACGCCTAATGTCCGTTGATAAATATCCTTTTTATTTTCTTTAACATAAACAGTTTTACCCGCAATCAACGATGCTAAGTATTTTCTTGATGCATTACCATATGCTTGGTGTCTTTCTGGAGCATCAATATCGAGTAACCGGACGCGAATTTTTTTATTTGTTAATATATCAACGGTATCACCATCAATTACTTTTACAACTTTACCATTAAAGTCTGCTTGTGCTTGACCGATTACAACAAATAAGAGGATTAGGAGAGATTTTCTTAAAAAATACATTACGGATTGTTTCTTAAAATAGTAGCGCAAAAAAAAGCTACTCCTTGCTAATTATCAGTAATTAATAATAGTGAGCAAGGAGTGTAAGATTATATTGAATTAAAATTCAGACGTGTCTTTAAATAAACCAACTTTAAGATCAGTTGCTTCATAAATTAATTTACCATCAACGTAAACTTCACCATCGCCGATTCCCATGATTAATTTACGATTAATAACACGTTTAAAATTAATTTTATAAGTCACTTTTTTGTTATTAGGTAATATTTGACCTTTTAATTTTAATTCACCAACACCAAGCGCTCGGCCTTTACCTTTACCGCCAATCCAGCCTAAATAAAAACCGACTAATTGCCATAAAGCATCAAGACCAAGACAACCAGGCATTACCGGATCGTTTTTGAAATGACATTTAAAAAACCATAAATCAGGATTAATATCAAACTCAGCTTCAACATAACCTTTACCGAAACTACCACCGTCTTCATTCATTTCAATAACGCGATCCATCATTAGCATCAAATCAGACGGTAATGGCGGTCCATCATGACCAAATAATTCACTATTACCTGATTTAATTAGATCTGCTTTATCATACGAAGATTTACGTTCAAATGTCATAAAAAAACCTTTTATTTTGTTGTCATTACATAATTGCTTATAGAATCATTATTGATTAAAAAACTAATAATTAACCTAAGCTGTAAAGTTTTACATGATTATTTCATTAATCGCATCAATGAAATTTTGGTCTCAAGTTTATTGTGTATTGTTACTTTTTGCAATTTTTTTCCAGCGACTGAGCCAACCATCACGTCTTCTATCTTGAATTAGCATTGATTGCATACGAGCATGAATCAACTTATAAAGACTAATATTATTCTCATCTTTGTAAGGAATACCAGTTAATAAATAGAGCGCATCGGCGACATGTTCGACAGTCCAAATAGAGAATTTATCATTATTAATTGCCTCAATAATGTCATCGCTTAAGCTTAAATGGCGCTGATTACTAGCAGGAATAATAACGCCTTGTTGGCCAGTCAAACCTTGGTGCTGACAAACAGCAAAAAATCCTTCTATTTTCTCATTAACGCCACCAATAGATTGAACATGGCCAAATTGGTCAACAGATCCTGTCACAGCTAATTGCTGATCGATAGGTTGATTAGATAGCGCACTAATCAGCGCGCAAAGCCCCGCCAGTGAAGCGCTATCGCCATCAATCTCATTATAGGATTGTTCAAATACTAATGACGTAGAAAATGGAAGTTGATGATTGATTGCAAACTCAGACATAATAAACGCTTGCATAATCATCATCCCTTTAGAATGAATATTGCCAGCAAGATCGGTTTTACGTTCAATATCAATTAATTCACCGTCACCAAAATGGACAAGACAGCTTAACCGTGTTGGCTCACCAATCGCTTTTGGATAACCGGGGTATTCAATAACTGACAACCCATTAATCTGCCCAACCACTTGTGACTGAGTATCAATCAAAATTTGATTGGTAAAAATCTCATCATGGAACCGCTCAGCTAAATAATTTTCTCGCCATGCTTTTTGTTCTAAAGCCTTTGTGACGGCTGAAGCATCAATATTCTCATTTTCTATAAAATAAGATGAATTTAGCAGAATCGATTGCACCCATTCAACGCTAAGTGGTAAATAATATTGATCACCCGTATATCTTGTTGCGTGTTTATAAATTTTAGCAAAAGCAGATTGCTCAATTTTGGGTAGTGCTAAGTGGTGGCTTATAAATTGTAAATAATTCATCCAATCATTAATTTGCTGAGGTTCAGTGATATGCATTTCACTTTCAAATTCAGCGTAAATAGATGATGAATAAAATTCTGGTTCAAATTCCTGCAATTCAGCTAGAGAGAGCCTATCTCCGACTAAAATAATGCGTAAATCCAACTGCATGGCAGGAATAGATAATGGTAATGGATGAGAATCATCAGCTGAAAACCATTCAAAAGTTTGTGACAGAACCATCTGTTTTAACTTAGCCCAAACTACTGGTTGCGCAAGCAGTGAACGCAATCCTAAAATTAAAACACCACCATTAGCATCATGAACTAAACCAGCTTGTAATTTGATTGGACTATTTTCAGGTTGCCTAACACAACCAAATAGTTTTTCCATATCAACGATTGTTGCTGATAGACAATTATCTTGGGATGCAAAATTATCTTGCTTACTTTTCGCTTCAGTTAAGGTAATTTTATTATCACTAAAGTAATAGCTATAACCTAAATGGGTCGTTGTGAGATTACGCTTTACCGACTGCTTTAATAAATCAAAAAAAAGCTCGCTTTCAGATGCTTTTAAAAGCACAAAGCGAGAACGATACTGCGTATTATGATTTTTGCACAATAAGGATACAGCAGCAGCAACGCGAGGTTGCCACGATAACAAATTGGTTAATCCATCACTGCATAAATTTGTTTTAATATCGCTATTATTTACAATGTCATTTACGTTAGGTTGGACTTCTTGAGAGTTGAGTTGTTTGATTGCCAAAGTTAGTATCTTTTTAATTAGCTATATTATTAAAGCAAATTATAACAAGTATCGATAGCAACGCCAACAAATAACCAAAGGCTTTATACTAAAAAAATTACGGAAAGATTTTAAAAAATCAGTTAAACTGTGACGTAAATTTCAATTAAGTTTTTCTTGGTAATTACTACAATTAAATATGCTCAAACTCAAAAACAATCATATCAAAGACGATAAAACCTCGCAGATAGTTAGTTGGGGGCATTGGTTTACGCTATTTAATATTCTGGTAGTCATTTTACTTGGTAGCCAATATTTGCTCATTGCTGATTGGCCCCGAACATTCATGGGGCGTTTTTATGCAATTATTAGTGCGATTGGGCATTTTAGTTTTCTTACTTTCATTGTTTATTTGATATTGCTTTTTCCGTTAAGTTTTCTTATTCACTCTTCACGATGGCAAAGGATTATTGCAACTATCGTTGCAACGATAGGAATTAGTTTACTGCTTATTGATGTTGAAGTTTTCTCGCATTTTAGAATGCATCTAAATTTATCTATCTGGCAACTATTTACCTCGGATAAAGCATCTTTTCTCAATAGTGCATTTATATTAATACCCTTTATTCTTTTGGTTGAAATATTATTCTCGATTTGGAGTTGGAAAAAGCAACGCAGTTTAAGTAAACGCAAACGTTTTGCCAGACCTGTAGTAATAGGTTTTATTCTATGCTTTGTTTCATCACATTTGATTCATATTTGGGCCGATGCTAACTTCTATCGTCCAATTACGATGCAACGATCAAGCTTACCGCTATCGTATCCGTTAACGGCGCGTCATTTTCTTGAGCGCTATGGATTTATTGAAGAGAATGGTTATCGTAATCGCGCAATTCAAGAAGGTAACCCATTTGCGATCGCTATTGAATATCCACTCGATAAAATTTCATTTAATGAAAATCAAGATAAACCGAATATCTTGATTATTGATATTAATGGCTGGAATGATCGACTATTAGCCAATAATATGCCTTGGCTGAAAGAATTTGCTAGCCAAAATATACAATTTACTAATCATTATGGCGCAAGTAGCCAAGCCTACTTAAATAACTTCTCATTATTCTATGGACTTGACCCGAATTATTATAATAGTATCTTGGCAGGGCATAAGCCATCGGTATTATTCGAAACTGTAACGAAACAACATTATAACGTTGGTCTATTCTCGGCTGATGGTTTTTCTGAACCACTTTATCGTTATGCATTATTGTCTAATTTCACCACCCCAGATGGTAAAAAGCAGTCTAACAAGCAAACCACTGATAATTGGATGGCATGGCACGATGAACAAAATCAACTCGAAAACCACGCTCCTCTATTTTCTGTCATCCAATATTCACTGGGTGCCAAAAATAAAAAAATACCAATAACCGAACTAGAAACAGATGCAAAAAAACTCGACCAATATTTAGAATCTTTAATTGCATATTTAACATTATCTAATGCATACGAAAACACCATAATTATTATTACCGGTTCTAATGACATAAAAATAGATGATGCTAAAAAATCTGCTTTACGTAATGATGAAGTTAGCTTTAATCGAAATACCTTAAAAGTACCATTAATTATTTCATGGCCAGGTAAAGAGGCAAAAGAAGTTGATAATATAACTTCTGAAACGGATATATTAAGAACATTAATGCAAGATGCTCTCAACGTCACTACACCTGCAAAACAGTATAGCCAAGGTCAAAATCTATTTCAAGAGCGTGAATGGATTCTAGCTGGAAGTGAAAATCAGGTTGCAGCGCTTTATGGTAATAAAACCGTGGTAATTGATGCGTATGGACGATCTAAAATCTATGATCTAAACGGTAATCAATTGAAAGATGAAAAGATAAACTTACCTACATTCTTACAAATTGTCACCGAAAATCGTCATTTTATTGTGGTAGATAATTAAACAATTTTTTCCAAAGAGGTGAATATTACTTCACCTCTTTTCCCATTGCTTGTAAATCAGCATGATAAGATGAACGCACAAATGGTCCGCAAGCTGCATGAGTAAATCCCATAGCCAGCGCCATCTGTTTTAATTCATCAAATTCCTCAGGTGAAACATAGCGCTCCACTGGCAAATGATACTTACTTGGTTGTAGATACTGACCTAAAGTTAGCATGGTAACACCATGGCTCCGCAAATCCTTCAAAACCTGAATAAGTTCTTCATTGGTTTCACCTAATCCGACCATTAATCCTGATTTTGTGGGAATTTCGGGATGTTTTTGTTTAAACGTTTCAAGTAATTGTAACGATCCCTCATAACTTGCTCCTGGGCGTATTTTTTTATACAACCGAGGAATATTTTCTAAATTATGATTAAACACATCCGGAGGGTTTTCACTTAAAACCGCAACGGCTTCATCAACACAACCACGAAAATCAGGAGTTAAAGTTTCAATTTTTATATTCGGGCTTAATGAACGAATCTCTTGAGTACATGAAGCAAAGTGACTTGCTCCGCCATCTTTCAAATCATCACGATCAACAGAGGTGATCACAACATAACGCAATTTCATCTCTTGAATTGTTTGCGCAAGCTTATTCGGTTCCTCACGGTCTGGTGGCAAAGGGCGACCATGAGCAACATCACAGAAAGGACACCGACGAGTACAAATATCCCCTAAAATCATAAAAGTCGCGGTCCCATGATTAAAGCACTCCGCCAAGTTAGGGCATGAAGCCTCTTCACAAACCGAATGTAACCCATGTTTACGCATCGTATTTTTAATATGCGTAATATTTTCTGTATTTGCCGACAACTTAATTCTCATCCAATCAGGTTTTTTTAAAGGAGCTGTATCCTCTATAGTGATTGAGGGAATTAGACGCGTTTTTTCGGCATCACGATATTTTGAACTGCGGATTTCAGTATTTTGCATAATTCACATCTTAATAGTTTGGTAGCTGATTAATAAAATAATCAGTCAATAAATGGTTAATCTCTTGGCGATCAATTTTTGAAACATATTGTTTCAACTGCGTCATTTCTAATCCAGCATAACCACATGGATTAATATAATTAAAAGGAGTGAGATCCATATCGATATTAAGGGCTAATCCATGTAAGGTACAGCCACGCTTAATATGTAATCCAAGAGAACAGATCTTCTGTTGATTGACATAAACGCCAGGAGCGTCTTGTTTTGAATAGGCGACTATCTCATAGTGTTTTAATGTTTGAATAACACTATTTTCTAAATAATTGACGACATCACGAATACCTATTTTACGCCTTTTTAAATCCAATAAGATATACATAATTTGTTGTCCAGGCGCATGGTATGTAATTTGACCACCACGATCAGTTTGCACAACAGGAATATCCGTTTTAGTAAGCAGGTGCTCAGGTTTTCCAACCTTACCTTGAGTAAAAACCGGAGGATGTTCAACTAGCCAAATCTCGTCTTGAGTTTGCTTATCACGCTGCTGAGTAAAATCATGCATAGCTTGATAAGTATGCCAATAAGGCATAGTTTTTAACTCTTTAATAATGACGTTTTTACTTGGCATATTATCTGTCAATTCAGTCTTAATTTAACAATAAATTAACAACTATATAGCAGATTTTACTATAACTTGACAACCGCTAACTATTCAAGGTATAACTCAAAACGCAGTATTCTTTCCAATCTCATGAGTTAAATTTGACTTATATCAAATAATTATCTTTTTATTTATATTAATAATTGAAATAGTTGATTAATTTAATAGGAATTAACATTCTTTTCAGGGCGGTGGTTTGCTTTACTTTTTAATGGAAACTGGCAGACTGATATCAATTAAGCATCCGTAATGCAAAGTTGAAGCTTATAATTTTAGTTATGGCGTCTGTTATAGCTAAGGATAGCAAAAACTGCATTTTTTAAACAAAAAAGAGGTTTTATATGTCGGACATGCAAATGAATGATATCGATCCAGTCGAAACAAAGGATTGGCTGGAAAGTTTAGATTCTATTATTCGAGAAGAAGGCGTCGAACGTGCTCAATATATTATTGAACAGATTGTCAATAAAGCTAGAGATGGTGGTGTCCCTTTACTATTTGGTTCTTCAACCAGTAACTATATAAACACAATCCCTGTCGAAGAACAACCAGCATATCCAGGTGATTGGGAAATTGAAAGACGAATCCGTTCAATTGTTCGGTGGAATGCAATTATGATGGTCTTACGAGCTTCTAAAAAAGATTTAGAGCTTGGTGGTCATATGGCATCATTCCAATCTGCTGCTACATTTTATGAAGTATGTTTTAACCATTTCTTCCGTGCTCGCAATGAAAAAGATGGTGGGGATTTAATCTATTTCCAAGGTCATATCTCACCGGGTATCTACTCACGCGCTTTTATTGAAGGTCGTTTAACTGAAGAACAGCTTGATAACTTTAGGCAAGAAGTTCACGGTAAAGGTTTATCATCTTATCCTCATCCAAAATTAATGCCGGAATTTTGGCAATTCCCAACCGTATCAATGGGGTTAGGACCAATTAGTGCAATCTTCCAAGCTCGCTTTTTAAAATACTTAAACCATCGTGGTTTAAAAGATACCACTGAACAAACTGTTTACGCGTTCTTAGGTGATGGTGAAATGGATGAGCCAGAAGCAAAAGGTGCAATCACAGTTGCAACACGTGAAAAACTTGATAATTTAGTCTTTGTTATCAATTGTAACTTGCAACGTCTTGATGGTCCGGTAACCGGTAATGGCAAAATAGTGAACGAACTAGAAGGTGTGTTTGCTGGCGCTGGTTGGAATGTGATTAAAGTACTTTGGGGCGATCGTTGGGATAAATTATTGCAAAAAGATAAATCAGGGAAATTAATTCGTTTAATGAATGAAACTCTTGATGGCGATTATCAAACCTTCAAATCAAAAGACGGCGCTTATGTACGTGAACACTTTTTTGGAAAATATCCTGAAACGGCTGAATTAGTCAAAGATATGTCTGATGAAGAGATCTTCAGACTAAACCGTGGTGGTCAAGACCCCGAAAAAATGTTTGCTGCATTTGCAAGAGCAAAAGAGACAAAAGATCGCCCAACAGTTATTTTAGCCCACACCATTAAAGGATATGGAATGGGTGAAGCCGCAGAAGCGAAAAACATTGCACACCAAGTCAAAAAAATGAATATGGATGGTGTTCGCCATGTTCGTGACTTCTTCAACATTCCGGTTACTGATGAAGCACTCGAAAAATTACCTTATATCAAATTCGAAGAACATAGCCCGGAATACAAATATATTCATGAACGACGTCAAGCATTACATGGTTATGTGCCTTCACGACTAACTAAATTCTCAGGAACGGTTTCTATCCCTCCTTTAAGCGAATTTGCGCCGTTACTTGAAGCACAATCTAAAGAAATCTCAACCACTATCGCTTTTGTGCGTGCACTTAACATCATGCTAAAAGATAAAGACTTAGCACCGCGACTAGTACCAATTCTCGCTGACGAAGCGCGTACGTTTGGTATGGAAGGTCTATTCCGCCAAATTGGTATATATAACCCACATGGTCAACAATATACCCCACAAGATAAAGAGCAAGTTGCTTACTATCGTGAAGATGAAAAAGGTCAAATTCTCCAAGAAGGTATTAACGAATGTGGCGCGACTGCATCATGGTTAGCGGCTGCTACTTCTTATAGTAATAACGATTTACCGATGATTCCTTTCTATATCTATTACTCAATGTTTGGCTTCCAACGCATTGGTGATTTAATGTGGGCGGCGGGTGACCAACAAGCTCGAGGCTTCATGATTGGAGGAACTTCTGGTCGCACAACATTAAACGGTGAAGGCTTACAACACCAAGATGGTCACAGCCATATTCAAGCATTAACCATCCCTAACTGCTTATCATACGATCCAGCCTACGCTTATGAGGTCGCGGTTATTATGCAAGATGGCTTACGTCGTATGTATGGTGAACAAGAAAATGTTTACTACTACATCACCACACTAAATGAAAACTATGCCCAACCTGCAATGCCTGAAGGTGCAGAAGAGGGGATTCGTCGTGGTATTTATAAGTTAGATACCGTTGAAGGCCAACAAGGCAAACCAACAGTTCAATTATTAGGTTCTGGATCAATGCTACGTCATGTTCGTGAAGCGGCTGATATCCTTGCTAAAAACTATGGCGTCAGTTCTGATATTTACAGTGTAACGTCATTCACCTTACTTGCTCGAGATGGTCAAGATTGCGAACGTTACAACATGTTACATCCAAGCGAAGAAGCAAAAGTGCCATATGTTGCTCAAATAATGAATAACAATCCTGCTGTTGTTTCCACTGATTACATGAAACTTTATGCAGAACAAATTCGAGGATTTGTACCAGCAGAAAGCTACCGAGTACTCGGTACAGATGGATTCGGTCGTAGTGATAGCCGAGAAAATTTACGTCATCATTTTGAAGTCGATGCATCTTATGTTGTGATTGCAGCACTAGGAGAACTAGCTAAACGTGGTGATATTCAGCCAAGTATTGTTGAAGACGCGATTAAAAAGTTCGAAATCAATGCTGACAAACTCAATCCACGTATTGCATAAGAGGTAAAAATAATGAGTATTGAAATAAAATTACCTGATATCGGAAGCGATGAAGTTGAAGTAACAGAAATCCTAGTTAAAGTCGGCGACAAAGTTGATGTAGATCAATCACTATTAACTGTCGAAGGCGATAAAGCATCGATGGAAATACCGGCACCACAGGCTGGTATTGTGAAGTCAATCATTGTCAAAGTTGGCGATAAAGTGACTACAGGTGTTAGTATTATGGAATTTGACGAAGAGGGCGCAAGCGCGTCAAAAACGCCTGCTCCAGAAGTTTCAGCTCCAGCTTCTGCGCCAGCACCAGCACAAAATAGTAGCCAAGTCGTTGATGTTAATGTTCCAGACATTGGTGGCGATGAAGTAGAAGTGACTGAAATATTAGTTAAAGTTGGTGACTCAGTTTCAGTTGATGATTCACTCATCACCGTTGAAGGAGACAAAGCCTCGATGGAAGTACCTGCAACTATAGCTGGTACAGTAAAAAGCATCACTGTTAAAATTGGTGATAAAGTCAAAACTGGCTCCAAAATAATGGAGTTTGAAACGAATAGTGCACCCGTTAAAGCTGAACCTGCGCCAGCTTCAGCTTCAACTTCAGCTCCAGCTCCAGCTCAAGCTCAAGCTCAAGCTCCTGCACCAGTTGCTGAGACAGCTAAACCTGCACCAACTGCAAATGAATTTGTAGAAAACGATGCTTACGCACATGCCACACCATCAGTTCGACGATTAGCAAGAGAATTTGGTATCAATCTTGCAAAAATCCAACCTACAGGCCCTAAACATCGTGTACTTCGTGAAGATATCCAAAACTATGTCAAAAATGCCGTAAAACAAGTTGAAAACGGTGGATCATCTGGTGCATTCCCTGGATTATTACCATGGCCAAAAGTCGATTTCAGTAAATTTGGTGAAATTGAATCTTTACCATTAACTAAAATTCAAAAAGTTTCTGGTGCAAATTTACATCGAAACTGGGTGATGATTCCTCATGTCACTGAATTTGATGAAACAGATATCACTGAACTAGAGGCATTTCGTAAGCAACAAAATGCTGAAGCAGAAAAGAAAAAACTCGATCTCAAAATTACTCCGCTCGTGTTTATCATGAAGGCCGTAGCGAGTGCTTTAACTGCTTATCCGCGTTTTAATAGTTCATTGTCAGAAGATGCACAAACTCTTATCATTAAAAAATACATCAACATCGGTGTGGCAGTTGACACGCCAAATGGTTTAGTTGTTCCTGTATTTAAAGATGTAAATAAAAAAGGCATTATTGAACTTTCACGTGAACTTGCTGAAATCTCCAAAAAAGCGCGAGACGGTAAACTCACAGGTAGTGATATGCAAGGTGGTTGTTTCACTATTTCCAGTCTTGGTGGCATCGGAACGACATCATTTACCCCAATTGTAAATGCGCCAGAAGTGGGCATACTTGGTGTATCTCGCTCAAGTATGAAACCAGTATGGAATGGTAAAGAATTTACACCACGCTTAATGTTACCTTTATCATTATCCTTCGATCACCGAGTGATTGATGGCGCAGATGGTGCACGCTTCTTAAGCCATATTGTTAATGTTTTATCCGACTTACGTCGACTAGTGATGTAAGGGGGGGAAATCAGTTATGAGTCAAGATATCAAAACACAAGTTGTTGTATTAGGTGCCGGGCCAGCGGGTTATTCCGCTGCTTTCCGTGCCGCTGATCTTGGATTAGATGTGACATTAGTCGAACGCTACTCAACCTTGGGTGGTGTTTGCCTTAATGTTGGCTGTATTCCTTCTAAAGCATTATTGCATGTTGCTAAAGTGATGGATGAAGCAAAATCCCTCACCGAACATGGAATCCATTTTGGAACGCCAAAGTTAGAGCTCGACAAAGTTCGTGCTTGGAAAGAAAAGGTAATCAATCAGCTTACTAACGGGCTGGCAGGCATGGCCAAAATGCGTAAAGTTAATGTGATTCAAGGTGAAGCGCAATTCACCGGTAGTCACACAATGGATGTCACTTCTGCCAAAGGGATAACTAAAATTACCTTTGATAATGCTATTATTGCAGCAGGATCTCGACCAATAACCTTACCATTCATTCCTCATGACGATCCTCGTATATGGGACTCAACCGATGCGTTAGCATTAACCACTATTCCTAAAAAATTACTGTTAATGGGTGGTGGTATTATTGGTCTGGAAATGGGTACCGTATATCACGCATTGGGTTCAGAAGTGGATGTGGTTGAAATGCTAGATCAGGTGATCCCAGCTGCGGATAAAGATGTGATAAAAGTCTTTACCAAACAAATTCAAAAGAAATTTACCTTACGCTTAGAAACTAAAGTAAATACGGTCGAAGCCAAACATGATGCAATCTATGTCACCATGGAAAAGAAAGATGGAACCATCGAAACGCACACTTACGACGCAGTACTAGTGGCGATAGGTCGAGCGCCAAATGGTAAACTTATCAATGCTGAAAAAGCTGGAGTAAATGTGACCGATCGTGGTTTTATTGAAGTCGATAAACAGATGAGAACTAACGTTCCACATATCTATGCGATCGGTGATATTGTGGGTCAACCAATGTTGGCTCATAAAGGGGTTCATGAAGGGCATGTTGCAGCTGAAGTGATAGCTGGTAAAAAACATTATTTCGATCCGAAAACCATACCATCCATTGCCTACACCGAGCCAGAAGTTGCCTGGGTAGGATTAACTGAAAAAGAAGCGAAAGCAAAAGGTATCGATTATGAGGTCGCCATATTCCCATGGGCAGCATCAGGGCGAGCAATTGCGTCTGATTGTTCAGAAGGGATGACTAAACTAATCTTTAACAAAGCCGATAATCGCCTTCTTGGTGGTGCGGTAGTTGGAGCAAATGGTGGTGAACTTCTTGGAGAGATCACTCTTGCTGTAGAGATGGGCTGTGATGCAGAAGACATTGCATTAACCATCCACGCTCACCCAACCTTACATGAATCAATCGGACTCGCGTCCGAAGTGTATGAAGGTACGGTTACCGATCTACCCAATCCAAAGGCCGTTAAAAAATAAGTAATATCTACTCTTATCATTGAAATAATGCCGTTAGCTTACTGACGGCATTTTATTTTTCTTGCTTGAGAACATTGACATCCCAAACTTCCCGATTAAATGAGTAAAAAAAGGGGAGATAACTATATAATTAATAATAGTAATCTAACCTACTTTTATTATCCTGCAATTTTTAACCGCTAAATTTTTTCACATTATCGGAAAGTACGAATAAAAAATTACAATTTTAACAATCCTATTTATTAAATATGCTCTAATGATTCGCAAAATGATAAATTACGATATCAAAAAAGTTGAGGAGCGGGGTTTTTGAAGGTGTTTTTAGCAAAATTATGGAAAATAAAAATGAAGCTAAAATTCTTTTTTTAATGATAGTCTTCTAATTGATAGGGAAAATTTGATTTTAATATCCTGCGATTTTTAACCGCTAAATCTTTTCACATTATCGGAAAGTACGAATAAAAAATTACAATTTCAACAATCCTATTTATTAAATATGCTCTAATGATTCGCAAAATGATAAATTACAATATCAAAAAAAGTTGAGGAGCGGGGTTTTTGAAGGTGTTTTTAGCAAAATTATGGAAAATAAAAATGTAGCTAAAATTCTTTTTTATAATGAGAGTCTTCTAATTGATAGGGAAGATTTGATTTTAATATCATTAATAATTATTAATTGGTTGATCATTTAACTAACTAGCCAAAAGCAATAAAAAAGCCAGTTTTAAAAATAAGCATTAAACTGGCTTAATCGAGAATTTACTTCAACTAATTAAAAGAAGTATTTAAATCTTACACGAGCACCATAACGATCATCGGTGTTATCGCCATGAGATTTACTTCTATCAAGTAATGACCAATAAGCACCTAAATAGATATTAAAATTATCCATATCTAACACATCATCAATTAGATATGAGGCATTAACAGTATGAATTTTATATTTACCTTTGCTATTTATATGGCCATCTTTAACACGATTATATGGATTAAATTTTTTGATATCATTGTTCGCAAATAAGTAACCTAAGCCGATTTTTTCCCAAACAATATTTGTGCCAATGGTCATATCTTTTTCATCTTTAGCATTCATATAAGCAAAGCTGGCATTAAATCTGAATCCTGCTGCATCCCAATCGCCTTGATTGTTCCATGAAAAAGTCGCGCCATAACCAGTTCTTTGTGATTGATCGCGGAATTTACCGTTATCATCATGATAACCGTAAGCATTTTTTACCACATTGGTTTCGGCAGCAATTGCGGTTGAAATGCTTTCATTTTTCCAAGATAAAACGGGACGTAAATAGACCACGTTTTTCTTCTTATCAATTTCATAACCATGATAAGCCGATTTATTAAACATTTTCTCGCCATTATTGACCAATGCATTTAACTCAAAATTGACATTATCAAATAGCGGTGTATTTAATTGAATACCGCCACCATTATTACTACGACCACGACCCTCTTTCAACATATAGATATAGCCAAAGCCGTCTTCATATAAATCATTGGCAGTATTACCTGAATATTCAATAAAGGTATCTTGTCCAAGCGGGAACATATCATAAGCTTCATAACGACCAATTTTAATATTCCACTCGTTTTTCTGACCAAAATAAAATGCCGCATCATCCAGATTCACATCACCACCTAAATCTGCTAAAGGTTGCACCACGAATCCAGCAAAGTTTTTGTTGTTAATTTCACGATAGCCATCTAAACCAATCAATATACGACCATTGATATCCCAACGATCTTTGTCAGAAGGTTTATTTTTTTTATCAGCAGTCTCCCTCAAAGAGCTAAGTTGCTGTTTGCTACTAGCGGCATCCACATTAAATTCGACGTCTCCATATAACTTTAATTGTCCTTGCGGAGTATCCCATTGAATAGCCGCATTTGCCATTGAACTTAACCCAATCAGACTACACATAAACATCTTCTTCATAAAATTAACTCCTTGAATAGTTATAATATTTAACAACAGTTTTATGTATGCGATAACAAAATTTAAAGCAAAATGGTGGTTCAATTTTAATAAAAGTGTTATTGATTCGTGATGACATCGTTTACAAATGATGTTATATGGAGTTAAGTAAATTTAAAATGACCAAAATTGAAATCTGTGACACGTGTAACATTTTTTATTCAATCTAATAATCATATCCTCACCAATACAGTGCGATTAACAATATTGTTTAGCTTAGCCATAAGTAAGTAGAAACTGTATTTTAAAGGCAATTAAGTATATAATGCCGGGCAAATTCAATTAATCATTATCAAATATATAGAGTTATGAAACCTTCAATTATCAGTAAATTGGAAACGCTACAAGAGCGTTATGAAGAGGTTCAAGCATTACTATCTGATGCAACGGTTATTGCCGATCAAAACCGATTTCGAACCCTTTCAAAAGAATATGCACAATTAACCGATGTGGTTAAGTGCTTTGCTAATTGGCAGCAAACTCAAGAAGATATCGAAACTGCCAAGATGATGCTATCTGATCCTGAAATGAGTGAAATGGCTCAAGAAGAGTTAAATGAGGCCATGGCTCAAGTTGAACAGCAAGAAAAACAGTTACAAGTACTTTTATTACCGAAAGATCCGAATGATGACTACAACTGTTTTGTTGAAGTTAGAGCAGGCACAGGCGGTGATGAAGCTGCAATCTTTGCTGGTGATTTAGCCAGAATGTACACAAGATACGCCGAATCTCGCAACTGGCGTGTTGAAATCATGAGTGCCAATGATGGTGAATATGGCGGTTATAAAGAAGTGATCATGTTAGTCAGTGGTGATGGTGTTTATGGCCACTTAAAATTTGAATCAGGTGGACATCGTGTTCAACGCGTACCTGAAACTGAGTCACAAGGTCGTATTCACACATCTGCTTGTACAGTTGCTGTTTTACCTGAGATTCCTGAAGCAGAAATGCCAGAAATCAATCCAGCGGATTTAAAAATTGACACCTACCGTTCATCCGGTGCAGGTGGTCAGCATGTTAATACCACTGATTCAGCAATCCGTATTACCCATATTCCAACTGGGATTGTGGTTGAATGTCAGGATGAACGTTCACAACATAAAAACAAAGCGAAAGCGATGTCAGTATTAGTTGCACGTATTCAAGATGCCGAAGCGCGCAAACGTCAACAAGAAGAAGCATCAACCAGACGTAACTTATTAGGTTCGGGTGATCGTTCAGACCGTATCCGAACATATAATTATCCTCAAGGACGGGTTACTGACCACCGTATAAATCTTACCATTTATCGCTTAGATGAAGTGATGGAAGGTAAATTAGATATGCTAATTGAACCAATAGTACAAGAGTACCAAGCAGATCAGCTTGCAGCGTTATCGGAACAGGATGAATGACCTATTTAGAATGGCTTAAATTTGCGTCGCAAACCTTAACTGAAAGCGAAAGCCCAAAACGTGATGCAGAAATTTTATTGAGTTTTGTAACTCATAGAACACGCACCTTTTTAATGGCTTTTAGTGAAACATCATTAACTGACGATGAAGTCACTGCGTTAGATGCTTATTTAAAAAGACGTCAAGAAGGTGAGCCAATTGCCTACATAACAGGTGAAAAAGAATTTTGGTCATTAAAATTTAATGTCTCCAACTCGACATTAATCCCACGCCCCGATACTGAAAAGCTTGTTGAACTTGGTTTAGAATATTTGCCAAAGGCACCTTGTGAAGTTTTGGATTTAGGGACTGGAACCGGAGCGATAGCAATCGCCATGGCAACTGAACGTCCTGATTGCTTATTTACCGCAATCGAAAAAAACAAAGATGCGTTAATATTAGCTCAAAAAAATGCCAAGCAAATCGATGTTAATAATGTTTACTTTTTACTGGGAGATTGGTATAAACCAATAAAAAATCGTAAATTTTCTATGATTACCAGTAATCCCCCTTATATTGATCCAACCGATGTTCATCTATCGCAAGGCGACGTTCGTTATGAGCCTCGCAGTGCATTAGTTTCTGAAGATGATGGACTTGCCGATATTAAAGTCATTGTACAAGGCGCAACTAAACATTTAAATCAATATGGTTGGCTGCTAATCGAGCATGGTTGGAAGCAGGGCTTAGCGGTACAAACTATTTTTAAACAACACGGATTTCAATTAGTCGAAACCTTCACCGATTACAGTGGCAATGACAGAGTCACACTTGGTCGTTGGTTTAAACCTTAACTAGGAATGAGTTTATGATTAAACAAAAAAAAGTAAAAGTAGGTAATATCACGGTAGCTAATGATTTACCGTTTGTATTATTTGGTGGTATGAATGTGCTTGAATCACGCGATTTAGCCATGAAAATTTGTGAACATTATGTCACAGTAACCGATAAACTGAATATTCCTTATATTTTCAAAGCCTCTTTTGACAAAGCTAATCGCTCATCAGTTCACTCTTATCGAGGACCTGGGTTAGAAGAGGGGATGAAAATCTTCCAAGAATTAAAACAGCAATTTGGTATAAAAATTATCACTGACGTTCATACCGAAGAGCAGTGCCAGCCCGTTGCCGATGTCGTTGACGTTATTCAATTACCTGCTTTTTTGGCAAGACAAACAGACCTAGTTGTTGCAATGGCGAAAACTGGTGCGGTAATCAATGTCAAAAAACCACAATTTGTTAGCCCAGGACAAATGGGCAATATTGTCGAAAAATTTGAAGAAGCGGGTAATGACCAAGTTATCCTTTGTGATCGTGGTAGCTGCTTTGGTTATGACAACCTTGTTGTTGATATGCTTGGCTTTAACGTAATGAAAAAAGTTAGCAAAGGTTCGCCAGTGATTTTTGATGTAACTCATGCGCTACAATGTCGTGATCCAATGGGGGCTGCGTCAGGTGGTCGTCGTGGTCAAGTTACTGAATTAGCTCGTTCAGGTATGGCGGTAGGTATTGCTGGATTATTCTTAGAATCACATCCTGATCCAAGTCATGCAAAATGTGATGGTCCATCAGCATTACCGTTAGCAAAACTTGAACCATTCTTAAAACAGATGAAAGCCATTGATGAATTAGTAAAAAGTTTTGAAGAGCTAGATACTGAAAACTAATTGTGCTATCAATTCCTAAGAGAAATGTTATACATTTCTCTTTTTTTACCTATTACTCACCCCATTAAACTTATTCATTTCATTACTAATTCTGCCCATAATTTCATGACTTAAAAACCATCAAAAAAATAGAGCTTAATTAATTTATCACGTAAAAAAAGAGCCGAAAATCCCACAAAAATAAGCCGAATTTTCATCATTTTGGTGATTTAGATCACGAATTTAGATTAATTAATTTGCGAACTAAAATATGTTTATGCATTATAAAAATGCATATTTGTCCAATCTCCACCTAAATATGTTTCGTAGTTTAGAAAGCAATTCAAAGTAATAAAGAATTCAGTTTGGCTTATAACATCCGATTAAGGAAATTTAACGGTCAGTTATATAATTATGGGAATGAAATTATGAGTCTGGATAATGCACTTGATTTACCCTATCGTTTTAATCTTTTTACTAAACTTTTTTTATCGATGACCATTTTAACCAGTATATGCCCCGCACAAGCTCAATATGCTAGTGAATTTATTGATGATGCATCATTAACCGGTAACGTATTTTTTTGGAATCGTGATCGAGAAAGAAAAAATATTGAAGAACATAAATATGAAAAAAACCTCAGGCACTCATCATTTAACACAAATTTAGATTTTAGATCAGGGTATATTGCTGATCACCTTGGTATTGAACTGGGCGGATATGGTGCATGGGAAGTCAGTAACGGTGGCAATGGTCATCCTAATGAAATCGGTTTTAGTGGCGCACGCACCCGCTGGGATGAGGATTGGAAAAAAGATGTCAGTGGTGTGAGCTTTTATAAAGCACAGGTCAATTTTAAGCAAGATGAATTATTTTGGCTAAAAGCCGGTTTTATTCAGCCATCAGGTCAAACACTATTAGCCCCTCACTGGAGTTTATTACCGGGTACTTATCGAGGTTTTGAATTAGGCACAACGCTCGATTTTGATCAAGCTGGTGCCTTATCGATGTCTTATATGTGGACAGATAAATATAAAGCGCCATGGTACAAACGCCTTTATGAATTTAAACAATGGGGAAAAGGGAAGAAGATTGATTATCTACACTCAGCCGGTTTGAAATATGACTTTAAAAATGATTTAGTGTTAGAAACCGCCTTTGGTCAAGCCAAAAATTACATGAATCAATATTTTGGTAAAGCATCTTATAAAACAGACATGCTTGATAATCCGTTAACCATGAGTTATCAATTTTATGGCGCCAAAGACCAGTCTCATAAAGGGGATAAGGTCTATGACGGCTTAGCATGGTTACAAGCGGCAACATTAGCTTACCAAGTTGGACCAGTTGGTCTACGCCTTGAAGGGGTAGCAATTAAGGCTGAAGGTAAACAAGGCTTCTTTTTACAACGTATGACGCCAGATTATGCTTCATCTAATGGACGACTAGATGTTTGGTGGAACTCACGATCGGACTTTAATGCTAATGGTGAAAAAGCCCTATTTGCTGAAGTGACTTACGATTTAGGGAATCTATCAACGTATCTAACCGGCTGGAGAACGGGCGCATCTTATGCTTTTGGTTGGGATGCGAAACCAAATTCAACAGCAGAAGATCAAAAAAATCGCTTAGTTGAATCAGCTTACAATTTTGATTTAGGCTACACTATTCAAGACACTTGGGCTAAGGACACCTCTTTCCAATTACATTACACCAAATATAATAACCATGAAAATCATATCAACAGTTGGGGTGGTGGATATGGCAACATTTTCCAAGATGAACGAGATATCAAGTTTATTGTCACAATACCTTTCACTGTGTTTCAAGCAAAGCAAAAATAGGGAAATATTATGAAAAAATCTAAAATATTGTTTACTTCAATCGTTTCTCTGCTAAGTTTTGGAGTAGCTTCTTCGGCTTACGCCTCTCAGAAAATTGTTGATGAAATAAGTTCAAAGCTTAGTGTCAAATATACTATTGTTGATAATCAAGCTGGTGAACATGGTGTTGATTGTGCAATTTTAGGTGCTGATTGGGCATCTTGTTTCAAAGCCACAATCTCGTTAAACAATGATGGCGAAGCTATCAACGACAAAGATTGGGCAATCTATTTTAGTAGTATCAGAATGATATTGGCGGTTGACAATGATCAATTCAAAATCACTCATCTTACCGGTGATCTTCATAAAATAGAGCCAACTGAAAAATTTACCGGATTTCCGGCTAAAGCCAGCATAGATATACCTATTATCGGTGAGTATTGGCAGTTAAGCGAATCGGATGTTATCCCTCGCTGGTATGTAACATCGACCGACGCCACACCTAAAGTGATCAGTAATACTGAATTGGATGATTTTGTTTCCCTAACTGGTGAACAGTGGAAACGCACGCCCGATGATCATAATATTTTAATGACGACGGTTAATCGATTTGAACGTAATGCCGATATTAAGCCACTTGATAAAAAGGCCATGCGTGGGCAAATTATTCCAACGCCGGTGAAACTTACCCTTGCTGAAAAAGATATACAGCTTGGTAAAAATGGCATTCATCTTCAATTAAAAGGACTTAATGACGCCAGCTTAGCCGTACTCAATCAACAATTTAACAATTTAAATATCCCATTAACGGATAAAGGTTATAAGATTCTAGCAAATATTGATGCGACCAAATTTAAAAATGGCGTATCAGGTGCTTATCAACTGAATATTGGCGATAAGCAAGCGACTATAACTGCCTTTGATGAACGGGGAATTTTTTATGGTGTAGAATCGATCTTATCGTTGATTCCCGTTAACGAAAACCCAACCATTGCTATGCTAAAAGTCGAAGATTACCCACGCTTTGACTATCGGGGCATTATGTTAGACACCGGACGTAACTTTAAAACAAAGCAAGCGGTGTTAAGATTACTCGATCAAATGGCGAGTTATAAATTAAACAAATTCCATTTTCACCTCAGTGATGATGAAGGATGGCGAATTGAGATCCCAGGACTTCCGGAATTGACCGAGGTCGGTAGCAAGCGTTGTCATGATCTGAGCGAAAACAAATGCCTATTACCGCAATTAGGATCAGGACCTGATAGTGATAATTTAGGTAGTGGCTACTTTAGTCGTGATGATTACATTGAAATTGTCAAATATGCTAAAGATCGCTTTATTGAGGTGATCCCTGAAATTGATATGCCAGCACATGCCAGAGCGGCAATTGTGTCTATGGAAGCACGTTATCAACGCCTAATGCAAGAAGGTAAACAAGAAGAAGCTAATGAGTTTCGTTTAGTTGATCCAAGTGATGATTCAAATACCACAACGGTACAATTTTACGATCGAAAAAGTTACCTAAATCCTTGCTTAGATTCATCTAAACGCTTTGTCGATAAAGTGATCACTGAAATTGCCAAAATGCATAATCAAGCAGGACAACCACTGACTGTTTGGCACTTTGGCGGTGATGAAGCCAAAAATATTCGTCTTGGTCCGGGATATCAAGATATCCACGCAAAAGAGGCGGGTAAAGGCTTAATCGATCAAAGCATTGAAGATCTACCATGGGCAAAATCCCAAGCCTGCCAAACATTGGTTAAACAAGGCACCATCAAAGATATAAAACATCTACCGAGTTATTTTGCTATTGAAGCCAGTAAAATAGTTAAAAATCATGGCATCAATCACATGCAAGCATGGCAAGACGGCGTAAAATATGCCGAAAGTGCCAAAGACTTTGCTGTCGATAAAGTCACTGTTAACTTTTGGGACACACTTTACTGGGGAGGTTTTGACTCAGCGAGTGAATGGACCAACAAAGGTTATCAAATAGTGATATCGAATCCTGATTATGTTTATCTTGATTTTCCTTACGAAGTTAATACGTTAGAACCCGGTTATTATTGGGCTACTCGTTTTAATGATGAACGTAAAATATTTAGCTTCGCGCCAAATAACTTACCCCAAAATGCTGAAACATCCGTTGATCGTGATGGAAACCCATTCAATGCTAAAGGCACGTTAGATTGGTCTGGCAGTTACGGCTTATCCGCACAACTATGGAGCGAAATTGTTCGTACTGATAATCAGATGGAATATATGATATATCCAAGGTTAATAGCGGTCGCGGAACGAGCATGGCATCAAGCTGATTGGGAAATTGCTTACCAAAAAGATCGTGAATTTTCGAAAGGAACGACGCATTATGTCAATCAAAACCAATTACTTAAAGATTGGACATTATTTGCTAATTTAGTGGGACAACGCGAATTATCCAAACTTGATTTAGCCAAAATTGCTTATCGCTTACCAACACCGGGGGCGAAAATTGAAAATGGTAAACTCATTGCTAATATCGTCTATCCGGGATTAGCCATTGAATATTCAACTAATCAAGGCGAAAGTTGGCAGCGTTATAAAGGACCCGTTGCCATTAACAATGTCGAACATGTATTGGTTCGTAGTGTCTCTCCAAATCAGAAAAGAACCAGTAGGGCTGTAGGCTTAAAAATGTAAAATATAATTCTTATCCGCTATTTTAGCGGATAAGAATAAATCCCAAAAAGTTGAAGGGTGATTAAGAAGGGGGGATTAATTAGTGCAAAGTTTCCACATCTTCAGCATCATCATCACTGCCATCCTCGAAGTAGGTTCCCCAACCGTCATAATTAACCCCGAATTGGTTTGCCAATGTAATCACCTGAGCAATTTGATTATTGATTGACTCAGCATTTAACGGACTTTCAGCGATAATATCAAAACCAATAACAACATTGCCTTCATCATCAACATCCTCATCAGGATCGGTTGCTTCATAGCCTAATTTATAAGCTTCTACCGCCACTTTTTCGAGCTGATCGAAGTTTTGTGATGAGATATGGTGCTCAATAATATACATAGCATGTGGATCACTACCGTCTTCTAAAAGTTCCTGAATAATAGCAAGAGTGTCTTGCTGAGCAAGCTGAATTTGATCTTTCATAATATACCTTTTAGTGGTCGTGCAAATTGTGTGGTATATTACACGTTTAAAAATAATTTTCGAGAAAAAAGTGATTGTCGACTTACATTCGCACACAACTGCATCAGATGGCATCTTAACGCCAACTGAACTGGTTAAAAGAGCTGCAGATAATCAAATCAACATGCTAGCTATCACCGATCACGATACGATCAAAGGTTTGCCTGAAGCAAAAGAGACTATCGCGCGTGAAAACTTACCAGTAAAATTGATTTACGGTGTAGAGATATCGACGATATGGAAAAATAGCGAAATTCATATTGTTGGATTGAATGTCGATATTGAAAATTCGCAGTTGCTTGAATTGTTATTAGCCCAAGAAAAAGGCCGAATTAATAGAGCAATAAGCATTAGTGAAAAATTGGCTAAAGTCAATATTCACGACGCTTATCAACAAGCCCAACAATATTCGAAAGGCGATATCGTTTCTCGAGCCCATTTTGCTCGCTTTTTGGTGGCTAATGGTTATGTCAAAGATATGAAACGAGCATTTAAAAAATACCTAGGCAAAGGTGGTTATGCTTATGTTCCGGCCAATTGTTGCGGTATTGCTGATGCGATTAATGCCATTCATTTTGCTGGTGGACAAGCTGTATTAGCACACCCATCTCGTTATGATTTGACCCTAACTAAATTAAAATTATTAATTAGTGAATTTAAAACATTCGGCGGTGATGCGATTGAAGTTTCACAAAGCCGACAAACACAAGATGATTTACAAAAACTAGCCAAACTGGCTAATGAATTTGAATTATTGGCTTCGCAAGGCTCTGATTTTCATGATTTGGTTAATTATCTTGATTTAGGTAAAACAACACCATTGCCGGGTAGCGTAACACCTATATGGCATGATTGGGTATAAATTAAACCGTGATGAAAAACACCGTTCCTCACATTTTTTAACCAGCAATCAACAAAGAAGAATATTATGAGCCAAACATTTTATATTCACCCAGATAATCCACAAACAAGATTATTAGATCAAGTTGTCAAAATATTAAATGACGGCGGTGTGATAGCATTTCCGACTGATTCCGGTTATTCGCTAGGTTGTTTGCTTGATAACAAGTATGGTGTAGATCGCATTTGCCAAATTCGCAACCTTGATAAACACCATAACTTCACCTTAATGTGTCGTGATCTATCCGAACTCTCATCTTATGCGTTCGTTGATAACACAACTTTTCGGTTGCTAAAAAACAATACACCAGGAAAATACGTCTTCATCTTACCTGCAAGTAAAGAAGTGCCTCGACGCTTAATGAACGAAAAACGCAAAACCATAGGACTACGCATTCCCGATAATAAAATAGATTTAGCGCTTCTCGAATTACTTGGACAACCTTTAATGACCACCACGCTAATTTTACCTAACGAAAATGAAGCCCAGTCTGATCCTGAAGAGATAGAAGATAAAATCGGTCATCAACTTGATGCCATCGTTCATGGTGGCTATATCAGCGAACAACCAACCACAGTTATTGATCTAACTCACGATTATCCTGATATTATTCGAGAAGGAAGTGGTGATACTTCACCTTTTAAATAAAAAAAATTAAACATTATATAGGGAAAGAAATGAAGAAAATAATGGCACTTATTTTAATTATAAGTATTGGATTAATGTCATTGGTACTCTATCTATCGATAAAACAGATCAATTTTATTAACTCTTCACTAAGTACTACCGGCACCGTTATTGACTTTGAAGAGTCGTATTCAAAAGATTCTAATGGCAATCGATCCGTATCTTATTATCCTATCTTTCAATTTGTTGATACTCAGGAACAAGTCAGAAAGGTTAAATCAAATGTTGGTAGTAATCCTTCAGCGTATCAGAAAGGTGATGTGGTTGATATTATCTATGATCCGCAAAACGCTGATCATGCTAAAATTAACGATACTTTCTCAATGTGGCTTGGAGAAATAATTTTAGGCATACTCGCAAGCCTACTATTTTTAACAAGTGGTGGTTATTTTTATTTTAAATCTAAAAAAAATAAACTAAAACGTGCATTGCTAGCAAGTGGCCGACAAATTGAAGCCAAGATAAATTCGATTGAAAAAAATACCGCATTAACTGTCCGAGGTCGCTCTCCTTACATCATTTATAGCCAGTGGCAAGACAGAACAGCACCCGATGAGATTCATCTTTTTAAAAGTGAAAACATTTGGTTTGATCCAAAACCTTTCATTAATCAAGAGACAATAACCGTCTATATTGATGAAGCAAACCCAAAACGTTATTATGTCGATATACGTTTTTTACCCAAGGTAAAATAAACCAACTTTAGATAAAGATACCTGTGAAGGTAGCGAGGCAAAATGAAAAAATTGAATTCTGAAAAATTACAAAAAGTATTAGCCAATTTAGGCAATGGTTCTCGTCGTGAGATTGAAGCCATGATCGTTGCTGGCAAAATTAGCGTTGACGGTAAAATAGCAACGCTAGGTGATCGCGTTGACGTCAATGCCAACCCTAAAATTCGCATCAACGGCCACTTAGTCCAGTTAAGAAGCAAAGAAAAAGAAGTCTGTCGTGTACTAGCTTACTATAAACCAGAAGGGGAGATCTGCTCTCGCCATGATCCGCAAGGTCGTGCAAACGTATTTGAACGATTACCACGAATAAAAAACGCACGCTGGATCAATATTGGTCGGCTTGATATTAATACCTCTGGATTATTACTCTTCACAACCGATGGCGAACTAGCCAACCGCCTTATGCACCCAAGGCATGAAATCGAACGGGAATATGCGGTACGAGTATTCGGCAATATTACCGACCAACAACTGAATCAACTTCGCAAAGGTGTACAGCTTGAAGATGGTCCAGCTGCATTTAACTCCATCAAACCACAAGGTGGGGATGGCTTAAATCAGTGGTTCAATGTGGTTATTACTGAAGGTCGCAACCGAGAAGTCCGTCGCATGTGGGAAGCCGTAGGTGTCCAAGTTAGCCGATTACTCCGAATTCGCTATGGTAATATCACCTTACCGAAAGGCTTATCTCGTGGCACATGGATGGAACTAGGCATAGACTCGGTTAATTACTTACGACAATTAGTTGGTTTACCAGAGGAAGTAAAAAGCTTTACCAGCAAATCAACCTCAGAAAAGCGCATTCCAAAACGGGTAAAACTCAATCCAAGAACGAATAAACGCGTAAGCAAAACTCGCATTTAAAGTGCGATTAACCCTTAAATAAAATATTATTTAAGGGTTAAAAATCAACCCGCCAACCAATCTTAACTTCTTTCATCAAGATGATCCCTTTTTATCAATAGACCCATGAACTAAAACAATTATACGCATAATCTATCTTCAAATTTCTACAACTTTAATCAAAGCAGATTAAATAGTGAAAAGACGATACGTAAGTAAGCTAAAAATAAAGAGAAATGAAAACTATCGTCTATAAACAAAAAAATCCCACAAAAAGTGAGATTTTATAAAAATTTAAAATCAGATTTCTAGGCAATTATTCAAGCCCTAAAACCATTCGCCCATTTTTGGTTGCAACATTCACCACATTATCTAAATCAGTATAACGACAACCCGTCACGAGTAATTTAAGCTCTTCCCACATATTACCGGTTGAAAAAGGTAACATATAATCACTCACATTATCCGTACCGATAGCAACAGGAATACCCGCAGCAGCCAGTTCATCCACAGGCGTTAAAGAATTACGAGTAGGGCCATGTTCTTCACGACGAGGGCTATCAATCCAAGCAAATGGACAAGCAATCACCATCATCTTTGCCTCTTTCATTTTTTGATAAAGTTTTTGGCGATATTCCAAACTATGCGCAGTAATCGAAATACTATGAATAGCGACCACCTTACCATGCATACCATGCTCAATAGTTTTATCGGTAAGTTGCTCAGTCTCGATCTCATCTGATGAATTAAATTGATCAACATGCACATGTACCATTTTGTCTAATGATTTACCTGTTTGCATCAACACATCTAAATGGACAAGCCCCATACCTTCACCATGATCACGCTCATCACGACGAGGCAAGCCACCGATAATATCCACTAAATCAGCCCCTTTATCAAACCAATAACGCGCCTCTTTATCAATAACGCCCTTAAGCGTTTGGTTCACTAATTTAATGGTAATATCTTTTTTATACGTCTCACGCGCCCGCAGAGCACCTCGAATCGCCCGTTCCTCAGCAATCGGATCAATATCAACAAACGACCCCATTGCTGACACACCTTGCTCAATCATCCGCTCAACAGCCATGCTAAAATGGCGATAATAATCATCTTCACTCATAGCGGCTTTTACTTTATCAAGCGTATCCCATTTCTCAATCAACGTCTGTTTTTGATAGACATCAAAACTATCAACCGTAATGGTAAAAGCACGGTCTGCGTGCATATGTGAATTAACCCAACCACCATTTTGCTTAATTTTATTCATCAAATATGCTTTTAAACTTTGATCTCGACTCGTTGATAACAGGGTTTTACTATCGGTCATAATGGGCCTCTACAATTGAGTTACTTTTAAAATTAATTGGACAAAAAAAATCCCCCAAAAAGGAGGATCAAACTACTTTACATTCATTATTGTTTAGGACTGCAAAATTACAATTTGTCATAAATAGTTAACTTTAATCTTGAATAAATTGCAGAGAATTCTAATCATTTGAATGATAAGATCAAGCACTTTAAATTAAAAAATATTTAAACAAATGAAATGGTTAAAGTATTATTTTTGAGATTTTAACCCAACCAAATCACCATACAACAGTCTATAGTTTCTAAACAAATAACCCAAACTTAGCTAACTAATTATTTAATAATAACTAACGAGAGTCGAAAAAATGAGATTAACATTATCAATGTAAAAATAATTGAGGAGTCTATACCGTCACAATATTGTATTGACTGCAAATTTAATAATTTATCAGCACAAAACAATAAAAGGGTTAATTCCAAACTCAACACAGCGCGACCAAATTTAACGCCAATGTTTACTAATCAAGGTGATATTCAGAAAAATTAGTAAAATCTTTAGAAAATGCCAAGTCATAACAATAATAGACAATCATTAAACCCAGTGAATGCCTTCTACACAATATTCTTAATCCCAATAAATAATATCTAAAGACAGCATAAAAGCGTTGAAAACGTATAATCTTTTTAATAAAAAGTTGAGGAGTGGGGTTTTTGATCTTCTAAATTCCATTTCAAAATTATTTAATGATCAACGTCATTGATTTTAAACTCAAAGATAAAATCTTCAGGATCAATAATCACATTCTTAAAGATTTGTAATTGAAATATATTTAATTAAAACAACAATTAACCAAATATCATTTTGATCCTTTTTAGATCTTATTTACTAAAGTTAACGCAAATGAGCGAAAAAAAGTGTTGCATCGTGTTTTTCCAATCACTATACTTTTTACACGGTTTTAGTTACGAGGCTAAAACATAACTTAGAAGTGTAAAATTTTAAATAAATCAAAAAACTACTTGACAGGATTGTCGTACATGTTCTATAATTTTCAACAGGCAACAGGCAACAGGCAACTTGGCCAACCTATAATTTAAATTCGTCTAAGTTCAGCTCCCATCTTAAATTTTTTACTGACGTTTATTTTTCTGCGCAGTCAAGTGAAATTCTGCGAATTTTCGCGCGATCGCTTCCGCGATCCTCTTTTCGATCGTTTTCCGAATCCATTTTCAGATCCTTTTCGCGATCCTTTTTCGGATCCTGTTTTCGATCCTTTTCTAAATTATCCCGGCAGATTGTTTTTTTCGTGGTCTTTTTCCTTCCTTTTTCGGGTCACGCATTGACATCACAGACAACAGCAAATCAGATACAGGGCACTCCTCCTTATCTGACTTTCGACGGTGGTCGTACTCGTGCGGTTGATACTAACGGTCTGCTTGGGATTACACTATCTGATGGTACACAATATACGCCTTTAACCAATACTTCATCTGATTCAAGACCTATCGTCTTGCCGGTTGAGGGTCAGACTTTAGCTGATATTCGTATGTTCGTTCCTACTGATACAAATTCAGTCGATTTAAGTACACTTATCGGTCCACCTTATAATTATTGGGGGGATGATGATGGTGATAGTGACATAAATGCTACTGGTTCTTTAAGTTTATTGATCTTAGATAGATTTAATCAAGCTGTATCACGTAATTCCGTGTTAATGACTTGTAATTCTCCTTATAGTATTACGTTATCCAGTACTAACGGTACATTATACACACGTTATGGTGTTCCTAATCGTATTGATTTCAGTGCTCGTAATGCGTATTATCACGTAATTCCTAAGACTACGCCGGTGCTTTGTTTTGTAAGACCTGCTTCGTTTAGTGGTATAGATGGTCCTTCTTCGATGTGGAACCCTAGAGGTGGTTTTATCCCTCAGTCAACTGACCCATCACATTACGGTTTAAACTTTCCTACAACTGGCGCTAATGGACTGTACTTTGAATTAGATATTAGAGGTAGTCTTCAGCCATTGTCTTGGTCTTCGTCTCCAGTTTCTCAGGGTGGTATCACAGTCACAATGTCTAATCCTACTGCTACACGCGTTCGTGTTACTTTAACTGGTCCTTACGCTACCACATCCCAGCATAATTCAGACAATCCTGGTCGTGTTTCCACTCCATCTTTGCCTCAGACCTTTGAGTTGGTTGGTCGTGACCGTCAAGGTAATCCTGTCGTTAAATATGGTTTTACTTTGAAGCAGTGGTTTGTTCACCGTGGTGATAAGGCTGATACTTATCCTAATACTTTATCTTGGTGTAATAGTATTGGTTATCGAATGCCTCGCGTAAAGGATTTAACCAACGCTGTTCATACTTATCCTGGTGTAGTCGTACCTAGTGCCACCCCTTCCTCACCAGGAAATGAGTTTATGCGTCATATAGGTTCTGGCTTTTTCTCGGAGTGGGGCGTTATGTCTTACTATCGCGTTGGCTTCATCAGCCATTGGCACTGGACTAGTGACCCCTATGTCTATGGTAATGCCCAGGATACCAATTTTGTCGTGCAAACAAACTCCGGTCATGTGAATGGGTACTCCTATCCTTATCCCCACCCGGGGCTTTGTGCTTATCCTTAGTTCTTATTTCTTCGTCCTTAATCCATAATCCATAATCCTTAGGGCGGGGGTGGGATTGATAAAAAATAGTATTAGGTGATTAAAAGAAAGCTACGATTCAACATCGTTTAGCCATAAAAAAGCGATTTTGTGGCTTAGCGACGTTTGAATTACCCGCCTAGGCGGGTTTATTTTTGCGTTTTTATATCTCAAAAAAAGTTGAGGAGCGGGGTTTTTGAGGTTTTAAATTTCATTTAAAAAATTATTAAAATATCAAAATCACTAAATTTCTAATTCAAAGCCCTAAAATAAAATTTTTAAGGATCAATCGGCCTAATTTTAAAAATTTGTAATTGCAATATATTCAATTAAAATATCAGTTAACCAACTATAATCTAGATCATTTTTAGATCCTCTTTGCAAAAGTTAACATAAATGAGTGAAAAAAAGTGTTGCATCGTGTTTTTCCAATCACTATACTTTTTACACGGCTTTAGTTACGAGGCTAAAACATAACTTAGAAGTGTAAAATTTCAAATAAATCAAAAAACTACTTGACAGGATTGTCGTACATGTTCTATAATTTTCAACAGGCAACAGGCAACAGGCAACTTGGCCAACCTATAATTTAAATTCGTCTAAGTTCAGCTCCCATCTTAAATTTTTCACTTACATTTATTTTTCTGCGCAGTCAAGTGAAATTCTGCGAATTATCGCGCGATCCTTTTTCGGATCCTTTTTTCGATCCTTTTCTCAATTATCCCGGCAGATTGTTTTTTTTGTGGCTTTTTTTCTTCCTTTTTCGGGTCACGCATTGACATCACAGACAACTAGGAATGCGATACAGGGTAGTGCACCGTATCTGACTTTCGACGGTGGTCGTACTCGTATTGTTGATACTAACGATCTGCTTGGGATTACACTATCTGATGGTACACAATATACGCCTTTAACCAATACTTCATCTGATTCGAGACCTATCGTCTTGCCCGTTGAGGGGCAGAGTTTTGCTGATATTGGTATGTTGGTTCCTACTAGTGCTAATTCAGTCGATTTAAGTACACTTATCGGTCCACCTTATAATTATTGGGGGGATGATGATGGTGATAGTGACATAAATGCTACTGGTTCTTTAAGTTTATCTATCTTAGATAGATTTAATCAAGCTGTATCACGTAATTCCGTGTTAATGGCTTGTAATTCTCCTTATAGTATTAAGTTATCCAGTACTAACGGTACATTATCTACTCGTTACGGTTTTCCTAATCGTAGTGATTTACGTGCCAATAGTGTGACTTATTATGTCAATCCTAAGGCTGCGTCTGTGGTTTGTTTTGCTCGGCCTAACTTAGTGTATGGTAAGCCTAGTGATAATAGTTGGGGTTGGGATTCCCGCGGCCCAGCTTCGATGTGGGGCCCTTATAATGGTTTTCTCACTCAGTCAACTGACCCGTCACTTTACGGTAGAAATTTTCCTACAACTGGCGCTAATGGATTGTACTTTGATTTAGATATTATTGGTGTAAGTCAGCCATTGTCTTGGTCTTCTGTTTCTCGTGGAGGTATCACAGTTACAATGTCTAATCCTACTACTACAAGCGTACGCGTTACTTTAACGGGTCCTTACGCTACCACATCCCAACATAGTTCATCCAATCCTGGTCCTATTTCTAAACCTACTTTGCCTCAGACCTTCGAGTTGGTCGGTAGTGATACTAATGGTACTCCTGTTGTTAAATATGGTTTTACTTTGAAGCAGTGGTTCGTCCACCGTAGTTCTAAGGAGGACACTTATCCTAATACCTTATCTTGGTGTAATAGTCTTGGTTATCGAATGCCTAGCGTAAAGGATTTAACCAACGCAGTTCGTACAGATGTAGTCGTACCTAGTGCCACCCCTTCCTCACCTGGTAATTGGTACATGCGTCATATAGGTTCTGGCTTTTTCACTGAGTGGGGTCGTATGTCTGATTACTCTGGCGTTGGCTTCAGGCACTCTTGGTACTGGACTATTGACCCGAATGGTAGTAACCAGTTTATCGTGGGCACGGGCAACGGGGGCTTGAGTTGGACCCACAGCGTCAACTTCAGCTACGGACTTTGCTCCCATCCTTAGTTTTTATTCCTTCGTTCTTAATCCTTAGGGCGGGGGTGGTAGTGATAAAAAATAGTATTAGGTGATTAAAAGTAAGCTACGAGTCAACGTCGTTTAGCCATAAAAAGCGATTTTGTGGCTAAGCGACGCTACAATTACCCGCCTCGGCGGGTTTATTTTTTAGGTATTTTATCGCAAAAAAAGTTGAGGAGCGGGGTTTTTGAAGTTTTAAATTTCACTTAAAAAGTTTTAAATGATCAAACTTACTAAATTTCTAATTCAAATCCCTAAAATAAAATTTTCGAGGATCTTTAATCATTTTTTGAAGATTTGTAATAATATCTTCAATTAAAACAAGAGTTAATCAATTATTTTTCAGATCTTTTTTAGATCTTTTTTAGATCCTATTTACAAAAGTTAATGTAAATGAGCGAAAAAAAGTGTTGCAACGTGTTTTTCCAATCACTATACTTTTTACGCGGTTTAGCTACGAGGCTAAAACGCAGCTTAGAAGTGTAAAATTTCAAATAAATCAAAAAACTACTTGACAGGATTGTCGCACATGTTTTATAATTTTCAACAGGCAACAGGCAACAGGCAACTTGGCCAACCTATAATTTAAATTCGTCTAAGTTCAGCTTCCGACATCTATTTTATACCGATACTTATTTTTCCGCGCAATTCTACGGAATTCTGCGCATTATCGCGCGATCCTTTTTTCGATCCTTCTCTCAATTATCCCGGCAGATTGTTTTTTTTGTGGCTCTTTTTCTTCCTTTTTCGGGGCACGCATTAACTTCACAGACAACTAGGAATGCGATACAGGGTAGTGCGCCGTATTTAACTTTCGACGGTGGTCGTACTCGTGTTGTTGATGCTAACGGTCTGCTTGGGATTACACTATCTGATGGTACACAATATACGCCTTTAAACAATCCTTCATCTTCTTCAACACCAATCGTCTTGCCAGACGAGGGGCAGAGTTTTGCTGATATTGGTATGTTGGTTCCTACTAATGCTAATTCAGTCGTTTTAAGTACGCTTATCGATCCACCTTATAATTATTGGGGTGATGATGATGGTGATGGAGACATTTCAGCTACCGGTTCTTTAAGTTTATCTATCGTCGATAAAAACGGCCGTGCAGTATCTCGTAATGCAGTACCAGAAATTTGTAAGGCACCTTATCAGGTAAAATTAAGCAGTACAGATGTGACATTAGCCACACGTTATGGTGTTCCTAGTAGTAGTAGTTTCAGCGCAAGTAATGCGACCTATTATATTTATCCTAATGCATCACCAATGATATGTTTTGCTAGGCCTAACTTAATGTATGGCAAGCTTGGTGATAATGAGGAATATCTATCTGATGATTATGCTGGTCCTGTTTCGATTTGGGACCCGGATAATGGTTTTCTTCCTCAGTCAACTTCCTCATCATCTTATGGTTTAAACTTTCCAACTACTGGTGCTCGTGGTTTGTACTTTGATTTAGTTATTGGTGGTGGAGCTTCGTTGTCTTGGTCACCGGTTTCTCTTGGTGGAATTACTGCTACAATGACAAATTCCCCAATTAATTCAGGAGCGGTGCGCGTTACTTTAACCGGTCCTTTCGCCACTGAATCCCAAATCAATTCTAGTAATCCAGGTCTTATACCAAAGCCATCTTTACCCCAAACTTTTGAGTTAGTTGGTCGTGATAGTAGAGGTAATGCAGTTGTTAAATATGGTTTTACGTTAAGAAAGTGGTTTGTCCTGCGTGGTTCTAGGGAAGACTCTCATTATGATAATTTATCTTGGTGTAATAGTCTTGGTTATCGAATGCCTCGTGTCAAGGATTTAACCAATGCAGTTCGTACAGATGCAGTCATACCTAGCGCCACTCCTTCCTCCCCTGATAATCATTACCAGCGTCGTATTGGTGCTGGTTTTATTACGGAGTGGGGTAATCTATACGATTACCCAGAATTTGGTATTGGTACAGTCCGCTACATGTGGTTCTGGACTGATGACAAGGTTGGACCTAGTCCGGTTGTCGTGATCGAAGACGGTGCTGTGGTCTGGGGAGGTTCCTTCAACGTGGCCTCTCACGAGCTTTGCGTCTATCCTTAGTTAATTTCTTCGTCCTTCACCTTAATTCTTAGAACAGGGGGGGAAAAGATAAAATTAAGTTATTAAAAGTAAGTTAGGAGCTAACGTCGTTGAGTTATAAAATAGCGATTTTGTGACTTAGCAATGTTTGAATTACCCGCCTCGGCGGGTTTATTTTTGAGGCGATTTTATCGCAAAAAAAGTTGAGGAGCGGGGTTTTTGAAGTTTTAAATTTCACTTAAAAATTATTAAATGCTCAAAATCACTAAATTTCTAATTCAAAGCCCTAAAATAAAATTTTTAAGGATCAATCGCTCTAATTTTAAAGATTTGTAATTGAAATATATTTAATTAAAACAAAATTTAACCGGTTAACTTTCAGGTCCTTTTTAGATCGAATTTACAAAAGTTAACGTAAATGAGCGAAAAAAAGTGTTGCATCGTGTTTTTCCAATCACTATACTTTTTACACGGTTTTAGCTACAAGGCTAAAATTTGACAGAAAAGTATAAAATTGTAAATTAATCAAAAAATTACTTGACAGGATAGTCTAAAATGCAATATAATTTTCAACAGCCAACAGCCAACAGCCAACCTGCCAAACCTATCTTTTAAATTCGTCTAAGTTCAACTCCTATCTTAAATTTTTCACTGAAACTTATTTTTCCACGCAATCAAGTGAAATTCTGCGAATTTTCGCGCGATCGCTTCCGCGATCCTCTTCTCGATCTTTTTTCCGGTCGTTTTCCGGATCCTCTTTCAGATCCTGTTTTCGATCTTTTCCCAAATTATCCCGGCAGATTGTTTTTTCCGCGGCTTTTTTTCTTCCTTTCTCGGGTCACGCATTGACATCACAGACAACTAGGAATGCGATACAGGGTAGCCCACCTTATTTGACTTTCGATGGAGGTCGTACACGTGTTGTTGATGCTAACGGTCTGCTTGGGATTACGCTATCTGATGGTACACATTATACGCCTTCTACCAATTCATCATCTTCTTCAAGACCTATCGTCTTGCCGGTTGAGGGTCAGAGTTTTGCTGATATTCGTATGTTCGTTCCTACTGATACTAACTCAGTCGATTTAAGTTCTCTTATCGGTCCTCCTAATAATTATTGGGGGGATGATGATGGTGATTCTGGCGTTACTGCTACTGGTCGTTTAAGTTTATCTATTGTCGATAAAAACAATCGGCCTGTATCACGTAATACTGTTTTAACGACATGTACTGATTCTGCACCTTATAGAGTTACGTTATCCAGTACTAACGGTACATTATCAACTCGTTACGGATTTCCTAATCGTAGTACTTTCAGTGCCCGTAGTGAGACTTATTACGTCAATCCAAAGTCTGGTACCTCAGTTTGTGCTAAAGTTAATTTTGCCAAACCTAATTTAAAAAATGGTAAGCGTGGTGATTCTACTTATAACTCTCGTTGGGATTTTGCTGGTCCGGTTTCGATGTGGGACCCTGCTAATGGTTTTCTCACTCAGTCAACTGACCCGTTATCTTACCGTTTAAACTTTCCTACAACTGGCGCTGATGGATTGTACTTTGATTTACTCATTTCTGATAGTAGTCAGCCATTGTCTTGGTCTCCTGTTTCTCATGGAGGTATCACTGCTACTATGTCTAATCCTACTGCTACAAGCGTACGCGTTACTTTAACGGGTCCTTACGCTACCGAATCCCAACAGGCTTCATCCTATCCTGATCGTATTTCCACTCCATCTTTGCCTCAGACCTTCGAGTTGGTCGGTCGTGACAATAATGGTATTCCTGTTGTTAAATATGGTTTTACTTTGAAGCAGTGGTTCGTCAACCGTGCTATGGTGCGCAATTATTCTGATACCTTATCTTGGTGTAATCGTCTTGGTTATCAACATCTGCCTAGCAGACGTGATTTAACTAATGCATATTGGGAGGATGTAGCCAATCCTACTTTCTTATCTGATAATCATTACATACGTCGTATAGGTTCTGGTTTTTTCTCGGAGTGGGGTAAAATGGATGATTATTCAGGCGTTGGCTTCAACTACTATTGGTACTTGACTAGCGACTCGTATTATAGAGCCCAACATGTCGTGACCACACAGGACGGTTATGTGGATTGGCAGTACTCCGGCTACGGTCTTTGCGTCTATCCTTAGCTCTTATTCCTTCGTCCTTAATCCTTAGAGCCGGGGTTAGGGGTGAGGAAAAAAGTATTAAGCAATTAAAAGCAAGCTAAGAGCCAACGTCGTTTAGCCATAAAAATCGATTTTGTGGCTTAGCGACGTTTGAATTACCAGCGGGTTTATTTTTTTATTACAAAAAAAGTTGAGGAGCGGGGTTTTTGAGGTTCTAAATCCTAATTTTTAATATTGTTTTATATGAATAATCCAGCTTTAAGCTGTGGTGTTTAGTTGTGTTTTTATATCAAAAAGTTGAGGATTTTTTGGGGATAAATTTGGTTTTATAAAACTCCCCTCAATTTTAAACGCTGAAATTTTTAAGATGTTTTTAAGTGGAGATATACCACCGATATTGAACAATATCGGTGGCTGGTTTTGTTACATTTTTTCAACCGTTTTAATACCAAGCATATCTAAACCGGTTTTAAGGGTTTTTGCCGTTAAAGATGCCAGTTTTAGACGGCTATGTTTTAAGTCTTCATTTTCGGCTGCCAAAATTGGGCAGTGCTCATAGAAGCTAGAAAATAGGGTGGCGATATCATACAAATAGGCGCATAGCACATGCGGTGTGCCTTCTACAGCAACGGTTGAAACGGTTTCATCAAATTGAATTAATCGAATTGCTAATGTTCGCTCTTTGTCCGTGCCTAAATTGATATTACCAGTTAAGCTATCTTCGTTGATATTTGATTTTCTAAACACCGACAGTACGCGTGTATAGGCATATTGTAGATATGGTGCAGTATTGCCTTCAAATGACAACATGTTATCCCAATCAAAAACATAATCGGTGGTACGATTTTTGGATAGGTCGGCATATTTCACTGCGCCAATCGCCACAGCATCAATCACTTTGGCAAGTTCTGTTGGTGAAAGATCGGCATTTTTACTTTTAATGAGTGCTTCTGCACGCTCTGTTGCTTCGTCAAGCAGGTCGTTTAATTTTACGGTATCACCTGAACGAGTTTTAAACGGCTTGCCGTCTTTACCTAACATCATACCAAACATGTGGTGTTCAAGTTTTAAGGATTCTGGTACATATTTCGCTTTATGCACGATATCCCAAACTTGTTCTAGATGTTGGTGTTGACGTGAATCGGTATAATATAAAATACGTTCAGCATGAAGTGTTTCGTAACGATATTTTACACAGGCAATGTCGGTTGTTGCATAAAGATAGCCACCATCACGTTTTTGGATAATAACGCCCATTGGTTCGCCTTCTTTATTTTTATATTCATCTAGAAATACGACGATGGCACCGTCACTTTCAACCGCTAATTTTTTCTGTTTTAGATCGGCAACAATGCCTGGTAGCATACTGTTATAGATGCTTTCGCCCATTGTATCTTCAACCGATAAGGTGACATTAAGGCGTTTATATGTGGCAATGTTTTGTGTCATGGTGATATCCACCAGTTTTCGCCACATTTCACGGCAATATTGGTCACCACCTTGAAGTTTTACGACATAATTACGGGCTTTTTCGGCAAAGGCTTCGTCTTCGTCGTAATGTTTTTTAGCTGCGCGATAGAACGATTCTAAATCTGAAAGTTCCATATCGTTGGCATGTTCGTTTTCCATTTTTTCAAGATAGGCGATTAACATCCCAAATTGGGTTCCCCAATCACCAACATGGTTGGCACGGATAACATTATGACCAAGAAAGCTTAATACTCGGACACTAGCATCACCAATAATGGTTGAGCGTAAATGGCCGACGTGCATCTCTTTTGCTACGTTTGGTGCAGAGTAATCAACCACAATAGTTTGTGGTTTGGCTGGTAAAGTAATATTCAGTTTATCACTATTTAGCGCGACTTCGTTTTGTTCAGCAATCCAACTATCTTTTAAAAAGATATTAATAAAACCAGGACCGGCGATCTCGATTTTATCGGCAATATCATCAATATCAAGATGTTGTAAAACTTTTTCAGCTAATGCTCGTGGTGGCATTCCCAATTTTTTAGCGGTAGACATGATACCATTTGCTTGGTAGTCACCAAATTGGGCTTTAGCTGATTGCTTGATTAAAGCGTCGCAGTTTTTATCAGCACCCGCCATAATCATTGCTTGAGAAACACGTTGTGTTAATAGTTGTTGAATATTCACACTGAACCTAATCGATTAAAATAAAATGCCCAATATAATACTGATAAATTGATAAATTGTCACTGTGGGATTAGTTAAGGACAAGTAAATAGCAGATTCTTTTATAAACGAAAATTTTTTTATTTAGATGTAATCTATCAACTCAATTATAAAATAGATAAAAAAATAAAGAGAAAACAGGTGCCGAAATTTATTTAACTACCTGATTATCAATATCCTTTTGCTCTTTTCAACGTTGGTGTTTGCTCAAGGCCATCTGCAACAACTCAGATTCACAATTGACAAAATACTATGATAATCATGGTGAAAATATCTTTTTGAATGAATATGCAAAACTCACTCACTCCTTAAATAAGCAATAAATCGATTTTCCGATTACAAATGGGGCTAGGCGGGAATTTTATAAAGAATAGATCTATCAGTTTGATCAAGCGCAGTTACTCTCTTCCAAAATCGTAGATAAGTTTGCAGGCAACCGTTGAAGGTAACTATTTACAATTATACCTTCACCCTCTAAACTAATGTCGTTCTCAACGGGGTGCCCTAGTGGGCTGAGAGTGTCAGATTGACTGACATAACTCGTCGAACCTGAACTGGATAATGCCAGCGGAGGGATTTGAGTTATTATATCTGCTCAAACCTTTTGTCTTTTACCTATTTCTTTGGAGGCAAAATGTTTTGTAAAAACTTTTTACTACCTGTTATTTTTTTATTTTCACTTTTTAGCCCATTAGCCAATGCAGAACTGCCTACTTTGACGGTTTATAGCTATAATTCATTTATGTCACAATGGGGACCCGGCGAGGCAATCAAAAAAGGGTTTGAAGCCCAATGCAATTGCCAACTTGAGGTTGTGACATTAGGTGATGCTGTGTCGGTTTTAAATCGTATTCGCCTTGAAGGCGATAAAACGAATGCGGATGTTATTTTAGGGTTAGATAACAACCTATTAGAGCAAGCCAAACAAGCGAATATTCTTATTCCTCATCAAATCGCTAAACCCGACAATCTTAACACCAATTGGTGGGATGATAGTTTTATGCCTTATGATTTTGGTTATTTTGCTTTTATCTACAATAATAACAAAGTCAAAAATCCACCTCATTCTTTACATGAACTGGTTGAAAATAAAGCCGGTTGGAAAATCATCTACCAAGATCCAAGAACCAGTACACCAGGACTCGGTTTACTATTTTGGGTAAAAAAAGTTTATGGAGATAAAGCAGCAGAAGCGTGGCAACAAATCGCTAAAAATACGGTGACGGTCACCAAAGGTTGGAGCGAAGCTTATGGTATGTTTTTAAAAGGCGAAGCGGATTTTGTACTTAGTTACAGTACATCGCCAGTGGCACATATCATTAATGAAAACGAGCATCACTACGAAGCAGCTATTTTTGATGAAGGGCACTATCGTCAAGTTGAAGTAGCCGGAATTATTAAATACAGTCAAGAAATTGACCTAGCGCGCCAATTTTTACGTTATTTGCTGACACCTGAAGTCCAACACCAATTTGCTGAGAAAAATGTGATGTATCCGATTATCAAAACGGATCTACCTAATGCCTTTGCGCAAATTAATTCGGTCAATAAATCGTTAGAATTTGAGCCAGCAGAGATTGAAAAACATCAAAAAGCTTGGATTCGAGAATGGCAATCGGCAATTAGTAAATAGATCCGTATCGCCAATGTTGAAATTTAAATCGTTATTACCCGGAATGAGTGCGGCGAGCTTAATACTCATCATTTTAAGCTCGGCACTTATTGCTATTTGGCGATTTGCCTTAGAGTCAGGAAATTTGACGATTTATCTTGATAGTTATGTGCTTCATATTGTTTGGATCACTTTTTATCAAGCTTTGTTATCGACAATACTTTCGCTGGCATCAGCAATATTAATGGCTAAGGCGCTCTCCTTTATTGATTTTAAAGGTAAAAAGTTACTGATAAAAATAATGCCAATTACCTTTATTTTACCCGCTTTGGTGGTTGTGACAGGGTTGTTGTCGGTATATGGGCAACAAGGTTTACTGGCTTACATTTGCCAAGTACTGCATATCCCATTTTCATTTCCTATTTATGGCTTGCAAGGTATTTTGTTGGCGCATGTTTTTTTGAATTTTCCTTATGCTTGTGTGCTCTTTTACAAAACATTAAACAGTGTTGCGATAGAACAAAGACAGTTAGCGGCACAACTTAATTTTTCAACATTTACCTATTTTAAATTACTTGAATGGCCGTTACTTCGTAGACAAATATTGCCTATGGCAGCACTTATTTTTATGCTCTGTTTTTCGAGTTTTGCCATAGTGCTTGCATTGGGTGGTGGTCCAAAATACACCACGCTGGAAGTGGCTATTTATCAAGCGGTGCGAGACTTTGATCTATTACAAGCCGCATTACTATCTTGCGTGCAGTTGGTTTGCTGTATTGTTTTTATCAGCTTGATGCAGAAAATAAATAGAAATGATAGAAAGCTGAGTGTTAAATTTAGTCACTCCAACTATCAATTACCGATAACCAATTGGTTAAAAATGATTAGTATGATAATTATCGTAATAGGGGGATTATTTATATTGTCCCCGATGATTACTATACTTTTTCAAGGTTTCTATTTTTTCCAAATCTCATTACTCACATCGATGTTGCAACAAGCCTTACTCTATTCAATCCTTATTGCTATAGGTTCGGCTATGATAGCGATATTACTTGGGTTACTTTTGCTATGGACCAATTGCCGACTATTGATTAACCAACAACGTCAATTAAGTAATCGGCTTATGATGGTTGCCTCCTTGATATTAGCTATACCAAACATGGTATTAGCATCGGGATTGTTTTTATTGTTATTCGGTTTTAGTCATAACACTGTTTTTATCTGCTTATTAATTATGGTTTGTAATGGGTTAATGGCGCTACCTTTCATCCTTAAAAATTTAGCTACGCCGATGTATGATATTACGGCTCGCTATTGGCAATTAACCCAAACCCTTAATATCAATGGTTTAACGCATTTTTATTTGGTCGATTTTAAGGGGTTAAAAAGTCTTATGTTGATGAGTTTTGCCCTTGCTGCCATATTGTCATTGGGCGATTTTGGGGTAATAGCTCTGTTTGGCGGGCAGTCGGTAACCACGTTACCTTATTATTTATATCAACAGATATCGCATTATCATTATCAAGAAAGTATCGTGACAGCCGCGATATTATTACTTTTATCTTTTAGTTTATTGGTTGTGATGGATTATGATCGAACTTCAAAAAATTGAATATCAATATGACAACTTCAACATGCACTTTACGCTAAATATTGCTGCTAAAGAACGGGTTGTTATTGTCGGTCCAAGTGGCGCGGGCAAAAGTACATTACTTAGCTTGATTGCGGGGTTCATCTTTCCTAAATCAGGACAAATCATCTTAAATAACCAAAATGTCACAACAACGTTACCCGGTCAACGCCCGGTATCGATGCTATTTCAACAAAATAACTTATTTAGCCATCTAACGGTTGAACAAAATATTGCTTTAGGCATTAAGCCGACATTAAAACTGAGTCGAGCTGAACAAACGACTATTAATGATATACTGGTTCGTGTCGGGCTGGAAGGCTTTAACCATCGCTATCCCGAACAGCTATCGGGTGGTCAACGGCAACGCGTGGCTTTGGCTCGCTGTCTTATACAACATCGTCCTATATTATTATTAGATGAGCCATTTTCTGCTCTTGACCAAGCTCTGCGCTTTGAAATGTTGGCATTGGTGAATCAGGTTTGTAGTGAATTTAATCTGACCTTAATGATGGTATCGCATTATCTGGATGAGTCACTTAGCCATTTTTCCCGCTGTGTGGTTATTGAAAATGGAAACGTCATATTTAATGCAGAACCAAAACAGCTAGCTGAAAATCAAGAGATAGCTAAATTGTTAGGGATAAGTTATTATTCAGAATTAGAATCCTCCGTAAAAAAAAGTTGAGGAACGGGGTTTTTGGGGTCTAAATTCTGTTTTGAAATATTGCCTCAAATAAGTAATTCCGCTTTAAACTATGGCGCTTTTTAGTGGCCGTTTTTTCCATCAAAAAAGTTGAGGAGCGGGGTTTTTGAGGTTCTAAATTCTGTTTTGCAATGTTGTCTCAAATAAATAATTCCGCTTTAAACTATGGCGTTTTTTAGTAGCTGTTTTTTCCATTAAAAAAAGTTGAGGAGCCGGGTTTTTGAGGTTTTAAATTTCACTTAAAACTTTTAAATGATCATAACCACTATTTTAAATACTAAAATAATTTTTTCAGGATCAATAACCGTGATTCTAAAGATTTGTAATGATGATAATCTTTAATTAAAACAGCGATTAATCAATTATCATCTAGATCTTTTTTAGATCCTATTTACAAAAGTTAACGTAAATGAGCGAAAAAAAGTGTTGCATCGTGTTTTTCCAATCACTATACTTTTTACA